>NZ_CAKXZS010000018.1 GCF_935822925.1 Mesorhizobium ventifaucium
CCTATGTGTCCAGAATGGACCGAAAAGACGGTGGCTCCCCGGGCCGGATTCGAACCAGCGACCAACCGGTTAACAGCCGCTCTTTGCAGTGCCATCTAGCGCACACTACCGGTTGGTCTCCATCGATAAAGCTATTTATTTTCAATGGACATAGGTTCTCAGTTGCACTTTAGCGCACACTAGGGCAACGTAGGCAGTACAGCGAATCCGTTGCCCCAATGTTGCCCGGAGAGACAGATGCCCCGCGAGAACCTTACCGACATCCGCCTCAAGGCCTTGAGGCCGGCCGATGCTGGCAAACGCTATGTGATAATGGATGCGCAAGTGCCGAACATGGGCGTCCGCGTAACGGACAAGGCGCCTGCGAACGGTTCGAAGATGAAAGCGGGCCAGGTTAGTTTTATCTACATCGCCCGCTATGGTAAGGCGGCGCAGCCAGCGCGAAGGGCGCTTGGCGAGTACGACATCATGTCGCTGGACGGAGCGCGGACAAAAGCGCGGGAGTGGGCAGCACTCATTGCCAGGGGCATAGATCCCAAGGAACAGGAAGAGGAGGCCCGCCAGAAGGCGGAAGCCGAGAAACGCGAGAAGGACAAGGGAGCGGCCGGGCGGCGCGCCAGACAATTCGAGCGCGTCTTGGTGCGTTTCATCCGGGCTCGTAAGCGGGATGGCATTCGAAAGTGGAGGGAAGACCGCAACGACTTCAAGCGCGAATGCCTGCCGGTCTGGCGTGGGAAGGACGTCGGGGCGATCCGCAATCCCGACATCATGGCCGTGCTCGAAAAGATCAACGACCGCGGCGCCACCCGGCAGGCGCTGAATATGGCGCAAAAGATCGGCACAGTCTTCAACTGGTGCGTGGATGACGAGCTGATAGACGCCTCACCCTACCGCGCCAAAAAGGTCAGAACGGCGATCGGCGAGAAGTCGTCACGAAAACGCGTCCTGACCGACACCGAGATCCGAACGCTGTGGAAGGTGACCGACGGCACGGCCAAAGGCGTGGGCGCTGTTGAGGCGTCTGTCTATCGGCTGCTGCTTCTGACTGGGCAACGCCTCAATGACATCGCTCGGGCCTCATGGTCGGAAATCGATCTCGACAAGAAGGTTCTGACGATCCCAGCGGCGCGGTTTAAGTCAGACCGCGACCACGCTGTTCCTCTTACCGATGACGCGGTGGAAATCATCAAAGGTCTGCCGCGTTTTGGCAAAAAGAACGACAGTTGGCTTTGCTCGCTCGACGGCGCGAAGCCGGTGACCATCGGCCACAAGGTCAAGCTGCGGGTTATTGCCGCCATGCTCGCGGTGTTGCGGGAAGACGATCCCGAGGCGACCCTGCCGGCCTGGGTCAATCACGACATCCGCCGAACGGTTCGCACCCGGTTGTCCGAGCTCGACGTGATGGACGAGGTGGCCGAGGCAGTTATCGGGCATGTGCCTACGGCGCTTGTCAGGACGTACAACCAGTCCGAACGGCTGAAGGTCAAGCGGGACGCCCTGACGCGCTGGGAGGGTGCCCTTGCCGCCCTGACAGGCCGGGGAAAGGCCTCCAATGTTGTCGCGATCTCGGCGATGGCGTCATAAACCACAAGGAACCACTAAAGCCATGCCATACCCCTTGACATCGGCGAACGTGACAAGTACGTATTACGTACTTAATGGGTGGTTTTTCGATGACCGACTACAGCCTTGCCGACTTGACCAAGATCACCGACTCCAAGCGCCGGTCGGTGCAACTGTGGGCTGAGGCCGGCGTCATCCATGCCGATGTCGAGACAGAACGGGCGGGCACTGGAGTTCATCGACGTTTTTCTCGTAACGAAGCCATCATCGCGGTGCTGATCGCCAGACGGGCTGAGTTGCGGATCTCGATCGGCATGTTGAAGATGCTTGCAGACCACTACCGAACACTAATGCAGCGTTTCGACGTGATCTTCGAGGAATGCATCGCCGGCAGGATGACCGCCTACATGGCCAGCTACGCCGACGTCGGTTACAAAGCCTTCTCAACCACGTTTCATGCAGTTGACCCTTCCATCTCACCAGAAAAGCAGATGCAAGCCCTTGGCGCCTTTCTTCAAAAGGCGACCGATCAGGCTGGCGGCTGCCATGTAATGCGTCTCGATAGATACCTTGCCGTACTCCGGTGAGGTGTTTTTTTGTCTAAATAAGTACGTAGAACGTACTTGATCAGCAGCAGCCACAAGGAAGCACCCCATGCCCCTTATCCCTCTCAATGAATTACCCGCCAAAGGCATCACCTACAGCCGTAACTACATCGATCGGCTGATCAAGGAACATCGCTTTCCGCAGCCGGTGTACCTCTCGCCGCGCCGCCGCGCTTTCCTCGAATCTGAAATCGATGCGTGGATCAAGGCCCGCGTCGACCAGCGCGACCAGGTGGCGGCATGACTGGCATTGGTCATCACGACAATCCCACGATCGACGAGGCTGCCCGTTGGCTTGCGACCACGCCAGTTCGGCAGCGTGAAAGGCCGGCGGTGCCGCTCCTGCGCGAACGCTTCGGCTTGAGTGCGAAGGAATCCTGCATGGCGATCGCCGCCGCAAACCTCATCAAGGCGAGGTCGGCATGAGCGCGCCAGAGCTTTGCATCCTTGGCATTGATCCCGGAGCGTCCGGTGCGATTGCCTTCTATTTTCCGTCTCGACCGGACTTAATCGGCGCTGAAGACGTTCCGCTAGCCGGCGGCGAGATCGACGCGGTCACATTGGCGCACCGCATCGTGCAAATGGCTCCCACCGTCGCCATCATCGAGCAGGTCGGGCCTATGCCGAAACAGGGCGTCTCGTCGACTTTCAAGTTCGGCGTCGCCTACGGCGTCGTTCGCGGCGTGGTGCAGGCGCTCAACGTCCCAATGCACCTTGTCACCCCTGGTCGCTGGAAAAAGCATTTCCGTCTAGACAGTGACAAGGAGAAGGCCCGCGCGCTGGCGCTTCGCTACTGGCCGTCGAGCATCCATTTCAGCCGCAAGAAAGATCACGGTCGCGCCGAAGCGGCTTTGCTTGCCCGGTTCGCAGCAGAGACGATTGGAGGCGCAAATGGGGCCTCCTGAAAATGGGAACGCCGCCCCGATGGCAGTCGGGAACGGCGTTGATAGAACCGGTGCTTCCGAAGGCAACCTAGCAGCAATCTATCCGACCTTCAGCCGATCTGCAACGGAGTTCGCAATCGCAACAATCGCCCGCCGCTGGCGTCTGCCGGCGCCGACGGCGCGTGTCGTGGTCGAGCTTGCCCGACTTGGAGGGCAGGCAGCATGAGCGGCGGCGTCGACATCCCACACAATGAACCTGTTCCTGGCACCGTCGTCGCCGCCGTCCGCGTGGCTCGCAACTGCCTGATGGACGCGCAGTTTCGCCTCGACGATCACGGCTATCACTGCCGGCTGCTCGACGGTCTTCAGGACGGCGCCGCAACCTTGCTTGCCGAATGGGCGGGCAGGGATAGGCCGAGCTCGGCGCCGGCCGTGCCGGATTTCATCGCCGAGGCTGCGCGCGAATACCGCCGCCGGCAGAAACGGACTTATTGACCAATGAACTACAGCCACACAGACCCAATCGCGGCGCGCATGGACGATCCCTGGCGTGGTGTTGATTATGAAGGCAAGCCAAGCCCATCTCAATTGCGGATCACGGCAGCGCCGTTCGTCTGGCGCGAGCCGGCCGACATCCCGCCGCGTCGATGGCTGTTCGGCGGCCACTACATTCGCGGCTATGTCACCGGCACTGTTGCCCCTGGCGGCATGGGGAAAACGTCTGTGGTGCAGACCGAAGCGCTGTCCATGGTGACGGGGCGCGATCTCCTTGGAATCAAACCCGACCTTGCATCCCTCAAGGCATGGATCTGGAATCTTGAAGACCCGACCGAAGAGGTTGAACGCCGCTTCGCAGCATCCGTTGTGCATCACGGCATCAACCCGCATGACCTCGCCGGCAGGCTATTCGTCAATTCGGGGCGGGATACGCCGCTGGTGATCGCCCGCAAGGTCAAAGACGCCATCACTGTGGCCGAGCCGGTCATTGACGCCCTGGTTGCCGAGATCGACGCCAACGGCATCGACGTCCTGATTATCGATCCGTTCGTCAGCAGCCATGGCCTGCCCGAGAATGACAACGCTGCGATCGACGCCGCGGTCAAGGCGTGGGGACGTGTTGCCGGGAGGGGCAATTGTTCGGTCGAGCTGGTGCACCATTCCCGCAAGCTCAATGGCGACGCCATATCGGCTGACAGCGCCAGGGGCGGCAGCGCCTTTGTCGATGGTTGCCGGGCTGTCCGCGTCATCAACCGCATGTCCGAAGAGGAAGCAACGCGGCTTGGGGTCGACGAGGCGCGCCGATTCTTCTTCATGCTCGCCGACAAGCAGAACATGGCGCCGCCGGCAGATAAGCGAGACTGGTATCAGCTAGTTTCCGTGCCGCTGGCCAATGGCGACAATGTTGCTGCCGTCGACAAATGGACCCCGCCCAATCCGTTCGATGACGTGACGCCCGATCATCTTCGACGCGTCCAGGCCCTCTTCGCCAGCAGCGATTACAGGGAAAGCGAGCAATCGCCTGAATGGGGCGGCATTGCCGTGGCAACCGTCCTCGACCTCGATGTGGGCGCAGGCAGGAAGGCAAACGAGCGCACAGGGCAGCAGAAGGCCGCTAGAGCGAAGATCAAGGGCATTCTTCGGACGTGGCAGGATACCGGCGCCATCATCCTGGAAACCCGCGCTGACGCCAAGCGGATGAACAAGCTGTTCTATGCCTGTGGGGAGCCCGCATGAACGTCACGGGCAACTTGTCCACCATGTTTGCCTCACTGCCTCACCCACTAGTGCGGCAAGGTGCGGCAACTGCGGCAAATGCACTGCCTCACCACCACCCTTATAGGGGTGTGGGGTGGGGCGGGGCAGGCAAGTGTTGCAGATTTCAGGTGCGGCAAAAGCAATCTGGAAATGGGCGATCAAACCCTCGTGAGACACTCGTTCGGGAGACCGTTTTTTCTGCCGGGAGACCGTTTTTTCTGCCGGGCAGAGAATGGTGAAAATCACCCATTTTGAGCGAAAACCGGCTAGCAACCGGTTGATCAACATGCCTGCATCCCTTGCTTTTCAAGGCTTTTAGCTGCATGATCGCGCGACTGCTTCGTTTCGGGGCAACATTAGGGCAACATGGTGGGCGAAAAAGTGCAGGCTGATACCAGCGACATTGAAAGCGAATCCCCTCCGAAAGGTGGGCAGAAGGTGCGGCTTAAGACGCTGGCCGATCTGGACCGCCGCACGACTGCCGCCCGCGTGGTGTTCGAACTGCGTGACAGCCTGGCCTCCGATCTTGGCGGCAAGGCCAATCTCAGCGTCATGAAGCTGGAGCTAATCGACAACGTGGCCTGCCTCGGCGCCATGCTGAAGGATGCCGCTGCCAACTATCTCGAAGGCAAGCCTATCGACATCAACGAGTTCATGAGCTTGACCAATGCCCAGCGCCGGCTCCTGGCGGATCTAGGGCTTGAGCGCCGGGCACTGAAGGACATTACCCCAACGCTGCGTGACTACGCCGCCACCCAATATGCAGGCGCGGCATCATGAGCCTCGAAAACATCACCATCGATCGGGCCTTGCGTGATCCGAACCTGCTTGGCGCTGCACTCGGCACGTCGCCGACATGGGACACATGGATTGCGGTCCTTCGCGCCGCTTTCGCTCTGCCGATGACGGAAAGCGACCTTGCCACCTTCAAGCAGGTTGCCGGGGCCAGGGACGTGCCCGAGAAGCGCGTCCGCGAGCTTTGGGCGATCGTAGGCAGGCGAAGCGGCAAATCGCGCATGGCCGCCGCTACAGCCGCCTATATGGCAGCATTCGGCATTGACCATTCGAAGCTTAGCCCCGGCGAAGTGGGCACGGTCCTGGTGCTTGCCGCCAGCAAGGCGCAGGCGAACGCTGTCTTTCGCTACATTCTTGCCTTCTTCGAGAGCAGCCCGATCCTCTCCGGCCTGATCGAGACCACGACGAGCGACGAGATCCGGCTTGCCGGCAACATCGCCATCGCTGTGCATTCGAGTAGCTACCGGACAGTCAGGGGCCGGAGCCTGGTGGCGTGCATTTTTGACGAGGTGGCGTTTTGGCGCGATGAAAGCAGCAGCGCGCCCGACGTCGAAACCTTCAGAGCCGTCATCCCGGCGTTGTCCACGACGGGCGGCCTGTTGGTCGGCATTTCCTCCCCATATCGGCAAGCTGGCCTGCTCTACAGCAAGTTTCAGGACGGCTTTGGGCAGAACATCGCCAATGTCCTCGTCGTCAAGGCGCCAACAGCCACGTTCAATCCGACCATCGATCACACAATCATCGAGCAGGCACACCGCGAAGACCCCGAATCGGCGTCGGCTGAGTGGGATGCCGAGTTTCGAGGCGACTTGTCGAACTACATCGACCGTCGCGTTGTCGAGGCCTGCATCGAGCCCGGAGTGTACGAGCGCGGTTATGTTCGCGACTACCGCTACACCGCCTTTTGCGACCCGAGCTCAGGTGCCAGTGACAGCATGACGTTGGCGATTGGCCATCGTGAGGGTGCCAGGGCTGTTCTGGACTGCCTTCGCGAGGTCAAGGCGCCATTCTCGCCAACTGACGTTGTGAACGAGTTTGCCGCCGTCCTGAAGGCTTACCAATGCACGTCCGTGAAGGGCGATGCCTACGCTGTCGGATGGGTGAAGGAAGCCTTCGACAAGGTCGGTGTCAGGTATGTCCCGAGTGAGCGCAACCGCAGCGAACTCTACCTGGATGCGTTGCCTGCACTGATGGCGCGATCGGCTGTCCTGCTCGATAACCCTCGCCTTGTCGGACAGATTTCCCAGCTTGAGCGGCGCACGATGCGCTCCGGCCGCGATGCGGTCGATCACATGCGCGGGATGTCCGACGACCTCGCCAATGCCGCACTAGGCGCCATCGTCAATGCGCCGAACGCGGAAGCCGCCAAGCGGACCTACTACTACGGCCCGAAGCCGAAGCCCATCTTTACCGACCCACTTTCGGAGTACCGCTGATGAACACCCCCATCACCGACACCAATCCGTTCAAGCGCGACAAGGACGGCAAGATCCCGAACCTGACGGCAATTGCCAATCTGTGCCGTGCCGATCCGCGCAAGGCGATCCTGCTCTGCAAAGAGGCCGGCGAACAGCTGGATGCCTGGTTTCCGATGAACCCGAAATAGGAGGCAGAAATGTCTGCATCGACCAACTCAGCCCCCGCGAACGCGGCCAAGCTGCGAAAGGCCCAGAAACAAGCCGTTGCCAAGGCAAAGGCGCGCACCGCGAAAGGTTCGAAGAAATGACCATGCTGCTGTCAGCTCATTCCGTGGCGTTGCACGCTGCCCGTACCTCCGCCCAGTTCGCCGCGGTAATTTCCGCGCTGGATACCGACCTTAATTCGGCCATCGCACGCAAGGCCGAGCTCGAAAAAGCCGAGGACAAGGCGATCTTCGGCGATGGCGATCTGGCGGAAGTCCGTGCGGCGCTTGCCGAGTGCAATTCCGAAATTGGCCTTTACGAAAAGGCAATTGGGCTTGCTGACGAGCGACGCATTGAGGCGGCCAGGAATGAGGCAGCGGTTGATGTCGTGGCCCTTGGCAAGGATGCGAAGGCCAAGGCGAACGCTCTCGGCGGCCATCTGCACCGAGTCTACGAATTGATCGAGGAAATGCGCGGCGAGCTTTTCAAGGTGGATGCGCTTTCCATCTCGCTCGGGGCGGCGAACGGCAGCCTTGAAGCCGCCGGCCGGCGAGACCTAATGGTCAACGTCACATCGGTACGTAGGCAGGCAATGAGCGGCCCACGCGCCGCAGTGCCAAACCGGGCCAGCCGCAAGGCATTGCAGGCCGACAAGATGCTGCTGTCGTTCCTCACCCTTGGCGGCGTCCTGGATCGTCGCGCAGCGGTCGGCAACCCTGTGGGTGAGGCGGCCGAGATCAAAGGAATCGAGCATCACGCCGCATTCCACACCGGGCGCGGTGACTGACCATGACCTACTCGTTTCATACAGAGGGGCACTGCATGGGCGGCTTTGTCCCGACCGGCGCCGAACTGGAGGCAGACCCGACGCCGGAGATTCATCCGGGCCAATTGGTCGCTGTAGTGCTGAAAAAAACCGGTCCGATGCAGGGCCTGGCTCACTCTCTGCACGGCAACGGCTGGCTTGGCGTCGTCAAGATGTTTCTCGGCACGACCACAACCCGCGCCGGCCGGAAAGCCTACATGCTGGGCCAGCTTGAGCCGCCGATCGTGCTTGCGGTGGAGGAAGCCCACATGGAGGCGATGCACCTGATCGTCGGTGCCAAGGAAACCCCTTGGATGCTCGAAAACACCGAGGAACAGGACGCCAACCTCGAGGCCGCGATCGACCTGATGACGCCCTGGTTCTGCGGAGGCGCGACCAAGCCGATCGGCCCAAATTGGCGCCCTGTGGACATTGAAGCCATCGTGGAAGCGGCAAAGCTATTGGAGAAAATCGATGCATAAATTCCACTGCGGGCTTACCGAAACCGCCGCCGGCCCCACCATCGGGGCAATCGCTGACCTTGGCGACCTTTTCCTGAAGGCCCGCGATGCCGGATTGAGCCCGGACGAGGAAGTGAGATTCGCCGATTTGCTGAATTTTGCCACCCAGAACACGATTTTCGCGAACCTGTTCTATGTCCGGCCGACGCTGGATTACCTGTTCCTGAGTTCAATGCGGGAAGTGGCTTCGCCCGGCTACACGCGCCGCGTCGAACGCAACCGCAAGAAGCAATACGGCCAGCATAGCATCGCATCTAAGCCCCTCGACCCATTCGGGGCCTTCTGACAGCCATGCAGAAGCTTTCTACATACGCACGCTTCAGAAAACAGCCACAGGTGACGCCATGGGCGTGCCGGACGCCAAACAGGCCAAACCCAGATAGGAGCCTATTTCATGGCCAGACCTGCAACTGCTGCCGTTCGACTCCTGACGGGTGAGAGAGAGCCTGTCCGCCTTGCCACGACCGGCCCGATCGGGGTCGAAGCCGGCGGCTTGCTGACGATCGATGGCGTCGTGACTGAGGTTGGCGACCGCGTCCTCGTGAAGGATCAGACCGACGGCACGCAAAACGGGATTTACGCCGCGTCCGAAGGCACCTGGTATCGGGCCGCAGATGCGCGCACCGCACGCACGATGCAGAAGGGAACGACGGTTCGCACCCAGGTTGGGACGGTCAACGCCAGCCGGATGTTTATATTCACGACCGATGAGCCGGTGATCGGCACTGACGATATCGCTGTAACCTTCGATGCGACGGATCATTCTAGCTTCGTCACTCTGACCGACCCGCAGACGCTCATCAACAAGACGCTGACCAGCCCGACGGTTAATGGCGGTACGATCGCATCCGCAACGCTGACCTTGAAGCAGAGCGCGGCACCGGCACCGACTGCCGAAGGCGATATCCAGTGGGATACTGACGATAATCGAATAGTGGTTGGCGATGGCGCAGCCCAAGCTGTTTTTGCCAAGGGGCCGGCGACGACCGTTGACAACACTGTCCCGCGCTTTGACGGCACAAAGGGCGCAACACAGCCTTCGGGCGTCACGATCGATGACAGCGACAAGGCAACCGCTTCAGGCGGCTTTTATGTCGGCTCGGCTCGTGTCGGCGGCACTCCTGATGCAGTTATGGAGGATCAGAAGTCGTCCGGGACAGGAGGCGGAACGCCGGTCGCTACGACCTGGACAACGCACGCACTCAACACCGAAGTTCGCGACCCGTCAGGCCTTGTGTCGATCTCCTCAAACGAGTTCACCCCGACCGTCGATGGCTGGGTCGAATGGGAGATTACCTCGTATACCGTCCCCATTTTCGGCTCACGTCTGCAAAACATGACCGATGCCACAACCGCCGGAATGGGTGTTGTAGCCCATGGCAACGGCAGCCCGAACTCAGGCGGGATATCGACGGGCGGCGCTGCGGTCGTCGCCAGCAAGGCCTTTGCGATCCAGTATTACGCCAATGCCAACCCTGCGAATGGTCTTGGCCTGGCTCTTTCGCAGGGAACCGAAGTCTACGCCCGGGTGAAGTTCTGGAGGACGACATGAAATATGCTCGCATCATCGATGGCATGGTGGATTCGATTTCGTACGATCTGCCCTATTTCGAAGGCGGCCCGGAGCCGGGATGGACAAAGGTTCCCGACGACGTTTTCGCCGGCTTTTCATTCGATGGTGAGAAGTTCACCGGCCCAGAGCCAACGCCGCCGCCTCGTCAGACAGTTCTGAAATCGCTTGTGCAGGCGAGGATAATCGACGCTGGCAAGATGGCTTCCGCCTACGCCGCCTTGACACAAAACCCGGTCTATTTCGCCCGCTGGTTTGCTCCCGATCGACCCGAGGTCTACTGCGACGACCCGGACGCCGTTTCCCTGCTTCAAGCTCTCGGGCTTGATCCAGACGCCATCCTTGCCCCCGTGAACGACAATCAGAAGACCCCCATGATGGCGAGTAGCAGGCCCAGGTAGGCCAAGGCCAGGAGTCCACTGGAGCGCCTGACGGCCAATCGGCACGCATGGCGATGCCGCAATCGTTCTCAAGCATTAATCAAGTTCAGCGGATTCGCGCACTGCCAGTGGAACAAGAATTGCTCCGCACCCGTTCAAGCTAAGCAACCCGTCGCGGCAGCAATGAAGCGCCGCAGTGGAGTTTGCTTGGAGGAGGTAATATGAGAAATCACCTTTCCGCGGCCGCGGCAGGAATCCTTCTGCTCGTTGGTGTCAGCGCCGCCGCCGCGCAGGACGTTATCATCCAGCCCGAGCATGAAACTGTGATCCGGGAATACGTGAAAAAGAAACCGATGGCATCCATCAGCCTTCTCGGCGTGGAGCTCAACATCGGCACAGCTCTGCCCGAGACAGTTGAGCTTTACGAGGTGCCGGACGTTCAGTACCGCTACGTAATCGTCGATGGCCGAACCGTCTTGGTCGACCCATCTACCCGCAAGATTGTGAAGGTCTACGACTGACACGTTCTTCAGGCTGACGCCCGCCGTGCTGAAAGGTGCGGCGGGCTTCTTGCGTTCAATTCACAGGCCCCCCAACGGGCCATGCTCTTCATCGGCGGGCGAGGACACCCAGGGCAGCCATCGGCGGAACTTTAGCGAGTTCTGAAAATTGTCTGTGACCAGTGGGCATGCCCCTCTCACTGCCCGCTGTAGATCGGGTTTTCAACCCGACCGGGCCCGCGCTCTCCGGCGGCGAGGCGCGGGCTTTATTGCGCGATCCGCAGCCCGCCCCAGCAAAGCGAATGAAAAGCCCGCTGCGAGAGGGGACCGGCAGCGGGCTTTCACTTGGGGAGTGTCCCAGCGGCTGCATCCTGAGGAATCGACCGCTGCATCTGTAATGCGTTATTTCTGCAACGGTTCCAAAGTTTTTTGCGGAGTCGGTACGTTCCGGCCTACCGATCGGCCGCACCGTTTATTTACGGAACCTAATATAGCCAGGCGGATTGAATGGCGGTCTCGTGAGTGCCGTTCATGCGTTTAAAGTTTATCGCGCCGTTGATGCCGACGTTGGTGGACAAGCCATTGGAAGGAGGCGACTGGATCCACGAGGTCAAGTTCGACGGCTACCGCTCGCAAATCATCATCGACGAAGCGGGCACGCGCATCTTCACGCGCAACGGAATGGATTGGACGGCGAAGTATCCCGATTTGGTCGAGACGGCGAAAGGGCTTGTTGTCGAAAGCGCGATCGTCGACGGGGAGATTATCGTTCCGAATGAAACTGGTCTCGCCGATTTCGCTGCTTTGCGGAGGGCGATTACCCGTCGCCAGCATGACCTCTATTTCGTGGCCTTCGATCTCCTTCACTTCAATGGTAATGACCTGCGCGACATGCCCCTGGAACATCGGCGCGAGATGCTTGCCGGTTTGATCCCCTCGGGGACTCGCATCCAATTCAGTCAGTCTCTCCCCGGGGAAGCCAAAGCAATTTTTCATCTGCTTGATCGGGCCGGTCTGGAGGGGATGGTCTCGAAGCGCTGTGGCAGCAGGTATCGCAGCGGGCGGTCGATCAACTGGCTGAAGGTGAAGTGCTACATTGTCGACGAATATGAACTGCTCGGCGTCGAGCGCGAGGCCGGCAAGCCGGCATTCGCCCTGATGGGCGAGATCGGCACGCGAAAATATGTCGGGTCTGCCTTTATCAATTCAAGCCGCGAGATCCGCGAGCGGCTTTGGAAGTGGGTCCAGGAGCACGCCGGGCCGCCGCCGAAGGGCACGAAGCGGCCGGCAACGCAGTGGGTCAAGCCGGGGATCAAGGCCCGTGTGAAGCATCTCAGAGGCGAGGAAGACCTTCGGCACGCCTCGCTGCAGGATTTTTGGGACGAAGGAACTTAATGCGCTCCGCCAGCTTGTGACGGAATGAGCACCCGCGGTACGGACTTCTTGCACAAATGGCTGAGCAGCAACCTCGATGGCCTTATGAGCACGGACGTAATTTCAGTCAGGGAAGCGGTCCAGAAGTTGCTCGCGGATGCAAAAGCTCTAGGCATTGGCGAAGTCGAGATCGAGGAAGACATAGGGAGCGTCTACGAAGTGGTCCTAGATGCGATCGTCCACCATGACGAAGGCTTGGCGAGCTGACCGCCCCGATGGAGGCCCTATGAAACGCAAGCCCAGTAGATCCGGATTCAACAAACTTCTCGACGTCGACACCACACTTCTATCAGCCGAGCCCTTGATCGGACTCCTCGAACTGGAGACCGACACCGGCACGATCGAACTGGCGATGAACAGGACCTTGGCCGAACAACTTCTTTTTGCCGTCGTTGAATTTCTCCAGGCCGGCAAGGGAGATGACGCGGCAACCTTTGCGGTCGAGCGTTCGCAATAGGGGCTCGCAGCATCATCGCAGCGCTGGCACAAGCGCTCGCCAGGACGCGCTGAGCGCCAGACGGCGGCTAGCCGAAACGCGCGCTGGCGGGGCTTGCCGTGGCGCGACCGCGCTCATGGCCAGAGAGTCGCGGGCTGTTTCGTTCCGAGCTGCGACCAACCCGCTTGCCCTTGTCATCGAAATCAGGATTATATTCCTCCCGTTGCGGCGAGCCCCTTCAACGGAGATCGCCATGCCTCGAAAGACTCTCGCCGACACTCTGGCCGCCCGCGAATCCATCTATGTCAATTGCGGACACCCGATGTGCTGCAAATCAACGAAGCTCGACATCCAGGCGCTGATTGACAGGCTCGGCCGTGACCACGGCTCGATGCATGACGACCTGGTCGGGCTCTTTGTTTGCTCAAATTGCAAGGCTGCCGGTCGCGACCGCCGGCAGGTGTTCTTCACATGCATTCCTGACTACGAAGGCCAGCAGCGGGCGCGCAATCGCGACTGGAAACCGACTTTCGAGAAGCGCTAGATCACCTGCGATGAAGACAGCCGGCGCCGAGAGGCTATTGGAGTTCTTCGACGGTGCTGCAGTACCGCATCAGCTCTTCCGACACTCTTCCGGAAGCCTTTTCCGTGCGCCAGTTCGAAAGGGTTCGGAGTTCGTCACTCTCGAAATACTCGTAGCGGTAAAGGTAGGCGCCCCCGTCCTCGACAAAGCTCAGCGACTTCCTGTCGGCATTCAGACTCCACTGCGACTCTACGACAGGGAGAGTTTTCTTACTGGGATAGTGGCTATGGCGGATGGTCACAGACGATCTATCTGCTGAGAACACAAGCGCGATCAACCCATCTGACCACGGACAGACAATTGGTGACGACACGGCGGGCGTCGTCGCTGCAAGAGTCGAAGAGGCGCTAACGCGCTCGATCCATTCCTTGAAATCTCGGCTTCGTTGCTCGTCACTCTGGACATAAATCAAGAACAACAGCCCAGCCCCGCAAAGCAGTGCACCGACCAATTTCAGCGCGTCGATCATTTCCTCAGCCTCACACCAGCGCCGCCGCCATTCTCGGGGATGAACTCGACGCCGGCCGCATCGAGGGCGCGGCACAGGGCATCCTTAGTGACCTCACGAGGTTCGCGGGCATTGCGCTCGAAATCGACGATCGTCCTCACAGCGACCTTGGATGCGTCGGCGAGCTGGTCGCGAGACCATTCGATTAGAGCGCGCGCGGCCCGGCATTGCGCGGAAGTTAACATTCTCGTTCCCATGTTGCACTTTTTGTGTTGACTGCATTCGCGCAAACTTGCATGAAATGTGTGTACTTAGCATTAACGATTTCAGGGAGTAAAGCAAATGCCGAACAACCATGTTCGGGCTGCCGCCGAAGGCATGCCCGCAATCAACCGCCGCCGCCTGCTTAACCTGACAGGGGCAGGCCTCGCTCTCGCCGCCACATCCGCTACCCTTCGAAAAGCCGCGGCCGCGCCGATCGACGCCGCACCAGCCGAGCATCCAGACGCCGAGCTGTTCCGCCTCGACCAGGAAATGGAAGAAGTGCACGCCCGCATGGAAACGGCGTCGGAAGCTAACAGCACACTCAGCGACAAGATCGAGGCCCTGTTGCCGCCAAGGCCTCCGAAGTGGGAAGGGCCGGACATGACGGACCATCTTCATGAAATGAATCTCGACGGGAGACTTCGCGACATGGATGAAATCCCTGAGCCTATTCGCGCATGGTTCAAGGAGCGTGGTGAGCAGAGGGCCGCGAACAAGGCCTTGCAGGACGCGTATCATGCCAAATGTGAAGAGATAAACCGCGAAGGCGGGATGGACGCTGCCGAAGAGGCATTCAACGCGGTCTGCAGCGAGGAGTGGGAAATCGGCAGGCGCATTTTCGCGGTCCCTGCCCACACCTTAGAAGGCATGGTGGTGAAAATCCGCGCTGGCGAAAGATTAGGACTTGAGAACCTTGCCGATCCGAGCGAGGCCTACCTGTCGATCGCCGCCGATATCAGGCGCCTTGCGGGCGTGAAGGGCGAAGCGTCATGAAAGACAATGTTGCCCACTACCTGGAGAAAGCCGAGCGCCTGGAACTACTCATCCCGACGTTCGACCCGGCGAACGGGGATATGATCTTGGTGTATCGGATCGAGGACGGCAAAGGCGGGCGCTCATTCCGCGTCTCGCCCGAGTTGGCCGCAGAGTTCCGTTCCTTTATTTTCCAGGCGGTCCGCGAGAAGGCGAACTGACAAAATCGTTCCGACCCGAACGGCCCGCTGCCTCACGGTGGCGGGTTTTTTCATGTGCGCTCCAACACGCTCCAGTTATTCCCCGCCTGCAGCAGCGTATTTTTTCGACACTAAATCGCCCTTCTTAAGTCTCTTCAGCGTGTCGGTAGTATATCCGCCTTTCAGATCCGGTTTTGAACCATCATAGTGGACAGACCAAAGGTCATAAAGTTTTTTCCCGGAACGCCAAAATTTGTTGCAGTCAGTGTAGATTTTCGGATCACCCTTTGCCTTGTTCTTGGCGCACATCTCATTACCACTTACGCTCCAAGTGCCCTTAAAAGTTGCCGTTATCTTAGGTTTACCAAAGATTCCTTTGGTTGTTCCGTCAGGTGCATAGTATATGTTAGAGACCTCCCAAATCCCGGTCTTGCCTGAATATATCGCCTTGACTTCGTCTGCGGTTAATTTGACTGCATCCTTCGGCAGTTTGTCGGCCCATGCGGATCCACAAACAAAACTGGTTAGAACAGCCCCGAACAGACAAATAGGAAATGCACGCATAACGGACCTCCCTCCATCTTTTCTTCTGCGTTGCTAAATTAGCATCTTCTTTACGGCGAATCGAGAGGGGTTGCTCAACGCGCTGCCTCACGGTGCCGGGTTTTTCATGTGCTTGTCGGGATGGCCTGCAAAACAGCCTCGCGTTTTATGCCCGCGAAAAATTTTGCGACCTCTCTCATGAGACTGCGCGAATCGAACGTCTCGCCATCGATTTCGAAGATCAGAGATTTGTCTCGCACATCCGCAATGCTATCTTCGCCACGGATTGGGCGCTTGCCGAGTGTCGGATGCTTGACCAACTGCTGTTTGGCAAACGGCATTCTGATAACAGCCAATCGCAGTTTCAAGGCATTGGTGTCTGCCGCGAGCAGGGAGGAAAAGCAACTCCTGTTTTCGTCCATCGTTCGGACGATTTCATAGGCACCCAAAGTCCAAAACCAGAAAAAATCATATGCTTTCAGAAGATCCGGGCCTGGCTGTTGTCGGTCCAAAGCCGCCTCGATCTCCGATTGCATCCGCTGCAGCGACTGCAATTGAACAACGGTGGAGACTGAAAAGGCCAGGAGGGGGCTTTTCCGATAAATCTCCTCAATCTGTAATTCGTCGTCCAAGATTCTGAACTCGCCAGCAGGAATCACTCGAATGTTGCCCCAGATGTTGCCCAGGCGAGGGTTCGCCAAGTTGGCGAGGGCTTTGAATACCAGCTAAGTCTTTGAAAATGTTGGCTCCCCGGGCCGGATTCGAACCAGCGACCAACCGGTTAACAGCCGGTTGCTCTACCACTGAGCTACCGGGGAACAGAGGCTCTCATGTGAGTGGCGCAGCCTATAGCAAACCCGTTTCGGCTTTGCAAAGAAGCATTTCGTATTTTTCGGCGCTTTTTCGCGCCACGATTTCTGGCAATCATGTGCGCGCGTCCTCATATGAGCCGTCTGGCGGGGTGCGCGGAACCGAAAAGGCGGTTGCGGCTTTCGCCAGCTGATGCTTTTACTTTGCCCGAACGGACCACTAACCAGACATGAGCGCAGCAAGCCACAACCACCCTCCGGCACGGAAAATATCGGTTTTCGGCCGTCAGTTCACCATGCCGCGCTCGCGCGGCCTCAGGATTGCAATCGGCGTCGTGCTGATCTTCGGCGGCATTCTCGGCTTTTTGCCGATCCTGGGCTTCTGGATGATTCCGATCGGGCTGCTGGTGCTCTCCTACGAGTTTGCCGTGGTGCGCCGCCACCGGCGCCGGCTCGTCGTGTGGTGGGAACGGCGGCGGCGGCCGAACTGACGGGTTGCACCGCAGGGGCAAGCTTCCGTGAAGGGGCCTCTTTCCGGCTCGACTAAATCTGGCCAATGCCCGAAGCGCTTTTTCCGGCCCTTGCAGCCCTGCTTAAGAATGGCGGATCTTCTGCTTACCCTATGTAAGGTCCAGGTCCCGGGCCTCCCTTTGCCCTACTCCGTACTTAACAATTAACTAATATCTTAATTGCAGGATGCGTATCGATGATTCGATGCGTGGCATCATGGCCGAGGGGAAACCGTCCGGAATGCACCATGGCCGCTTGACGGCATTTTCGCCGCAACCTATTGGAACCGGGTGGAACGCCGGGAGCAATGAGGCCTCGTGGCGGAGTGGTTACGCAGAGGACTGCAAATCCTTGCACCCCGGTTCGATTCCGGGCGAGGCCTCCATTCTCAAGCGCTGCGCGTGCCAGCGCCAGGGGCGCTTGAGTTCCGGTCGAATGCGCCGCGGTGTTGGCGCGGCAAGCAGTTTGGTTTGGGCAGATTGGTTGGAACATGAGCGCTGATTTTGCCGAACGCCGGGTGAAGATGGTCGACGGCCAGATCCGCACCACCGACGTGACCAGCGCGCCGCTGCTCGAGGCGATGCTTGTCGTGCCGCGCGAAGCCTTTGTCGCGCCCGATCAGCGCGATCTGGCCTATATCGACGAGGACATCCGCATTGCCAATGGAGCGGACGGCCCGCGCTATCTCATGGAGCCTTCGCCGCTGGCCAAGCTGATGCAACTGGCTGAGATCGGCCCTGGTGATTCGGCGCTCGATGTCGGCTGCGGCACCGGCTATGCGGCGGCAATCCTGTCGCGGCTGGCAAAATCCGTCGTTGCGCTGGAAAGCGATCCGGCATTGGCCGAGACCGCGATGTCGACGCTTTCGGCGCTGGGCTGCGACAATGTCAGCGTGGTCACGGGATCGCTGCCGGAAGGCCATGCCGCGGGAGCACCCTACGACGTCATTTTCATCGGCGGCAGCGTGGAGAAAGTGCCGGAGGCGCTGCTCGACCAGCTTGCGGAAGGCGGTCGGCTTGTCGCCGTCGAGGGGCAGGGGAATTCGGGCGTGGCCCGATTGTTTCTGAAAACAGCGGGGGTTGTAACCGGACGAGCCGCCTTTAATGCGGCAATTAAGCCACTACCGGGATTCGAACGTATTCGTGCGTTCGAGTTCTGAGTGATTTTGGCTTGCAGCAAAGCCGTTGTCATGTTCGCTTGCGCTTGAACAATCGTTGCTGATCCGCACAATCGGGGTTTTCTTTTGGGGGCTGACAGCAGGGAACCTGAAACACACCGCGCCGGCTGCTCGAATGGGAGAAGCCGGCGCGGTGTGGTTCCCATGCAAAACGAATGAGGGAATAACGTGCCGTCTTTACGCAAGAACCTTTTTGCCGCTGTCCTTGTTTCCGCGACCGCGCTTTCTCCAGTGGCCGCCTCGGCGGAAACCATTCTTGGCGCACTTTCAAAAGCCTACCAGAACAATTCCCAGCTCAATTCAGCCCGCGCCGGCGTCCGCGTCACCGACGAGAGTGTCGCCATCGCCAAGTCCGGCTGGCGTCCGGTCATCACCGGTTCTGCGGACATCGACTTCTCCAGAAGCCATTTCGATCCCCGTAGCGGGTCGAGTCGAGACCTTTCGTTAACCACCGGCAACTTCGGCGTCCAGATTGACCAGACGCTGTTCGACGGCTTTCAGACCAGGAACAACGTCGCCGCCGCCGAATCGCAGGTCCGCGCCTCGGTCGAGAGCCTGCGCAACACCGAAGAGAACATTTTGTTCAACGCCGCAAGCGCCTACATGGACGTGATCCGCGATCGGCAAGTGGCGGTGCTGACGGAACAGAACCTGCAGTTCCTGACCGAGCAGGCACGCGCGGCGCGCTCGCGCTTTGAGGTCGGCGAAGGCACCCGCACCGACGTTGCGCAGGCCGATGCCGAGCGCTCCTCCGCAGTGGCGGAACTGGCCGCCGCCCGCGCGCAGGCGCTGGCGAGCGCTGCGACCTATCGCCAGATCGTTGGCGACGAGCCAGGCAGGCTCAGGGCCGCTTCGCCGCTGGCGAAGCTGTTGCCGTCGAACCTCGATGCGGCGATCGCGATTGCATCCAGCGAGCACCCGGCCATCCTCGCCACCCAGCACCTGGTCGACGCGGCGGCGTTTTCGGTGAAATCGGCTGAAGGCGCACTTCTGCCGCAGCTTTCGGCGTCCGCCGGCGTTTCCAGCGCCTTTCGCAGAACGGCTCCGGGCTCCGCCGATACGGGGAACGATGGCACAACCAATTCGGCCAATATCGGCGCCACCTTGACTATACCGATCTATTCGGGCGGGCGGACGTCGGCGATAGTGCGCCAGAATAAGGAATCGCTTAGCCAAGCCCGGATCGAGGTTGATGTCAGCCGCGACACCGTGCGGCAGGCCGTGACCTCGGCGTGGACGCAATATACCGCCGCTCAGCAAACCGTGGTGGCCAACAGGCAGGTGATCGCCGCCGCGCAGCTTGCCCTGAGCGGCGTCATCGAGGAGCGCAATGTCGGCCAGCGCACCACGCTCGACGTTCTCAACGCGCAGGCCACGCTCATCACCGCCAAGATCAACCAGGCCGCCGCCGAACGCGATTTGGTGGTGGCGAGCTATGCCATCCTGTCAGCTATTGGTCGTCTTTCGGTCGATCGTCTCGCCCTTCAGGTAGTGAAATACAGGCCCGAAGAACATTACAATGCGGTCAAGGACAAGTGGTTCGGCCTGCGCACGCCAGACGGCCGCTGATCACCTCACCAGTTTCAACTTCCGTCCAGTTTCAAGCTATTTAGAGCCCGCGCGTCCAAAAAGGACGCGCGGGCTCTAATCTGTTGAAATCCAACATGCCCTCAGATTGGGGATTCTCGTAAGTCGATCCGTGGGTTACGCTGTTGCCATGATTCGAATCCGGCTTTGGCCGGACAGGAAATCTGCAACGAGTCACAAGGGCGGCGGATGTGACGATGGCGACGGCAAGCAGCGTACAGCGCGAACCTTCCATGGAGGAGATACTGGCTTCCATCAGAAGGATCATCGAGGACAACGACACCGGCCGCAAGCAGCCGGACGAAACGGATGACCTGCTGCAGGATCTGACGTCGGTAGCTGTGCCGGCACCGGCGGCAGGTGGGACGCCGCCAGCGGGAGGCGGGGCGCCGCCGGAGGTAGGCGCGTTTCGCGCCGAGTTGCGTCCGGGATTCGACGCCAGGAGGCCGGCCACGCTGACCGAGGTGCAGCCGCAACCGTCGGCCGTCGAGCCCGTCAACGCGCCGGTGCGTTCCGATCCGGCGCCGGTCAAATCGCCCGTGCCGCTTGCTGGTGACAGGGTCGCGGCCGAAGCGGCCCCGGCCGCCAAGCCGGAGCCGGATGCGCCTGCGACGGCAAGGGTTGCGGAGACGACCGACAGCATCGTTGCCGGGTGGCGGCGTGATATCGCCGCAGTCGGCGAAGCGAAGACCGTGGCCAAGCCGGACAGGGCCCCAGACAGGGCTGAGCTGCGACAGACGCCGGACGCCGAACCGAAGGCCGAGGTTTTCGAGGATGCGGCCGAACCTGCTTTCGAGCCGGCCCCGCCGCGAAGCGGGTTGGCGCGCCCGGCGACGAGCGAGGCACCGTCCGCTCGTCCGGCGATACTTTCCGAACATACGGGCCGGCAAGTTGCCGCCGCCTTCGGCGAGCTTTCCGATGCGTTCGCCAGCCGCAGCAAGAAAACCTTCGACGAGATGGCCGAGGAGATGCTGAGGCCCATGCTGCAGGACTGGCTGGACAACAATCTGCCGATGCTGGTCGAGCGGCTGGTGCGCGAAGAAATCGAACGCGTAGCGCGCGGCGCGCAGTAACTGCTTCCAAGCGCTCGATCGGCCAATTGTCGAAGTCGGCGCCGCCCCTCATCTGCCTGCCGGCATCTTCTCCCCGTATAGGGACGGGGAGAAGGGGCTGTCGCAACCTGGGCACCCTCCTGCAACGCTTGAGATTGGCGAAATCCTTTGAGAAGGCGTCTTTCTCCCCGTCACTATACGGGGAGAAATGCCCGGCAGGGCAATGAGGGGCAGCGCAAACCTCTAAGCGATAGCCCTGCGACGCTCACTTCTGCAAGTTGCCCCGATCTGCCCAGGCGCTATTTGCTGGCATGGCCGTCTGCCGCTCGCTTGCGGTTGACTTGCCAACTGCCTTCCGATTTACACCAAACCCAACAATCCCGACAGCCCGGACGCCTTCCCATGCTCGAAAAAATCTACGACGCAAAAATCGTCGAGCCGAAGATCGCCAAGGTCTGGGAGGAGGCCGACGCGTTTCGTGCCGGCGCAGGCGCCGAGGAGGGCGCGGAAGCCTTCACGATCGTCATCCCGCCTCCGAACGTCACCGGCTCGCTGCATATGGGCCATGCGCTCAACAACACGCTGCAGGACATTCTGGTGCGCTTCGAGCGCATGCGCGGCAAGAACGTGCTGTGGCAGCCCGGCATGGACCACGCCGGCATCGCCACCCAGATGGTGGTCGAGCGCCAGCTTATGGAGAAGCAGATCCACCGCCGCGACCTGACGCGCGATGAGTTCATCGAAAAGGTCTGGGAGTGGAAGGCCGAATCCGGCGGCGCGATCTTCAACCAGCTGAAGCGGCTGGGGGCCTCGGCCGACTGGAGCCGAGAGCGTTTCACCATGGACGAGGGTCTGTCCAGGGCGGTGCTCGAAGTGTTTGTCACCCTCTACAAGGAAGGCCTGATCTACAAGGACAAGCGCCTTGTGAACTGGGACCCGAAGCTGTTGACTGCGATTTCCGACCTTGAGGTCGAACAGCAGGAGGTCAACGGCAATCTCTGGCATTTCCGCTACCCCGTCGAGGGCGAGGTTTTCGATCCGGAAAATCCAAAAACCTTCATCACCGTGGCGACGACGCGCCCCGAGACGATGCTGGGCGATACGGCGGTGGCGGTGCATCCCGACGACGAGCGTTTTCGGCATCTGGTCGGCAAGAACCTCGTCCTGCCGATCGTCGGCCGCAAGATCCCGGTGGTGGCGGACCAATATTCCGATCCGGAGAAAGGCAGCGGCGCGGTCAAGATCACGCCAGCGCACGACTTCAACGACTTCGAGGTCGGTAGGCGCCACAAGCTGCCGGCCATCAATATCCTCACCGTCGAGGCGGCGGTCGCCCTCACGGACAATGACGACTTTCTCGCCGGGCTGGAGGTAACGCCCGAGCGTCAGGCCGTCTGGGATGAACTCAACGGCCTCGATCGTTTCGTCGCGCGCAAGAAGATCGTCGAACTGATGGAGGAGGGCGGCTTCCTCGAAAAAGTCGAGCCGCATCGCCATGCGGTGCCGCATGGCGATCGCGGCGGCGTGCCGATCGAACCGTTCCTGACCGAACAATGGTATGCGAACGCGGCGGAGCTCGCCAAGCCGGCGATCGCCTCGGTGCGCGAGGGCCGCACCAAGTTCGTGCCGAAAAACTGGGAGAAGACTTATTTCGACTGGATGGAGAACATCCAGCCCTGGTGCATTTCGCGCCAACTCTGGTGGGGACACCAGATCCCGGCCTGGTACGGGCCGGACGGCCGCATCTTCGTCGAGAAGACCGAGGAGGAAGCGCTGGCCGCCGCAATCGAATATTATCTGGCGCTGGAAGGGCCGTGGAAGGCGTGGGTCGAAGACAAACTCGAAAATTTCAAGCCGGGCGAGATCCTGATCCGCGACGAAGATGTGCTCGACACATGGTTTTCCTCGGCGCTGTGGCCGTTCTCGACACTCGGCTGGCCGGACCAGACGCCGGAGCTGAAGACCTACTACCAGACCGACGTGCTGGTAACCGGCTTCGACATCATCTTCTTCTGGGTCGCTCGCATGATGATGATGGGCCTGCATTTCATGGGGGAGGAGCCATTCCACACCGTCTATGTCCATGCGCTGGTGCGCGACAAGAACGGGCAGAAGATGTCGAAGTCGAAAGGCAACGTCATCGATCCGCTCGATCTCATCGACGAATATGGCGCCGACGCACTGCGCTTCACGCTGACGGTGATGGCCGCGCAAGGGCGTGACGTGAAGCTCGATCCGGCTCGTATCGCCGGCTACCGCAACTTCGGCACCAAGCTGTGGAACGCGACGCGTTTTGCCGAGATGAACGACGTCGCGAGAAACGACGATTTCTGGCTGAACGACGCCAAGCTGGCGGTCAACCGCTGGATCCTGACCGAACTGACGCGCGCCGCGCGCGAAATCACCGACGGCATCACTTCATACCGGTTCAACGAGGCTGCGGGCGCGGCCTACCGCTTCGTCTGGAACCTGTTCTGCGACTGGTACCTGGAACTGTTGAAGCCGGTCTTCATGGGCGCGGACGAGGCTGCCAAGGCCGAGAGCCGGGCTTGCGTCGCCTTCGTGCTCGACGAGATCTACAAGCTGCTGCATCCGATGATGCCGTTCATGACCGAAGAGCTGTGGGCTGAGACATCGGGCGAGGGCAAGGAACGGCCGTCGCTGCTTTGCCATGCCGCGTGGCCGTCGCCCGACTTCGAGGACCAAGCAGCGGCCGCCGACATCAACTGGCTGATCGATCTGGTCTCAGGCATCCGCTCTGTGCGTTCGGAAATGAACGTGCCGCCGGCGGCGATCGCGCCGCTGATGGTGATCGGCGCCAATACCGCAACCCGCGAAAGGCTTGAGCGTCAGGCATCGGCCATCAAGCGACTGGCGCGGGTCGGCGACATCTCGCTTGTCGATACGGCGCCCAAGGGCTCCGCCCAGATCGTGCTCAACGAGGCCACCATCTGCCTGCCGCTCGGCAGCCTGATCGACCTTGCCGCAGAGGCGGCGCGGCTGCAGAAGGAATTGGTCAAGGTGACCGAAGAGATCGCCCGCCTGCACAAGAAGCTGTCCAACGACAAATTCGTCGCCAACGCGCCGGAAGATGTCGTCGAAGCCGAGCGCGAAAAACTCGCCGAGCATCGCGAGGCGCAAGAGAAGCTTTCGGTAGCGCTGACACGCGTGCGTGAAGCCGGTTGACCCATCTGTGGTATTTGAGAATCGAATGGGCTGAGGAGCGGATTGGCCAAACCGGCTTCCGCTTCTTGGGCGCCTGATGCTCAGGATTCGCGAGTCCTGCGAACTCGCTTTTCGGGCGGCTTCCTGCACTAAAAATAGGCATTCCGCAGCGTTAATCTTGACGTAAAAGGAATGTTTTAGCCCCATTGTTGCCATAATGTAACAATGGGGCCTCGTCTTCGCAAAACATCTCGTTTTGGCGTCGTTCCAGGCAAATTTTCTGAATTTTTTGTCGATTTGCAGCCAAACGAGCCGCTTTCCGGCTCTGCTGTGGAGCTGTCACTTTGTCTGAAATGCGGTCGGTGGAGGCGTACATGTACGCATCGAGAATTCGTTGTTGCGCCGTTAACCTGAATTGGGTCTAGCTTAGTCCATTCGTACTAGGGGAGGAGATTCATGAACAATTTGCGTCTAAAAGCGCTGCTGGGGGCGGGGTGCTTTTCGCTGTTGATGTCAGGCGTTGCCAACGCTGGCGGCTTCGACCGGGGCGGTGTCAACATCGACCAGTTGTTCGATGCCGCGCCATATTCGTTCGACGCCGGCGTCACCTATGTCTCGCCACAGCGCACACTGAAGAATGTGCAGCGCCTGGATTCCCCGCCAAACCCGGTTGCGTTGTCGTCTTCGTCAGTGGATGTCGGCGGCGACTATGCGGTGCCGCGCATCGGTATAAAGGCCAATATTTTCGAACCAGTGGATTGCCTCGCGACTTATACGGAACCGTATGGTGCGGAGGCAGACTTCGGAATGAACAACGCCTATTCGCCATCAGCGGTCGAATACTACGTCAGAACAAATGATTTCGGCCTAACCTGCTCCTACAAGGTAAATGTCGGCAAGGGCACCTTCCGGTTTATCGGCGGCGTTTCCTACCAGGAGGTCGATGCGTTTCTGTCGCGCCAGACACTGCTGGCCTTCGGCAATACCGGCCTCGGCAAGTTCCAGCTTTCGGATGAGGCATGGGGTTGGCGCGTGGGTGCCGCCTATGAAATTCCCGAAATCGCCTTGCGCGCAAGCCTGGTCTACTCTTCGAGCTACAAATATGACGAACTGTCGGGAACCGTCGACTCGACCGGTTTCAGGGGCGCCTTTCCGGCGGATCTGGTTCCAGGCTCTACCGGGGTGTTCCCTGTTTCCGCCTCGGCCGAAATACCCCAAGCTGTGGAACTCAAGCTGCAGAGCGGCATAGCGCCTGGCTGGCTGGCGTTTGGTTCTATCCGCTGGCAGGAATGGAGCAAGCTTGGCATCATTCCGATCCAAGGTGTCCGCAGCCCTGTAACCGGCGGCATACCTGGCTCCCCAGACTCGCCCGTTTCCTTCGACCTGCTTTATCGCGACGGCTGGACGGTTTCGGGCGGCATAGCGCACAAGTTCACCGACCAATTATCGGCCGCGGTTTCGCTGACCTGGGATCGTGGAACCTCGACGACCTCCGGCTATCAGTCGGACACCTGGTCCGTGGCCAGCGGCATTTCCTATTCGCCGAACGAAAAGATCGAGGTCAGACTTGGTGGCTCGATCGGTGTTCTGACCGGCGGATCGTCGACCTTCACCGGTGCTGGCGACACCGCAAATGCCATCACCTACACATATGACGATGATTTGCTCCTTGCCGGCTCAGCTTCGGTTAAGGTAAAGTTCTAAACTTCTGTTTTCAATAGCAAAAGGCCGGGCGATGCCCGGCCTTTTTGCTCGAGGGGCTTCCCGGCGACCAAGCGGCGTTGCAACGACGCCGCTTCCCTCTACCTCACGCGATCGTGATGTTTTGGCAACAGTTTCTGAACAACCCTCGCGCCACGACGGCGCCCGCCGACATTGCCTACTTCCCGCCATAAACCCGGCGCACCTCCAATTCGTCTCAGGGCACGCGCTAAGGCTCGGCATGGGGCAGGTCGCACCGCCCGCGGCAAGGGAAGAGTATGAACGCCAGAGTCATCTCCAAGGCCAAGCTGCCCAGCCGCTATGTGACCGTCGGTCCGGCGCGTGCGCCGCACCGCTCCTATCTCTATGCGATGGGCTTGTCGGCGGCCGAGATCGCGCAGCCACTGGTAGGTGTCGCGAGCTGCTGGAACGAGGCGGCACCCTGCAACATCTCGCTGATGCGCCAGGCGCAGGTGGTCAAGAAGGGCGTCGCCGCGGCTCACGGCACGCCGCGCGAATTCTGCACCATCACCGTCACGGACGGCATCGCCATGGGCCACCAGGGCATGAAATCGTCACTGGTGTCGC
The DNA here is from genome assembly GCF_935822925.1 of Mesorhizobium ventifaucium. GTDB lineage: Bacteria > Pseudomonadota > Alphaproteobacteria > Rhizobiales > Rhizobiaceae > Mesorhizobium > Mesorhizobium ventifaucium. The sequence goes on from NZ_CAKXZS010000018.1 coordinate 26,251, forward strand.
GCGAGGTCATCGCCGATTCGGTCGAACTCACCATGCGCGGCCATTGCTACGATGCGCTGGTCGGCCTTGCCGGTTGCGACAAGTCGCTGCCCGGCATGATGATGGCCATGGTACGGCTCAACGTGCCGTCGATCTTCATCTATGGCGGCTCGATCCTGCCTGGTTCCTACAAGGGCCGGCAGATCACCGTGCAGGATGTGTTCGAGGCCGTCGGCCAGCACTCGGTCGGCACGATCGGCGACGCCGAACTCCTCGAAATCGAACAAGCCGCCTGTCCGTCGGCCGGCTCCTGCGGCGCCCAGTTCACCGCCAACACCATGGCCACCGTCGCCGAGGCCATCGGGCTGGCGCTGCCCTATTCCTGCGGGGCGCCGGCGCCCTATGAGATGCGCGACCGCTTCAATTTCGCCTCCGGCGAAAAGATCATGGAGCTGATCGCAAGGAATATCCGCCCGCGCGACATCGTCACTCTGAAGGCGCTGGAGAATGCGGCGACCGTGGTCTCGGCCACCGGCGGCTCGACCAACGCAGCGCTGCATTTGCCGGCGATCGCGCATGAGGCGGGGATAAAGTTCGACCTGTTCGACGTCGCCAGTATCTTCGAGAAGACGCCTTATATCGCCGACCTGAAGCCGGGCGGCAAATATGTCGCCAAGGACATGTTCGAGGCCGGCGGCATTCCGCTCTTGATGAAGACGTTGCTCGACCACGGCTACCTGCATGGCGACTGCCTGACCGTGACCGGCCGCACTTTAGCCGAAAATATGGAGCACGTTGCCTGGAATGATAGCCAGGATGTGGTCCGTCCCGCCAACCGACCAATCACCCGAACGGGTGGCGTCGTGGGCTTGAAGGGAAACCTTGCCCCCGAAGGCGCGATCGTGAAGGTCGCGGGCATGTCGGAGCTTAAATTCTCTGGTCCGGCGCGCTGCTTCGATTCGGAAGAGGAATGTTTCCAGGCGGTTACGGATCGCAGCTACAGCGAAGGCGAGGTCCTCGTGATCCGCTACGAGGGACCGCGCGGCGGTCCGGGCATGCGCGAAATGCTATCGACGACGGCGGCTCTCTATGGCCAGGGCATGGGCGGCAAGGTGGCTCTCATCACCGACGGGCGTTTTTCGGGCGCGACACGCGGTTTCTGCATCGGCCATGTCGGGCCGGAAGCCGCCGTGGGTGGCCCGATCGGGCTGCTCAGGGATGGCGATTTGATCTCGATCGACGCGGTGAACGGCACCATCGAGGTGGCGCTGTCCGACACCGAACTGGCGACCAGGGCAAAGGCATGGAAGGCGCGCGCGACCGACTATCAGTCGGGCGCGATCTGGAAATATGCACAAACGGTAGGGCCTGCCCGCGATGGGGCGGTCACCCATCCCGGTGGTGCGAGAGAAACACATTGTTATGCGGATATCTGAGTTGCTGAGGTTGTCTGTCTTTTCGGCACTGGTCGCGATCGCCACTTTTGGCGCGACCTTGGGCGCCGCGGGCCAGGCCATGGCCTTCGACGACAAGGTGTTCGACGACAAGACCGGCGTGAAGCCGCAGTCCAGCCCGTGGGCGGTGTTCCAGTTCGGCTTCTCCGCCTATAAGAACGGCCGCAAGGAGCAGGCTGCTGAGGCTTATAAATACGCGGCCGAAAACGGCCAGATCGGCGCCACCTGGAAGCTGGCGCGCATGTATGCCGAGGGAGACGGCGTGGAGCGTGACGACTACGCGGCGTTCAAGTTCTTCAGCGAGATCGTCGATCAGGACGTCGAGCCCGGTTCGCCGGAAGAGAGCTATGTCTCGGATGCGCTCGTGGCGCTCGGCGACTATCTGAGGAAGGGCATCCCCGGCAGCCCGATCAAAGAGAACGAGGTGGCGGCCCAGGAGTACTACATGCGCGCCGCCGCCAACTACCGCAACCCGAATGCCCAGTTCGAGATGGGCCAGATCTTCCTGAATGGCAAGGGCGGCGTCAAGGCGAGCATCAAGCAGGCCGGACGCTGGTTCCAACTCGCTGCGGAAAAGGGCCATGCCGGCGCGCAGGCGACGCTCGGTCACCTGCTCTTCCAGAGTGGCAAGATCGTTCGGGGGCTGGCGATGATGACCGCGGCGCTTGAACGGGCCGCGCCTTCCGACCAGCCATGGATACGCGGCATGCAGGAAGAGGCGTTTGCCGCCGCGGGCGAGGCTGACCGCCGCACCGCGATTTCGCTGGCCGACGACATCCTCACCAAGGGTGGCGGCGACCAGTAGTCACGAAGCCAGCACGAAGCCAACAGCCAGGAAAGACTGGGTCAATTGTCAGCAAGGTTGGGGATCTCGAAAAAGTCGAGATCAATTCTCGGTCGGTTTCGTCGGAACCAGACCGGACTCCGGCGTTGAAATCGGCGTGGCCGGCGGCGCTAGCGTGGTTTTAGGACAATCGTCCCGGATTCTTGTCCACGACGTGTTGTTGAGCACCATGTCGCAGCGGGCGAGATGGCTCCGGCCGGAAAGCGTCAGGCAGGCGACCTGGCCGATCTGGAATGACGTTCCGTTGGCCAGGCATGCAGGATCGGCAAACGCCGACGTCGCCGCGAGGGCGAGCGCGGCGGCACATGAGCAAATCGCAAACCTGGTCGTCATCCTGAACCCCGGCCGAACCCGGATTGCAGCGGAAACCCCGATTGTGGCGATATGACGGTCTATCAGCCGGGAGTCCGGCGGTTCGGGCCCCAAAATGATCAGATTGGCGCAAAAGCCAGTTCGACGGCCACCGGCACGTGATCAGAGGGTTTTTCCCAGGCGCGCACGTGCTTTTCGATCGAGGCCGAGGAAAAGCGATTGGCGGCCTCGGGCGAGAGCAGCAAGTGATCGATGCGGATGCCATTGTTCTTCTGCCAGGCGCCGGCCTGATAATCCCAGAACGTAAAGATGTCCGGCGAGTCGGTGACCGCGCGCACGGCTTCGGTGAAGCCGAGGTTCTTCAGCCGGCGGAACGCTTGCCTGGTCTGCGGCTGGAACAGCGCATCGCTGAGCCAGTTCTCCGGAAATTTCGCATCGATCGGTTCGGGGATGACATTGTAGTCGCCGGCCAACACCAGCGCCTCTTCGAGCGCGAGCCTTTCCTCGGCCCAGCGCTCCAGCCGCGCCATCCAGGACAGCTTGTAGGAGAACTTCTTCTCGTCATCGATCGGGTTGCCGTTCGGCAAATAGAGCGAGGCAACGCGCAATGCGCCCTTATCGGTCGAGAACACGCCCTCGATGAAACGCGCCTGATCGTCGGCATCGTCGCCCGGCAGGCCCCTGATAACCTCGTCGAAACGCAGCTTCGACAGGATGGCGACGCCGTTAAAACCCTTCTGCCCATAGATTTCGACGTTGTAGCCAAGCGCCTCGATCTCGGCCCGCGGAAACTGCTCGTCGACCGTCTTGATCTCCTGCAGGCAGGCGATATCGGGCGCGCTTTCCGTCAGCCAGTGGGTCAAATTGCCGATACGCGCCCGAACGCCATTGATGTTCCAGGTGACGATTTTCATGGCGGCCTCAGGGCTGTTCCGGCGGATGACGTTCGACAAGGCCGATCGTATTCCCTGCCGGGTCCTTTAGAAAGGCCATCCATTCGCTTTCCCCCGCCGGCCCGAACAGGCCCTCGGTATCGCGATAGACGAGCATCGGCGGCGCAGTGAAGGGAACACCGGCGGCTTTTGCCGAGGCGTGGAAATCGTCAAGGCCCGAAATATCGAGATAGACGGTGCCGGCCGGCAGGCCATCGGTGAACAGCAGCCGCACATCGCCGGCCATGATGAAGGCGATGCCAGGCGGATCGAAGCGCACGTGCACGGTCATGCCAAGCACGTCGTGCCAGAACGCCAGCGTTGCATCGAGATCGCGCCCGGCTGAAAGCGCGACCTGACGGACCGCGCTAATGGTAGGCATTCTCTAAATACTGAAGCTGGTGCCGCAGCCGCACGAGGCGACCGCATTCGGGTTCCTGATCTGGAACGACTGGCCCATCAGATCGTCGACGAAATCGATCACCGAGCCACCCATATAGACCAGCGAGAGGTCGTCGATCAGCACGGTGGCGCCGTCCTTCTCAATGGCGACGTCGTCATCGTTGCGGGTGTCAACCAGGTCGAACTTGTAGGAAAAGCCGGAACAGCCGCCGCCCTCGACCGAAACGCGCAGCGCCGTCTTGCCGGCTTCGCCAGATATAATCTTGGCGATCCGACTGGCGGCGGCGTCGGTCATCTCGACTTTCATAGCGGTCTTGGCATCAGCGCCCATGGGCGTCACCTTGCTTTCGGTTTCACATGATAGGTATGAAGCACGAGGGGGCAAGTCAACTGCGGCATTGGCTATGGAAAATTGGTTGGGGCGATGACAAATGAGTTGGGCGACATCGGATTCGGCTATCGGCCGCGCGCCGCCTATGCCTGCGATCCGGCAAAGTCGCGCGGGCGGCTGTTCGACGAGGTGGAGAGCCCGACCCGAACGCCGTTCCAGCGCGACCGCGACCGCATCATTCATTCGACGGCGTTCCGCCGGCTGAAGCACAAGACGCAGGTGTTCGTCGCGCATGAGAGCGACCACTACCGTACCCGGCTGACGCATTCGATCGAGGTGGCGCAGATCGCGCGCGCCCTGGCGCGGGCGCTGTGCGGCGACGAGGACCTAGCCGAGGCGGTGGCTCTGGTGCACGATTTCGGTCACACGCCCTTCGGCCATACCGGCGAGGACGCGCTGAACGAGAAGATGGCGGCCTGGGGCGGCTTCGACCACAATGCACAGTCGCTGCGCGTGGTGACGCGGCTGGAGAGCCGCTATGCTGAATTCGACGGGCTGAACCTCACCTGGGAGACGCTGGAGGGGCTGGTCAAGCACAACGGGCCGCTGACCGACGCCAGCGGAAACGGGCTGAAGGGGCCGGTGCCGCAAGCGATCCGCGACTATTCGGAGCTGCACGATCTCGAACTCGACCGCTTCGCCGGCATCGAGGCGCAGTGCGCGGCGATCGCCGACGACATCGCTTACAACACCCATGATATCGACGACGGCCTGAGGTCGGGCCTTCTGAAGCTGGACATGCTGGAAAAGGTTTCTCTGCCCGGCTCGATCCTCGACGGCGTGCGTCAGCGCTATCCGGCGCTGGATGATGTGAGGACAGGGCACGAACTGATGCGCCGGCAGATCACGATGATGGTCGAGGACGTCATCGTTTCGACCAACGCGAACCTGGCCCGCATCAAGCCGGACAGCGCCGACGCGGTGAGGGCGGCAGGCGAGACGATGGTCACCTTTTCAGCCGAAATGGCTGCTTTCGAAAAGGAATTGAAGGCCTTTCTCTACAAGCATCTCTATCGGCACAGCGAAGTCATGCGCGTGCGCAACGAGGCCGAGCAGATCGTCAACGACCTGTTCGAGGCCTATCTCGCCGATCCACGCGCCATGCCCGACGGCTGGCGCGAAGGGCTCGACCGGGCTGACGATCGCATCAAGGCGCGCAGCGTCGCCGATTTCCTGGCGGGCATGACGGATACCTACGCTTTGAAGGAACACCGCCGTTTGTTTGACCATACGCCTGAATTAAGCTAGGCGGGGCTCGATTTTCCGGCCAATAAGCCGGATACCCGCAAAGCCGCCAGCGCCAGAGCCACGCCAATGAACATCTTCGCCGATTTCAACGCGCGAATTATAAAAGCCGTCGAAGCGCTTGAGTTGAAAGACAAGGACGGCGGTTTGCTGGACCTGTCGCGCATCGCCGTCGAGCCGCCGCGCGACGCCGGCCATGGCGACCTGGCGACCAATGCGGCAATGGTGCTGGCCAAGCCGACCGGCCAGTCCCCACGCGCACTGGCTGAAAGGCTGGCGCAAGCGATGCGCGCCGACACCGACATCGCCGCTGCAGACGTTGCCGGTCCGGGCTTCGTCAATCTCAGGCTCAAGGACGCGTTCTGGCAGGTGCACCTGACTGCGCTGCTCGGCGAAGGCCGCAATTACGGCCGCTCGACCGTAGGCGGCGGCAAGAAGGCCAATGTCGAATACGTCTCGGCCAACCCTACCGGACCGATGCATGTCGGCCATTGCCGCGGCGCCGTGGTGGGTGATGCGCTCGCCAATCTGATGGCTTTCGCCGGTTACGACGTGACCAAGGAATATGTCATCAACGACGCCGGTTCGCAAATCGACGTGCTCGGCCGCTCCGCCATACTGCGTTACCGCGAGGCGCTGGGCGACGATATCGGCGAGATTCCTGCCGGGCTCTATCCAGGCGACTATCTCGTACCGGTCGGTCAGGCTCTGGCCAGCGAATTTGGCCGTTCCTTGCTGCAGATGCCGGACGAAGAAGCGCTTGCCATTGCCAAGGACAGGACGATCGACGCGATGATGGCGATGATCCGTGAGGATCTGGCGCTGCTCAACGTGCATCACGACGTCTTTTTCTCGGAGCGCACCCTGCACGCCGACAACGCCCGGAAAATCCGCTCGGCGATCAACGACCTGACGCTCAAGGGCCATATTTACAAGGGCAAGCTGCCGCCGCCCAAGGGCGAGAAGCCGGCCGATTGGGAGGATCGCGAGCAGACGCTGTTCCGCTCGACAGCGGTCGGCGACGACATGGACCGGGCGCTGGTCAAGTCGGACGGCACCTTCACCTATTTCGCCGCGGACGTCGCCTATCTGAAGGACAAGGTCGATCGCGGTTTCGTCGAGCTGATCTATGTGCTTGGCGCCGATCATGGCGGTTATGTGAAGCGCCTGGAAGCGCTCGCCCGGGCGATTTCCGGCGACGAGGTCAAGCTTACCGTGCTGCTTTGCCAGTTGGTAAAACTTTTTCGCGAGGGCGAACCGGTGCGCATGTCGAAGCGGTCGGGCGATTTCGTAACGCTGCGCGAAGTGGTGGAGGAGGTCGGTCGCGACCCGATCCGCTTCATGATGCTCTACCGCAAGAACGATGCGCCGCTCGATTTCGACTTCGCCAAGGTGACCGAGCAGTCGAAGGACAATCCAGTGTTCTACGTGCAGTATGCTTCGGCGCGCTGCCATTCGGTGTTCCGGCAAGCGAGCGAACAGTTGGGCGAGGCCAATTTCGACCGCAATCGGCTGGCCGCCGCCACCGCTTCGCTGACCGACGAAGGCGAGATAGGCCTTATCAGGAAGCTTGCGGAATATCCGCGGCTGATCGAATCCGCGGCACTTGCGCTCGAGCCACACCGGCTGGCATTCTACCTCTACGATCTCGCCTCCAGCTTCCACGGACATTGGAACCGCGGCACCGAGAATCCCGACTTACGATTTGTTAAGGTTAACGACCGACAATTGACGCATGCCAGACTAGGGCTGGTGCAGGCTGTTTCGGACGTTTTGACGTCCGGCCTGACGCTGATCGGAGCCGATGCGCCCACCGAAATGCGTTAGGTTTGACTAAAAAACCTGTCACCTTTTGCCCACATTGCGCTGGTAAGGGCCAACCCTGCGCGACGTCCACGGCGTCCGAATGAGTGCGAGTTCGGGAACAATAATGGCAGACAGAACCCAGCTGAGAGCAGCCGCCCAAAACGATATCGCCAACGATGATCCGTTCGCGGAACTGACCAGGATCATGGGGTTCGACCCGCGCCAGCCGGTCAAGCCGCAGGCCCAGCCAAAGGCGGCTGCAGCAAGTCAGCCGGCGGACGAGGGCGACTTCGACATCGACCTCGAGAAGGAGTTGATGGGCGAATTCGGCGCCGACGACAATGGCGGCGCAACCGAGCTTCGCGAGCCGGCTTTCGACGCGCCTGCCACTGAGCCAATGGACAACGGGCTTGGGGACGACGAGCTTGTCGCGTCGCTCGAGCAGGATCTCCTGCTCGACGACGATGTGGCAGACGAAACCGCCGATGCCGTTGCTGCCGACGATGTGCGCCCTGGCGTTGCCGGAGCATCCACGCCGGCTGTTGAAGCTGCTTTCGACGACGATCTCGACGATGCGCTCGCCAGTTCGCTCGAAGACGTGTCGCCATTCGAAGACGATTTACCGGTGAGCGACGAGCTTGCCGCGTCGCTCGAACAGGATTTCCGGCTGGACGACGATACGGCGGACGAGGCCGAACAGACTTCCGCCGCGTCGGCCGCCGAACCCGCGTTCGACGATGAATTCGACAACGCCGTCGCAAGCTCGCTCGAAGACGAGCTGATGCTCGATGAGCCCGTGCCGGTGGAACAGTCTGCCGAAGCCGCCGACGTTCCCGCGGCCGCCGAACCCGCCTTCGACGATGAATTCGACAACGCCGTCGCAAGCTCGCTCGAAGACGATCTGATGCTCGACGAGCATGAGCCGGTGGAGACTGCTGTTGAAGCTCCTGCTGCGCCTATTCGGGCCGTTTCGTATGAGTCCGATGAGGACTTTGCCGACCACGACACGATGGCCGACGTCGCCATGGATGACGTCGACATGGATTTCGACATCCGCACGGCTGAACCGGTCGAAATCGACGAGCCAGAAATTGACGAACCGGAGGCTATCGCCGCCAAGGACCAGCCTTCCGCCGCGACCCCGGAAGATGCGTTCGACGACGATTTTGAATTGAGCTTCGACGACGCGCTTGCCGAGGAAGCCGAGGAGCCGGCTACGCAGCCTCCCGGCGTTGCAGCCCAACCGACGGCACCAGCTGCCGTGGCCCAGCCGGTAGCCCCCGTCGCTGAGGAGCGGAGCCTCGAAGACGAATTGAACGCGCTGTTGGGCACCATGAGGACACGGACTGCCCACGCGGCAGCGTCCGTGGCCAATGAACCCGCCATGGTTCAGCAACCTGTAGCCGTGGCTGGAAAAGCCGCCGACAAACCATTGGATCCCACCGACGAACTGGTCTGGAGCCTTGACGAGCAGGACCTATCGGAGCAGCCGAATGATGACGCGGTTCAGGCCGCCGACGCCGATCTCGACACCGTTCTCCTCGACGGGCTCGACGGCCAGGATTTCGGCGCTGAAGATGCTGCCGGACCGGCTGATATCGATTTCGACGACGATGCATTGCACGCCGCATTCGCCAAGGACATCGGTCTGGATCATGGCGATGACGTTGCGGCCGCCGCTCCACAGCAGGATCCGAATGATTCGCTCAGCTGGATGGCGGCACCCTCCGCCACGCCTGCGCCGGCCCGTTCGTGGAGCCGCGTAACGCCGGTCGCACAGGCGCAGCCTGCCTTTGCGGCCCAGCCGACGGCTTCGGCGACCACAGAAGCAACGACACCGCCAATGGCTGCGGCACCGTCCTATCAGGATGAACCGGCCGAAGGCGATGCCGCAAATGCGGCACCTGCGCCAGCGCAAAGCGAACAGCCTTCTGCATATGACGAGATGCCCGATGTCGAGACGGTCGATGTGCCCGAGCGCGTCGTAGCGCTGGCCGACGACCTCGATATTCCGGAACTCGACTTCAATGAAGACGAACCGCCGGCGCCTGCCTATGACGACCTCGATACCGAGTTCGCCAGCCTTCTCACGGAAATGAGTGCCGTGGACGTCGCTGCCGCCCCGGCGCGCAGCGCGGCGTATGACGACGAATCCTACAATGCCGGATTCAAGCCGGGGGCCGGATTCAAGCCGGGGGCCGGATTCGAGCCGAGGGCCGGACTCCAGCTGGGGGCCGGTTCCCAGTCAGGGGCCCGTTTCCAGTCAGCGGCCGGGTTCCAGTCAGGCTATGAGCCCGACCGCGTTGAAACGCGGACCTATGCGGCGAGACCCGCAGAAGCGCCCGTCAGTGCGTCTTATGCCGATGCCGCCAACGGCTTCGATCTGGGCGACTTGCCCAGCGGCCGGCCGGTTTCGCAAGCGCAAGCCAACGACTTTGGCCTGGACGAACTCGACTACGACCCCGAACTGGATGAGGCCATGTCGGTTCCAGGCCTGTCCGTGCAGGAGCCCGCGAGGCACCGGAGCCGCGGCCTGCTGGTCGCCGCAGTCGTCGGCGCCGTGGCGCTCGCCGGCGGTCTCGGCGCCTTCGCGCTGTCTTTCGGCGGCAACGGCGGCACCGATGCGCCGGTCATCGTCAAGGCGGACAACGCACCGATCAAGGTCAGGCCGGAAAACCCGGGTGGCAGCGTCGTGCCGAACCAGGACAACAAGGTTTACGACGCCGTGGCCAAGGGCGGCGCGAGGCCTGCCGAACCGGTCCAGGAAAAACTGGTCACCAACACCGAAGAGCCGGTGGACGTGGCGGCCAAAGAACCGCCGCAGAGCCGTGTGGTCGATCTTTCGCCCGACGACATCGACACGGCTGAAGCCGCCGATGCGGCCGGCGGCACGCAAGCGGCCGGCGGCAGGCAAGCGGCCGGGAATGCCGACGTCGCCGCCGCGCCGGCACCCAAGTCCGAGGATCGTATCGCCCAGGTTCTGCAAGAGGCCGAGCAGGGCATCGAGCCGGATGTCGTCGCCGTTGCGCCACGCAAGGTGAGAACCATGGTGGTCAAGCCGGATGGTTCACTGGTTGCGCGCGAGGATCCGGCGCCTGCGGCATCGCAGGTGGCTGCCGTCGAGCCTGTCGATCCGGCGCCGCAGCTTGTGGGCCCGGCGGGTCAGGCCGGCGACGCGGCGCAGACCGGTACCGTACCGTCTGTTGCCGACCAGGCAAGTGGCGACCTGTTGGGCGCCGACCCAGTGGCCGGCGACCGGCCCGAAACCGCCGCGCCGGAAGCCGCCAGGCCGGAAGCATTCAATCTGGCGGCCGCGCCCACGGCTGAGGCTGAAGCCCAAACCACCCAGCCTGCCAACACGCCGGCCACGGTTCCGGTGGCGCCGCAGCGTCCGTCCGACCAGCCGGTCGACGTCGTCGGTGAGGTCAAGCCCGACCAGGTTGCGTCGATCAGTCCGGCGGCGGCCTCGACCGGCGGTGGCTCGTGGTCGATGCAGATCGCCTCGCAGCCGACCGTCGAAAGCGCCCAGTCGACCTATCAGGATCTGCAGCGTCGCTATGGCAGCGTGCTCTCCGGCCACACGGCCAACATCGTCAAAGCCGAGATCGCCGGCAAGGGAACGTTCTATCGCGTCCGGGTCCCGGCGAAGTCGCGTAACGATGCGATCAACCTGTGCACCAACTACAAGGCGGCCGGCGGCAACTGTTTCGTGTCGCGGTAACCATTCTCAAATCTCCCGCCCTTGGGCCGAATGAACCGGCGCGGTCACAACCGCGCCGGTTTTCTATCTGGAAGGAGTTCTTTGTGTGGAAGGGATTCCGGCTCAAGCGATGTGGCTCGATGCGATTCCCTTTGTCTGCGTGAAGCTCTAAACTCCCGCCCATGACCGAATCAAAATCCATGATCCTTGGCTGCGCCGGGAAATCGCTCACACGCGACGAAATCAATTTCTATCGCAGCGAATGCCCGTGGGGATTCATCCTGTTTGCGCGCAACATCGGCGAGGCCGAGCAGATCCGCGATCTGGTTGCCGCGATGCGCGATTGTGTCGAGCGCCCGGACGCCCCGGTGTTCATCGACCAGGAAGGCGGCCGTGTGCAGCGCCTGCGGCCGCCGTTGGCACCGAATTATCCGGCCGGTGGCGCGCTCGGCGCCTTGTGGCGCAACGACCACGACGCCGGCAACCGCGCAGCATGGCTGATGGCGCGGCTGCATGCCTTCGACCTGCTGCGCTACGGCATCACGGCTGATTGCCTGCCAGTGCTCGACGTGCCAATCGAGGGCGCCAACGACGTCATCGGCGCGCGCGCCTATGGCAAGGAGCCTCGCGCTGTCATCGAACTGGGCCGCGCCGCGGCGGAGGGCCTGATGTCGGGAGGCGTGCTGCCGGTGATGAAGCATATTCCCGGACATGGACGGGCCTTTGCCGACACGCATTTCGAACTGCCGACCGTCGATGCCTCGATGAGCGACTTGCAGCGGCACGATTTCGCCCCGTTCAGGGAGCTCAATCATTTGCCGATGGCGATGACGGCGCATGTCGTCTACAGCGCGATCGACCCGAAGAACCCGGCCACGACCTCCGGCAAGGTCATCGACGAGATCATCCGCGGCGAAATCGGTTTCGACGGGCTGCTGATGAGCGACGACACCTCGATGAAGGCACTTTCTGGGGATTTCCCGACAAAGGCGGCGGCGATCCTTGCGGCGGGCTGCGATCTGGTCCTTCACTGCAACGGCGTTTTCGAGGAGATGGTCGGCATTGCGTCGCGCACAACCGGGCTTGAAGGCACGTCGCTGCAACGCGCGCAACGGGCACTGACCTATATAAAGAACCGCGATCGGGCTGATGAAGCCGAGATACGCGCCGAATTCGCCGCCTATTTCGATGCGGTGGCCTAGACCATGATCCCGAAAAGTGAGAGCCGGTTTTTCCGAACAGATCACGGTCAAACAAGAAGATAGAAGCAAAGGACGCGACAGCAAGTGGCGGAAACGTTGGAAAGTAAGGCCGGCAAGGCCGCACCGATGGACCGTCTTTGGGCCGAGAACGACGATTCGCGGCTGACCGGCGATCCCGCGCTGGTCGTCGATGTCGACGGTTTCGAGGGCCCGCTCGATCTTCTGCTGCATCTTGCCCGCAATCAGAAGGTCGATCTGTCGCGCATCTCGATCCTGGCGCTGGCCGAGCAATATCTGGCCTTTGTCGAGAAGGTGAGGGCGCTCAGGCTGGAGCTTGCCGCCGACTATCTGGTGATGGCGGCGTGGCTGGCGTTTCTCAAGTCGAAGCTTTTGATCCCCAAACAACCCGGCGACGACGGTGAAAGCGGCGAGGAACTGGCGGCGGTGCTGCAATTCCGGTTGAAGCGGCTAGAAGCGATGCGCGACGCTGCGGCACGCCTGGTCAACCGCAACCGGCTCGGACGCGACGTGTTCGCCCGCGGCATGCCGGAAATGGTCATCGTCGAGAAACGCAACGCTTATTCGGCCTCGCTCTACGATCTGCTGACCGCCTATGCGGCGCAACGCCAGAAGCAGGCGATCACCAATGTGACGATCGCCAGGCGCGGTGTGTGGTCGCTCAAGGATGCGCGCGACATCCTGAACAGGCTGATCGGCACGCTTGCCGACTGGACGGCGCTGGACAGTTTCCTGGTCGAATATCTGACCGACCCGGACGAGCGGCGTACCGCGATTGCCAGTTCGTTTGCGGCGACGCTGGAACTGGTGCGCGAAGGCAAAGTGGAAATGCGGCAGGACGAGGTGTTCGCGCCGCTCTATCTGCGCGGCCGTGCGCAAGGCATCAGGGCAGTTGAGGTGGCATCATGAGCGAGCGCGCCAACGCTTCGGTCATTCCTTTCAAGGTCGACGACGAGACCGAAGACGGCGTGCTCGCCGAGGTGCCGGCAGAAAGTCAGGCCCAGAACCTGTCCCAGAATCCTGGCGAGCGGCTGCATATGGCGGAAGCCGTGCGCATGGCCGAGGCGATCGTTTTCGCCAGCGCCGAGCCGGTCAGCGAAAAGCAGCTTGCCGCGCGCCTGCCCGACGGCATCAATATTGCCGCGGCGATGGCTGAACTGCAGCAGATTTATGCGCGGCGTGGCGTCAATCTGGTGCGCGTTGGCGATGCCTGGGCGTTCCGCACCGCCGGCGATCTCGCTTTCCTGATGAGCCGCGACACGGTGCAGCAGAAGAAGCTATCCCGTGCGGCGCTCGAGGTGCTGGCGATCATCGCCTACCACCAGCCCGTGACGCGCGCCGAGATCGAGGATATCAGAGGCGTCGAGACCTCGAAGGGCACGCTGGACACGTTGATGGAGACCGAATGGGTGAAGATGCGCGGCCGGCGCCGCACGCCCGGCCGTCCCGTCACCTACGGCACCACCGACATCTTCCTTGACCATTTTGCGTTGGAGGAGATCCGCGATCTCCCCGGCATAGAGGAATTGAAGGGTGCTGGGCTGCTTTCGGGCCGCATGCCGTCGAATTTTTCCATTCCGCTGCCGCCGGCCGACCCGGATGCGCTGACCGACGACGAGGATCCGCTGACCGACATCGACCTTGAGGAACTCGGCCTGTTGACGCCGCGCGTCGAGGAAGATTGACCGCGAACGACGTGCCGAAAGCGATTGGTATTCAGCGGCTGCGCCGATTGGTAGCGGGCCGGGGCGCCGAAAGTGCGTGACTTCGGCCACTCATTTATAAACTCTGTTGCGGTTGTGTTTGAATCCCGGCGCGAAAGCGCATAGATCATCGTCAGAGAAAACTTTCGAGAGAGATTGTGATGGGTTCATTTTCGATTTGGCATTGGCTGATCGTGCTGGTGATCGTGCTGCTGGTGTTCGGTCGCGGCAAAATTCCCGAGCTGATGGGTGACATGGCCAAGGGTATCAAGAGCTTCAAGAAGGGCATAGCCGACGACGAGGTTGCCGAGGAAAAGCGCACCGTCGAGCACCGTGCCGACGAAACCGTTTCGGCAGCGAAGGAAAAGGCCAGCAAGAGCTGAGCCCAAAACTTTAGTCGGAACGTATCGCCATGTTCGACATCGGCTGGACCGAAATGCTGGTGATCGCGATCGTCATGATCGTGGTCGTCGGGCCCAAGGATTTGCCCAAGATGCTGCGCACTTTCGGCCGCACGACGGCGAAGATGCGCGGCATGGCAGCCGACTTCCAGAAACAGTTCAACGATGCGCTGAAGGAGGCCGAGCTTGACGACGTCAAGAAGTCGGTCGATTCACTCAGAAGCCTCAACCCGGCCGCCGAGATCAGGAAACAGCTCAACCCGTTCGAGCAGGCGGCGGCCGACGTCCGTTCAGGCGTCGACGCGGTGATGAAGCCGAAGCCGGCCGCAGACCCGGTCGCGCCGGCTGCTTCGAGCCCGCAGGATACCGAGCCGAAGAATGGCGCGACGGTGCTGCCGGGCGTCGATGCCCCGGAAGCGGCGCCGGCAGCGCCGACCTTTCCGGCGATGACCGATGGTTCGGTGACACCGCCTGTCGCGACGGCGACGCCGGCTGCATCGCAAAAGGCCTCGGCGGCGAAGACGAAGGGTGCGCCAGCGAAAACGATGCCGGCCTCCAAGGCCGCAGCGAAACCAGCGGCAGCGGCGGCAAAACCTGCTGTGACAAAGACCGCCGCTAAAAAAGCCGAGCCGAAGCCTGCACCGGCAGCGGTGAAGAAGCCGGCTGCAGCCGCCAAAAAGACGGCGGGAGCCGCCAAGTGAGCATTTCGGAAAAGGACGAGATCGATAAATCGGCGGCTCCGCTGATGGAGCATCTGATCGAGTTGCGCCGGCGGCTGATGTGGTCGATCGGCGGGTTCTTCATCGCCTTCCTGTTCTGCTTCTTCTTCGCCAAGCAACTGTTCAACCTGCTGGTCATCCCGTTCAAATGGGCGACCCAATGGGCAGGGCTCGACCCGCACAAGGTCGAGCTGATTTACACGGCGCCGCAGGAATTCTTCTTCACCCAGGTCAAGCTGGCGATGTTCGGCGGCATGGTGATCGCCTTTCCGCTGATCGCCACCCAGATCTACAAATTCATCGCGCCCGGCCTCTACAAGAATGAACGCAACGCTTTCCTGCCGTTCCTGATCGCTTCGCCGATCCTGTTCCTGATGGGCGCGTCGCTGGTCTATTTCTTCTTCACGCCGATGGTGATGTGGTTCTTCCTCGCCATGCAGCAGGCCGGCACCGACGACCAGGTGCAGATTTCCCTGCTGCCGAAAGTGTCGGAATATCTCAGCCTGATCATGACGCTGATCTTCTCCTTCGGGCTGGTGTTCCAGTTGCCGGTGGTGACGAGCCTGATGACGCGGGTGGGCATGCTGTCGTCCGAGGCGCTGGTCGAAAAACGCAAATGGGCAATCGTTATCGCCTTCGTCGTCGCGGCTATTCTGACACCGCCCGACCCGATAAGCCAGATCGGCCTGGCCGTTCCCACCATCCTTCTCTACGAGGTCTCGATCTGGTCGGCCCGGCTGATCGAGCGCAGCAAGGAACGGGAACGTCTGGCGCGCGAGAAGCGGGAGGCTGCGGAAGCGGCGGCCGAAAAGGCCGCGGACGCGTCCTCGACGTAGGCTGCCTGAGACCTTTATCTTCAGGTTTGCGGGACAGAGGGGGGCGCGAAGGAACTCGACCTTCACATCTTGCATCGGTCAAGGATGCGGTTTACGCCCCCCCTCTATCCTACTTGAGGACGAACCGACCATGCTTGACATCAAATGGATTCGCGACAATCCGAAGGCCCTTGTCGAGGCGCTCCAGAAGCGCTCGTGGCCGGCTGCGGAGGCGCAGTCCGCGGTCGATGATCTGATCGCCAGGGACGAGGCGCGGCGCGAACATCTGACCGAGCTGCAGACCAGGCAGGAGCGCCGCAACGCCGCCTCGAGAGAAATCGGCAACGCCATGCGCTCGGGCGACGCCGCCCTTGCCGAAAAACTGAAAGCCGAGGTCGGCGAGATCAAGGCCTTCATCCAGAATGGCGAGGCGCGCGAACGCGAGCTCGACAAGGCGCTGAACGACGCATTGGCGGTGCTGCCCAACGTGCCGCTCGACGACGTCCCGGTCGGCAAGGACGAGCACGACAACGTCGTCAAGCGCACCGTCGGCGAGGTGCCGGCCCGCCCGAACTGGGTGATGGAGCATTTCGAGATCGGCGAAGCGCTCGGCATGATGGATTTTGAGCGGGCGGCGAAACTGTCCGGTTCGCGGTTCACGGTGCTGAAGAGCGGACTGGCACGGATGGAGCGCGCGCTCGGCCAGTTCATGCTGGATCTGCATACGACCGAGCATGGCTACGAGGAGATCCAGCCACCGCTGATGGTGCGCGACGAAGTTCTTTTCGGCACCGGGCAACTGCCGAAGTTCGAGGAGGATCTCTTCTTCGCTCCGCATGGAGACGGCAGGCTCGGCCTCATTCCCACCGCCGAAGTGCCGCTGACCAATCTCGTGCGCGAAGACATCACGCCGCATGAAAAACTGCCGCTGCGCTATACCGCGCTGACGCCGTGCTTCCGTTCGGAAGCAGGCTCGGCCGGGCGCGACACGCGCGGCATGCTGCGTCAGCACCAGTTCTACAAGGTCGAGCTGGTGTCGATCACCGACCAGGACTCCTCGCTTGCCGAGCACGAGCGGATGACCGAATGCGCCGAGGAGGTGCTGAAGCGTCTCGGCCTGCCGTTCCGCACCATGACGCTGTGCACCGGCGACATGGGCTTTGGCGCGCGCAAGACCTATGACATCGAGGTCTGGCTGCCGGGCCAGAACGCCTATCGCGAGATTTCGTCCTGCTCGGTCTGTGGCGATTTCCAGGCGCGGCGCATGGATGCCCGCTACAAGGACAAGGACGGCAAGGGCAACCGCTTCGTCCACACGCTGAACGGTTCCGGCACCGCCGTCGGCCGCGCCCTTATTGCTGTCATCGAAAACTACCAGAATGAGGATGGCAGCGTAACCATTCCTGAAGCGCTTCGGCCTTACATGGGCGGTCTAGAAAAGATCGAATCGAAATATGCGCATCCTCCTGACCAATGATGACGGCATCCATGCCGAGGGTCTTGCATCGCTCGAACGCATCGCCCGCACGCTGTCGGACGATGTCTGGGTGGTGGCGCCGGAGCAGGATCAGTCCGGCTATGCGCATTCGCTGTCTATCTCGGAGCCGCTGCGCCTGAGAAAAATCGGCGAAAAGCACTTTGCCGTGCGCGGCACGCCGACCGACTGCGTCATCATGGGCGTGAAAAAAATCCTGCCCGCAGCACCAGACCTGATCCTGTCCGGGGTCAATTCCGGCGCCAACATCGCCGACGACGTTACCTATTCGGGCACCGTTGCCGGCGCCATGGAAGGCGCGCTGCTCGGCGTGCGCTCGATCGCGCTCAGCCAGGCTTATTCCTATCTCGGCGAGGATCGCGTCGTTCCTTACGAGACCACCGAGGCGCTGGCGCCGGCGCTGCTCAAAAAGCTGGTGGCCATGCTGCTGCCGGATGGCGTGCTGCTCAACGTCAATTTTCCCAATTGCCTTCCCGAAGAGATCGCCGGCACGGTCGTCACCTCGCAAGGCAAGCTCGTCCATAGCCTGTGGGTCGACGAGCGCCGCGACGGCCGCGGGCTTCCCTACTATTGGCTGCGCTTCGGCCGAGAGCCGGTCGAGGGCAAGCAAGGCACTGATCTCTATGCCATGCGCAATCGGCTGGTGTCGGTGACGCCGCTGCAGCTCGATCTCACAGCGCATGAAATTCGCGATCAACTGACCAAGGCGCTTGCATGAACCTGAACCATGGTCCGACGGTCGATGACCGCGAAGGCTTCGCCGCTTTTCTGCTCCGCCTGCGTGGCAAGGGCGTGGTGCCGAAGGCGCTGATCGCCGCCTTCGAGGCGACGCCGCGGCGCGGCTTGCTTTCCGCACAGTTCCATCCGATCGCCTGGTCGGATCGCATGCTGCCGATCGAATGCGGCGAGGCGATCGAGGGCGCCGATCTGCAAGCCGCGGTGATCGCAGCACTTGCCATCGAGCCGGGCAACCGGGTGCTCGAGATCGGCACCGGGTCGGGCTACACGGCGGCGGTGATGTCGCGGCTCGCAGCGCGGGTCGTCACAATCGACCGCTACAAAACGCTGGTCGAGCAGGCCAAACAGCGCTTCGAGGCGCTCGGCATCGGCAATGTCATCGTGCGCCAGGCGGACGGCTCCAACGGACTGGCCAGTGAAGCGCCGTTCGACCGTATCGTCGCGTGGGCGGCCTTCGACAGCCTGCCGCGCTTCCTGCTCGATCAATTGTCGAGCGGCGGCATCGTTATCGCCCCGATCGGACCCGAGGAGGGCGAGCAGGTACTGGCCAAATTGACCAAGGTCGGCAGCCGCTTCGAACGCGAGGACATCGGTCTCGTACGCCTGCAGCCGATCCTGCGCAGCGTAGCCGCCGTCATCTAGGATCTGTCGATATTCAGGTGATGCCCGCAACTCACCTGTCTGGTCCGTCTCCGGCTTACCCGAGCTGAATCACTCCCGTCCGATGCAACTTTAAATATTTTAAGAAAATTTGCATCTGATTCTAGAGGTTTAACCGACCAGTAACATTAACGCGCTTTAATCACGGTCAGTCTGTACCGGGTATCTGCGGGTAAAATGCGATGCAATTCAGTATTTTGAAGGCAAACGGACGCAACCTGGCGCGGGGTATCGCCGTCCTGATCGTTGCGGGCACCGCGGCGGGATGCAGTTCCCAAGTCTCGCGGTTCAACAGCGTCGATGACGTCTTCACGTCGTCGACCAACAATCAGCGCGCCATCATCGACAAGCAGGACGCCGCCCAGCCCTATCCCGGCGATGCCGCGGTTTCGGCCGCGCCGCTCGACGGCAGCCACACCCAGTCGGTAAGCCGTTCGAGCCTCGAACCGGTCACGACCCAGCAATTGCCGCCGGTCGACCAGTCGCAGCCGGCCACCGCGTCGGCGCCCGCCGCCAGTCCGGCCCGCACCGCTTCGGCGCCAGCCGCTCCCCGGGTCGACCGGACTGCGACCGGAACCGTGGCAAAGCCGTTCAAAGAGTCACAGCCCGATGCTCCGCGCATGGCGACGGCGGGCGGCGAACCACGTGCAACCGAGATCATCGTCAAGGACGGCGAGACCATTTCCGGCCTGTCGCGGCGCTACGGCGTGCCCGCCGACGCGCTTATGAAGGTCAATGGGCTAAGCGCGACCAACGGTCTGAAGGCCGGCCAGAAGCTTGTCATCCCGGCCTATGCCTATTCGGGCAAGAAACCGGCGCCGAAGCTTGCCGACGCCCGGCCCGCGAACGACACCAAGCACGATTTGCCGGGCAAGACGCCGGAGATGGTGGCCGTGCTGCCGCAGCAGCCCAAGCTCAAGGAGGGCAAGTCCGCCGTGCAGGTGGATGGATCGGCCGCCGCAAGCCAGCCGAAGGACGCCGCACCGAAGGCGGCCGGTGCCGGTGGCCCCTACATCGTCCAGCAGGGTGATACGCTGTCGGCCATCGCCAGGAAGACCGGTGTCGGCGTGGTTGCGTTGAAGCAGGCGAACGGCATGCAGGACGGTCTGCTCAAGATCGGCCAGACTTTGAGGGTGCCGGCCGGCGGAACCGCGACGGTGGCAAATGCTAAGCCGGCAAAGGTCGATCCGGTAACGACTGCCACTACCCCGCCTGCGGCAAAGACCACGCCGTCGGATACGCTCGCCGCCTACACGCCGCCGAAGAAGGATGCGAAGGTCATCCAGCAGGCCGAGGACGACGACGCGGTCGCGCCGAACGCCACCGGTATCGGCAAGATGCGCTGGCCGGTGCGCGGCCGCGTGATCTCAAGCTTTGGCGGCGGCAAGGACGGTGTCGACATCGCCGTGCCGGAAGGAACGCCAGTCAAGGCGGCCGAGAACGGCGTCGTCATCTATGCCGGCGATGGCCTCAAGGAATTCGGCAATACGGTGCTGGTGCGCCACGAGAACGGGTTGGTCACAGTCTATGGCCATGCCCGTTCGATCGAGGTCCAGCGCGGCCAGAAGGTCAAGCGCGGCCAGCAAATCGCGCAGTCCGGCATGAGCGGCACCACCGACTCGCCGAAACTGCATTTCGAAGTGCGCAAGAATTCGGCGCCGGTCGATCCTTCGACCTATCTTGAGTAAAAGAAGTCGATCCTTCGACCTATCTTGAATAGAACAAGAAAAGCGATTGCGCGCCGCCTGACCTCCAGTCCGGCCCGCCGACTCAGCCCGCTCCGCAAGGGGCGGGCTTTTTCAGTGGCTTTTCCGGACCATGATCTTGTCCGAAAACCGGGGTCCACTTTTCGGGATCATGGTCTAATCTTGGAGCGACTTGCCGAGCCGGCCCGCCAGATCCTGGGTGTACTGCCAGGCGACGCGGCCCGATCGGCTGCCGCGCGTCGTCGCCCATTCCAGCGCCTCGGCGCGCAGCGTCTCGGGATCGATGGCAAGACCGTGATAGCGGACATATCCGTCGATCATATCGAGATACTCGTCCTGCGAGCATTTGTGGAAGCCGAGCCAGAGGCCGAAACGGTCGGAGAGCGAGACTTTTTCCTCGACCGCTTCCGACGGGTTGATGGCGGTCGAGCGCTCGTTGTCGATCATGTCGCGCGGCAGAAGGTGCCGCCGGTTCGACGTGGCGTAGAAGATCACATTGGCCGGGCGGCCCTCGACTCCGCCTTCGAGCGCCGCTTTCAGCGACTTGTAGGACGTGTCGTCGTGGTCGAAGGAGAGGTCGTCGCAAAACAGGATGAAACGGTAAGGCGCCGCCTTCAGCAGCGCCATCAGCTTCGGCAGCGTATCGATGTCCTCGCGGTGGATCTCGATGAGCTTGAGCGGCAGGTCCAGCTTTGCCGATGCGTTGACCGCCGCATGCACGGCCTTGACCAGCGAGGATTTTCCCATGCCGCGTGCGCCCCACAACAGCACGTTGTTGGCTGCGTAACCGGAGGCGAAACGCTCGGTGTTGTCGACCAGTATGTCGCGGACGCGGTCGACCCCGCGGATCAGACCGATGTCGACGCGGTTGACCTTGCGCACCGGCTCCAGATAGCCGGGAACAGCCTGCCAGACGAAGCAGTCGGCCCCGCCGAGATCGGTTTCCGGCACCAGGGGAGGGGCGAGGCGGGCGACCGCCTCGATCAGGCGGTCGAGCTTCTTGTTCAGGGCTTCGATGGTGCTGTCGGTCATTCTTGTCTTTTGTTTTTGCATTCAGGAAGGCACGGAACCTATTGATTCCGGCGGTTTCGGAACCGGCTCCAACCTTTTGTTAGGGCACGGTCTTTTCCGAGAACCGCGCTCCATCTTTCGGGACCATGCTCTAACACGGCTCAACCAGCCGGAAAAGCAGCTGAAATGCTCGGCCGCAGTTGCATTGGCAACTTTACCGACTATATTCCGGCCAAATTTCACGGGGCCGCCAAATTACCCGTTTGGCGGCTGTTTTTCAAAATTCAGGAGTACTTCGATGTTCGTGACACCGGCATATGCCCAAGGCGTCGGCACCTCCCCGGATATGTTCATCAGCATTTTGCCGTTTGTCCTGATTTTCGTGATCATGTATTTTCTGATCATCCGGCCGCAGCGCACGCAGTTGAAGAAGCGCGGCGAGATGCTGGCGGCGGTTCGCCGCGGCGACACGGTCATCACTGGCGGCGGTTTCGTCGGTAAGGTGACCAAGGTGATCGACGACAACGAGCTCGAGATTGATCTCGGCGGTGGCACCAAGGTTACGGCGCTGCGCTCGACGATCGCCGATGTGCGCGTCAAGGGCGAGCCGGTGGCGAACCAGAACGCCAAGAAATAACCGGATTGTCGGCGGAACGATTGGCCAGGACGCCCTGACCGACAACGTCATTTGTTGTTTTTTCGCGCTAAGGACCACTCTGATCTGGTTGGCCGCCCGTCACAGGGCGCCAACGAACTCGTGATGCCGTTGCGCGCTGGTCCCATGCCGACATGATTGACAATAGTTGAAGAAAGCCCGATGGCAGCACCAAAGTGACTGACCCGTGCTCGACAATCGCCGATGTCCAGTCCAAAGGCGAGCCGGTGGCGAAGCAGAACGCCAAGAAATAACCGAATTCCAGGCGGAACGATCCGCCAGAACGCCGTGACGGACGACGCCATATGCTTTATTTCTCGCGCTTCAAGATGATCCTGATCTGGCTGGCCGTGGCCGCCACAGTGATCTTCGCTGCGCCCAATCTTTTCTCTGCCAGCACGTTGGCCAAGCTTCCCGACTGGGTGCCGAAGCGCCAGATGACGCTCGGCCTCGATCTGCAGGGCGGCTCGCACATCCTGCTCAGGATGGACCCGAACGATCTGACCAAGGATCGGCTGGAGACGACGCGCGACCAAATCAGGACACTGCTTCGCGATGCCAAGATCGGTTACACCGGCCTTGCCGGATCAGGCCGGACCGTGCAGGTCCGTATCACTGATCCCGGCCAGGTCGATGCCGCCAAGACCGCGCTGAAGACACTGACCGACCCGGTGGCCGCCGGCCTGTTCAGCGGCGGCTCCGTCCAGGAGATGTCGCTGGATGATTCCGAGCCCGGCCTGCTCAAATTCACCGTCACCGATGCCGGCATCAAATACCGCACGTCGACGGCGCTGGCGCAGTCGCTCGAGGTCGTCGAGCGCCGCGTCAACGAACTCGGCACCACCGAGCCGATCGTGCAACGCCAAGGCGACGACCGCATTCTGGTCCAGGTGCCGGGCCTGCAGGATCCGCAACGGCTGAAGGACATTCTTGGCCAGACCGCCAAGCTGACCTTCCAGATGGTCGACCAGTCCATGCCGGTGCAGGACGCGCTCAACGGTCGCCCGCCGGCGGGATCCTCGGTGTTGTATTCGCAGGATGATCCGCCGGTTCCGTATCTGATCGAGAACCGCGTCATCGTTTCGGGCGAAAATCTCGTCGATGCGCAGGCGACGTACAATTCCCAGACCAATGAGCCGGTGGTTTCGTTCACCTTTGATTCCAAGGGAGCGGCGCGTTTCGGTCAAGCCACCTCGCAGAATGTCGGCAAGCTGTTTGCCATTATCCTCGACAATCAGGTGATTTCGGCGCCGCAGATCCGCGAGCCAATCCTTGGCGGCAGCGGCCAGATCTCGGGCAATTTCACCGCCGAGAGCGCCAACGACCTCGCCGTGCTGTTGCGTGCCGGCGCGCTGCCGGCGACGCTGACGGTGATCGAAGAGCGCACGGTAGGCCCCGGGCTCGGCGAGGATTCCATTCACGCCGGCAAGGTCGCCGGCGTGATCGGCTCCATACTCGTCGTCGTGTTCATGTTCGTTGCCTATGGCTTTCTCGGTTTCATTGCCAACATCGCGCTGGCGGTGCATGTGGCGATGATCATCGCGTTGTTGTCGTTGCTTGGCGCGACACTGACATTGCCCGGCATCGCCGGCATCGTCCTGACCATCGGCATGGCGGTCGATTCAAACGTTCTGATCTACGAGCGCATCCGCGAGGAGCGGCGAAACGGTCGCTCGGTGATCCAGGCGATCGACACGGGTTTTTCCAAAGCGCTGGCGACCATCGTCGATTCGAACGTCACCTCGCTGATCGCGACCGTGGTGCTGTTCTGGCTCGGGACCGGGCCGGTGAAGGGCTTTGCCGTAACCTTCGCCATCGGCATTC
The DNA here is from genome assembly GCF_935822925.1 of Mesorhizobium ventifaucium. Taxonomy (GTDB): domain Bacteria; phylum Pseudomonadota; class Alphaproteobacteria; order Rhizobiales; family Rhizobiaceae; genus Mesorhizobium; species Mesorhizobium ventifaucium. The sequence continues at coordinate 50,263 of NZ_CAKXZS010000018.1, forward strand.
TCACAACGGTGTTCACCGCCTTCACCTTCACCCGCCTGCTGGTGTCGATCTGGCTTCGCCGCACCCGCCCGAAGGAGTTGCCGCGCGCGCCGGTGACCTTCGTCCCGCCGGGCACGCGAATTCCGTTCATGGGCATCCGCCGCTGGACATTCGCGCTGTCCAGCGTGCTGTCGATCCTGGCGGTCGTGTTGTTCATGACCGTCGACATCAACTACGGCATCGACTTCAAGGGCGGTTCGCTGATCGAGGTCCAGGCCAAGGATGGCACCGCCGATATTGCCGACATCCGCGGCAGGCTTTCGGAACTCAACATCGGTGAAGTGCAGGTGCAGCAGTTCGGTGACCCGAACGACGTCTTGATTCGCGTCGGCACGCAGGAGGGCGGCGAGAACGCCGAACAGACCGTGATCGACAAGGTGCGCGGCGAGTTGCAGGACCATTACGATTTCCGCCGCGTCGAGGTGGTGGGACCGACGGTTTCCGGCGAGCTCGCCAAGCAAGGCACCATCGCCATGCTGATCGCGCTGCTCGGAATCCTGGTCTATGTCTGGTTCCGCTTCGAATGGCAGTTCGCGGTCGGCGCCATTATCGCCACGGTCCACGATGTGGTCATGACGATCGGCTTCTTCGTTATCACCGGTCTCGAATTCAACCAATCCTCGCTTGCGGCGATACTCACGATCATCGGCTATTCGCTCAATGATACGATCGTCGTCTATGACCGTGTTCGCGAAGACTTGCGAAAATACAAGCGGATGCCGCTGCCGCAATTGTTGAACAACGCCATCAACGAGACGCTGTCGCGAACGACGCTGACCTCGGTGACGACGATGCTGGCGCTGCTGGCGCTGGTGCTGTTCGGCGGCGAGGTGATCCGCTCGTTCACGCTGGCGATGCTATTCGGCGTCGTCTTCGGAACCTATTCGTCAATCTTTATCGCCGCGCCACTGCTCATCCTGTTCAAGCTTCGGCCGGGGACCGCGACGGCCGATGAGGCGAAGCCGGTGAGCGGCGGCAAAGCCATAGCAACCTGACGGGCGGCCAACGGGATGACCAAAGGCATCGTCATCCGTGAAGCGCATTTCCCCGGCCGCGCGCCGATTGAGGCCTATGGCAACGGCGGATTTCGTTTCGCCGACATGTCGCATCGCGGCTCGCTCCTGTGCCTGCCGTCGGGCATCTATGGCTGGGAGCCGGCTGATCCCCTGGCACTGACGGCGGCGGATTTCGCCAAGCTGCTCAACGAGGCTGACCAGGTCGAGATCCTGCTGGTCGGCGCCGGCAAGGATCTCAGGCCGTTGCCGGCGGCGCTGCGTGCTGCGCTGAAGGCGGCGGGCATTGCGGCCGATCCGATGTCGACTGGTGCTGCCGTGCGGACCTACAATATTCTCCTGGCGGAAAACCGTGCGGTGGCCGCCGCGCTGATTGCCGTCGAGTGACGTGAGCGAAAACGCCAAAATCGTCATGGAAACGGTGCGCGCCGCCGACCACGACCGTTATCTCGCGGCGCTCTACGCGCCCGAGGACAAGCGCGATGCGCTGTTTTCGCTCTATGCCTTCAATGCCGAGATATCAGGCATCCGCGACCGTATCCGGGAGGCACTGCCGGGCGAGGTGCGGCTGCAATGGTGGCGCGATGTCATAGCAGCGGAGGACGCCGGGGTAGGCACCGGCCATCCCATCGCCGACGCGTTGGCGGCGACGATTTCCGCCCACGGCCTGCCGAAATCTGCCTTCGACAACATGCTCGAAGCCCGTATTTTCGATCTCTATGACGACCCTATACCGTCGCGCACCGATCTGGAAGGCTATTGCGGCGAGACCGCGGCGGCGCTCATCCAGCTTGCGGCGATGGTGCTTGATCCCGTGGCAGCGCCGCGTTTTGCCGAACTTGCGGGCAGGGCAGGTTGTGCACAGGCGATGACCGGCCTTTTGCTGCTACTGCCATTGCACCGCAAGCGCGGGCAGTGCTTTGTCCCGGCCGATATTCTGGCTGCGGCAGGGTCGTCGCCGGAGGAGTTCGTTGCGGGCGATGGCGGGCCGGGCGCAGAACGCGCTGTCGCCGCGATGATCGCGCTGGCGCAGGAACATCTTGCCGCTTTCGAAAGCGGTGCATCGGCTTTGCCGGTTTCGTTGCGACCGGCATTTCTGCCGCTGGCCTTGTCGCGCGCCTATCTCGGCAAGATGGAGAGCGTCCGTCGCTCGCCTCTCAAGGGCGTGGCACGGCTCTCAGCGTTGCGCCGGCATTGGCTGCTGTTGCGTCGTGCAACGCGAGGCTGGCCGGACGCCTGAATGCTGACAGGGATGAAGGAAACCGTGGAGGAACGGAAAGCCGGAACTGCCACCGCGATCATTGAGGTGAATGAGTAATTGTCCATCACGATGGATCGGTCGATCCGCCATCGCGCATAAGCGTTTCATAGTCGCGGCCGCCGTAGAAGATGTTCACAATACGGACGAGATCGGCTTCGACAAGGTAAGCGATGATGGCGGAATGCTCGAACGGAACTGTTCGCAATCCTGGCACGATGTCGTCGCGCCGGGCGGCCACCGCGAGGGGCATTGCCGATGTTTTGGCAGCGGTCTTCGAGACGCAGAACGAATTTCAGTGCGATGTCAGCGCTTCCGCTAGCCTCGGCGATGTGTCTGAATATTGCTGCCAGATCAAAGCTGGCGCTTTCGCGATACTCGACCTCAAGCCGCCGAATCATCGGCGCGGCTCGAATACTGCGCGAAAAATCCCTTAAGACGGTCGCGAACCTCCTCGCCAGAAAGGTTCGGTCTCATATCTTCAATCGATGCCTTCACGCGCGCCCTGATCGACGCCATGCGCTCGGCATGCTCTTCCTCCTCGCGCTGGAAGGCGCGAAGTGCTGCGCGGATGACTTCGCTCGCCGAGCCGAAGGAGCCGTCCTCGACCTTTTCGCGGATCATGCGCGCCATGGCTGGCGTGACGGTGACGAACAGTTTCTCGGCGGGCTCCATGAAATTGCTCCTAGATGGAGAGTAGGATATTATCCTACTCTCCATCTCGCCCGCTCGACAAGAACAGACAGGCGGACTATTCCGCCGCTTCCGCTTCCGCCGCCGCCGATGCCAGCCCCAGCCATTCGCGGCAGTCGACCAGCGCGCGTGACGTCACCGCACGCCGCTTGGCGACGGTCTTGTCCTTGCCGCGCAGGCGTTTTCCCTCGGCTTTCGGCGCTTCCACCGGAGGGAACAAGCCGAAATTGATGTTCATCGGCTGGAACGAGCGCTTTCCCGGCTCGTCGTCCGAAACGATGTGGCCGCCGGTGATGTGGTTGAGCAGCGCGCCAAAAGCCGTGGTCAACGGCGGCAGCGCCGGCGCATGGCCCAAGCGCTCGGCGGCGGCAAAGCGCCCGGCAAGCAGGCCGATGGCGGCACTTTCGACATAGCCCTCGCAGCCGGTGATCTGGCCGGCGAAGCGCAGGCCGGGCCGCGATTTCAACTGCAGCGAATGGTCCAGCAGCGTCGGCGAATTGATATAGGTGTTGCGGTGCAGGCCGCCGAGGCGGGCAAACTCGGCGTTTTCGAGGCCAGGGATGGTGCGGAACACGCGCACCTGCTCGGCGTGCTTCAACTTGGTCTGGAAGCCGACCATGTTGTAGAGCGTGCCCAGCGCATTGTCCTGGCGAAGTTGCACGACGGCATAGGCCTTTACCGACGGATTGTGCGCATTGGTCAGCCCCATCGGCTTCATTGGCCCATGGCGCAGCGTTTCGACGCCGCGCTCGGCCATGATCTCGATCGGCAGGCAGCCGTCGAAATAGGGCGTGCCTTCCCATTGCTTGAATTCGGTCTTTTGGCCCTCGAGAAGCGCCCCTACGAAGGCGAGATATTGCTCCTTGTCCATCGGACAGTTGATGTAATCCTTGCCAGTACCGCCAGGTCCGACCTTGTCGTAGCGCGACTGGAACCAGCAGATATCCATGTCGATCGTCTCGAAATGGACGATCGGCGCTATGGCATCGAAGAAGGCGAGCGCATCGGCGCCGGTCATTTCGGCGATCGATTGGGCGAGCCCAGGTGCGGTCAGCGGTCCGGTGGCGATGATCGCCTGCTCCCAATCCGCCGGCGGCAGGCCGGGCACTTCCTCGCGCTGGATGGTGATGAGCGGATGCGCTTCGAGCTTTTTTGTCACCGCTCCGGAAAACCCGTCGCGGTCGACAGCCAGCGCACCGCCGGCCGGCACCTGGTGCGCGTCGCCGGCGCTCATGATCAGCGAACCGGCGAGCCGCATTTCGGCGTGCAGCAGCCCGACGGCGTTGGTCTGCGCATCGTCGGAGCGGAAGGAATTGGAACAGACGAGCTCGGCCAATCCATCCGTCTTGTGCGCATCGGTGCCGCGGATGGGACGCATTTCATGCAGCACGACGGGAACGCCGGCCTCGGCCGCCTGCCAGGCGGCTTCAGAACCGGCCAGGCCACCGCCGATGACGTGAATGGGATTCTTGTTCATGAGCGCCGAAATAATCCTTTGTAGCTGCGATTGCAATTACACGAGCTGGCCGCGTTGTTGCCGCCAAGTGCTGCAATCGTCTACTGTCGGAGAATGGACGGGGTGCTCGGGATCTTTGCCAGAGCGACATTTCTGACAGTCGTGATCGCCGTGGGCGGATCAGCGGCCGCCGGCGAACTGGCCGCGACGGCTTCCAACCGGATCCCCATCTGCCACGGCTACAGTTGCAACTATCGCACGATGCTGGCGCTTGGCCCCGGTGACGGCGCGCGTTTCCGCTCTATCCTGCGTGCCGGCGCCGGTTCGCCCCAAGCCGAACGTGCCGCCATTTCGAAGGCTGTTCGCTATTTCGAGCAGCGCATTTTCCGGGCCACCGGCATTCGCGATCTGCCGCAATCGGAATTTGGTGCATCGCGAATCAGGGGCCAGATGGATTGTGTCGATGAATCGACCAATACCCATGCGCTGCTGGTCTATCTTGCCGAGCGAAAATTGTTCAGGTTCCACAAGGTCGAGGACAAGGCCTCGCGAGGCTTGTTTGTCGACGGGCGCTATCCCCATTGGACGGCAGTGATCAGCGACCGCAGGGGCACCGAGTGGGTGGTGGATTCCTGGTATGCGCCGATGGGCGGCGCACCGGACATTTTTCCGCTCAGCCAGTGGAAGAAGCGGGGCGTGCTGGAAAGTGGTGCGCTCGACTGACGACAGGGACTTCCCCGCCAGAACGTTCTCAGAGTGTCCCTCGACCCTGAAAAACAACAACACCCGCCGGGGGAGGAGGTCCGGCGGGTGTCGTTTTGCTGGTCGATCCTCGGGAGGAGGTGAAGATCGACCGTATTCGTCATCGCCGGGGAGGAGGTCGGCTTTGACGAAATTCCTTTCGCCTGATGAAAGGGGGCGAAACCCTATTGGACGAAATCATTTCGCCCCGGGGACGAAATTTTTTCGCGCTGGGAAACAGCGCCCGCCGCGGGAGGAGGTGCGGCGGGCGCCATTTTTGTGGTCAACCCTCGGGAGGAGGTGAAGGCTGACCGTATCCGTCAGGGTCGGGGAGGAGGTCGACCCTGGCGAAATTCTGACTAGATCGCCTTGCGGGCGATGCTCTTGATCTCTTCGCGGACGATGCCGAGATCATGCAGCTGGCGGTTCGAAAGGCGACCCAGCTCAGTAACCGTCGAGCGATAAACGCGCCAGTTACGATAGTTGCGGATCAGGTTCATTGTCGTTCTCTTTTCAAGTCAAACTGGTTCGGACCATTTGCGGTCCGAAGAGGATTAGACCGCCTTGCGGGCGACGTAGTGGATGTCGCTGCGGCTGATGCCGAGGTCGGTCAGTTCACGGTTGCTCAGGCGGCTCAGCTCGGAAACGGTGTCCCGGTAGCGGCGCCAGTTGCGGTAGTTGCGGATCAGGTTCATGGTATTCTCGTTTCGTCTTTCTTCCGGATCATTCCGTCTTTGTGTACGCCCAGAAAATAGGTCGGGTCATATCGATTTAAAAGCGCTATTGGTGCATGGCAGCAATGCAAATTGTGCAATGCACAATCACCTGCAATTCTCATCTTCGACGTAGATAGAACCGAATCGGAAAATGCCGTTGCGTCAACGGTTTGTCCGGGTCGGCTGAAGAAACGACTAAGCTGGGAGAAAGGCATGGCGAGCTATTCGTCGCGGGTCAGGGCCGATATCACACGATGGCTGCAGGCTGGCCTGATCGACGCCTCGACGGCCGACGCGCTGAAGCGCGACGTCGAGGCCAATGAGCGCAAATCACTGAGCTTCGGCTCCATCCTGGCGGTGATGGCGGCGTTGCTTTTTGGTGCGGCCGTCCTGATCTTCGTCGCCGCCAACTGGGAAGCCATCCCGCGGCTGGCGCGGGTGGCAGCGCTCTTCGCTATCCGGCTATGTCGGCGGCGCCGTGCTGAAGACACGCGACCATGCTGCAATCGGCGAGGCATTCTGGATCGTCGCCGCAGCGGCATTCGGCGGATCGATCGCGCTGATCGGCCAGATGTACCATTTGTCCGGCGATGAAGCGTCGGCCTTGATCACCTGGGGCGCGGGCACCGCCTTGGCGGCAGTTGCGCTGCGCTCGAACCCGCTGACCGTCACTTCTGTCGGCATTGCCGACGCGTGGCTGTTCCTGAAAGGGTTCGACTATTTCAGGCGCACGGAATTTCCGCACCTCTTCGTCGTCATGGCGATCGTGTTGTTCGCCATTTCGTTCTGGACCCGCAGCCAGGCGGCGCGGCATCTGATCATCCTGTCGGTCAACTTCTATCTCGTGCTGTTGTTTACGGAATATGAAACGCTGCAGGTCGCCGTCCCGCTCATTATCGTGTCGGCGCTGCTTTTCGCGGCTGCGATCTTCGCTGCCGGGCCCGTTGACCGGATATTGCAGATTGGCGGCCGGCTGCCCTTGCACGCGCTGATCGGATTTTTCACCGCCCTGGCGATGATCCAGTTCGAACTGGCCGATTCAAGCAGCAGCAACAGCGGCTTTGGCATTGCCTCGGCCGTTGCGCTTGCCGGCATTGTCGCCGCAATCGTGCTGGGCGGCCGCGAGAGCAGGGCTTGCGCTGGGTTGCCTATGCCGGCTTCGCCTTCGAACTCGCCATCATCTATGTGGTGATGTTGCAGTCGATGCTCGACACGGCAGGCTTCTTCCTTGCAGCCGCTGTGTTTGTTGGCCTGCTGGCCCTTGTCATCCTCCGCGTGGAAAAGCGCATGAGTGCCTCGAGCGTGGAAGGAGCGGCGGCATGATGACCGGTAAAAGACTAATCATTTCAGCGCTGGTGCTGGCGCTCGTCCAGATCGGCTTCCTGAGCTGGATCATCGCCGGCCGGGCGGCGATCCTGCGCGACGGCAAGCAAGTGCTGCTGAGGGTCGAACCGATCGATCCGCGCGATCTCCTTCGCGGCGACTACATTGTGCTCAGCTACGACATTTCGCGCCTGCCGGTGAAGCTGATCGCCAACATTCCGGCCGGCAAGCTGGCGAGCGACGATACGCCGATCGTGGTCAGGCTGAAGCGGGACGCCGACGGCAATTGGGGCGCAACCACGGCCTGGTTCGGGCAAGCGCCGGCGCCGGCAGCGTCCGACGAAGTCGATATCGTCGGGCATGTGTCAGAAGGGTGGGATCTCAGCGCAGCCACGACGATCGCGCCGGATTACGGCATCGAGCGCTTCTATCTGCCGGAAGGCGAGGGGATGGCGATCCAGAACGACATGCGGGTGCGGCCGTTCGGCGTCCGCGTCGCAATCGCAGCCGATGGCGCCGCGCAGATCAAGGCGCTGATGGACGGCTACAAGACGCTGTTCGAGGAACCGCTTTTTAGAATTGGCCCGGATGAATTGGGAAACCGTGGCCGGCTCGGACAGCACCAAACATGACCATTAACCTGACGACACGAGAAGATATATGGACGAAGGAAGCACGCGCCGGCCGCTGCCTCGATGGCGATGCTGGCGGTGATGGCCTCGCAGGTGGACTCGACCCCCCAAACGCCTTCCGGTACAGGAACCTTAGTCCACTGTTCGAGGGGAGCAGTCGTGCGGGTAGAGGGACTCGAACCCCCCACGTTCTCACGCCAGAACCTAAATCCCATGACGGTGTCAGTGCTGCGTTGATTTCATTGCGTAATTTGGCAATACGCTGAACGTGCCGGGGCACAGTACGGGCACACCGGGCACACTTTCGGGCACAGTCTTGCGCCAAGTGTCCGGTGCCTGTAGAGGAAGCGCCGGAGCGCGTGTGGCGGAATTGGTAGACGCAGCAGGTTTAGGTCCTGCCGCCGCAAGGTGTGGGGGTTCGAGTCCCTTCACGCGCACCATAGCGGTCATGCCGGCGGTGACTTTCGGGCCTCCAGCGTACGAAGCAACACCGATGCCACAGAGAGGTGGTCCAAACAGAGATCAATTGGATCTACTCGTATGTCGTGGCTGCGTGGATTTCGAATGCCGGCCAGAGCGCCAGCGAAGATATGCCTGGATCCCTTTTGCTCATCCTTATCGCTGATCGTTATCAGGTCGGTCAGAGCGATCTTCGGGCCACCTTCATTGAAGGCATTCATCATAAGGCTAAAGCCTGTCTCCTCTAAGCCAGATAGCATCCGCACGCGATGTTCGAGCAATTTGAACGCCTCGAACGTGGCTTGAGAAAAATGGCCATTGTCAAAGAGTTTGACGGATACCGACGATATGTCCGTGTGAATGTTGCGCTCATCGAACGGATGCGCGGTGCGTCGATCAGCCTTGTCGAGTGTCACGCCGACATTCTTCGCCACCCTGACAACCCGTTCAAATTGGGTCAGCCGGTCGATCATGGAAACAGGTTGGCTTTAATGCTTTTGAAGATGGCGTCATACGTTTCCTGAGTGCCTTCGGCAGGCAAATTAATCTCAATCCTAACAGTGAGGGCCATGTCGACCTTCGCTTTCGCGGTAGGGGGCGGAGTGGACGCTGCTGGGGGCGGCCCTGAAGCATACGCCTGCGCGGGCTTAGGTCTGACTGAAGTGGCAGGCTTTGCCCTTGGACCAGAAGGTTTGGCCCTGAGGTTGCCACCGGGTTCCGAACGCTTGATGACCCGCCAATTCACGCAGCGCTATGAAAACTCCTGCCTGACGAGACCCAATAGTGTCGCTCGTTTTGTCCACTGATCTAGACTAAGTAATTCGTCAACTGATTTCGAGTAAAATTCCAAGCGTCATCACCTCTGAGTTCAAAAAGGTCGGCGTATGCTGTCCGGACCAGATCGCTGAAGGCTTCGTGGAAGGAAGGATCGTCATGGATCGTCATGACCTCATGCCCCTTATCCGTACGCTTGCCCTGCTCGTCAACGAGCTTGAGAAACTGGAGTACGTTGATTGCGTAGCTCTCGTTGTTTGAGGCGAGGCCAAGTCTTTTCACCGTGTCTGAATTAACAGTTGCCCGGGAGGTTCTTTCGCAGAAACTGGATCATCTGCGTGACGTTGCCTGGGCCTGAAATATACGGGTGCGTCGCCATTTTTCCGCCTAGTAGTTGAGGGGGTAAGTTCTACCGAGTCTAGAAGCCGGTCAACTGAGGGTCAGAGTAATTAGTAGCCTATCCCCGCGACATCGGCGCTGCATGGGGCTTCTCGTAGCCCGCCGGCCTATCGTTCAATAGGTTGAGCCCTTCTTAGGTTCCTGCGCAGCTGGTCAATTGCATCGTAATGCGCTCGAAACGGCTTGAGTGACAGTTTTGCGGCGCGAACGAACCCGTCGGCGGCCGGGTCTTCCTGCCCAAGGATGTATTCAAATTCTTTCAAATTGATTCGAAATATTTTTCTATCCGTAAGTCACGACCGCAAACATTGTTTCGTGTTAGCGATTCAAACACTCTCTGGGTTCGTTATTTCTAAAGTAGCAGCTTTGAAACTGCTGCTGTGGGGTAATTACCTAAGGAGAGTGTCATGGCAAACGTCGTTAACAGCTTCGCCGCAGCTTTGGCCTGTGGTGCACTTGTTTTATCTCTTTCTCTTCCCTCCAGCGCAGGCGGCATTAGCGTCGGCGCCGGCGCATCGGTTGGCGGACGAGGCGGCGTAAACGCCGGTCTCGGCGCCTCGATCGGCGGCGGTGGCGGCGTCAATGCGGGAGTCGGCGCCTCGATCGGCGGTAGCAGCGGGGTAAATACGAGAGCCGGCAAATCGATCGGCGGCAAGAAACGCATTATCGCGGGTGTCGGCGCTTCCATCGGCGGCCGAAGCGGGGTGAATGCCGGCGCCGGCGCCTCGATCGGCGGCAGCAGGGGCGTTAGCGCTGGTGCCGGCACCAATGTGGGCGGCACTCGTGGCGTCACGGCCGGCCTGGGTGCCAATCTCGGCGGCACCCGTGGCGTCACGGCCGGCCTGGGCGCCAATGCCGGCGGCACCGGTGGTATCACTGCTGGCGCAGGCGCAAATGTAGGCGGCACCGGCCTCGCTGCAGCGGGTGCGGGTGCCAATGTTGGTGGGACGAGCGGTGTCGGCGTGGGCGTCGGCGGCGGGACCCTTGCTGGCACACCCGGGACTCCTGGAACACCTGGCGTGAGCGTCGTCGCGCAGATGTCCAGCAGCCAGTTGACACGGATGAAGAAGCGCTGCGTCGACGTGCTCGGGAGCAGCGGCACATACGATCGCGACCTACGTGAGCTTTGCTTGCTGATTGCACGCCGCTGAGAAGACTGTTGCGCAAAACGGGAGTGTCGCATCGGCCGTGCAGGCTTTGACAACACTCTCCTGGCCTCGCGGCCGGCCCGTCACTCGTACGGTGGCGGGCTTCTCTGCATCAGGACCGCTGCGCTGAGCGGCTGACTACTTCGGGGTAGCTACACCAGCGGGAGCCATGACGCAGTGGAACCTAAATCCAGCGCGTCCAAAAATTCCGCCACATCCGCGTTGCCCGGCAATCCCGGGCAGCCATCATTCTGTCAATGTCGCGGTCAAAATAGCGGCCGTTCGCCGGCGCATGATCCCGAAGAACGAAGAATCGTATTTCGGGATCATGCGCCAAAATCAAGGTGCTACAGCATCCTTTGCGCGTCCAAGAGGACGCGCGGCGCTGTAGACGCGAAGGTGGTTGAAAATCGGCCGCGCCTGTGACAAAAGGCGTGTCGAATGTGACGGGATGCGACGATCCACTTCTGCAGAATGTGATAAGAAGTCGGAAAAACAAAGACTTATTCACATTTTGGAGCGTGTTTTTGGACGATTTGAACCGCGTTGAGTGGACAGATCGCCAAGTCCCGCACCAAAAAGCCATTCCCGGCAAGATCATACCGGCAGGCTGTAAACGGCAAGAGCCCGTTTGGCTGCCTCATTGGTGGAAACGAAGGTTTTATGATGCAGGTCACCGAAACGCTCAACTCCGGTCTCAAGCGCGAGATCAAGATCACCGTGCCGGCCGGTGACATGGAAGCCAAGCTGATGGCGCGGCTTTCCGATGCCAGGAGCAAGGTCCGCATCAACGGCTTTCGCCCCGGCAAGGTGCCGGTGCAGCACCTGCGCAAGGTCTATGGCAAGTCGTTCATGGCCGAAGTGGTCAACGAGATCCTCAACGATTCGACTCGTTCGATCATTACCGGCCGCGGCGAAAAGGCTGCCATGCAGCCCGAAGTGATCATGACCGAGGACGAGAAGGAGGCCGAGAAGATCCTGGCCGGCGGCGCCGACTTCGAGTTCCGCCTGAACTACGAGATCATTCCGCCGATCGAGATCAAGGATTTCTCCGACATCAAGGTGACGCGTCAGGTGTTCGACGTGCCGGATTCGGAAATCGACGAGCAGGTCAAGCGTGTCGCCGAATCGGCTCGCACCTACGAACCGAAGACCGGCAGGGCCGCCGAGGGCGACCGCGTGACGATCGACTATGTCGGCAAGATCGACGGTGAAGCCTTCAGCGGCGGCGCCGGCACGGACCAGCCGCTGGTGCTCGGCTCCAAGGAATTCATTCCCGGCTTCGAGGATCAGCTCATCGGCAGCAAGGCCGGCGACGAGAGGCAGGTCACGGTCACGTTCCCGGAAAACTACCAGGCGGCGCATCTTGCCGGGAAGGAAGCCACTTTCGACGTCACCGTCAAGGAAGTGTCCAAGCCCGGTGCGTTGGAGATCAACGACGAAATGGCCAAGAATCTCGGCCTGGAGTCGCTGGAGCGTTTGCGTGAAGTGGTGCGAGGTCAGATCGAGAACCAGTTCGGCTCGATGACGCGCCAGAAGATCAAGCGCCAGCTGCTCGACCAGCTCGATGCCGCCTACGCGTTCGAGGCGCCGTCGAAGCTTGTCGAGGCCGAGTTCAACAACATCTGGAACCAGGTCAACCGCGATCTGGAAGCCGCCGGCCGCAGCTTCGCCGACGAGGAGACGACGGAAGAAGAGGCGCGCGCCGAATATATGCGGCTTGCCGAGCGCCGTGTGCGTCTCGGCCTGGTTCTCGCCGAAATCGGCGAGAAGGCCGGCGTCACCGTGTCGGACGAGGAACTGCAGCGTGGCTTGCTCGAGCAGGTGCGCCGCTACCCGGCCAACCAGCAGCAGGAAGCCTTCGAATTCTACCGCAGCAATCCCGAAGCGCTGAACACGTTGCGCGCGCCGCTGTTCGAGGAGAAGGTGGTCGACCATCTGCTCAGCCAGATTTCGGTCACCGATGTCAAGGTCAGCAAGGAAGAACTGATGGCCGACGACGAGGACACCGAGACGGCCAAGTCAAAGCCGGCGAAGAAAGCCGCAGCGAAGAAGGCCGACGCCAACAAGGCCGACGATACGGAAGAGCCCAAGAAGAAGGCCGCGCCGAAGAAGAAAGCTGTTAAGGACGCCGAGTAACACGACATTCTGCTGGATGTGAAAGGCCGCCCTTGAGGCGGCCTTTGCATTTTCTAGGCGACCTGCAGATCGTCGGCAGCGATATCGAGCAGCCGGTTCATTGCGGCCCTGGCTCCGGCCGTATCCCGCATACGGATCGCCTCGAGCACGGTTTGATGCGCCGCCAGCGCCCGCGACTGCGCTTCCATCAGCCTGTTGGTGACGAGGAAGGACGCGCTCAGCGCCGCCTCCAGCATCCCGATCAATCCTTTCAGAACGACGTTATGGCTTGCCGCGATCACGCTGCGGTGGAAAGCCAGGTCCGCTCGGCAGACCCGGTCGAGGTCGTGCGGGATCGAATCGCGCATTGCGTTGAAGGCAGCCTCGATCGCTGCGAGATCGGAGCCGGTGGCGCGCCTGGCGGCAAGTTCGGCCGCAGCCGGTTCAAAGATGCGGCGTGCCTCGATCAAACCGGAAATCAGTTCGCTGTCATTCTTGATATCCGGGTGCCAGCTCAGCACCACGGGATCGAGCAGCCGCCAGTCATCGCGCGACAGCACGCGCACGCCGACCCGGCGGCGCGCCTCGACCAGCCCCTTTGCCGACAGCACCTTGATCGCTTCGCGTATCGAGGTGCGGCTGACACCCAACATCGCGCAGAGCTCTTCCTCGCGCGGCAGCATTTCGCCTTGCCGATAGACACCGCCAAGGATGCGACTGCCGAGCACGTTGACCACGGAATCGTGGATGCGGCTGCCGCCGGCGCCTTCGGCCAGGCGCCACGAACCGTCTTCGGCGACCGCGAGGTCAGATGCCATGGTTTCCCGGCCCTTCTTCAGCTTGGCACCTCATAGGCGCGACTGGCGCGCCACGCAACGACGCTGTCAGTCATGGTAGAGCATCGACCGGCCGCCATCGACGACGATGCAGGCGGCGTTGACGAAGGGTGCCTCGTCAGAGGCGAGGAACAGCGCCGTCATCGCCACCTCCTCGGGCTTGCCAATGCGTTTTTGCGGATGCAGATCGTAGGTACGCTGCCGTTCGGCCTTGGGGTCCGGAAAAGTGCTCCAGTAGTCGACGGCGATCTGCGTCTCGATGTAGCCGGGCGCAATGGCGTTTACTCGAATACCCTTTGCTGCGTAGTCAATGCCGAGCGCCCGGGTGAGGCCCAAAACCCCGTGCTTGGCGACGGGGTAGGGGAAGCAACCGGGGATGATCGAAAAACTGTGCGTGGATGCAATGTTGACGATCGAGCCGGCGCCCTGGTCGAGCATAGCCGGCAGCACCGCTTTGCTCATGCGCCAGACGCCGTCGAGATCGATGTCGAAGCAGCGCCGCCATTCGGCTTCGCTTGTCCCCAGCGGGTCGTGAAAGACGTTGATGCCGGCATTGTTGACGAGGATGTCGATACGGCCAAAGCTCTCCTTGGCCAGCGCGGCGACGGCTTCGACGGAAGCGGTCTGGCAGACGTCACATGGCACGAACAGGGCGCGTGCCCTGTTTGGCGAAAGATCCGTTGCGACCGTTTCGCCGGTCGTGTGATCGATCTCGGCGATGACGACTTTGGCGCCTTCGCGGTGGAAGGCCCGGGCGATTGCCTCGCCTATGCCGCGCCCGGCGCCGGTTATGATCGCGACCTTGTCCTGCAGGCGTCCGGTCATTCCAACCTCAAAAGTCGGCCGTCCTCACCAGTCGACGATGGTACCGTCCGGCATCACGGCGTTCTGCGTGTGCAGCACCTCGGGCGCGAAGGGATAGCGCGCGCAGACCGCCTCGTCGACCTCGATGCCGAGACCCGGTGCTTCGGGAATCTGCCAGAAGCCATCAATCATGCCGATCGGGCCTTCGACCACGTCGAAATACCACGGTACCGCGCCGACCATTTCCTCCTGGATGATATGGTTTGGCGTCGAGACGGCGAAGTGCAGCGCGGCGGCGCCGGCGATCGGCCCGAGCGGGTTATGGGGAGCGACGCCGACGCCGACGGCCTCGGCATGGGCCGCGATCTTCTTGGCCTCGGAGAGGCCGCCGCAATGGCAGATGTCAGGCTGGATGATGCTGACTGCGCCTGCCGAAAGCAGTTCGACAAATTCGGCGCGCTCGACAAGTCGCTCTCCGGTCGCCAGCGGCACCGACGTGTGAGCGGCGAGGGCTTTCAGACCGGCCATGTCGCCGGGCGGCAATGGCTCTTCGATGAACATCGGCCGGCCGGGAGCGAGGGCTTCGACATAGGAAAGTGCGGCGGAAACCGAGGCCGGGCGGCCATGGAAATCCACCATGATCTCGATCCCCGGTCCGACTGCCTTGCGCAGAGCGTCCATCAGCCGCGCTACCTTGTCCACATCGGGCAACGGCGCGTGAAAGTGGGTATAAGGAATGAACACCGCCTTGAAGGCGCGGTAGCCCTTTTCGACCACGGCATGCGCGCGCTCGACCAGCGGATCAGCCTCCATCGTCTCATAGACCGCGCGCATGTCGCCAAGACCGAGATGGGTGTAGACGCCGACCTTGTCGCGCACCTTGCCGCCAAGCAGGCGCCACACCGGCACGCCGAAATGCTTGCCCATAATATCCCACAATGCCATCTCGATGCCCGAGATCGCACTCATGCCGATCGCCCCGAGCCGCCAGAACGACTGCTTGCGCATGATCCGGACGGCCTGCTCTATGTCGCGAGGATCGCGTCCGATGATCAGCGGCGCCAGATCCTCCACCGCGCCGACCACCGCGTGCGTCTTCCATTCCAGTGTCGCTTCGCCCCAGCCATGGAGCCCCGCCTCGTCGGCCAGCACCTTCACGAATACCCAGTTTCGCATTTCCGCGTTGACCACGCGGGTTTCAATGCCTGTGATCCTCACTCGGAGAACTCCCGCGCAATCCAATAATAGATCATATCTATCTGGCACGTTAGTCGACTTTGACATCGTGTTCAATGGTGATTGTGACAGCACCTCGACGGAAAACTGACCAATGCGGCATCCGAATATGCGTTGACAGCCGTTTTAAACATAGTATCTATAATCCAGTTTGATCCGATCTAGTTGCCTGAACGTTGATCTCGGATTAGGCAACCGTAGGGAGAGGTTGCCTGCAGTCCGACTTGGCTGCGGCGCCGCGACGGGCGCAATTCATCATCCGTTGGGAGGACGACATGAAATCCATAAAGCAGTTTGCAATCGCAGCGCTTGTTGCGCTCACGGTCGGGTCGGCGGCAGCGCCGGCGCTGGCCGATTCGACCGGCATCGGTGCCATCTATCTGGACGACGTCGGTTTCTATGCCGCCGTGCGCAAGGGCATCCAGGACAGCGCCAAATCGATGGGCAAGGAGATCGACCTGCTCGAGACGAATGCTCGCGCCGATCCGGGCGCCGAAGCCTCTTTCATCGACCGCCTGATCTCGGCAAACGTCAAGGCGATCATCCTGTCCGCCGTCTCCGCCGACGGTTCGGTGCGCGCCATCAAGCGGGCGCATGAGGCCGGCATTCCGGTCGTGTGCTACAACACCTGCACCAACGACGCCGACATGAAGAAATATGTCTATGCCTATGCGGTCGCCGATCCGACGGAGTTCGGCCGCCAGCTCGGCGACGTCGCGGCCGATTATTTCATCGCTCAGGGGATCAAGGAACCGAAGATCGGCGTGCTCAACTGCGAGTTCGTCGAAGTCTGCGTCAAGCGCCGCGAGGGCTTCGAAGCGGCGCTCAAAGCCAAGGTTCCGGGCTACGTCATCGCTGCGAACCAGCGCGGCACGGTGCTCGATGATGCTGTGTCGGTCAGCGATCAGATGCTGTCGGCCAATCCGGATATCGACGCTTTCTTCGGCGAGGGTGGCGATGCCGGCACCGGTGCGGTGCGCACCATCAAGCAACGCGGCCTGGTCGGAAAAGTCGTCGTCTTCGCCGCCGATATGACGTCTTCAGCCGCTACCGAACTCGCCGACTTCTCTGTGATGAAGGCAGTCGCCGACGTGTCCGGCCAGGGCATCGGCAAGCTGGCGCTCGAACAGGCCCTGAATGGCGCCGAAGGCAAGAAAGCCGCCGACATCATCGTGCCGATGGGCATATCGATCTTCAAATCGGCAGACGAGGCCAAGAAGTGGCTCGAAACCCACAAGGACGGCCTCTCCTGATCGCATCCTCCCGAACATGCGATACTGGCCGCCGCATTCCGGCGGCCAGACCTTTCGGGAAACCGACAATCTCGGATACTGCCCGCGGTTGAATGGACCGGGGTCCGGAGCTTGACGATGCCAAAAATGCTTGCCGCCTACCTTCCAGGCAATTCCACTGTCGACCTGCGCGAAATCGACCGTCCGAAGCCGGGCATCGGCCAGGTGCTTCTAAAGATGAAGGCGTCCGGCATCTGCGGCAGCGACATCCATTATATCTATCACAAGCATCTCGGCGACGATCCGCGCACGTCCTATCAGGGCGTAGTGGCCGGGCACGAGCCGGCCGGGCAGGTGGTCGATCTTGGCGCCGGCTGCCGGCATTTCAAGCCGGGCAACCGTGTCGCCGTCTATCACATTTCCGGCTGCGGCTTCTGCCGCAACTGCCGCAAGGGGTTCCAGATCTCCTGTACCGACCCGCAGCGTGCCGCCTATGGCTGGCAGCGCGACGGCGGCCACGCCGAATATCTCGTCGCCGACGAGCGCGATCTCGTTCACCTGCCTGACACCCTGTCCTATCGCGACGGCTGCTTCATCTCGTGTGGCGTCGGCACCGCTTATGAGGCTGTGCTGCGCGGCAATGTTTCGGGTAGCGATGCAGTGCTCGTCGTCGGCCTCGGGCCGGTCGGCATGGCGGCGCTGATGCTGGCCAAGGGCCGTGGCGCGCGCCTGGCGATCGGTGTCGACACTCAGCCCAACCGGGTTGAGACAGCGAAAAAACTCGGCCTGCTCGATTACGGCTTCGTCGCCGGGCCGGACGCGCTCGGCGCCATCAACGAGTTGACCAAGGGCGGTGCGGCGGTCGCCATCGACTGCTCCGGCAACCCGCGCGGCCGGGTGCTGGCGCTGCAGGCGACGCGGACATGGGGGCGCTGCGTCTATATCGGGGAAACCGGCAAGGTCGAGTTCGACGTCAGCGACGACCTCCTGCACCGCCAGCGGACCATCTACGGCTCATGGGTGACCAGCGTCCACAATATGGACCAGTGCTGCGAGGACCTCGACGCCTGGGGCCTGCACCCGCACGATATCATCACTGATGCCTTCCCGCTGGAAAAAGCGCCCGAGGCCTATGCACTGATGGCAGGCGGGCGCTCCGGAAAAGTCATCGTCGAATTTCCGGAGTGAGCGATGGCCGATATCGAAATCGGCAACGAAGCACTAGGCCTCATCGTTACCACGACCGGCGGATCGATCTGGCGGTTCCTTTCGCGTTCGGGCGGTGTCGAGATGCCGCTGTTTCGCGAGCCGCAGCAAGGGCCGGAACGCGCGGCGTTGAAATCGGGCTGTTTTCCGCTGGTGCCTTTCGGCAACCGGGTGCGCGACAGCCGCTTTTCCTTCGAAGGCCGCGAGCATTCGCTAGAACCCAACATGGATTGGGACAAGCACTATCTGCATGGCGATGGCTGGACCGGCGAATGGCGTCTTGCCAGCCATGCGAAAGGCGAGATCGTGCTTTCCCTTGGCCATCGCGGCACTGGGACCCCCTATGCCTACGATGCCCAGCAGCGCTTCACGCTCGCCGGTCCCACGCTGACGACGACACTGTCCGTGACCAATCGTGGCGAGTTCGCGCTCCCATTTGGTCTGGGCTGGCATCCGTATTTTCCGTTAACAAAAGAGACCACGCTCAAGGCGGCCGCTCGCTCCTATTGGGAAGAGGATTCCTCCTGGCTGCCGACCGTCGAGCATCCGGTCGCTGGCGATATCGACTTCTCCCAGCCGCGCGGCCTGCCGCGCCGCTGGGTCAACACGGTTTTCGAGGACTGGAACGGCGGGGCGAAGATCGACTGGCCGGAGAACGGGATTTCGCTGGCGATCGATGCCGATTCCCTCTTTTCCCGTTATCTGGTTTTCGTCTCCGATCCGGCCTTCGATGCCGGCTACGACTATGATTTCTTCTGTTTCGAACCGATGAGCCACAGCGCCGATGGACATAACATGCCCTCACGCGGCGGGCTGGTGAGGCTGGCGCCCGGTGAAAGCCTCGCAGGCTCCGTTCGCTACACATGCCACCGGCCTTGACGAGGAAGATTGCGATGAGCGTCACCACAACCACCCCCGACCGTCGGCGCGGCTTTCGCCTGCTTGCGCTCGACATGAACGAGATCGGCCTGATCGTCATTTTGCTTCTGCTTTATTTCGGCTTCGGCGCGACCACCAACGGCTTTCTGTCGGCCAACAACCATCTCTCATTGCTGCGCGACGCGGCCTCCATCGCCATTGCCGCCTGGGCGGTGACGTTGATCATCATCGCCGGCGAGATCGACGTCAGTGTCGGGCCGATGGTCGCCTTCACCTCCGTCTGCCTCGCCTTCATGCTGAAAGCCGACGTCAACGTCGCGCTCGCCATCCTGGCCGCACTTGCCATCGGCGGTGCGCTCGGCACTTTCGCCGGATCGCTGCGCGCCTATTTCGGGGTGCCGTCCTTCGTTGCCACGCTCGGCCTGTGGAGCGCGCTGCGCGGCATGTCATTCTTCACCACCAACGCGCTGCCAGTCACCTTTCCCGACAACGCTTTCCTCGACATCCTTGCCGACAACATGTTCGGCATTCCCACCTCAGCCATTGTCATGCTGGTGCTGTTCGCCATCTTCTCCTTCGTCAGCCAGAAGACCGCCTACGGTCGGTCGATCTTTGCCGTGGGCGGCAACGCCAACGCCGCCGAACTATGTGGAATCAACGTCGCGCGCATTCGCGTGCTGATCTTCACCACGTCGGGCGTAATGGCAGCACTTGCCGGCGTGCTGCTGACCGCACGCCTAGGCTCCGGCAATGCTGGTACCGCCTCCGGCCTCGAATTCGACGTGATCGCCGCCGTCGTCATCGGCGGCACGGCGCTGTCGGGCGGACGCGGCTCGATGCTCGGCACACTGCTCGGGGTCTTCGTCATCACTCTGATCGGCAACGGGCTGGTGCTGCGCGGCATCAATCCGTTCTTCCAGGAAGTGGTGCGCGGCGTCATCATCGTCGCCGCCGTGCTCGCCAACATCCTGGTCACGCGCTATCGCGAACGCCGCATTTTCGGCGCGTGTTAGAAATTGGGAGGATCAGCCATGCAGACCGCCCGCAAGCAGGATCCGCAGACTTTAGTCGCCGCGGTGCATGGTGCGACGAAGCAGTATCCCGGCGTGCTTGCGCTGGACGATGTCGATTTCGGGATCCGCCGGGGCGAAGTCCGTGCTCTGCTCGGCAAGAACGGGGCGGGGAAATCGACACTGATCCGGCTGCTGACCGGGGCCACGGTGCCTGACAGCGGCGACGTCACGATCGATGGCGCGTCGCTGACCGGTTCCGGCACCCAACGCACGGTCGAAGCTGCCCGGCTCGGTGTGCGCGCCGTCTATCAGGAACTCAGCCTGGTTGTCGGCATGAGCATCGCCGAGAACCTGTTCCTCGGCCGCTGGCCGTCCAGCATGGGGGTGCTTTCCCATGGCGAAATGGAAGATCAGGCGCGCGAGACGCTGGCCCGGCTCGGGCTGAAGCTCGATCCACGCCGGCGCGTCGCGACGCTGAGCCCAGCTGAACGACAGCTCGTCGAGATCGCCCGCGTCATGATCGGCGAACCGAAGCTCGTCATCCTCGACGAGCCGACCAGCTCGCTTGCGGCAGCCGAAGTCGAGCTCCTGTTCAAGGCCGTGCGCAGCCTGGCCGCCGCCGGCATTGCGGTGATCTATGTCAGCCATCGCATGAGCGAGATCCGGCAGATCGCCGAGGCCGCCACGGTGATGCGCGACGGCAAGGTTGCGGGGACCGTCGAGCTTGCTGGCGCCGACACCGCGGAGATCATCCGGCTGATGCTCGGCCGCAGCGGCCAGGAGGATTGGCTCGTCGGCGAGGCGAGGGGAGGCGCTACCGTGCTGTCGGTGCGGGGTCTTGCCGTGCCGCCGAAGCTTGCCGGCGTCAGTTTCGATCTCAGATGCGGTGAGGTGCTGGGTTTTGCCGGACTGCTCGGCTCGGGCCGTACCGAACTGCTTAGGGCGATCGGCGGGCTTGATGCCGTACGCGTCGGCACGGTCCTGCTCGATGAAAAGGACATCACCCGCGGCTCCTATGGCGAGCGGGTCAAGAGCGGGATCGGCATGACGCCGGAAAGCCGCAAGGAGGACGGCATCATGCCGCTGCTCGGCGTGGACGAAAACACCGTCGCCACAGACTTTTCGAAGGTGGCGGTGAGCGGCGTCATCTCGACATCGAGGATGGCAGAAGCGGCAGGCGACATCATCCGTCGTATCGGCATAAAGACGGCGCGTATCGACACGCCGGTCGGCACGCTTTCTGGCGGCAACCAGCAGAAAGTGGTGATAGGCCGCTGGGTCTATGCTGGCAGCCGTATCCTGCTGCTCGACGAACCGACCCGTGGTGTCGATGTCGAAGCGAAGTCGCAGATCTACGCAATCATTCGCCAGCTTGCCGAGCAAGGCAAAAGCATCATTTTCGTGTCCAGCGAGATCGAGGAGCTGCCGAAGGTCTGCGACCGGGTCCTGGTGTTGAAGGACGGGTGCTTCGTACAGGAATTCGTCGCGCCCGGCATCGAGACCGACGCGCTGATGGCCGCCTGCCTTTAGGACTCCGCTGACGAAATCGCGAGAATCAGCCGTCGCCGCCGCCCTAATCGCGAGGCAAATGATTGACGAGGATCCGCATCACCGTGACCTGTTCGGGCAGCTCGACGAGGAACTCTTCGTCGCGCGGCAGGTGATGGATCTTGTGCGGGTCGCCGCCGGTGAAGCTCGCCATGGCTTCGACGTCAGGCCAGTACGAGATCGTCACGAACTCTGTTTCTTCTTCACGATCTTCGCGAAACAACTGCACGCCAAGTGCCTTCTCCTGAAGCGGCGGAATGCCTTCGCGTCGGAGATAGGGCTCGTAGACGTCTGCCAGATCACGGCGTGTCCTTCCCCGCCAGATCCGGGCGATTGTGGCGTTGTCGATCATGGAGTGCGCTCCTCTCGATGGGTCGTGATGAGGATGGGGCAGCGATGGCGGAATCCGCTGCGGTGTTGTGCGGGCGATTAATGCAGGACCCGCCCAGAAACCGTCGCACCAGTGGCAGGGCGACCTCGAAATGGGTCTCCAGCAGCCAGTGCCCTGCGTCGTTCAGCAAATGCAGCTCGGCCTCGGGGAGATCGCGCAGATAGGCGCGCGCTGCCGGCTCGGGCATGTATTCGTCCTTCGGTCCCCAAAGGATCATTGCCGGTGGCCGCTGCTCGCGCAGGTATGCTTGGTAACGAGGGAACCAGTCGAGATTAGCCTTGAGCTTCTCCATCAGTCCGACTGAAAGCGCACGGCGCACAGGCGTATCCATCAGCGGCCAATGCAACTTCCACAGATCGGGCGGGACACGTCGAGCGACGTCGTCATCGACTTCGCCTACGAATTCGGCGCGAAAGCCGTCTTCGCTCACCGCCTGTTCGAGCGGTGCACGGTTCGCTGGTGAAGGATCGCGCCAGAAGCGCCGGATAGTTCCGTATTTCGGGCCAAGAGCATCGGCGTAGATGTCGCCATTCTGGATGATTAGGGCCCTGATCCGCGATGGGTGCGCTATGGCGTGGCGCAGGCCGATCTGCGAGCCATAGTCGTGCAGCCACAGCGCGTAGCTGCTGAGTTCGAGCGCGTCGGTGAACCGCTCCAGGAAAATTGCGTAGGCATCAAAATCATAACCGAACCGTGCCGGATCGGGGGTTCCACTGTAGCCAAAGCCGGGGAAATCCGGCGCGACCGTTCGCCAGCGATCGGCGAGCGCCGGCATCAGCCGGCGATATTGGAAGGATGAGCAGGGATAGCCATGCGGAAGCAGCAATACCGGCGCGGCTTCAGGACCTGCTTGTCTGTAAAAGATCGTCTCGCCGTCGATCGTGAGGGTGCCGTGGCGTACCTCCAGGACGCTCCTGTCGTTCATGGACGCTTCTCTGATCTTTGATCTTGCAGACGTTGAACCGTAGCTGGTCTAACGCCGTTAGCCGGTATGCGTTCCGACTGCGCTCGACGCCGATCGAGCGGCCTCATCGTTTCGCCGGCAATCCTGCTGGTCGACTTGTTCTATCTGCCGGCCAGATTCTGTGGTATGTGGATGCCGCAATTCCATACGGGAGACGCGGATATTCCGCTCTGTCGTGCAAGGGGCGCATGCCGGCGAAGGTGTCGGCAGGCGCAGATCGTCCAAGGCAGATTTGGCGATCGGGGAGGGAAATGCCATGCGTGCAATCGCGTTTTTCGCAGTCGTGTCCGTTGCGACCTTTGTCACGAGCCAATCCCAGGCACAGGATGCCGCCGCGGGTGAGAAGGTCTTCGCCAAATGCAAGGTTTGTCACGTCGTTGACAAGGACCAGAACAAGGTCGGGCCGTCGCTGAGCGGCGTCATCGGCCGGACGGCCGGCACGCATCCGGGGTTCAAATATTCTAAAGCCATGACCGAGGCGGGGGCATCCGGCGTCAAATGGGACGACGCTACGCTGACGAATTATCTTCGCGATCCCAAGGCCATGATCAAAGGTGGGAAGATGGCGTTTCCCGGTCTCAAGAAGGACGAGGATCTCGCCAACGTGATCGCCTATCTGAAGCAATTCTCCAAATGACCCGGTTCTTCCGCCAGGAAGTAACCCGGTTCTTCCGTCGGCCGAGGGGCCGGCCAGATTGCGCGTGCCAATCGGTAGTCGCTTGAAATGTCGGCTCGGGAAAGCGGCCTCAAGGATAACGGTATCCCAATTTCGGAAGCGACGGTCAGTGATTTCTTCGCGCTTCTGAAACCACGCGTCATGGCGCTTGCAGTTTTTACCGCTTTCGTCGGCCTGATGGTTGCGCCCGGGGCGATGAATCCGGTCATCGCCGTGATTGCAATTGGTGCAATTGCGGTCGGAGCGGGAGCGGCCGGGGCACTCAACATGTGGTACGATGCCGATATTGACGCGTTGATGTCGCGCACGTCAAAGCGGCCGGTCCCGTCAGGCCGGGTCATGCCAGGCGAAGCTCTCGGCTTCGGCCTGGTGCTTTCCGTACTTTCGGTCATGACGCTCGGCGTGCTGGTCGGGTGGCTTGCCGCATCTCTGCTGGCTTTCACCATCTTCTTCTACGTCGTCATCTACACGATGTGGCTGAAACGCTCGACGCCGCAGAATATCGTCATAGGCGGCGCCGCGGGTGCCCTTCCTCCTGTCATCGGGTGGGCGGCCGCCACCGGCGCCGTCGGGGTTGAAAGCCTCGTCCTGTTTATGATCATTTTCCTCTGGACGCCGCCGCATTTCTGGGCGCTCGCGCTGTTCAAGATCGGCGACTATGCCGCGGCCGGCATTCCCATGATGCCGAACGTGGCCGGCCAGGTTTCGACCAGAAAACAAATCTTCGTCTATTCGCTGATCGTGGCACCAACCGGCATGCTCCCTTGGGCTTTCGGATTCGCGAGCGGATTGTACGGGGTTGTTTCGGCCGCATTGGGCGCGGGTTTCATCTGGCATGCCTGGAAGCTTCTGGTCGACAAAAGGTTGGTCGAAGGGTGGGAGATGAAACGCGCAAAGGCGCTGTTTGCCTATTCGATTCTCTATCTTTTCGCGATCTTTGCCGTGCTGCTTGCCGATACCGTTGCAATGCGAGCCGTCATGTCAGCCGGAAATTGACGGCCGGAAATTGACGAAATGACCTGCTCAAACCTCACGTCGGCAGTGCACAAAATCCCAAAAACAGCAGAATAACCACGCCAAGGCCGAGTATGAGAACGGTCTTTCCATCCATGACCTTCACCCCCTTCCCCAGTTTTGAGAATATCGAAGAAAGGCCGTTAGAGCTAGCCTGATCACCGGGGCCGTCCTCCCAGAGACTGTTTGGAAACTCGCCAGAGCGGATTTCGAAACAGTCCCTTAGATAAAGGGCCGCGACAAATCCCATGCAAGAGCGTATGTTGATCATGGTGCAGGTCGCGATTTTGCGTGGCCAGTCACGCTGAACGGCAGCACCGTGAAATCGCGACCTTACCGGACCTGGTCTGGAGGAATGGTCATGGCAAGTTTTCACGTGATTGCAGGCGCCAGCGAGACGCTGGAGCACACCAGAATTCGAAAGATCGGCGTTTCCGACCTTTTCGACGCGCTCAAGCGTGGCGTCGACGATTTCATGGTCAAACCGTCGCACATCGTTTTCCTCTGCCTGATCTATCCGCTTGTCGGCGTCGTGCTCGCTGTCTGGACGTCGGGCAACAACGCGTTGCCGCTGTTGTTTCCGCTGGTGTCTGGTTTTGCGCTGATCGGTCCATTCGCGGCGCTCGGCCTTTATGAGATCAGCCGGCGGAGAGAGGCCGGGCTCGACACCTCATGGAGCCACGCTTTCGAGGTCAGGAATTCTCCAGCGCTGCCGGCCATCGCGGCGGTCGGGATCATGCTGCTTGCGATCTTCATCGCCTGGCTGTTGACCGCGCAGATATTTTATCAGCAGGTGTTCGGTCCGGCCCCGCCGGAATCGCTGTCCAGCTTCATCAGTGAAATATTCGCCACCGGACGCGGCTGGACACTGATTATCGTTGGCCACGCGATCGGCTTCGTCTTCGCCGCGGTCGTGTTGTGCACCACGGTCGTCGCGTTCCCGTTGTTGCTCGACCGCGACGTCGGCGCCTATGAGGCCATCCACACCTCGGTGCGCGTGGTGCTGGCGAACCCGATCGTCATGGCTGTCTGGGGCCTGATTGTCGCCGTCGCGCTGATCATAGGCTCGCTGCCGGTGTTCGCCGGCCTGGCGGTGGTGCTGCCGATCCTCGGTCACGCCACCTGGCACGTCTATCGGAAAGTCGTGGAATCGCCGGTCTCCACCAGACCGGCGGACTGAAAAAAATTCTGCCCTGCCGCACCGGCGAGACTCCGCTGCGGCAGGTTGGCAAGAGCGTTTAGTAAGCCGGGTAGCTAAAGCGGGCTTGTTGTGCGTCGCTGGTCAGGTTGCGGAAATCCTTGCCGCTGACATGCACGAGCGTCCTGTGGTCGCCACCCTCGAAATAGATATCGCCGGCATTGCCGAGGCTTTCATCGACAATCACCGGCACATCGTAGGCCGCGCCGATCGGCGGGATGGCGCCCGTGTCGCAATCCTCGAAGAGCGAAACCACCTCGTCCTCGGAGGCGAGCCCGATACGCTGGTGCATCACGTCCTGCAAAGTGCCGAGCTCGATCCTGTGCGTACTGGGGACCACGGCCAGCGCATAGCCACCGTCGTGGTGAACCACCACCGATTTGGCCATTATGCTGCCGGGCACATGCGCCGCTAAGGCGGACTGCCTGCTTGTCGACGTGCGGTGGTGCTCGACGGTATCGTAGGAAATTCCTTTCTCGTCGATAAAGTCCTTCAATCTGTTTGCGATCGTCATCTTGAGCCTCTCCCTTCCTGGAGTTCGCGACGGAGAAACGACGAAAATCGTTCTCCTTCTGTCGTTTCCCGGTGGTGACAAAAATGGGCCAGCTGTCGACCGTTTCAAGGCAAGGCAGAGCGGGCCGTGAACAGCCCCTACGGCCCTCGACGGGAAATGCTGCCCGAACCCGGATTGCGCGTCAGGGCTCGGCCCCAAAAAACAGCGTCCGGGTGAGAAGCGTGTAATCCGATTCAAAGACCATCATTGCCACGAACACCAGCACCAGTATCGGCGGCAATATGATCGCATAGGTCAGCGCCAGCCGCTCCCAGGCCATGTGCATGAAGACCGCGACGATCAGCCCGGCCTTGAGCATCATGAAGATCAGGATCAGCGACCATCTGAGATAGCCTTGGAGGCCGACATAATCGATCAGATAGGAGCAGGCGCTGAGGATGAACAGCCATAGCCAGACCACCAGATAGAGCTTGATCGGGTGCTCCTGATGAACCTCCGCGGGAGCGATGCCGGTTGCTGCCGCATCATGCGCTTGAGTTCCGTGCAGCGTGTGTTGCCCCAGGCCGTTTGCGGTTGCTTCAGCCATATCTGCCTCTCCCCAAAGCCATGTCTGCCTCTCACCAAAGATAGAAGAATGCGAATATGAACACCCAGACCAGGTCGACGAAGTGCCAGTAGAGCCCCATGATCTCGACGTGCTCGTAATTGCCCCTGCGGCTGGTGAAGAAACCAGGCCGTCCCGTGTCGTAATCTCCGCGCCAGACCTTTCGCGCCACGATGATCAGGAAGATCACCCCAAACGTTACGTGGGTGCCGTGAAAGCCGGTGATCATGAAGAAGGATGACCCGAACTGCGCCGCTCCCCACGGATTGCCCCAGGGCCGCACCCCTTCGGTGATCAGCTTGGTCCATTCGAAAGCCTGCATGCCGACGAAGGTCGCGCCGAGCGCTGCAGTCAGAAGCATCAGGATCGCCGTCTTGCGGCGGTCGCGGCGGTAGCCGAAATTCACCGCCATGGCCATCGTTCCGCTGCTCGAGATCAGCACGAAGGTCATGATCGCGATAAGGATCAGGGGAATATCCGAGCCGCCGATATGAAGCGAAAAGACCTCGCTCGGATTGGGCCACGGCACCCGGGTGGACATGCGGGCGGTCATGTAGGAGAGCAGGAAGCAGCCGAAGACGAAGGTGTCGCTGAGCAGGAATATCCACATCATGGCCTTGCCCCAGGACACGTTCTTGAACGCGCGCTGATCCGATGACCAGTCGGCGGCGACGCCTTGCAAACCAGCCGGCCGCGCCTGTGCTTGGCCGGTATGCGTCAGTGTCGTGTCTGCCATCCGTCCGGCCCTCCTAGGTCAGCAGCTGTCGGCAAATCTCGATAAAAGTCGCGGCCCAGCCGGCCAGAAGTGCAAAAATGGCGAGCCAGACGAAAAGCAGGAAATGCCAGTACATGGCGCACAGTTCGACACTGAGGCAAAGCCGCTCCGGCCGCGTTCCGTTCCAGGCGCCGACAGTTGTTCGGCTCAAGCCCGCCAGCCCGCCCAGTATGTGCAGGCCATGCATCCCGGTTATCAGGTAGAAAAAACTGTTGGCTGGATTGGCGGTCAGCAAGTAGCCGTCGGCGGTCAGTTCCCGCCATGCCACAAGCTGTCCAACCAGGAAGGCAAGCGCGGTGAGCCCAGCCGTGACGAGGCCGAGCCTCACCGTGTCGATCTGGCCCCGGCGCGCGGCGACCGAGGCGCATTGCAGCGCGATGCTGCTCAGCACCAGCACGCCGGTGTTGAACCAGAGCACGCGCGGCAGCGGCAGCGCCTGCCAGTCCGACAGCGCCATGCGCATGAAATAGGCGCTGGTGAAGAGTGCAAACAGGCAGCCGACGACGGCGAGGAAGACGCCGAGGCCGATCTTGGCGGTCGGCAGCGGCGATCCTTCCAGGCCGACAACATCCCCGATCACTCCTTGCTCGAGCCATGGCTTGGCCATCAGCCGCTGGTGGGAAAGCCACCATCCGGCAAAGCCGGCGATGACGAGGAGGAACACCAGAATGACGCTCATGCCGGCTCCCTGGAGGATCCGAAGGAGCCCGGCACGTTTTGCGGGATAAAATCCTCCTTGGCGCCCGGCACGCTGTAGTCATAGGCCCAGCGATAGACGATCGGCAGTTCCTTGCCGAAATTGCCATGGGCGGGCGGTGTTTCCGGCGTCTGCCATTCGAGCGTCGTGGCCCGCCACGGATTGCCGCCGGCCTCGCGGCCGTGGCGGATGCTCCAGATCAGATTGAACAGGAACACGACCTGGGCGAAGCCGACGAGGAACGCCATGATGCTGATGAACGCGTTCAGATCGTGGGCCGACTCGGTCATCACCGTCGTGTTGGTCAGTTCGTGGTAGCGGCGCGGCACGCCCATCAGGCCGATGTAGTGCATGGGAAAGAAAATCAGATAGGCACCGAGGAAGGTGACCCAGAAATGGAACTGGCCCATCGCCTCGTTCAGCATCCGGCCGGTGACCTTCGGGTACCAGTGATAGATCGCCCCGAAGATCACCAGAATCGGTGCGACGCCCATGACCATGTGGAAATGGGCAACGACGAACATCGTGTCCGACAGCGGAACGTCGACGACGACGTTGCCGAGAAACAGTCCGGTCAGCCCGCCATTGACGAAGGTGACGATGAAGGCCAGGGCAAACAGCATCGGCACGGTGAGGTGGATGTCGCCGCGCCACAGCGTCAGCACCCAATTGTAAACCTTGATCGCGGTCGGGACGGCAATGATCAAAGTCGTGGTGGCGAAGAAGAAGCCGAAATAGGGATGCATGCCGCTGACATACATGTGGTGCGCCCAGACCACGAAGCTCAGCGCACCGATGCCGACGATGGCCCAGACCATCATCCGGTAGCCGAAGATGTTTTTGCGCGCATGCGTGCTGATCAGATCGGACACGATGCCGAAGGCCGGCAGGGCCACGATGTAGACCTCGGGGTGGCCGAAGAACCAGAACAGATGCTGGAACAGGATCGGGCTGCCGCCGCCGTGCTGCAGTTGTTCGCCCATCTCGACGATGGCAGGCATGAAGAAGCTGGTGCCGAGCGAACGGTCGAACAGCATCATCACGCAGGCGACAAACAGCGCCGGGAAGGCGAGCAGCGCCATGACTGTCGCGGTAAAGATACCCCAGACAGTTAGCGGCAGGCGCATCAGCGTCATGCCGCGTGTGCGGGCCTGCAACACCGTCACGACGTAGTTCAAGCCGCCCATGGTGAAGCCGATGATGAACAGGATCAGCGAGACTAGCATCAGGATGATGCCCCAGTCCTGGCCGCCTGGTGTGCCGGTCATGATCGCCTGCGGCGGGTAGAGCGTCCAGCCGGCGCCGGTCGGTCCGCCGGGCGCAAAGAAGCTCGATGCCAAAACCAGCACGGCGAGCAGGTAGATCCAGTAGCTCAGCATGTTGACATAGGGAAAGACCATGTCGCGCGCGCCGACCATCAGCGGGATCAGGTAGTTGCCGAAGCCGCCCAGGAACAGTGCCGTGAGCAGGTAGATCACCATGATCATGCCGTGCATGGTGATGAATTGGTAGTAGGCTTCAGGGCTGATGAAGTCGAACGTGCCGGGGAAGCCGAGTTGCAGCCGCATCAACCAGGACAGCACCAGCGCCACCAGGCCGATTGCCGTCGCCGTCGCCGAATACTGGATGGCGATGACCTTGGCGTCCTGCGAAAAGACGTATTTCGTCCACCAGCTGTGCGGATGATAGAGTTCCATCTCCGCGACTTCGGCCGGCGGTACCGCATCTGCAGGTGTGACATCGACCATATAGGAACACCTCCGTGCCCTTTTCGGCCAGACTCGACAGTTTCGAGCCCTGCCGCAATTTCAACCCAAATCGCCGTCTTTGCCGGCGTCTACTCTGCCGAGCCCACCTGCTGGGAGGCCGACAATTGCGCAAAAGTCTGCTGTTCGCCGAGCCACGCCAGATAATTCTCCTGCGTGTCGACCATGACCACGCCATTCATCAACGGGTGCCCCTGGCCACAAAGTTCGGCGCACAGGACCTGGAAGGTTCCGGTCTTGGTCGGGGTGAACCAGAAATAGGTGACGGAGCCCGGGATCATGTCCATCTTGGCGCGGAATTCCGGCACGTAGAAATCGTGCAGCACGTCGATCGAGCGGAGCAGCATCTTGACCGGCTTGCCGACCGGCAGATGCAGATCGGCGGCTTCGACGACGACATCGTCCTGGCCGTTGGCGTCACTGGCGTTCACGCCGAGGGGATTTTCAGGGCTGACGTTGCGGGTGTCGGAGGTGCCGAGCTTGCCGTCCTTGCCGGGCAAGCGGAAACTCCACTGCCATTGCTGGCCGACGACTTCGACCACTGTTGCGTCGCTTGGGACGCTGACGAACTGGTTCCAGACGAACAGGCCGGGAACCAGCATGGCGGTGACGCCGATTGCGGTGACGATCGTCAGCCACCATTCGAGCCGCTTGTTCTCGGGTTCGTATGCCGCCTGGTTCCCTTCCCGATGACGGAAGCGGAAGACGCAATAAGCCATGAATAGGACGACGGCGGCGAAGACGACGCCGGTGATCCAGAAGGTGATGATGATGGTGTTGTCGATATAGTCCCAGTTAGAGGCAATCGGCGTCCACCACCATGGGCTCAGGAAGTGGAACAACACCGAGCCCACAACTACCAAAACGAGTACAAGCGCTATGGCCACATCCCGTTCCTCCCGGCATTCCAAGGGCGCGAAGCCGTCCCAGGAAATGCCAAATGCATCATAGCTCGATTTCCGGTCGAAATTCTAGTGCGGTCTTCCCGTCAGCCGAAAGCGCAAGGGCGATGATGTGGAAGAACCCAAGAAGAAGAAGAAGGCTGCAGCGAAGAAAAACCTGCTGGGGCGCCGAACAACACGGCTTTCTGCCGATTCGTGAAAGGCCGCCGCCTCGCGGGGGAGGAGGCTGGTTCGGGATGGTGCCGACGGGATCAGGCGATTGGTTTCTGCAGACCGGCTCCTGCTGTCATGCCGGTTCGGGCTGCTGTCGGGGCGAGGCGAGGCCGATTTCGACCTAACCGGGTTCAGCGAGGGCGGTCGGCCGGATCGCCGGCAGCTGCAACACCGAGTTGCCGTGATCGGATCAGCAACGCTCGCCTTGACCGCTGCGCTTTAACAGATCCAGTGAGTTGTTCCGGCGCAAATGTCTCGAACGCAGCCGCGCAGCCAGCGGTGCGCCGGATCGGCATCCAGCCGCGGGTGCCATAAAAGTGAGACCGTGAATTCCGGCAGGGGAACCGGCAGAGGGAACCAGAACGTTCCATCGCGCAGGTTTCCCGTATAGCGTTCGGGAACGCTGGCGATCAGGTCCGAGGCACGCGCCAGAGCCAGAGCTTCCGAAAAGCCGCCGACGACCGTCACGATCTCCCGTTTCAACCCTAACGGCTCAAGGGCATCGTCGATCGGCCCCCTGTCGAGCCCGCGACGGGAGACGAGGATGTGCCGGCCGGCTGCGTAGCGGGCAGGGGTGATCGTGACCTCGCACAATGGATGCCCCATCCGCACGACGCCGACGAAACGATCCCGGAACAGCGCTTGCGCGCGCACCTCCGGTCCCGTGGCCTTTCCGACAACGCCGGTTTCCAGGTCTACGCTGCCGTTGCGCAGGGGCGTGCTGTCCTTGTCCGGCTTCAACACAAAACGCAGCCGCACGCCCGGTGTCTGTTCGCCGACGCGCGCAATGAGATCCGGTCCGAAATTCTCGACAAAGCCATCCCTGTTTCTAAGCGTGAAGGTCCGCACAAGCCGTTTCAGGTCGAGCATCTCAACAGGACGCAAAACGGCTTCGGCGTTCTGCACAAGCTGACCGACGCGCTCGCGGAGCTCGATGGCCCTAGGTGTCGGAACGAGGCCGCGTCCAGCTTGACAGGCGTCGTCGGTCGGAAGTCCGGGACCGTCGAGCTTGCACGCAACTCGCGCGCCCTCACGGGCGCAGGTATCACATGGGACAGTGCGAGCTTGGACCGGTTCCTGGGGTCATCAGCCAAGAGAAGCCGACAGCACAGCGCGTCCTCCTGGCTGAGACGAAGGACATGCTTCGCCGCCGATTCCGACGCAAAATAGTATCGTCTAGAAACCAGCTTTGAGCATGTCGATCACAGCACGCAGACCGGCGGAGAGATATCGCCGGCTCGGATAGTAGAGAAACAGGCCGTCGTCAGGGGCGCACCAATCATCCAGGCAGCGGATCAACGCTCCACTCGCCAGATGGTGCATCACGCGGTTGTCCCATACATATGCAAGGCCACAGCCTTGGAGCGCAGCCTCGACCATCAGTTCCTGATTGTCGAGCGTAATGGGACCGTTGACTTCGACATCAACAGCCTCCCCATCCTTCTCGAATTGCCAATTGTAGATCGCACCGCTTGGATAGCGGTAACGAATGCAGGAGTGCTCCCGCAGGTCCCCCGGCATCAGTGGAATATTGCGCCCCTTGAGATAGTCGGGGGAGCCGACGACCGAGAAGCGCAGCGTCGGCTTTATGTGAACGGCGATCATGTCCTGCATCAGCCGCTCGCCGAAGCGGATACCAGCGTCGAAGCCTTCCTCGACGATATCGACCAGCCTGTCCGTCGCCACGATGTCGAGGTGCAGGCCGGGATTCTGTTTCAGCAACGGCCCCATGACGTCGTGCAGCACGAAGGGCGCGATGGAGTTGGGGATGTTGATCCGAACCGTGCCGAACGGCGTGCCGCGGAAGGAATTGAGGCTGTCCAGCGCTTTCTCGATCTGACCGAACGCAGGATGCAGCTCGGACAGGAACCGCTCGCCGGCCTCCGTCAGCGACACGCTGCGGGTCGTGCGGTGGAACAGGCGCACGCCCACACGCTCTTCCAGACTGCGGATCGTATGGCTGATCGCCGAAGCCGCCACGCTCCGCTCGACGGCGGCCTGCTTGAAGCTCCTGTAACGCGCGACCGCGAGGAAGGCGGACAACTCGGCAAGTTCGGTTCCGTGCATGGTGTGATGCGGCCCAATTGATATTTGTCATTCACTACTACAATCAAAATTCGTCGTATAATCCTAACTGTCTCGACGCTGTAGATAAAAGGGCACCGGCAAGTCGGCCCCATCAGTTGGCGCCCCGCTGGGCGAAGATTTCAACAGATGGAGACCATCATGACCAAGACACCCTTGAAGAGTCTCGAAGGTAAGGTGGCGCTCGTTACTGGGGCCAGCTCCGGTATCGGCCGCGCCACGGCCTTCGAACTGGCCCGTCGCGGCGCCAAGGTCATCGCCAGCGCCCGCGGCCAGTCGGAGATCGACGCGCTCGTCGCGGAGATCAAGAAGGAAGGCTTCGAAGCAACCGCCATCGTCGCCGACGTCAATGTCGAGCAGAGCGTGATCGACCTCGTGGCGAAGACGATCTCGACCTATGGCCGTATCGACGTCGCCTTCAACAATGCCGGCACCGAGGGCGAGTTCACGCCGTTCGTGGACCAGTCGAACGAAGTCTACGACGCGATCTTCAATGCCAACGTCCGTGGCGTCTTCTGGTCGATGAAGCACGAAGCCAAGGCGATGCTCGCCCAGGGCGGCGGCACGATCATCAACAACGCCTCGATGGGCGGCGTGATCGGCTTCGGCAACGCCGGGCTCTACATCGCCAGCAAGCACGCGGTGCTCGGCCTCACCAAGTCCGCGTCGATCGAGCTGTTCAAGCAGGGCGTGCGCGTCAACTCGATCTGCCCCGGCATCATCGACACCCCGTTCCAAGACCGCATCTGGCCGAGCACGGAAGCCAAGGACGCTTTCGCGGCATCGACCGTTCCCGGCCGAGCCGGCTCGTCCGAAGAGATGGCGGCGGTGGTGGCCTTCCTCGCCTCCGATGATGCCTCGTTCGTCTCCGGCCACGGCCTGCTGGCCGACGGCGGCTATTCGATCGCCTGACCCCTCCGTCACGTCGAAGCATCCGAAACGCCGTCGCAGCGGGCGTCTGTCCGCCGCGATGGACCGACCAACGCATGCCCATTCAACCCCTTTTTGGAGAAACCCCATGAATAGCCTCAAGAAATACGCGCTCGGTGCGCTGGTTGCGGCGACCGCTTTCATCTCGTCGCAGCTGGCGATGGCGCAGATCGTGCTTCAGCCAAGCCCGAACAGTGAAGTCGCGCTTGTCGTCAATTTCGAGGTCAAGCCCGGCGCCGAAGCCGAGTTCGAGCAGGTCTTCCACCGCTCGGTGACCTGCTCGCGCCTGGAGCCCGGCAACATCACCTTCAACGTCCCCAGATCTTCGGCAGTGAGCGCAGCTACGTCCTCTACGACGCGGCGATGTCGTCATGATCCGGTGCGCGCCCACGATCGCTCCCGATCTAGCGGCTCATCCTAGATCAGCAGCAGGCCCTTCATGCTGGCATGACCTTTCTTGCCGATGATGATGTGATCATGGACGGCAATTCCGAGCGGTTTGGCTGTCTCGATGACCAGCTTGGTCATCTCGATGTCGGCGCGCGACGGCGTCGGGTCGCCTGAAGGATGATTGTGCGCCAGAATGATCGCCGTGGCGGAGAGTTCGAGCGCGCGCTTGACTACTTCGCGCGGATAGACCGGCGTGTGGTCGACGGTGCCGACCTGCTGCACCTCGTCGGCGATCAGCGCGTTCTTCTTGTCGAGAAACAGGATACGGAACTGTTCGCGCTCCTCGAAGGCCATGACCGACCGGCAGTATCCGAGAACCTGAGTCCACGACGACAAGACCTCGCGGCCTTTGATCTCGCTACGTGCCGCGCGTTGGGCGGCCGCGGCAACGATCTTCAGATCGAGCGCCACCGACGGACCGATACCCCTGACCTCCTCAAGCCGCGCGACCGGCGCGCCAAGCACCTCGGCGAGTGTGCCGAAGCGTGCCAGCAATGCCTTGGCGACGGGCTTGGTGTCGGCGCGGGGGATCAGGCGAAAGAGCAAGAGCTCCAGCAATTCGTAATCGGGGAGGGCGTCGGAACCGGCCGCAAACCGTTGGCGCAAGCGGTCGCGATGACCGAGATAATGCGGCTTTTCGACCGACTTTTCGACCGACTTGGCTTTCGCGAGCGATTTTATCGATCTCTCGGGAAAGAAGATCCGTTCGTCTTCGTCGCTGGTTTTCCCCATGGGCCGCCCGCATCCAGCATTCTGTCGGGCAAGGTGCCCGCCCGATCTGTCAAAAAACCCTATGCCGGCAGGACACTAAGCCGGCAGGCCGGGG
Source organism: Mesorhizobium ventifaucium (assembly GCF_935822925.1). Lineage (GTDB taxonomy): Bacteria > Pseudomonadota > Alphaproteobacteria > Rhizobiales > Rhizobiaceae > Mesorhizobium > Mesorhizobium ventifaucium. The sequence goes on from NZ_CAKXZS010000018.1 coordinate 85,791, forward strand.
CGGTCGAGGTTTTTTGGCGACAGCGTGAAAATCTCGCATCCCGTCTCGGTGACGCCGATCGTGTGCTCGTACTGCGCCGACAGCGAGCGGTCGCGTGTCACCGCCGTCCAGCCATCCGACAGCACTTTTACGTGCGGCCGGCCGAGATTGATCATCGGTTCGACGGTGAAGATCATGCCCGGCCGCATCTCGACGCCCTCGCTGGCGCTGCCATAGTGCAGGATGTTCGGCGCGTCGTGAAAGAGCTGGCCGACGCCGTGGCCGCAGAAATCGCGCACCACCGAGCAGCGCTCGGCTTCGGCATAGGTCTGGATGGCGGCGCCGATGGCGCCGGTGCGGGCGCCGGGCCTGATCGCGGCGATGCCGCGCATCAGGCATTCATGCGTGACCTCGAGCAGGCGCTCGGCGGCGCGCTTGATCGTGCCCACCGGATACATGCGCGAGGAATCGCCATGCCAGCCATCGAGGATGTAAGTGACATCGATGTTGACGATGTCGCCGTCCTTCAACGGCTTGCTATCGGGGATGCCATGGCAGACGACGTGGTTGATCGAGGTGCAGGACGATTTCGTGTAGCCGCGATAGTTGAGCGTCGCCGGCAATGCGCCGTGATCCATGCCGAACTCGAAGACGAAGCGGTCGATGGTTTCGGTGGTAACGCCCGGCGCGACAATAGACACCAGTTCGTCGAGGCAGCGCGCGGTGAGATCGCAGGCCTTGCGCATGCCGGCAAAGCCTTCTTCGCCATAGAGGCGGATCTGGCCGGTGTTTCTGAGCGGTGCCGTGGCGGCGTCGAGATAGGTGACCATTGTGTCCGTCTTGCCGGATGAAAGGGCTTCTGATGAGCCCGCGAGAAAAGTCTCCCAGATTTGGCACCGGACGGCGCCAGGTTCAAGGAAGAACTGCTGGCGGTTGGGCTCAAGCCGGCGATATTCACGCTTTGCGGCTTCCATCTTGTGCGTGTCCGGCCCATGCTGGGGTGTTCGTCCGCACTGACGACATATTTCTGAGCAAGAAGTGGGCCTGAGCGAAAAGCCGGTCAAAGCAGCTTTTTGCGACGAGCGGCGTTGCTGCGGGAACGCGTTCTGGAGAGACAGGAATGGACAGATTGCAATTCGAGGTGCCGGTGCGCATCACGACCGCGCCTGGCCTGCCGGTCGAGGAAATCTACAGCGTCGAACAGGCGCTGGATCTCCTGCAAGGCTGGCCGGTTCGCCGCCAGGGCGCAGTCTATCAGGCCGCATTCAATGCTTGCTTCGGCGCAACGGTCGACCTGGTCGAGACCGAGGAGGCTTGCCGGGCGTTCATGGCGTTCTGCCGGGTAAGCCGCCTGCTCGCCAGGGATATGATGGTCCCGAGCAAGCGGTCTGGCGAGGCGAGGGGGCTTAGGGCTTAACGGCCGAGCGGGCAAGTCCCAGCAAATTGCTTGATGCATAGCTCCATGTGTTCACGAGTGACAAACTGCCCCTCGGCGGCAAAGCCTGTCGGTGAGGCTGTGCCCCCCAGCCACGAATCGGCTATGCGTCGCGCATGCAGGAGACGTATCTTTACATCCCGGTGAAGCGGTTTCTTGAGAGTCTGGACTTCACTGTCAAAGGCGAAGTTGGCGGCTGCGATGTCGTGGGACTGCGTGACGGCGAGCCGCCCGTGCTCGTCATTTGCGAATTGAAGCTGCAGTTCAACCTCGAGCTCATTCTTCAAGGTGTTGACCGTGCTGCGTCATGCGATGAGGTCTGGCTCGCGGCGAGGATGTCAAGTCGAGGCAAAGGCCGCGAGCACGATCGCCGGTTCCGTGCGCTCTGCCGGCGGCTCGGCTTCGGCCTTCTCGGGGTTGGCTCCGCCGGCAACGTCGAATTGCTGCTCAGTCCGGCCGCCTTGCCGCCCCGGCGAGACCCCAGGCGAAGATCGCGCCTGGTGGACGAGCATCGGCGCCGGCGCGGCGATCCTGTAGTCGGCGGCGGCTCGCGTACGCCGATCATGACCGCTTACCGGCAGGACGCGCTGGCCTGCGCCGCTGCCATGGTCGACGGCCCGAAACGCCCGCGCGATCTGAAAACCATTTCGCCTCGCGCCGCCAATATCCTGCTTCACAATGTCTATGGCTGGTTCGCCAGGGCCGAGCGCGGCGTCTATGCGCTTACCGACCTTGGCCGGGCCGCGTTACAGCGCTGGCCTCAATCGGCTCCATGACGAGGCGGCACAAGCCATTTGAGCGACTTGCAGCGGCAGGGAGACAGCGAAGCCCTCGTCAAGCGACAGAAGAGGGGGAGCGGCTTACGGTCGCCGGCCGCGCAACCTTGAGCAGAGTCGTCAGCCCCAGCGGCACCGACGGCTCGATGACGGGCTTCTCGCGCTCAGGTTTCTTTAGAATGTAGAGCGGCTTGGCTGTCCTCAACTGCTGCAATTGTCGCCGGGCTTTGGCGCGCAGGGCGGTTTGCGCCGGCGCGGGTGATCCATTCTCGAGGACCAGGGTGAAAGCCTGGGCCGCCTCATCCGTCCGCTGAAGGGCGAGAAGGCTGCGGCCCCGGGCATAACGCGCCAGGGTGAGGCCCGGGTCGAGGTCCGTGGCTCGCCCAAACGACTCGATGGCTGCGGAGTGGTCGTTTAGCGACTGCTGCGCAATGCCCAGGCAAAGCCAGGCGTTTACCGATTGCGGCGACATCGCTGCAAGCGTGCCGAAGCATTCCGCTGCCTGACGGTGATCGCCCTTCGTACCCAAGACGTGACCGAGTCCGTACAGAGCCTGATCATGCGTCGGCTCGGTGTTCAGGATCTGGCGATAGACGTTTTCAGCCTGGATGACCCAACCCTTCTTGTGGAGGCCGGCCGCCTCCTGCAACGCGCCGACGAAGGATCGCCTGTCCAGCCGGTCGCCAAGGTTCCGACCGGTTTTGGTTCGCACCAGCGTGCAGTTGAGGAGGGTGTCGTGGGTACCGAAGGAATATTTGTAAGGTTCGTTGCCGCGCAGGAAATCGTATGTCCGGAAACCGTTCTCGATCGCGCGGCGGATGCAATAACCGTGCAGGACCAGTCCCGACGGCAGCATGTCGGCCGTCTCGTCGCGCCCGACCATGTGGAACAGCATGCTCTTCTTGACCGGATCGAGGAAGATCGCGAGAGCGCTCAAGGGCCGGTCGCCGTGCCAAAGCACAGGCAGAAACAGCGTGCCGCTTTCGAAAGCTTGCCTGAACAGCAGTCGGTTGCTCTTGACCAGGCCGGGAACGAGATTCCCCTTCCGCGGCGTCCACTTGATGCGCCAGAACTCGAGCAAGATTTCGATATCGCGCTCGATGGTAGAGGCGTCGGCATGCGTTATGCGAAACTCGTCAGAGTTCTCCAGCTTCCGGAGAAATCTCCGCATCTTCTGGCGGGTGTTGCTGCTGAGATTGTGCTGAAGATAATCTTCCCATGAGGACGGGAGGTCGATCGCCGGGCATATGCAGTTGTCAACATTGTCAACCTGGTTGACGCGCTTCATCCGACGCATCGTCAGCCGATTGTCGGAAAGCTGCTCCATCAGCCAGCCTATCCTGCGTTCCGACATCCGCAGGTTTTCCAAATGCAGGCTGGCCCAATGCATCGTCTTCAGATGCTTCGCGAAAACCGCGATTGCCCGAAACGCGTATTCCGGCGCGCAGAGGATGCCGGTATAATCGGCTGCATGGTTTCCCCCCATATACACTTCATGGTAGAGTTCGCCGGTCTTTTTCCTCATACTGGTGCGCAGCCGGAGCGGCAGAAGCGCGACATAGGGAGAGCCCGGCGGCCCCTTGCGCGCCGCCAAAATGAACCATTCACCGTCGAAGCGTCGAAGATAGTGGGAAAGAAAGTCCCACGACACGAAGAAATGCGCGTCGGGATCCCTGGCGTAGAGGTAGTCCCAGTTGTCACGAAGCCCCTTCAGTTCTTCCGGGCGTGTCAAGACGTCGATCTGCATATTTACCCCCCGCCTCTAAGGTCAGCGCTCATTAAATGCCCTGGCCATGCTGTCCTTGATCGGCTTGGACAGGTAGTTGAAAAATGTCCGCTCCGCCGTCTGGATGAGAATTTCGGCGGGCATGCCTGGCGTCGGAGCAAATCCAGGCACGCGAGCCAGTTCGCTGACTGGCAGGTTGACGCGCGCCAGATAGACCTCCTTTGCGGTCGGGCCGGAGGCGTCGGGGAGCGAGTCGGCCGAGACGTAGTAGACTTCGCCGTTCAGAACCGGCGTCGTGCGCGCGTTGAGTGCGACCAGCCGTATCGTCGCCTTTTGTCCCACCTTGACATTGTCGATCTCGGTGCGAGGCACCTGCGCTTCTATGATCAGCGGCACATTCGCCGGCAAGATCTCCATGATGCTCTTGCCGCTCTCGATCACGCCGCCGGACGTGTGGTAGAATACCCGCACGACAGTGCCCGAAACCGGCGCATGGATCGTGGCTCGGCGCAGCACGTTTTGCGCCTCGCGCGACTGTTCACGAATGCTGTCCAGTTCGGTTTCAACGCCCTCGAGCTCGTCGAGCGCCGCCTGGCGGTAGGCGTTTTCTGTCTGCCGCATCTCCTGTTCGTGCTTGACGACCTGGGCGCCGGTCTCGGATATCTCGGCTGAGAGCCGCCCCATCTGCCCTTCGGCATCTGCCATCGCGCGCTGAATCGCCTTGATCTCGGTCGCGCGGATCAATCCTTGGTCGAGCAGGATCTTCTTGCCGTTGTATTCCTCCCGTAGAAGACCGAGCTGTATCGTGACCGCTTTCAGCAACTGCTCATAACCGCCCGCCCGGAACTTCAGAGCTCCGATGTTCTGGTCGAGCAATCGGATCTCGCTGCTCATTTTGGTGCGCGAGCCCTCGAAGTTGAGACGCTGGCTATGCACGATCGAAGCAATTTCCGGGTCGTCGCGATTTTCGGTTATTATGGCCGGGAACTGTATAGTCTCCGCCCCATGCACCTCGGCGGTCAAGCGCGCCACGATCGCTTCAAGGCGCGCCTGGCGGAAGAACAACTGCCGTTCCTTTGCCCGCGCGGCCGTTTCGTCGAGCAGCACCAAAGGCTGATCGGTTACGACATGGTCGCCTTCGCTAACCAGAAGCTGCTTGATGATACCCCCTTCCAGGTGCTGGATGATCTTGTTCTGCCCAGTGGCCACGAAGCTTCCTTGCGCGATAATCGCCGCTGCGAGGGGTGCTGTGAATGCCCAGGTGCCAAATCCGCCGAAGGTGACGGCCATCAGCAGCAATCCGGCGGTCGTCTGCTTCCAAATGGAACGCGGAACGGCGCCATACCATTGAGCGTCTTCGATCTTGGCTATTTCCTTCACGGCCGATCTCTCTCATTTGACCTGAATATTGGCAAAATGGCCGCCATCGAGGCTCATGCCGCGCGCCGCCAAAGCCTGAAGCACTTCCTGACGCATCCCGAAAAGAGCCACGGTGCCGTTGACGAGCACCAGGATCTTATCCACGGTCTGCAGCAAAGCAGGCCGCTGTGTGATGGTGACCATCGTGATCTTTTGCTCTTTGGCTTGCTGTAGAGCGCGCGACAAAGCCAACTCGCCAGCGGTGTCGAGGTTCGAATTCGGCTCATCGAGAACCACCAACTTCGGGCTGCCGAAAAAGGCGCGCGCCAAAGCGATCCGCTGCTTCTGCCCGCCAGAAAGCGGCGCGCCATCGGCGGCGACGAAGGTCTCGTAGCCATGCGGAAGCGAGGCGATCAGTTCGTGAACGTCGGCCAGCTTGGCGGCTTCGTAAATTGCGCCATCATCGACGTCTTCGCGCATTCTGGCGATGTTCGCCTTGATCGACCCCGGGAAAAGCTGCACGTCCTGAGGAAGGTAGCCGATGCTTTCACCAAATTGCCGCTGATCCCAGTTCCGCAGGTCCATCAGATCGAGCCGCACGCTTCCCGAAGTTGGAAGGATCGAGCCGACGAGCATTTTGCCCAGGGTCGTTTTACCGGCGCCCGAATTGCCGATGATCGCAAGCGAGTCTCCGGCCTCCAGGCCAAAGCCGATGCCATTGAGCACGACACGTTTGGTTCCTTGCGGCACGAACAGCAGCCGCTCGACATCGAGACGCCCTTCCGGACGCGGCAGCTTCAGGCGTTCGAAGTTCAGCGGGGATTCCTTCAGCAGCGCACTGATGCGGCCAAAGGCGGCGCGTGACTGCACAACCTGGTTCCACCCTTCAATCGCACCCTCGATCGGGCCAAGCGCGCGGCCGGCAATGATTGACGCGGCGATGACCATGCCGCCCGTGACCGAGCCTTCGATGGCCAGATAGGCGCCCCAGCCGAGCATCATGACCTGGGTCAGCAGCCGGACGCCCTTGGAAAGGGAAGCAAAGGCTATGTTTCGGTCCTGAGCTATGACCTGCCATCTGAGCGAGTTGCCGGTATCCTTGCCCCAGATCCACACGGCTTCCGGGATCATCGCCAGCGCGTTGATGATCTGCGAGTTGCGCGACATCGAATCGACGTGGAGGTTGGCTTTGGTTTGGCTTGTGTTGGCCTCGCCGAACGGCTTGGCAGTTGCGCGCTGGTTGGCGAGCGTGATGGCCAGCAGCAGCAGCGCCGTCGCCACGACGATAAAGCCGAGGTCGGGGTGGATCAGGAATATCGCCAGCATGAACAACGGGGCCATCGGCGCATCGAGAAGCGACAGCAACGTGCCGGACACCAGAAACGTACGCAGCTGCTGAAGATCCCCCAGCGTCTGATATTCGCGCCCGTTGCTGTGCAGTGAAGCCCTGGCGGCTGCGCTGAGGATTGGTCCACCCAATTGGGCGGCGACCTCGACCGCTGTGCGCATGAGGATGAAGCGCCGGATGGCGTCAAATATCGACTGCAGGATGACCGCGCCGACAATTACGACCGTCAGCATCACCAGCGTGTCGACCGAGCGGCTCGTCAGGACGCGATCCGAAATCTGGAAGAGGTAGACAGGTATCGCAAGCACCAGCACGTTGGTAGCGATCGTGAAGATCATCACCGCGATGAGGTTCTTCTTGACCGCGCGAAGTCCGGCTGTGAGGCTTGCCGAGAGATCGACTGGGCCGAGACGCTTGTGGAATGCGCCGCCGCCGCCATTGCCGCCGCCACCGCCGCCCCCCTTACCGGTTCCGGTCGGACCGCCGCCGCCAGGCACTTCCCGGGCAAGCAAGGGACCGCGGTCGCCCTCGATTGTCACGCCGGGCAGAACCGGCTTGTTCTTCATCTCCTGCGTGGGCGGCTCTACTCGCGCGCTCGGCTGTTCCTGTTTCCCGCGCGCGTCCTTCGGCGCGTTCGGCGTCTTCCGTTCCAATATTTCCGCCTCCGGCTTGCGCGCCGGTTCTTCCTTTGGTGGTACGGCGCGCTGGGTCGGCTCGGAGATCCGAGGGCTTGGTGGCCGGTCTACTCGCGCGCTCGGCTGGTCCTGCTTCGCGGGCGCGTCCTGCAGTGCGCTCGGCGGCTTCCGTTCCAATATTTCCGGCTCGGGCTTGCGCGCGGGTTCTTCCTTTGGTGAAACAGCGCGCTGGGCCGGCTCGGAAATCCGAGTGCTCGGTGGCCGGATCTCCTGCGTAGGCGGCTCGCCTACTCGCGCGCTCGGCTGGTCCTGCTTGGCGGGCGCGTCCTGCAGCGCGCTCGGCGGCTTCCGTTCCAATATTTCCGGCTCGGGCTTGCGCGCGGGTTCTTCCTTTGGTGAAACAGCGCGCTGGGCCGGCTCGGAAATCCGAGGGCTCGGTAGCCGGATCTCCTGCGTGGGCGGCTCGCCTGCTCGCGCGCTCGGCTGGTCCTGCTTCGCGGGCGCGTCCTGCAGCGCGCTCGGCGTCTTCCGTTCCGATATTTCCGGCTCGGGCTTGCGCGCGGGCTCTTCGTTTGGTGATAGGGCACGCTGGGCCGGCTCGGAGATCCGAGGGCTCAGTAGCCGGATGGGGTCGGGCCTTCTGATGATGTCTGCCGCTGGAGCAGTGGGCGTGCCCGGCGGCGGAGCCGAAGGCGCCTTTGCTTGCGGAGAGGGTGGTTGCACCTCGCGTTGCTGAGCGCGGCTATCACCAGGTAAAGGCGCGGTGGAAGGGCGCGCTTCTTCGGTGACCCTGGCTTGTTCGGTGACCTTGGCTGGCGTCGCGTCGCGAAGCGATGGTGGCGTTTCGGCTGGCGGGGCGTCCACTAGGCGCCGCAATTCGGCAACGACATCGTCCAGTTCTTCCACCGAACGATCGACCGCCTTGCTCTGACGAAACAAAGACTGTGAGATCGGCTCGGCGGCCCCGATAGACGCCTCGCTTCGCGCGACTGCTTCGCCGCCGTCATCCGGCCGATCCCATTCTGGTTCCTGGGCGAAAGCGCGCCCGGTTTGATCGTGATCTTCGGTCATTGCTGCCACCCCGGTTCGAAAATCACGCGAGAACGCTTTGCATCGGATCGGAATAGGTCTGCTCAGGCACGAGTGAGGGATACGCCACGTTTTGAGAGGCTTCCGGCGCCAGCATATCGTCATCGAGGAAAGCGACCGCTTCATTCACCAGCACGTCGGGATTCTGGCCGCCAAGATCGGGGCCGGTGGAAATCAGCTCCGCCTGGATGAGGATCTCGTCCGAATAGATGCCGCCGCCTACATAGGTCTTGCCGGTGGAATCCACGTCGGCAATGTAGGCATAATTGACCAGCGAGTTGGTTCCCGTCGAAATTGTCCAGTCCGCCTCCGGATGCGCCAGCGCATTCATGGCCAGGGCCACCTGATCGCTGTCACCAAGAATGGTGGTCTGTTTGATGTATTGCAGATTGAGGATGTCGCCGGAAATGTAGAGCACCCGAATCGCCCCGATGCCCGCGAATGGGCCGTCGCCAAGTATGTCGGAAAGGTCACCCTTGCCGTTCTGCAGGCTTTCACACGCCTTGCGATAAGCTTCAGACATCGCCTCGAAGCGATCGCCGGCGCCGTAATTGACGATGTTGGCCTGGTTCCAAAGCAGATTGTCACTGGTGGAGGCCGCGCCTTCGCCGGTTGTCTGGAAACCATCGACCGCGCCGATCAGGTCGTTGTCCAGGAGCACGTTCAACTGATGGATGATGTTGGCGTCATAAATGTTTCCGCCGACGACGATCAGGTCGTAATTGAAGCCCAGTTCGTCCAGCGAAATCTCGTTAGCCGCCGTGTTGGCGCCGGCTGTCACCAGCGTCTTGACTCCCGATGACGACAGGACGGAAACGTCATTGTCGGTCATGAAGGTGTATTGCTGGATCCAGTTCATGATGAGCAGGTCGCCTTCGACCTCGGTGACAACCCAGTGCTTGGGAAAGTCACCCTGCTTTGCCTGCGACGCCGCAGCTTCCGCCGACGGATCGATGCGCTTGAACATCGCGATATTGAAGCCTTGGGTCGGATCGGTGGCATTCAGGCCCCAACCGTTGATGGAGGCACTGACGAGGTCGCTGTCGCACGAGACATTGATCTGAATTATCGCGTTGAGCTCGACATGGTCGCCCATCACCGCGCAAACCGGCGACTGCAGCCAATTGTTGGCCATCGACACGCTGTTGACGAGGAGATTGCCGCCGGCTTCCAGCTCGACCGAAACATCGATGTCGATGCTTCCGGACCCAGGCGTGTAGGAGGGTTGCTCGGGCTCTTCTTCGTCGTCCTCTTCCTCATTGGCTCGTCGGTGCTTCTCCGGAAGGTGATCGTCGAGCTTGGGCGCTTCGTCCACGGACTGCCCATTGACGTAAGTGCCTTCGATGACGTCAGCCTTGACGACGAAAACATCGGCTTCGCCATCCGTTTCCTCCGGATAGCCGTTGAGCCGTTCGCCGGCTGTCTTGATGACAGCCACTATCTCCTCGGACGAACCCGGCATTTCCAGATCGTCGATCGGCGACAGATCCACCGCCGCGCCCAGCAAGGCCGTCATTTCGGCAGCATGGTCCGCTGCTGCGGGAGAGAATTTCAGGCCATGTCCGCCAGCGCCTACATAGTCGTTATCGGAGAGCCGAAGCTCCTGATTGATAAGGACCGCCACCGAGCCAGGGGGCTCGATATGGGGCAGGATCAGGCGTGAAGGCGCACTCCCCATCGGCGGCGCGTCCGGGTGGAACAGAGAACCTGGATAGGCGACGTCCGGCTGCGGGATCGCAGGGATGTCTGGAGGGACGAATTGGAAATCCGACCAGGGTGTCGTCAGGACAAGTTTGGGTGCAACTGGCGAATACTCGATGGAGGGAACAAAATCCTCCAGATCGTATCCTGCGTCGACGTTGACTGTCTGACTGGCAAGCTCGGGCGTTTCTTCCTCGACCGCCTGGGCCGCCTTGAATTCCTCATAGGCCTTCCTGAGACGGGCTTGCTCCAGCGTGATTTCAAAGAGTCCCACAAAGTGGCTGATCGCCTCGGTGATCTTGTCCATATACACGGAAGTTTCCTCCGGTTTTCGAGATCATCCGCGCCCTTGCCGGGTCGCGCTTCTCTTCTCTGATTGGGAAGACTGCGCGGGGTTTTCCCCCCGCGCAGTCCCTTTTTTGCAGGTCTCGCCGCGGCGAAACCGGCCATGCCAGTTATGTCGCGTCGTCTTCGCCAACCAGCGAGCTGGTGAGGTTGCCGCCCACTACAGTCATGTCGACCGAGTGGCCTTGCAGGTTGGCGCCCATGACGATCTGCTGGTTGAAGCCGTTCATGTCGATTGTGCCATTGGCGTTGGCCTGGCTTATGGCTTCAATGTGCTGGTCGTGGCCGATATTCGACCCCCAGCTGCCGCCGCCGCCGCCAGCGCCAGCCGCGCCGCCGGTCGCAGTCGCTGCGCCGCCGTTGCCGCCAGCACCGCCCGTGGCGTCGCCGCTCCAGGCATAGCCACCGTCCGCTCCGTCAGCCCAAGCGCCGCTGAGAGCAACCGCGCCCGTTCCACCGGTCGCCGTCGAAGCGCCGCCAGTCGCATCGCCGCCAGTCGCGGCGCCGGCCGTAGCCGCACCGCTGGTGGCTGCGCCACCGGTGTCGACGTTGCTCGCAAAGCCGCTGCCGGCTCCGCCGCTGCCGGCACCGCCGGTTGCGTCGCCGCTCGTGCCAGCCCCACCCGCGCCGCTGTTAGCGCCGCCGCCGGCGCCGCCGACGCCAGAGCCAGTGCCAGCGCCAGTGCCAGTGCCAGAGCCAGCGCCGCCGGTCGAACCTGCGCCGCCGCCAGTCGAGCTTGCAGCGCCGCCCTCGACATCGGCGAAGTTGCCGGCATTCGCGCCGCCGCCACCGCCACCGCCGCCACCGCCGCCGCCACCACCGGTGTTACCGGCATCGGTGTCGCCATTCGCGGCGATCGGGATAGCTACGGCGACGTTGTCACTGCTCTTGTTCCCACCCCAAGAGGGGTCGTTGTCGCTGCCAGCTTCGGCATCGTCCATCAGCGCCAGGGCGACAGGTACCGCGGTCGAGTCGCCGCCGCGTCCGCCATTGCCGCCGTTGCCGCCGTCGCCGCCCTTGGCGTCGGCAAAGCCAAGCGCGCCAGCGTCGCCGCCCTTGGCGTCGGAATCGCCGCCGTCGGCCTTGGAGTCGCCGCCGACGCCGACGCCCAGGCCGAAGCCCAGGCCGAGCCCGACGCCGTCGCCGCCTTCGCCGCCCTTGGCGTCGCCGCTGTTGCCGCCATTGGCTTCGCCGCTGTCGCCGTAGCCGCCCTTGCCGTCACCGCCGAGGCCTGCGCCGACAGCCACGCCGGACGCGTCGCCGCCCTTGGCATCGCCGCTAACCGCGATCGGCACGGCGTCGCCGCCATAAGCGTTGCCGCCGTCGGACTTGGCGTCAGCGGAGCCGACGACAATCGGCACGCTCACGGCCACGCCGCCGCCCTTGGCGTCGCCAGCCTTGGCGTCGCCGCTATCGGCATCGCCGCCCTTGGCGCCAAAGCCACCCAAAGCCACCGAATCGCCAGCATGGCCGCCGTCGCCGCCGGCATCGATGCCTTCGTCGGACTTGGCGTAACCACCCTTGGCGTCGCCCTTGTTGCCGAAGTAGCCGTTATTCTGGACCGTCGCGCTGCCGAGATAGTCGTTGTCCTTCATGTCCCCGGTCTGGTTGATGATGGTGGCGCTGTGGCCATTGCCAGCCCCGGCAAACGCGCCGTTCAGGACGTCCGAGAAGCTGACGTCATCGCCCGGATCGAAGCTGATGTCGCCGTCGCGGCTGAACATCATGACGCCGCCGAGGCCGACATTCACGTCGTCGAGGTCAATGAAATCGTCGTCCTGCTTTCCGTCGGACGACGCGGTGGCGCTAACATTGGCGTTAACATTGGTGTTAACGTTGTTGGTGTTGGTATTGGTGTTGCTGTTGTTGCTGCTGTTGCTATTGCTGTTGCTGCTCGAATTGCTGTTGTTATTGCCGTTATTGTTGGTGTTGTTGCTGGTCGAATTGGCCGTGGCGTCGCCAATGCCGATGCCAGCTCCGACACCCACACCTACGCCGACGCCGGTGGCGTCGGCGTCGCTCTTGGAGTCTGCGTCGGATTTTGCATCGGCATCGGATTTGGCGTCGGCGCTGGCGTCGCTCTTGGCGTCGGCGCTGGCGTCGCTCTTGGCGTCGCCATCTCCGATATCGATTGTGGTGTCGTCATCGGAGACATCGCCGATGAACTGCCAACCGGTGTTGGAGTTATTGCTGTTGCGAGTAGTCATTGTCGTTCCCTCGGTTAGGGGCCGCGACAACCGAACCACATTCAATCTGACGTGGTCTTGGGCTGCTCGCGGCCGTTAAGTTTTCATGTGGTTGGTTTTGGATCGCCTGCGCCTAGGGGACTAAGGCCGGAGATCCGGTCATCGTCTGTTTGTACGGCGTCACCTCCCTTTGACGGGGGAGCGAGGCAGCCAGATTGCGCACGAGTTTCCGCCTGCGCCGCCCAACGGTGCGGTCGCTCGCTGCTCTCGTGAATCTCTGGATGTTCCCCAAACTCCCAATACGGAACATTGGAAGTCTGTGACCGTCAGCCGTAAATTGTAAGCTGATAGTTGGAGCTAGCCCGTTTGGGACGATCTGCTCGCCATGAAGGCTTAAATCCTGGAGGGAAAACCAGGTCGGTAGCAATCGTGAATGGCGGACATTGCGCGCCGCGCCGCGGTCTCCCAGCAATTGCCTAGCTCGTCAGGACTATATTTTTTCGCCTATTTTTGAGTTAGGAAGTCGTTAACGTGTGTCGTCCGGGTTAGGGGTTCCCGGCCTTTAGCGAGTGTTAGTAGACAGGTGGGCCATGAATGGGGTGGATGGGGTGGAGGCGAGCGGACGAGGTCGAGCTGATACAGCCGATAGAGAATCCTGGGCACGACGAACCTTGCTGTTCATCGCCCCTGACGACACGATCTCCGAGAGCCTGGTGCATGCCGTCGAAAGAGAATTCCCGTGGATCGCGGCTGAGCGCGTTCGCGACCTGTCCGCCACCTGGACTGCGTTCAATCCTTCGGTTTCCCTCATTCTGATCGATGCGGTGTTTCTAAGCGAGATCGACTCCTGTTCCGCCCAGCTGGCCCGCTTCCACCCGGGGGCCATGACCGCTGTGATGCAGGACGATGGCAGGAGGCGGCTTTTCCCCGATGAGGTCTTTGCGTCGCGAGTGGTGCGCGGCGTGCTTCCCATGAACCTGAAGCTGGATGTGTGGCTTTCCGTGATCAGGCTCATGCTGCGCGGAGGCGAATATTTCCCCTTAGCCATGTTTCAGTCGTACCTGAACAACGGCATGCCCCATAGCGAGGCGAAGGAGTCGAAGCCCGCCATCAAACGGCAAGCCGCACTCGAGGAGCCTGGCCAACTGACATGTCGGGAGAGTCAGATCCTGGAAATGGCGTCGCAGGGACTGCAGAATAAAACCATAGCCGCCGCACTTCGCCTTTCCGAACACACCGTCAAAATTCACATGCACAACATCATCAACAAGCTGGGCGCCCACAACAGGACTGAAGCCGCAGCCCTTTTTCATGCCCGACGGGTTGCGGCCGCTGGAATGGTTCCCAGTGCGGATCGCCCGGTGATCTCAACTCTCACGTGAGCAGGTCGATGCCACGCTTCCAGGAGGTTCTACTGCTTGTTGGTCAATTGAACTACACATGGACCAACACAGAAAGCTTGCTGATTTACCTGATTGCCGGTCTGGCGAAAGTAGACAAGGAGACTGCGATCGTCATTTTCCTGACGCTGAACACCACGCGTGCACGGATCGAGTTGGTCGAGCGGTTGGCGAAGATGGCGGGAACACCGGTTGAATGCCGACGCCAGGTCCTGGAGATTGCCAGTCAACTCACCCGGCAGGGAAAGCTGCGCAACAAATACAGCCACTGCATCTATTCGTTCGACGAAACGGGAACGCACGCGAGCACGCAACTCATGCGCATCTTCGACAGCAAGGATGCCATCAAATATGGGAAGATTGAGGAGCTCGACGATTCCGAGATGAAGAGGATCAGCGCCTCCATCCAGGCGATCCACGCAATCAACAAGGATATTTGGCGGGTCGTCGAAAGCAATTCCTTTCCGCATTGAATTGCTTGTCCTGTGATGCCGCGCATCGAGGTTGACGTGGCGGCGAGTCGGGTCCGGGGCGCCGTTGCCTGGACGCATTATCGCGCAGAGCAGGTGAGGTCGCGGCCAACCGTCGGACTGAGGACGCCAGATCGAAGATAGATCCGGTTTGCGCCGCGGCGAAATCGATGCGGGGCGATCAAGGCACGGGTGTCAGGTTCTTATCCGCGTCCACTTGCCGTTTTCAGACTGGGACTGCCGAGCAAAATAACGGTACGAGGTCCGTGACCAATTCCTGATTGCGCCCGTTCTGTTATCCAGCACCAGATCGCCCTTGCTGGTCCGCACCGTCAGGACCGTATGACCAGCGCCGCCAAGCGTCGCAACGGTCAGCAACAGGGCGGATGCGGGCCACCCGCGTTTCAACAACTCGGCTTTCTTGAGGATGGCGAAATCCTCGCAATCGCCTTCGGCGGTCGGCAAGCCCCAGACGTCGGCTCGGCCTGCGGAGTCTCTGTCGCCTCTCTCCCGGATGCGGCCATTGACCGACCTGTTCACACTCGCAAGTTCCGCTTCCAGCCTCGGCGTGAGTTCGACCGCTTTGACCTTGCCGCGGGTGCTGCAGAGCGCCGGATCGCTGGCGCAGAATTTGTAGAAGGCGGCCGGTGCAAAGGCGTAGCCTTGCGTGGCCATCATCGTCGCTGTTCCGGTGGTTTGGTTGCTGCAGCCAGCCAGCAAAATTGCCGCCGCGAGAAGCGCCGCTGAACGAGTCACTTAGTGTCCCCTTTTGGTGTAGTGTCCCCTTTTGGTGGGCCGCCATAATGTTGAAGGGGTTTGGTAAATCAACCCTGACAATCGCAATTGCGCAGGAACAAATTGTTTGCCATACTTAATAAAGTGTTACCGATGGTCGGTAACATTGACCCTTTCGCGCAACCAAAGGGGACGGGAGCGCCTTTTTTCCCTCAAAAGGAGGAAGAAAATGCACCTGTACCCTGACGTCTCGAGCACGATTCTAAGAATACTGCTCCTTTCATCCGCTGCCTTCACGGTGGCAATGATCACACCGGCAACCGCGCAGCAGAGTCCACGTCCGCGGCTTGCGGCCGCACAGTGCCAACCTCTCACTGAAGCCAATTTCGCGCTTTGCTGTATTGCAGCCAACCGCACCAGCATTCTTTCCGCCGAACAGATCGACATGTGCCCGCCGATTACCACGGCCCTTGTCGCCGCGGCCTTGAACGATGGCGGTGACGGTGATGGTGACGGCGATGGTGACGGCGACGGCGACGGCGACGGTGATGGCGACGGCGACGGCGATGGTGA
>NZ_CAKXZS010000019.1 GCF_935822925.1 Mesorhizobium ventifaucium
GGCGCCTTCCTGGCCGGGCGCGATCTCGATTTCGTCCGCGACATCTCGACCAGGATCGTCGTTCTCCACCAGGGCAAGCTGGTGCTCGACGGCAGCGTCGATCAGGTCGTCGATTCCGAAGTGGTGAAGACGATCTATTCGGGAAGCGCCCATGCTTGAGGCAGGGCAGGCATCCCCAAGACAGGCATCCATTGGGAAACCGGGGGCAGAGGCCAAAACCACCGCGCCGAAACTGTCGCTGTCGAATGTGTCGAGCGGCTATGGGCCGGTTGCCATCATCGAGGCGCTGTCGCTGGCGATCGCGCCCGGACAGATCCTCGCGCTGATGGGTAAGAACGGCATGGGCAAGACCACCGTGCTGAAAACCATCCTCGGCTTCGTGGCGCTGCGTTCGGGCGACATCCGCCTCGATGGCGCGTCCATTTCAGGAGTCTCGCAGGCCTCGCTGATCGCGTCCGGCGTCGGCTACGCTCCGCAGGAGCAGGCGCTGTTCCAGGATCTCAGCGTGCGCGACAATCTGCGCCTCGCCTTGCGCTCGGATCGCGATTTTGCGCAAGCCGTGGAACGGGTTTTCGGGCATTTCCCGTTCCTCAGGGAGCGCCTGTCGCAACGGGCAGGAACGCTGTCCGGCGGCGAGCAGAAGATGCTCATTCTCGGCCGCGCGCTGATGCTGCGGCCGAAGCTGTTGCTGATCGACGAGATTTCCGAGGGCCTGCAGCCCTCAGTCGTCGAACGCATCGCCGCGGCACTCTTGCAGGAGCGCAGGACGAACGGCACGACAATCCTGGTCGTCGAGCAGAACCTGCCCTTCGCCCTCGGCATCGCCGACAGCTGGGCGGTGCTGAAGCTCGGCCGGATCGACGATGCCGGGGATGTGACGGCGGGCACAGCGGCCCGCGTTCTTCAGCACCTGAAGATCTAATGCATGTCGCGCAAAAGCATGCCCTCGGGCCTGACCCGCGGGTGCGCAGCGGTTTTGCGATAACGACGTGCGAAGCGACGCCAGCCGCGCGCTGTCGGGCTTCTGTGCGAGGGAACCTTCAGCCTAATTCCGCGACGCCAGACCAAGCGTTTGGCGCGCCTCGTTGACGGTTGCCACATGTCGGCCAAGCCTCTCGACTGAGGCCGCCGCGAGTTCGACGAGCTCAGCGTTGCTGCGCGCCAGGCGTTCCCTGGTGATCCTGATATTATCCTCAAGTCCGGTACGCACTGCGTCTGCTCCGCGCGCCAACGCCCATTGCATTACGATCGTCTGGTTGCGGCCTATTCCGGCCGCTGTCCAGGTGGATTGTGGAAACAGGAGTTTCGCTTCCCTGAGGAGCACATCGAGCAATCTCTCCTCCGCAGGCAGTGCGTTTTGCACGCCCATGACAAACTGGATGTGCGGGCGCTCGCCTATAAGTCCCCCGTCGGCCAGCCGCTTGGCAGTGTGAAGGTGCGACAGGTCGAAGATTTCGATCTCCGGCAGCACGCCATTTGCCTTCATCGCGGTTGCGAGATCACCGATCAGGGCGGGATGGTTCTCGTAGACCATGGATGGGAAGTTGACCGAACCGGTCGAAAGCGAGGCCATGTCCGGCTTCATATATAGCGCCGAGCCACGCGCGGCAGAATCGCGACCGCGCCCGCCGGTCGAGAACTGGACGATCATGCCGGGGCAGTGCCTGCGCACCCCGTCCTGAACGGCGGCGAAGCGCGTTGGTTCTGACGATGAACTCTGATCGTCATTGCGCACGTGGATGTGCACCAGCGACGCACCTGCTTCAAAGGCTTCCTGGGTCGACTCGATCTGTTCGGCCACGCTGATTGGCACCGCAGGATTGTCTTCCTTGCGCGGCAGCGAGCCGGTGATAGCAACAGCGATGATACAGGGTTCAGGCATGGCGATACACTATCGGTCGACCTGGTCCATAAGCCAGCGGATCGCGAGCGGATACCCCTCGGCGCCGAGCCCCGCGATCACGCCGGTGGCGACCTTCGATACCAGCGACCGATGATAGATCTCCTCGCGGCGATGGATGTTCGAGATATGCAGTTCGACGATCGGGCCCGGAAACATTTTGAGTGCATCGAGCACCGGGATCGAAATGAAGCTCAAACCCGCGGGGTTG
The DNA here is from genome assembly GCF_935822925.1 of Mesorhizobium ventifaucium. Classification (GTDB taxonomy): domain Bacteria; phylum Pseudomonadota; class Alphaproteobacteria; order Rhizobiales; family Rhizobiaceae; genus Mesorhizobium; species Mesorhizobium ventifaucium. Next base: position 2,112 of record NZ_CAKXZS010000019.1, read on the forward strand.
ATCAGAATGCCCGCGCCTTCGTCGATCGCCTCATGGACCCAGTTGACGATTTCGCCCTCGATGTTCGACTGGTGAAAACGGATCGGATGGTCGCCGGCGGCGTCGCGGCACATCCGCTCGATTTCTGCGAGTGTCGCCCGCCCATAGATCTCCGGCTCGCGCATGCCGAGCCGGTTGAGATTTGGGCCGTTGAGAACGTAGATTGGCTTGGTCATGGTCCTATCCCTTGATAGCCCAGCAGGCGCGGCAGCCACAGCACCAGCGATGGGAAGAACGTGATCAGCATCAGGGCGGCAATCATCGCATAGAGAAACGGCATTACGTCGTGCACCAGGTCGCGCAGCGGCACCTCTGCGATGCGGGTCATGATGAACAGCAGCAACCCGTAGGGCGGGGTGACGAGCCCGAGCATGATGTTGACGACGACCATTACGCCGAAATGCACCATGTCGACACCGAGCGCCTCCGCCGTCGGAATCAGCACCGGCACGATTACCAGCAGGATAGTCGTGCCCTCCAGCACGCAGCCCAGGATCAGCAGCAGGATGTTGACCAGGATCAGGAAACCCATCGGCGAAAGATCCCAGGACTTCAGGATCACCGACAGGGACTGCGGAATGTTCTCAACCGTAACAACGTAGTTGAACACCAGGGCGCCGGCGATGAGCATGCCGATCGAGGCGGTGGTGCGGGCGCTGTTGAGAAGCGCATGGTAGAGCTGACCCGGCGTCACGCTGCGATAGACCGCGACCGAGTGGAGCAGCGCGTAGCCGGCGGCGACCGCCGCGGCCTCGGTCGGGGTCATCACGCCGCCCCTTATGCCGACCAGCAGAACGACCGGCAGCATCAGCGCCGGAAATGCGCGCAAGGTGATCCCCGGAAATTCCCTGAGCGGCACCGGCTTCTCGACCGGAAAGTTCTTCCGGCGCGCGTCGATGGCGACGATGATCATCTGCGTCAGGGCGAGAAGAAGGCCCGGCACGATACCGGCAATGAAGAGGTAGCCGATGGATGCATCCGAGATCAGCGCGTAGATGACCAGCGGAATTGACGGAGGAATGATCGGGCCGATGACGGAGGTGACGGCTGTCAGCGCAGCGGCATAGCTCGCCGGGTACTTGCCATCCTTGGTCATGAGTTGCTGCATCATCTTGCCGGTGCCCGCGGCGTCGGCGATGGCCGAGCCGGACATGCCGGCGAAGATGATCGACTGCAGCACGTTGACTTGCGCCAGGCCGCCGCGGAAACGGCCGACAACGGCATTGCAGAATTGCAGCAGCCGGTCGGTCATTGTCCCGGCGTTCATCAACTCCGCGGCGAGAATGAACATCGGTACGGCAAGCAGAATGTAGCTTGTGTAGAGCCCGTTGAGGAGTTGCTCGGCGGAGGTGCCCATGTCCAGCCCTGCAAGCCAGAGATAGAGAATCGACCCGGCGATCATCGAGTGACCGATCGGCAGGCCAAGCAGGGCCAGCGCTGTGATCGCAACGACTGACAGCGAAAAGGGACTCGCGAGATTCATACGCCGGAGCTCGCTTTCGTGGGGTCAAATTCCGCCGGTGCTTCGCCGCGCAGAGCACGCCACGCCAGCCACAGGTAGCGGGCGATCACGGCGACCACGAAGACGAGATAGATCGAGAACAGCCAGTCGAAGCGTATCTTGAGGTAGGCGGTGCTCTCGACCTTCATGAAGGTCACGTAGCTGAAGACGGCCGGAAAGGACCAGCCATAGAGCGCGACGAGCGCGATTGCGAAGGCAAGCGTCATTACCCGCCTGATGTCCGGACCGACTGTGGCGTAGAGGAGATCAAAACGGATTTCCTCTTCTTCGCGAACGACGAACGCTGCGCCGAACAGCACAACCCAGATCCAGAGCACGACGGTGAGCTCGTTGCTCCAGCCGGTCGGCCAGTTGAGAAGGTAGCGAAAAGCGACCTGCAGCAGAAACGCGGCGAACATGGCGCCGATTGCGATGGCGATTGCGTTCTCGGCGCGCCGGTAGAGCCAGCCGCCGACCTTTCTCAATCCCGGGTTCATGATGCCTCCCTGACGGGCGTCTGGCCAAACCGGCCAGCCGGTCGCGGACCGGCCGGCGAGTTCGTCGCGTCAAAGCGCGTTGATCTTGTCGACCATCCCGGCAGGCCATTCCCTGGCCAGGTCGGAGGCAAGATATTGCTCCTGCACATGCTTGCGGAATGCTGCGACATCGGGCTCGTAGATCTTCAGGCCCTTGCCCTTGAACGTTTCAACGAGTTCCTTCTCGCGCGTCAGGTGTTTCTCTGTCGAGAAGTCGATCGCCTTGTCCGCCGCGGCCTGGACCTTTGCCTGCTTCTCGGCCCCCATCTCGTCCCACACCTTTTTCGAGATGCTGAGAAGGTCGAATCCGACAAGGTGCGAGGTAAGTACGATCTGCGACATCACCTCGTAGAACTTCATGTTTTCGACGTTGGGCAGAGGGTTGTCCTGTCCGTCGATTGCGCCTGTCTGCAGGCCGGTATAAACCTCGGCGTAGGCCATCGGCGTCGGGTTTGCGCCGAGTGCCTGGCCGAGGAATTGCCAGGCGTCGCCACCCGGCATACGCAGCTTGATGCCGGCCATGTCGGCGGGAGTCTTGATTTCCTTGTCCGGCTTCAGACCGACCTGGCGCAGGCCGAAATAGGTGGGGCCGAGCACCCTCACGCCGAGCTGGTCCTCGGTCATCCTCTTCAGCTCCGCCCCGGCATCGCTGGCAAAGAACGCCTTCAGGTGCGCGGCGTCACGGAACAGGTAGCCCGCGGTGACGATAGACCACGCCGGAATCTGCTTGGAGATGTCCTGCGGGGCAACGTTGCCCATCTCGAGATTGCCGCGCTGGATGGCGACAAGTTCGGTGCCCTGCTTGAACAGGTTCCCGCCGTAATAACCCTCGAAGGCAAAGTCGTCCTTGATGGCGTCGGCGAACGTTTTCATCATCTCGGCCCGGATGTCCTGTTCCGAGAACACGGCCGAGAAACGCAGCTTCGGCTTGTCCTGGGCGAGGGCGGGAACTGCGGTCGCGGCGGCGAGTGCGCCGGCGGCGACCATAAACAGGCGTCGGTTCATTTCAGCTTTCATGTCGATTTCCTCCCTATGGTCTTCATATGCTTATAGACGTCATTGCCTTCATGTGGCGGCCTCGAAGTGATCTGCCATGGCGCGGCGATCGGCCTTGCGCCCAGTGAAGAGTTCGAACGCGCGGACGGCCTGATAGATCGCCATGCCGATGCCCGGCAGCGTTCTGCAGCCGATCGTACGGGCCGCGACCAACAACTCTGTTTCGGTCGGAAAGTAGATTATGTCGGCGACCCATTTTTCGGCTGTCAGAAGAGCCGTGTCGAACGGTGTTCCGGGGTACTTCGCCATGCCCACCGGGGTCGTGTTGACGATGCCGTTTGACATGCGCACGGCTGCGGCCGGGTCCGGCCACGTCTCGACGCGACCGCCGAACAACGCTCCCATGCGCGACGCAAGATCCGAGGCGCGACTGGGTTGGCTGTCGAGGACGAACAGCCGGCCAACGCCCATTTGCATCAGCGCGTTTGCGACTGCGGCGCCCGCTCCGCCGGCGCCGAACATTGCGACACAGCCCATCGATGCGCCTGTCATCGCCTCGCGAAAACTCTCCGCGAAACCCCAGCCGTCGGTGTTGTGGCCTTCCTTGCGTCCGCCAGCAAAGACGACCGTATTCACCGCGCCTATCGCGCGCGCTTCCGGCGACAACGCATCCAGGACGGGAATGACAGCCTGTTTAAACGGATGAGTGACGTTGAGGCCGTGAAAGCCTGCAATTTCCGCCGCCGCGATCAAGTCGCCGATCGCCGCGTCCGGAAATCCGAGCCTGTCGAAATCGAGCAAAAGGTACGAATAGCCGATGCCGAGGCGCCGGGCTTCACGCTCGTGCATGCCGGGAGTGCGCGAGGACTGAATGCCGCGTCCGACGAGGCCAATCACGACCTTTTCGCTGTCGCCGCTGGCGGCGCCCTTGTGCTCGTTCGCAAGACGGCAAAGGAGGTCGACAAGGCTGTCGCCCATCTCCCGAAATTCCTCCCTGTGCGGGCCGCCTCCCAGCCCAAATGCGGCAATTCCTGGATGGCCCTTGTGTTCACGCCAAACGCGCCGGTAAATGAGCCTGTCGCGATTTGCGAATGATGTACTAACTGGTTAGTTTAGTCAATTGCCGGCTGGCGCCGGGGCGGGAACTCAAACTGCATGACCGTTATCAAGAAGGAACGGAAACCAAAGCCGGACGCGAGCACGACGCGTATCCAGGACCCTGAGGGCACGCGCCGCAACATCCTGGAGATCGCCTCCAAGGAGTTTGCCCTGAACGGCTTGTCGGGCGCGCGCATAGACGAGATTGCGGCGCACACACGCTTCAGCAAGCGCATGATCTACTACTATTTCGGCGACAAGGAAGGCCTCTACCTGCGCGCGCTCGAGAACGCGTATCGCCAGGTGCGCGAGGGCGAGGCCCAACTTGATATCGAAGGTCTGCCCCCCGTGGCGGCACTGACACGCCTGGTGGAGTTCACGTTCGACCACCATCACCGACACGAGGAATTCATCCGCATGGTGATGATCGAGAACATCCATCACGGCCAATACCTCGAACAATCGGATGCGATCCGCGAACTGAACGTGACTGCGATCGACCACATCTCTCGGATCTATTCACGCGGTGTCGAAGAGGGGGTCTTCCGGCCGGGACTCGACGCGGTCGAACTCCATTGGCAGGTAAGCGCACTGTGCTTCTTCAACGTTTCCAACCGCACCACCTTTTCGATGATCTTCGGACGCGACTTCGGCGCGCCGGCACAACTGGAGCGGCTCAAACGCAACAGCGTCGAGATGCTGTTGCGCTTTGTCGCGAAGGACGAAGCTCCCGCAGAACGCTGAGCCGCCGAAACTTGCGGTGCTGCCAGCGCTGCCTTAGTTATGTACGAACTGGTTCGTTCACAAAACAAACCAGGGAGGAGGCGCGTTTGAAGACTTCGATCGCGACGGTGTCGATCGCCGGTGACCTGGCGGAGAAATTCGCGGCAATTTCCGCCGCGGGCTTCGACGGTGTTGAAATCTTCGAGAACGATTTCCTCGCCTTTGACGGCTCACCGCGCGACGTCGGCCGAATGGCTGGTGACACAGGTCTGACCATAACGCTCTTCCAGCCGTTCAGGGATTTTGAGGGTTTGCCGGAGCCCCAGCGCAACCGCGCCTTTGATCGTGCCGAGCGCAAGTTCGACGTCATGCAGGAACTCGGCACCGACCTGATGCTGGTATGCTCGTCGGTGTCGCCGGTCTCGCTTGGCGGGATCGACAGGGCGGCGATGGATTTTCACGAGCTTGGCGAGCGCGCCGCCAAGCGCGGTCTGCGCGTCGGCTACGAGGCATTGGCCTGGGGGCGCCACGTCAACGATCATCGCGATGCGTGGGAAATCGTGCGCAGGACTGACCATCCGAGCGTCGGGCTGGTTCTCGATTCCTTCCACACGCTGGCCCGCAGGATTGAACTCGGCTCCATCCGTTCGATACCCGCGGACAAGATCTTCATTGTCCAACTCGCCGACGCGCCACTGATCGAAATGGACTTGCTCTATTGGAGCCGGCACTTCCGCAACATGCCAGGCGAAGGCGATCTGCCGGTGCGACAGTTCATGCAGGCGGTCGCGGCAACCGGTTATGACGGCTATCTGTCGCTCGAGATTTTCAACGACCAGTTCCGTGGCGGGTCGGCAAAGGCGATCTCCGTCGACGGACGGCGTTCGCTCGTATGGTTGTTGGATCAGGTGCGGCGTGAAGAACCGGCACTTGAGATGGCCATCCCGCCAATGCCCGACCGCATCGGGGTTGGAGGGGTCGAGTTCATTGAGTTCGCGGCCGATCGCCAGGACGCTGGACAGCTTGGATCGCTGTTGCGCATGCTCGGCTTTGTCGAGGCCGGTCGGCACGTCTCGAAGGACGTCACGCTCTACCGCCAGGGCGAGATCAATATTGTCATCAATACCGAGCGGCAGGGTTTTGCCCATTCTTCCTTTGTTGTCCACGGCACGTCGGCATACGCGATGGGCCTGAAGGTCGAGGACGCCGCCGCCACGGTCGCGCGCGCCGAGGCGCTGGGCGCGGAGATCTTTCACCAGCGGGTCGGGCCCGGCGAGTTGTCGATCCCGGCGATCCGCGGCGTCGGCGGCGGACTGATCTACTTCCTCGATGCCAAGACCGACCTGGCAAAGGTCTGGGATATAGAGTTCACGCCGGTCATGCCGGCAAGTTCCGGCAATGGCGTCGGCCTCACCCGTATCGATCATGTCGGGCAGACCATGGCACAGGATGAGATGCCGAGCTGGCTGCTGTTCTATGTCTCGATCTTCAGGGCGACCAAGACTCCCATGGTCGACATCGTCGATCCGGCCGGCCTCGTGCGCAGCCAGGTGATCGAAGGTCTGGACAAGCGCTTCCGCCTCACGCTGAACGGCGCCGAGAGTCACCGCACGCTGGCCGGCCATTTCATCGCCGAAACCTTTGGTTCCGGCGTCCAGCATCTGGCACTCGCAACGGATGACATCTTTGCGACGGCGGCGAAGCTGCAGGCCAACGGCTTCGAACCGCTTCAGATATCGATGAACTACTACGACGACGTAGAAGCGCGCTTCGGTTTGGATCCGGAGGTCGCCGATCGGTTACGCTCAGCCAACATCCTCTATGACCGCGACGACAACGGCGAATTCTTCCAGCTCTATGTGCCGACATTCGGAAAAGGGTTCATTATCGAGTTCGTTGAACGGCGCGGCGCGTATTCAGGATATGGTGCGCCGAACGCACCATTCCGCATCGCCGCGCAAAAACGGCTGATGCGGCCCAAAGGAATGCCAAAGCTATGACAGGTCTGAACTTTGCTCGCATTAATGGCGCGACGATCCACTACCGGCATCGTCCGACAGCTGGCAGGCCGACGGTCGTCTTCGCGAACTCGCTCGGCACGGATATGCGCATCTGGAACGAGGTCGAGCGAAGGCTCGCCGACGACTGTACATCAGTTGCGTTTGACAAGCGCGGACACGGCCTGAGCGAACTGGGTGGCGCGCCACAAACAATCAAGACCCATGCCACGGACCTTGCAGGGCTGCTCGACCATCTTGGCGTAAAGCGCGCGGTGATCTGCGGGCTTTCGATCGGCGGCGTCATTGCGCAATGCCTTTACAAGACGCGGCCGGATTTGATCGAGGGGTTGATCCTTTGCGATACGGCAGCGAAAATCGGTACCGCCGAGATGTGGAACGGGCGCATCAACGCGGCCCTGTCCGAGGGCATCGCGAGCTTTGCCGACGACGTGATGCGAAAATGGTTCACGCCGGATTTCCATAAGAATCGCGGCGAGGAACTGGCGGGTTACAAAACGATGCTGACGCGCCAGGATCCGGCCGGCTACGCCGCTGCCTGCGCTTCTATCCGCGACGCCGATTTCACCGCGACGACCGCCGCGATCAAAGTGCCGACACTCTGCATTGTCGGTGATCAGGACGGATCGACGCCGCCTGAACTGGTGGAATCGCTGGCCCGCTCAATCCCCGCCGCACGGTTCGAGGTCATCGCCGGTGCGGGCCACATCCCATGCATCGAGCAGCCGGAAAGGCTCGCCGGGCTGATCCGTGGCTTTCTGAACGACATGCGAAGAGAGCGCAAATGAGCAAGTCACAACATGGCGACCGATACGTCGAAGGGATGGCGACTCGCCGTTCGGTGCTGGGTGACGCCCATGTCGACCGCGCGGAGGCGGCCAAGACCGAATTCGACACTCCTTTCCAGGAACTGATCACGGAGGCTGCATGGAGCCACGTCTGGTCGCGGCCGAACATCACCAGGCGCGAGCGTTCCATGATCACCATCGCGTTGCTCGCCGCGCTGAAGCAGGACGAAGAGGTTGCGATGCATATCCGCGCCAGCGTCAATACCGGGGCGACCCGCGACGACATACGCGAGGCGCTGCTGCATGTGGCAATCTATGCCGGGGTACCGGCGGCGAATCATGCGATGAAGATCGCCAGGAAGACGTTCGACGAAATCGACGCTCAAGCCGGCTAATCATGACCAACTCGCGCTTTCCCGCCAACCGCACGCCGGAAATCGGCGCCTTCTTTCAGCGCGACCGCAACTGGCATCCGCCGGCCTTCACGCCAGCCTACAAGACTTCCGTGCTGCGCTCGCCGCGACGGCCGCTTCTTTCCCTCGACAACACCCTCTCGGAGCTTACGGGGCCGGTCTTCGGCCACAACATTCTCGGTGAACTGGACAATGACCTCATACACAATTTTGCCGGGCCGGGCGAAAGCGCGATCGGGCCGCGCATCCTCGTCTATGGCCGCCTGCTCGACGAGCGCGGCATCGGCGTCGCCGGTGCGTTGCTGGAGGTATGGCAGGCCAACGCCGGCGGACGCTATCGACACAAGAAGGAGACTTATCTCGCGCCACTCGATCCGAACTTCGGCGGCTGCGGCCGCACCATCACCGGCGAGGATGGCTCCTATTGTTTCCGCACGATCCAGCCGGGGCCATATCCCTGGCCCAACGGACCCAACGACTGGCGTCCAGCTCACATCCATTTCTCGATCTTCGGGCACGGCTTCGCGCAGCGCTTGATCACCCAGATGTATTTCGAGGGCGACCCGATGATCTGGAGGTGCCCGATCGTGCGGACCATCAACAACCGCCGCGCCATTGAAGGCCTCACCGCCGCGCTCGACATGGAGGCAACGATACCGATGGATGCGCGGGCATACAAATTCGACATTGTACTGCGCGGCCGCCGCTCGACGCTGTTCGAAAACCGCATCGAGGGCAACTGATGGTCCAGGCTCTCTGTCGGCTGAAGGAAAGCGCCTCGCAGACCGCGGGACCCTACGTCCATATCGGGCTGACGCCCAACTTTGCCGGTATCGCGGGCGTCTATGACCGCGACCTTGGCACCGCGATGGTCAACGACAATACCAGGGGCGAACGCATCAGGGTCAACATCCGGGTAATCGACGGCGCCGGCTCGCCGCTGAACGACGCGCTTGTGGAGATCTGGCAGGCGGACGCCGCCGGCATCTACAATTCGCCCTCGGATCTGCGCGGCTCCGCCGACCCCAATTTTACCGGCTGGGGTCGGCTGCCCACCGACATGACGACGGGCGAATGCATGTTCGAGACCATCAAACCCGGCCGTGTGCCTTTTTTCGACGGCCGCAAGATGGCGCCGCATTTGACGGTCTGGATCATCGCGCGTGGAATCAACATTGGCCTTCACACCCGTATGTATTTCAGCGACGAGGAAACGGCCAACGCCGAGGATCCCGTCCTGATGCGCATTGAGCAAAGAGAGCGCGTGTCAACGCTGGTCGCGCCGCGCGATGGCGACATCTATAAGTTCGACATTCATCTCCAGGGCATCAACGAGACGGTCTTCTTCGACATATGATCGCGGCATTCGACAATCCCCTCCTGTCCGGGCTTCTCGGCGATGAGAAGATGGCGACGCTGCTCGGCGTCGAGGCCGAACTTGCGACGATGCTGCAATTCGAGAAAGCGCTCGCCGACGCAGAAGGTGCACTCGGCATCGTCCCGGCGGCTGCAGCAAGCGCAATCGGGCGCGTCCTCGACAACTTCCGGCCGGAAATCCAGGCTCTGAGGGACGCAACGGCGCGCGACGGCGTCATGGTGCCGGAGCTCGTGCGGCAGATCAGGCATGCTGTCGGAGAGCCGCATTCGGAGCATGTCCATTTCGGTGCGACCAGCCAGGACGTGATCGACACGGCCATGATCCTGAGAATTCGCGCCTGTATCGACCTGTTGGAAGAACGGCTTTCGGCTCTGGTGGTCGCCTTCGGCGATCTCGGCCATCGGTTTGGCGATCGCCCGCTGATGGCCCGAACCCGAATGCAGGCAGCGATTCCGATTTCCGTAGCCGACCGCGTCACAAGCTGGCGCGAACCGCTCGTGCGCCACCACGAGCGGCTTCAATCGGTGCGAGGATCGGTTCTCGTCGTCCAGTTCGGCGGCGCCGTCGGGACACTCGAGAAGTTCGCAAACAAGGGCGCCGCCATCCGTGCCGCGCTGGCCCGGCGGCTAAGCCTCGGCGACGCGCCGCAATGGCACAGCCAGCGCGACCGCATCGCGGGGCTGGCCAACTGGCTGTCGCTTGTGACGGGCGGCCTCGGCAAGTTCGGGCAGGACATTGCGCTGATGGCGCAGGCAGGCGACGAGCTGCAACGAGTGGGCGGCGGTTCATCGTCCGCGATGGCGCACAAGCGCAATCCCATTGACGCCGAGATGCTGGTGACGCTTGCCCGCTACAACGCAGTCCAATTGTCGGGAATGCATCATGCGCTGATCCATGAGCAAGAGCGCTCCGGTGCAGCCTGGACGCTGGAATGGTTGATCCTGCCGCAGATGCTCATGGCGACCGGAGCATCGACCCGTGTCGCGGACAGGCTGGTCCGAACCATCGCGGCAATCGGAGGCAAGATCGACTGATCCCACCACGCGGCTCACGCCGTGGATCTTGCGATTTAGCCGTCTCCGCTACCACTTGGTCAGTAAGATCAAGCGGTCACGTAAGCTACCATCAGCTACACAGTTGGCTATAAGCTATTGACTTGATAGGTTTTGGTGGGCCCGTAGGTGTGCCGGGAACGTTGATTCCATTGGGCTTCTCGTGGCAGCGACGCCCATACATTGCGCTGCAGGCGCTGCCTCGCCATAGATGGTCGCGGTATCACGGCAGCGCGGCGCGCCACCCGCTGCCCAGGTGCCCAGGTGCCTATCCCGGTGCGCGATTCCGAGCGGCCATCCCAAAGCTCCATCATCTGCATACCCCGCCTCCATTATCTCAACGATGCAGGCTGGCGTGGCGGGCATGCTCGCGGATCTCTTCGCGAGAAATGCCAGCATCCGCCAGTGTGCTGTCGGGGGCCTGCCTCAAGCTCGCAAGCGTCTGGCGATAGGCAAGCCAGCGGGCGAAACGGTGTCGAAGTCTATTGAACATGATCGTCTCCTTTGGCGCGCAGAAAGCCCGCGCGCTGGGGTTGGTCGAAAACGCAAAGCATCTGCGCGAAGCGCATGCGCGATCGCAAGGATTGCGCTGGCTTCTTGGCCAGTCGAGGCGCTTGTCACTGTCGCTCCAAGCAGGATTGCCTGCATACTTGCGCCCGGTGCCCGCTTCGCGCTACAGGCACGGTCGCAAGGAGTTTTTCATTTCTGCAAAATGGATATCGGCTGGGACGATCTGAGGCTGTTTCTCGACGTTGCGCGGCTGGGTGGCTTGAGCGCAGCGACGGGAACCACGCGCCTCAGCGCAGCCACCCTTGGACGACGCGTCACCGCGCTCGAAAAGCAGATCGGCGAACCGCTGTTCGTGCGTCAGCAGACAGGCTACCGGCTGACCCCGGTCGGTGAAGAACTGCTGCGGCGCGCCGAAGACGTCGAGGCAGCAATGCAGTCGCTGTCCCGCTGGCGCGAGGGGAACCTGCCAGACCGCATTGTCCGCGTCTCGGCCGGGCCATGGACCTCAGCCTTCGTTTCCGCCCATATCGGCGAGATCTGGACGGTCGATGACGGCATAAGGGTGGAGCTCGTCACCACCACCGACCGCGTCGACATCGGCCGCCGTGCCGCCGACATCGGCATCCGCAGCGAGCGCCCGACCGAGCAGTGGCTGGCCGGCCGTCAGAGCGGCAAGGTCGCTACGCCATTTATTCCGGACGCCGCCTGATCAACGGCATCGCTGCCGGATTGTTCGTCGGCGTCACCGGCGAAGCGGCAAACATTGCCTCGGCGCGCTGGCTGCGCGCCCATCACGGCGACCGCATCGCCGTGCGCGGCAACAACACCCATTCGGTGCGCGAACTGGTGGCCGCCGGCGCCGGGCTGTCGATCTTTCCGTGCTTCGTCGGTGACAGCGATCCGCGGCTGGTCCGCGTCGCTCAGCCTATCCCCGAACTGGAACCGACCAATGGATCGTCACCCATCACGAGGAACGTCACTCGCCGCCGGTACGAAAAGTCGCCGACCGGATTACCGCCTTGATGCGGGCGCACCAGCCGCTGTTTCGCGGCGAGACGCCGATTCGGTAAGCCTCAGGCGTCGATCGGCCGCAAGCTGAGCCGCATGCTGGCACTCGTGCCCAGGCCGGCTCCTGCGCCGTCAGGCCTAGGCCGTAATACTTCAACAGGGATTCGAAGTCGCCATGCCGCTGCGTCCAGCCGCTATTCGCGGCACCGACCATCGAGGCCCAGCGGACGCTTTGTTCCATGGCTGACCACCGTCAAAAAGAGCGCTGTTAACCAAATTTTCTAACCCGCCAATGCTTATTCGCGCGACTGAAGGGGTGAGGTGATCGATGTGCGATTCAAACATAAGCGCATTTCCGCTGCATCGGCGGCGGAAATTGGTCGAAGGGATCGCCCTGGTCCTGGAGTCCAAGAACGGGGAGGACGCGAACGCCTTCTGGCGCAACACCGCCAAGGCAATTCTCGTTCAATTATCCGAATCAGGAATTGCACCCGGGCTGGCCGAACAGGAAGTCGGAACGCTTCTTCATGCTGTCTTGGATGATATAGCCACCCGCAGTGCGGCGAAACTAGCACAATAGCATCGGCTGGCTCACGACGATGCATTGCGCGTGGCACCACTGCATTCGTCAAATGCAAGGTTTTTCAATGCGGATGAAAAGATGGCCGCGTTCGTCGAAATCATGCCTCACCGTTGCAGGCACCGGCCAGTCGGGTCATGAAGGGCTCGGATGAGCCCTGACGTCCCTTACTGCTCAATGGGGAGGGAAATCCTGCGCATGGGCGCGATCACGCCCGGTCTATGTAGCTGCGCCCCACCCATGCGCGCCTATAACACGAAGAAGTCGTCCACTGTGAGGAATGTGCTCGGGTCCACGGCGGCAAACTTGACAGCCGCCGCTCCTCCTGCCCCGTCCACATCGAACAGCAGATCGCCGGTCTGCTTGTCGTAAACGATGTGGTCGCTGTCATCCATGGCGTGCTTGCCGACGACGAAAACCGCAGCGAAAAGCGAGCCGGCCGACAGCCCGACGAATGCGGAGCTGTCCAGCCAGAACACGTCGTCGAGCGCATTGAAATCTTCTATCCTGTCGTAGTTCGCCGGCCCAAGTGCGTCGAACACGAAGACATCCCTGCCCGCCTCGCCGGCCAGCCGGTCGCGGCCGGCGCCGCCATTGAGGATGTCGTCGCCAGCACCACCTCGCATGTCGTCGGAGCCGGCGCCGCCGTCGAGGACGTCGTCGCCAGTGTCACCGCGGACGCCGTCTGCGCCCTCACCTCCGCTGATCTCGTCATCGCCAGCGCCGCCCTTCAGCCAATCGGTGCCCGCGCCTCCAATGATGTCGTCGGCGCCCGCGCCGCCGAACAGCTGGTCGTGGCCGGCACCGCCGTCGAGCGTATCGTTGAACGGGGTGCCGCTGATACGGTCGCCCCCGCCCAGCGCGGCGACGAGCACGGCATGATCATGGCTTGCGTAGCTCGCGATGTTTTTGGCGTCGGTCAGGGTAATGGATTCGGCCGGCGGAGTGACGGTGATCGTAATCGTCGCCACATTGCTGTTGCCCTGGCCGTCCGTAACGTAAACCGTAAAGCTGTCGGTGCCGATGAAGCCGGCCTCCGGTGTGTAGTCGAACAGGTTTCCGCTCAGAAAATCCGCATGATAGTGCAGGGTAGTGCCAGAATGACCCTGGTGAAACGGGTAGTAGTTACCGTCGAAACTCGTCTCCTGCTCCAGGGTGCCGCTGTCCGGACCGTCCAAGACGATAAAGGTCAAGAGATCGTAGTCGGCATCTGTCGCGCTGAACTTGACGTCGTCGAGAGATTGCGCCAGCGAAATCGACAAGTCCAGGTCGGCAACGGTGGGTGCGTGATTAACGAAGGTGTCGGACTGAAGCACGCCCCCTTTCAAGATGATCTGGTGCTGACCGTATTGGGTGTTTTCGCCGCCGAAATATTCGTTCGCCCCGATCCATGTCACCGTGAGGTCGTCGGGGCTGTCGGCGCTGATCGAGACGATCCGGACCGACCGGAAGGCCGCCTGGTCGGACACGGTGCGGAGAAAATTGCCTTCGTTGTCGAAGACCTGCGTTTCCACAGTCGTCCAGGTTTCGGTCCTGCCCTCGTGGGTGAAGCTGGTGATGGTGAAGAAGCCATCGAAGACATCGACCGAAGCTAGTTCGATCCCACCGAAAGGGAAATCCGGCTTTGCGCCTATCGGTCCGATTACGTCGCCGTCTGTTTCCGTAATGCTGAAAAGGACCGAGTCAGGGGTCGGATTGGGATTCTCGGGTTCGTTCCATACGATGAGTTCACTGCCATTGCTTAAGATCGGCATCCTGTCTCTTCCTTGCCTTTGCGCCGGACGTGCTGCGGATGCCCCCAATTCCAACAGTAACATGTTACGCGAGACGGATCGGTGACAAACCCAGCCGCCCTTCGCCTTCTTCGAATGTGGTTAAATTTTGTTTCTCTCGGGCGCGGGAGGTTCTCTCTTCACAGGGGGCCTTCGCTTTGAAGCGTGGTGGCGTGGACAGTCGCTGTTCTGACGACAGTGTTTTTTATTACGCAGGCGAAGACGGATCAGTTGCAGTCACCATGCCGTTTGGTCGCGGCAACTTTACCACCTGCTTTCGAAGCCGATTTACGTCGGCAAGACTCAGGCACAGGGATCAGGTCTACGAAGGAGAGCGCGAGCCGATCGTCACGTCGGCTACATGCGAGGCGGCCCAAGCACTCCTCGCCTCTCAGGCGCCGCTGCGGCGAAGCCAATCCAATGTCACGCAACCTCATCTGCTCACCGGGCTGCTGTTCGATGAAGCCGGCGAAAAATTGCGATCGGGTTCATGCCAACAAAAAGGTGTTCGCTATGAATCGTCAGAGCCAAATTTCGTGATCACACCTATGACCGCCTCGAGCGGTCGGTGAGCGCCTCCAGGGCCATCACCCTTGTAGCGGTTGAGAATCCGCGGCGACATAGAGGACGCACGCGGCACTGGATTCCAGCCGTAGCCGCGCATCACGTCAATATGGGCAGCAGCGACCGACATCAGCACCGCCGGCCACACCGGCGCGCCCTCTGCGTCTGGCCAAGACGTCGTCTAGCTAGAAATAGCCAACAATGGATTTGACCTCGAGGACATGCCCTCGAGGACGCAAGAAGATGGTTCAGTCGAAGAAGCCCGCATCCTCTTCCCTGAGATACTTCCTGGCTGCTTCGGCGTCGATATCGAGGCCCAGCCCCGGCGCTTCCAGCAGGTCCACCATGCTGTCCTTGACGACCTGCGACGGCAGGCCGATTACGAGGTCCTCCCACCAGGGATCGGAGGCGCTCGGATATTCGAAGGCGATGTAGTTGGCCGGCAAGGTGGCGCAGACATTGATCAACGCGCCGAGGCCAAGCAGGCCGTTCGCCGTGCCGTGTGGCGCCATCAGGATCGAGTGCATATGGGCGTGCTCGGCTACCCATTTCAGCTCGGCAATGCCGCCGACATCGGCCGGGTCCGGACCGATGATACGGACCGCCTGCGTTTCGATCAGCTCCTTGAAATTGTGCCGCAGGTAGATCTGCTCGCCGGTATGGATTGGCGTCGAGGTGGAGGTGGTCAGCTCCCGATAGGCCTGCGGATTGACCCACGGCACATAGTCGCCGGTCAGCATGTCCTCGAGCCACATCAAATTGTACTTCTCGACCGCGCGAGCGAACCTGATCGCATCGGGCAGCATCCAGCCCGGGCCGCAGTCGAGCGCCAGGCTCACCTTGTCGCCCAGCACTTCCTTCATCGCGATCACGCAGTCGAGCATGTGGTTGAAACCGCGCTCGCTGATCACGCCTTGATCCATGGCACCGTGATAGCCGGCCTTGTTCTGCGTCACGCCGTAGTGGAAGCCGTCGATGGTATCCTTCATGTTGGAGTGGAACGAGATTCCTTGCTTGATCATGAAGAAGTTCTGCGGCTGCTCCATCATCCATTTGACGTCAGCGGCGTAATCCTCCGGCCGGTCGCCCGTGCGTTTCCTGCGGATCGAGCCGTTGTAGACGCGCACCTTGTCGCGCACCTTGCCACCGAGCAGTTTATAGGCCGGCACGCCTGAGGCCTTGCCGGCAATGTCCCACAGCGCATGCTCGATAGCGCTTACCGCCGCGCCATAGGGCTTGAACGAGCCGCGTTGGCGGATCTTCAGCATCACCCGTTCGACATCGGTCGGGTCCTCGCCGATCAGCGCCTCGCGGAAATGCAGCACCCAAGGCTTGAGGTAGGGCTTGGTGTACTCGACCTCGCCCAGGCCATAGAGGCCCTCGTCGGTGACGATGCGAACGATGGGGTGCTTGCCGATGACGGCACAGCGGAGATCGGTGATCTTCATCTTCGGTTCTTTTCGCCTCAGCTCCAGGTGCGATCCCAGGAATACTCGTTGTCCCAGTGATCCGTGGGCTGCCAGATGCCGGTGACACCCGGCTGCAGATGCTGCGAGATCACCTCGTCGACGACGTCGTCAGTCCCCAGGCCCGGTCTGTCGGGAACAGTGATAAAGCCGTCCTTCACGAGCGGCTTGGCCACGCCGGTGACGATATCGTCCCACCAGTCGACATCGGCAGAGTGATATTCGAGCGCCATGAAGTTTTCGGTCGCGGTCGCGACATGTGCCGCGGCCATTGCGGCGATTGGACTTTCCGCCATATGGATCGCCATGGCGACGCCGTGGTCCTGCGCCATGTCGCCGATCTTCTTGGTCTCGAGGATGCCTCCGCTGGTGAGCAGGTCTGGGTGGATAACGGATAGGCCGCCGCTCTTGAGCAGAGGCTCGAAGCCCTCCTTGAGGTAGATGTCCTCGCCGGTGCAGATCGGCACCGTGGTGGTCTCCTGCAGTTGTCGGTACTGCTCGGTGTACTGCCATGGGATCACGTCCTCGAGCCAGGCTGGGACATATTTTTCAATCCGCCTGGCGAGGCGAATACCGTTCTGCAGCGAGATGTGGCCGACGTGGTCGATGGCGAGCGGAATATCCATGCCGATAATTTCGCGAACCTCGGCGATGTACTGCTCAAGCAGGTCGAGGCCCTTGTCGGTAAAGTGGAGGCCGGTAAACGGGTGGCGGACGTTATGCAAATCGTAGGCGGCGTTGCGGGCGCGCCGCTGTTCAAGGGTTTTGACCGGGCCGCGGCCGGGCTGGACGAGGTACCCATCAAGTGAGCCGGCAGGAGACACGACCGCACCGGGGACATCGGCGATCTGCATCAATCCCAGATCCATCTTGAGGAAGGTGAAGCCGAGCGCCATGCGCTGCTTGAGCCGCTTGCCGGTCTCGGTGCCGCTCGGCACGGTGGCGTCGGTATCGCAATAGAGGCGCACCTTCTCGCGAAACCGGCCGCCGAGCATCTGGTAGATGGGCACGCCATAGGCCTTGCCGGCGAGATCCCACAACGCGATTTCGACCGCAGACACGCCGCCGCCTTGCCGGGCGTGCCCGCCGAACTGCTTGATCCGGCGAAACAGGCGATCGATGTCGCAGGGGTTCTCGCCAAGCAACCGGCTCTTCAGCATCAGTGCGTAGCTGGCGCTGGCGCCGTCGCGCACCTCGCCAAGCCCGACGATGCCCTGGTTGGTGTAAATCTTGAGCAACGTTGAGGTGAACGGCGCGCCGACGATTTCGGCTACCCGCATGTCGGTTATGCGAAGGTCGGACGGCTTGGAATTGGTGTTCACCCGATTGAGCGCCTCGTCGGCGCCACCCGTCTTTGCCATGACTTATCCTCGTTCAGGTGGCTGGGGCTTGTCGCCGCACGCCGGGCCGCCTTGCTAGCCAAGCTCGATCTCGTGGGCCTGCAGGTAGTCGCGGTTCATCTCGATACCGAGACCAGGCTTCGACGCCAGCTTGAGGCTGCCGTTCGAGACGTCGAGCGGTCTGTCGATGAGGTGATCGTATTTGCCCAGGTTCCACTCCGACGTTTCAAGCTTGTAGAAGTTGGGAACGGTCATCATCACCTGCGCTCCCGCAACCACGTTGATCGGCCCGGCGGCGTCATGCGGCGAGACCGGGATGTAGTAGGCTTCGCATAGGGCGGAAATCTTCTTGAGTTCGGTAATGCCGCCGGTCCAGGTGACGTCCGGCATGATGAAGTCAGCGAGCCTGTTCTCGAGCACCGGCACGAAATCCCACTTCGTGTGGCCGCGCTCGCCCCACGAGATGGCGGCACTTACCTTCTCACGCACCTGTTTGAGGGCGTTAAGGCTCTCGGGCGGACACGGCTCCTCGAACCAGTCGATCTGGCCGGCTTCCTCGAGGCTTCGACAGAGGCGAATGGCGGTGGGAACGTCGAAGCGGCCATGCGCATCGATGAGAATGTCGACGTCATGCCCCGCCGTTTCGCGGATCAGCGCCGTGAGTTCGGCGGCTTCGCGCTCGTCCTTGCGGGTCATGCTGCCATCGAGGTAGCCGTCTCGCTGTTCGCGGGGCAGGCCATCGGCGCTGCGGCCCTGGTGGGGGTACGGATCGAACTTGAGCGCAGTGTGTCCGGACTCGACGATGTCCAGGATTTCGCGGACCACAGCCTCCTTGCTGGTGAATTTGGCCTGGTTGGGATGGGTGTAGAGCGCGATTTCATCGCGTACCGGTCCGCCCAGCAGCTCGTAAATCGGCTTACCGAGCACTTTGCCGCGGATGTCCCAGAGGGCAATATCAATGGCGCTCACGCATTCGACGGCGGCGCCGCGGCTGCCCATATAGGTGAAGCTGCGAAAAATCTTGTGCCAGAGATGCTCGATACGCGCAGGATCCTCGCCGGTCACCGCGACACCGATCTGCCGCAGGATCGTGCAGAGAGCGCGGTTGGCGAGCCTTGTAGTGGTTGTGATCTCTCCCCAGCCATTCACCCCCTCATCGGTCGTCACTTCGACGAACAGGAACTCACCCCAATAAGAAGCATCGGACTTGATCAGCCACGGCCGAATGCTCGTGATTTTCATCTCAATTCCTTTATCTGAAATGGTCAGGCTAACGATTTTCGAGACTGTATCTTCGTTCCTATCCGGCCCGAGCGGCGTTGCGCGCACGCATCTGTTCGAGAATATGCCGGCCGGAACCCTCGACATGGCGGGAAACGAGTTCGGCCGCCTTGTCGGCTTCTCCCGCTTTTACGTGCGCGATGAGTTCGCGGTGCTCGCGAATGATCGCGGCACGCCGCGCGAGCGTGAAATTGAAACGCCGGCTGACGGCGCGCAGCACTTCGCGATGCTTCCACCAAAGTTCGGCGGCATGGCGGTTATAGTGCCGCTGGTACATCACAGTGTGGAAAGCGGTATCAAGCTCACTGTGCCTGAAGGTGTCGGCAAAGTTGTTCTCTTCAATCAGCCCTTGGAGACGTTCGAGTTCGGCGATGTCCTCGCCGGTCGCCATGTTCACAAACCATCGCGTCAGCGCCGGCTCGATCAGAACACCGATTTCATAGATATCCCGGACAAAATCCTGATCTATGGGTCGAACGCGCGCCCCGCGATTGGGGAGAAAGGTGACAAAACCCTCCCCGCGCAAGAGCTGCAGGGCCTCGCGCACGGGGTTGGTCGAGGTGCCGTGACGCCGGGCGAGATCGGTGACCACAAGCCGTTCGTTGGCGGCGAGCCGTCCCTCAATGATGTCTTCCCTGATCAGTTGATAAAGCGAGGCGCCCTCGCTGGAGGCCCCGATGGGATCAGTGCCCACAGGTGGCATGGCTTTAAAATCATCTACTTCGGCCAAGGCCGGCTCCCCTAATCAATACATACCCTGCCCGATATCACACACGGTTTTCACAAACAATGTACGATCCAGCGCGTTGACAGGCAATCCACGATCTGAAAACGTACAAAATGATCGAAGGGATACATAGAACAGAAAGGCGTCCCGCGGTCGAACGAGCTAGACCGCCTTGCCTCGGCGCAGGGCGGCATGGAGAACCAGGGAGGATACCTATGACGAGGATTACGCTCGGCAGTGCGGTCCTGCGCGGCACTGTCGCCACTGCTTTGATGGCATCGCTGATGTCCACATCGGCGCTCGGAGCGCCGCCGGTCGACCTCAGCAAGTGGTCGCCGGAATATGTGCGCTCCATTGCGGGCACACAGGATTTTGACACGGCGGCCGATTGCGCCAAGGTCACCCCGCTCGATTACAAGGGGCGACTGACCTTCTGGTATCAGGGCGTGTTCGAGGGCGACCCCGACCTCCTGCGCCAGTACTACAAGGATTTCTTCGCGACCTTCCGCAAGACCTATCCGAACATCCAGCTCGAGGAACAGGCCCTCACCTATAACGACCTGCTTGACAAGTTCCGGACGGCGCTTCTGGGCAATGCAGCGCCGATGGCGGTCCGCCTGCAGATCCTGGGTGGTACCGAGTTCGCCTCAAAGGGCTATCTGCAGCCGCTCAAACCCGAGGATGTCGGGTATTCCACCGAGGACTACTGGCCCGGCGCCATGAAGGCCGTGACCTGGGAGGGGGTGAGCTACGGCATTCCAACCAATAACGAGACGATGGCGTTCATCTGGAACGCCGACATCTTCAAGCGTGCGGGCCTTGATCCGGACAAGGCTCCGGCAACCTGGGACGACGTTATCAAATATTCCAAGCAGATCCACGACAAGCTCGGCATTGCCGGTTACGGTCTCGTGGCTCGCAAGAATGCCGGCAATACGCCGTACCGCTTCATGCCGCAGCTGTGGGCCTATGGCGGCGGCGTCTTCGACGAAGCCACCGCCAACCCGACCTATGAGCAGGTCAACCTCGATAGCCCGCAGAGCAAGGCCGCGCTGCAAGCCTCGTACGACATGTATGTTCGCGACAAGTCGGTTCCGGTTTCGGCGCTCACCAACCAGCAGGCCGATAACCAGCCCCTGTTCCTCGCCGGCCAGCTTGGCATGATGATCTCGCACCCGTCCGACTATGACGTCATGCTCGACCTGCAGAAGAAGGCGACGGGGGCCGACAAGGACAAGGCGCAGACCGTCATCGACAACATGCGCTACGGCCTGATTCCGACTGGCCCCGACGGCAAGCGCGCAGTCGTGTTCGGCGGCTCGAACATTCACATCCTGAAGCCTGAATATGTCGAGGGCGGCAAGGTCGACGAGCCGGCTGCAAAGGCTATCATCTGCATGTGGACGAGCCCTGAATGGTCGCTGAAGATGGCCTATGCCGGCTCGAACCCGGGCAACCTTAACGGCTTCAAGACCAAATGGATGAAGGAACGCCTGGACAACATCAAGTTCCTCGATGTCACGACCTCGATGCTGCCATATGGCATCCCGTTCCCAGCGCTGCCGCAGGCCCCCGAGATCATGAACATCATCGTCCCGGACATGCTGCAGAATGCCCTGACCGGCGCGATGACCGTCGACGAGGCAGCGGACGACGCGGCCAAGAGGGTAAGAGACCTGATGGGCGGACTCTAGTCCAAGCCTCACCGGCTGCACCGATGATTCAGCCGGTCGGTCCCGAAAAAATCCGGTTCGTTCGGAAGAAATAAGGGCGCGCCACAGTGACGATCGTGACCGGGAAGGCCGAGGCTCGCCGAAGATTGCAATCCGGCAGGCCCGGCGTGCTACGCCAGATATGGGAGCATCGCGCCGACTATGCGTACGTGCTCCCTGCGATCGCGGTGATGCTGATCGTCATCGCCTATCCGATCTACTACACGATCGAGCTGTCGTTCTTCAAGACGCCGCCCGGCCTGCAACTGCGCGACAAGACCTTCATAGGCTTGGACAACTACACGACCATCCTCACCAGCGAGGTGTTCTGGAGAGTCACCTGGAACACTCTGATCTGGACGCTGGGCTCCACCTTGATTGCCTTTGTCCTGGGGTTTGCCACCGCGCTGGCGCTCCACCGCGAATTTGTCGGCCGCGGCGTCCTGCGCGCCATCCTGATCATTCCCTGGGTCATCAGCGCGGTCGCCGCCTCCTATATCTGGAAGTGGATCTATCATTCGGACTTCGGGATCATCGGTGCGGTGCTGGTCGGCCTCGGATTGGCCGACCGACCGCCGAATTTCATCGACAGCGTCAACACGGTGCTGCCTTCCCTGATCGTCGTCAATATCTGGCGCGAGTTCCCGTTTGCCATGATCATGATGATGGCCGGCCTGCAGACCGTGCCCGAGCAGTTGCTGCGCGCCGCGCAGGTCGACGGCGCCAGCGCCTGGCAGCGCTTCTGGCACGTCACCTTCCCGCACTTGCGCAACGTCTCGACGGTGACGATCCTGCTGCTCGCGGTGGCCAACTTCAATTCCTTCATCATCCCCTGGATCATGACCGGCGGCGGGCCCTCCAACGCATCGCATATCTGGATCACCCACATTTATGAGCTCGCCTTCGGCCGGCAGCGCTGGGGCGTGGCATCTGCCTATTCGGTGCTCCTGTTCCTCACCCTGATGACGCTCGGCTACTTCTACGTCCGTGCGCTAAGCGGTAACGAGCGGCAAGAGGGGAGCGCATGAGCACGACTGCCGAGACAGCCCCGCTAGCCCTGGGCCGTCGCCGGATGCGCGTCGACGGATGGCGGTGGACCGGGCGTATCTTCCTCGCGTTCATGCTGCTTTACACCGCGGTGCCGATGATCTGGATGCTGATCACCTCGATCAAGTCCGGATTCGCGGCGATGCAATTCCCACCGCAATGGTGGCCGGACGAACCTACTCTCGCCAGCTATGAGAAGCTGCTCGATCCCCAGAACAGCGTCGGCCAGGACTTCCTCCGCTTCTTCTGGAACAGCCTTTTCGTGTCGACCGTCACGACAATCCTCTCGGTGATCGTCGCCGTCCCTGCGGCCTACGCGTTTTCGCGTTTCAGTTTCCCCGGCCGGAACTTCCTGTTCTTCGCCGTGCTGCTGCGCAACATGTTCCCGGCGGTGATCTTTCTCGTGCCGCTGTTCATCCTGATGCGCCTGCTCGGCTTGATGAACACGCATGGCTCGCTGATACTCACCTATCTCACCTTCGGCCTGCCGCTGGCGATCTGGTTGCTCAAGGGCTTTTACGACAACATTCCGGTGCAGCTCGAGCAGGCGGCGCGCATCGATGGGGCAACGCGGTTCCAGGCCTTCATCTTGATTGTGATGCCGCTCTCGACGCCGGGGATCATCGCCACCGCGATCTATTCGTTCATCGGCGCATGGAACGAGTACATCTACGCCTACACCTTCCTCACCAAGAACGACCAGTTGACACTGCCGGTCGGCATCCAGCGCTTCTTCTCGGAAAACACGACAGACTTTCCGGGCCTGATGGCGGCCAGCTTTATGATGAGCGTGCCCGTCGTGGTGCTGTTCCTCGTCCTGCAACGATACTTCGTACGCGCCCTGACAGAAGGCGCGGTCAAGCACTAGGGAGTTGCCGATGGCCCACGTGGTCCTCAAAGAACTCGTCAAGGCCTATGGCAGCTTCAAAGCCGTCAACGACGTGTCGCTGACGGTCAATGACGGCGAGTTCGTCGCGCTTGTCGGCCCCTCAGGCTGCGGCAAGACAACCACGCTCAATCTCGTCGCGGGGCTGATCCCGATCACATCGGGCGACATCGTCATCGGCGACCGGGTGGTCAACGACCTCGACCCCAAGGACCGAGACATCGCAATGGTGTTCCAGAACTACGCGCTCTATCCGCAGAAATCGGTTTACAAGAACCTGGCGTTCCCGCTGCAGATGCGCAAGCTGCCCAGGGACGAGATCGACAAGAAGGTCAAGGAAGCGGCGCGAGTGCTCGACATGGAGCACCTGCTCGAGCGCAAGCCGCGCGAACTTTCGGGCGGGCAGCAGCAGCGGGTGGCCCTGGGCCGAGCGCTTGTTCGCGACCCCGCCGTGTTCCTCATGGACGAGCCGCTGTCTAACCTCGATGCCAAACTGCGCGTGCAGATGCGGTCGGAGATCAAGCGCTTCCACCAGGACCTCAAGGCGACGATCATCTATGTGACGCACGACCAGCTCGAAGCCGTGACCATGGCCGACAAGATGGCGGTGATGAACGGCGGCTACCTGCAGCAATACGATTCACCGGCGCAGGTCTTTGCCCATCCCGTCAACATGTTCGTCGCCAGCTTCATAGGCAGCCCGGCGATGAGCCTTATTCCGCTGCAGGCATCGACGGCGAACGGCAACTCTGTGTTGACCAGCGCGGAGGGCTGGAGCTTTGAGCTCTCGCCGCGCAACGCCCAGAAGGTCGCAAGGGCAACGACCAGGAAAGTCGTGCTCGGCGCGCGTCACTCGACGATCAAGCTGCGCAAGAGCGCGGTCGCCGGTGCCATTCCGGCCAAGGCCTACACGGTGGAGCCGACCGGAGATGTCACCTTCGTGCAGGCGTTCCTGTCCGGCGCCATCGTCAACGTCAGCGTGCCGCCGAACATTGCCGTCGCGCCCGATGAACAGATCTGGCTCGAGTTCGACCAGGAGCGGATGCATCTGTTCGACGGCGAAACCGAAATGGCCCTCAAGGCGAACTGAGACAGGGCGCCAACTGAGACGGGGCAGATGCGTTTGGAACCTGGCGTGGATGACTACGAAGCTTAAGATCACCGCGATCAAGCCCTATCCAGTGTGGGTAGGAACGCGCAACCAGATGCTCGTCAAGGTCGAGACCGACCAAGGCATCTTCGGCTGGGGTGAGAGCGGCTTGAGCGGTCGCGAGAAAGCGGTGGCCGGCGCGGTCGAGCACTATCGCGAGTTTCTCATCGGCTGCGACCCGATGCAGATTGGCCGGATCTGGCAGGAGGTTTATCGCAGCCAGTACTTCGAAGGCGGACGAGTTCTGCAGGCGGCGATTTCCGCCATCGACATCGCCCTTCACGACATCAAGGGCAAGGCGCTGGGAGTGCCGGTCTACGAGTTGCTGGGCGGCAAGCAGCGCCACCGCATCCCCACCTTCGCCTCGACCGGAGACGAGGCCGAAGATGACGCTGCCATCGAACGAGCCCGCGAGCTGCGCGCACAGGGGTGGCAGGCGATCCGCTTCTTCCCCGCCGGGCAAAACAGCAGCGACATCTTCGAGCCGCGCCAGTCGATCGGCGCGACCGCGAGTCTGCTTAACAGGGCGCGCGAGGCGCTGGGCGACGACGTCGTCCTCGGCATCGACTATCATCATCGGCTGTCGGTGGCCGAGGCGGCGAGCTTCTGCAACAAGCTCGGCCGCGGCGTGCTTGATTTCATCGAGGAGCCGATACGGGACGAGACACCGGAGGCCTACGAATCCCTGCGCACGATGACCGACATCCCCTTTGCCATCGGCGAGGAATTTGCCAGCAAGTGGCAGTTCCTGCCCTACATCGAGCGCGGCATCCACCAGTTCAACCGGCTCGATGTTTGCAATGTTGGCGGGCTTACCGAGGCGATGAAAGTCGCGGGCTGGAGCGAGGCGCACTATGTGGACCTGATGCCGCACAATCCCCTTGGTCCGGTGTGCACGGCCGCGACCGTGCATCTCGCCGCCGCGGTACCCAACTTCGCGTGGCTCGAGACCAGGGAGCCCGAAACAAAGCTGGGCTTCGACAATTCCGACTTCTTCCCCGTGCAACCACGGCTCGACGGGACCGACTATCCGGTCGTCGATCTGCCCGGGCTCGGCGTCGAGGTCAACGAGGAAGCGATCCAGGCGGCGAGCTTTCGTTTTTGGGAAGCGCCTCACCTCAAGCGCCGCGACGGTTCTGTTACGAACTGGTAATTGCCTTTCAACCGGAGTCCACCATGACACATGCTCCCGACATCACCCGGCCGCCAAAAGACCTGATCGATGCGCTAAGGGAGATCGGCGCCGCGACGGTTGCCGGCACGCTTGGCCACATGGGTTTTCGCAATCCGCACATGGTGGGACCGGTGGCGCAGAACCACGGCAAGTCGATCGTCGGGCCGGCGCTGACGCTGCAGTTCATGCCACAGCGGCCGGACCTGTTCACCGAGGGAGAATATGCCGATCCGGAGACGCAGCTGCATCGGCACGTGCTTTATCACGTACAAGAGGGTGATGTGGTCGTGGTCGACGCGCGCGGCGACATGAGCTCGGGCGTCTTCGGCGATATGATGTCGACGTATTTCAAAGGCAGGGGCGGCGCGGGCATCGTCATCGATGGTTGCATGCGCGACCGGCCTAATGTCGAAAAGCTCAATCTGGCTCTATGGCTGCGCGGCTGGACGCCGAACTATCATGTGCAGACCAGCATCTATCCCAATGCCGTCAATGTTCCGATTGCCTGCGGCGGTGTCACGGTGATCCCCGGTGACATCATCGTCGCCGACGACGACGGGGTCGTGGTGCTTCCCGTCGCAATGGCCGCAAAGGTGATCGAAGAATCACAGAAGCACCACGATTGGGAGGAGTTCTCGCGAGTGAAACTAATGGAGGGCGGGCCGTTGCAACGCTACTATCCGCTGCATGACGATGCCCGCGGGGAGTACGAGGAGTGGCGCAAGACAAAGCGCCTAGAGAACCCCGGTTAGCGCATCGATTACCCTGTGGCGGGCGGCAGCGGGGGCTACCATCAGCCACACTGAGCGCTCTCGCAGGCATCGAGTGGGTTGGAAATGACCGCGCCCTGGTTTGCCGACAATTGTGCGGCCATACCCATGACGACAGCTTTCCAGCCATCATCCAGCGTCGCCTCAACCGGCCCCTCGCCTCGCAGGGCGGCGCAGAACCGCTGATGCTGATAGAAAGTCGAGCCGTTGTGATCACCGGCCGTCAACAATTGTGGGTCTACCGGGATCTCGACCGTGTACGGTCCCTGCGGAGAGCGCGGGCTGACGATCAGCTGCGGCGTCGGCGCCGCGCCGAGATGAGCTGGCCAGAAGCGGCCGGGACCCGGCACCAGGCATTCAACTTTACCTCGCGCACCAACGGCGCTGATCTCCTCCTGATAGCGGCTGCCCTCGGCATACATGCATAGTTCCAGCATGGCGCGCGCGCCGCTGGCGAAATCGACCAGCACGTAGCCGCAATCCCAGATATCGGGTGTTTCGCCATCATAATTTTCGTTGAGATGGTTCACTTCCTGTCCGGCCGACGCCATGATCCTTACCGGTTCCGATTTCAGGATCAGCCGCATGAGATCGAAGAAATGGCAGCATTTTTCGACGAAGGTGCCTCCCGATCGACGGTTGAAGCGGTTCCAGTGGGCCACCTTGTCCAGGAACGGATAGCGATGTTCGCGGATTGTCAGCATCCGGATGCCGCCGGTGGCGGCCTGCGCCTGCTCGATGAATCGAGCGACCGGCGGCATATAGCGGTATTCCATCGCGACCCAGACTGGTGCGGTATAGGTCGCGGCGAACGCCTTCACCGCGGCTGCGTCGACCGGATCGGTGAAAAGCGGCTTCTCGACCAGGATGGGCAGCGCACGGATAGCAGCGATTTCCTTGAGTTGCGCGAAATGCACATAGTTCGGACTGGCGATGAGCAAGCAGTCGACGCGCGGATCGGCCGCCACCTCCGCGACCGAGTCGGCGATCGACGCTTGCGGGGCAAAGTCTGCCGCGCGTGCGCGCATCGTCGCATCGGGCTCGAAGACCGCCGCGACGCCGACATCGGGCAGCAGCGCGATATTGCGAAGATGCTCCTGCCCCATCATGCCGCAGCCGATGATGCCGTAGGAGATGTGCTTCGCCATATCCGTTCCTTATCGCAGCCGCGCGACGTAGCGTGCGACACGATGATCAAACCAGGTCCTGGAAAACTCCGCGCTGGCGCCGTCCTGCATCCAGCCGGTACGCTCGATGAAGCCGGCGGCGGCGCCCGGCGCGAGGCCGAATTCAGGCACCGCCCATCCCGGCACCTGACCGACCCCGACGCGGTCCTCTGCACGCAAGATCCAGATGCCGAGCGCCTTGCGATAGTAGAGATAGAGCGAATCCGACAGTTCTCCGATAGCAACCGTCTCCGCACGGGAACTGTCGAGCCAGATCTCCTCCAGCGCCGCCGGCTTGCCGCCGAGGCTCCGCAGCCGTCTTATTCTGTGGGCCTCGCTGCTCGACCCGAACACCGGCAGGTCCGTCGGTTTCGCCAGCCGATCGACTGACAGAACGCGCGCCGTCGGCAGCCCGCCTCCCTCCAGGAGTTCCAGCCGGAACATGGAATAGACACTGGCCACGTCGGGTTGCGACCGTACGTAGTTGCCGGACCCCTGGATGCGACTGAGCAAGCCCTTGCGCTCGAGATCGCCGAGCGCCTTGCGCAAAGTACCGACCGCTATTCCAAGGCCCGCAGCCATGTCGCGCTCCGGCGGAAGCTTCTCGCCCTCGATCATCCGCCCGGCGGCGATCTCGCGGATCAGCATTTCGCTGACCTGCTGATGCATCGGAAGCGCGTAGGCGTTTCTGGAGGTGGTCACATTGTCTCCAACGCAAAATTGATACACTATTGATCTACACAAACACGAATGATATGCAACAGGGAAATCCAGTCTCTGACAACCAGGGAGTGCCGGCATTGACGGTCGTTCCGGTGACGTCCGCAGATCTCGATTCTGCTGAAGTGTCGTGGTTTTCCGCTTTGTGTTCCGATGATTTCCGCTATCTCGGCGTACCGGATGGCGCGCTGCGGTCGAGTTGGGAGCACTGCTCCGATATCGTCAAGTCAGCCGAAGGGCTGGGCTTTCGCAATATCCTGTGTCCCTCGTCCTATCAGGTTGGCCAGGATACTCTGTCCTTCGTGGCGGGCTGCGCTCCGATAACCTCGACGATCAACCTTCTCGCGGCGGTGCGCTGCGGCGAAATGCAACCGATCATGCTGGCGCGCACGCTCGCAACGCTCGACCACATGCTGAAGGGCAGATTGACTGTAAACGTCATCTCTTCCGACTTTCCCGGCGAACTCGCCGACAGCCGCTTCCGCTATCAGCGTTCGCGCGAGGTTATCGAGATCCTGCGTCAGGCCTGGACGCGCGATGAAATCGACCATCAGGGCGAGGTCTATCAGTTCAAGAAAGTAACCGCCGACCCCGCAAAGCCCTACCAACAGAATGGCGGGCCGCTACTCTATTTCGGCGGCTATTCGCCCGACGCGCTCGAACTCTGCGGTGCGCAGTGTGACGTGTATCTGATGTGGCCGGAGGCGAAGGACGTGTTGGCGCAACGAATGCGTGATGTTCACGAGCGTGCAGCCGCCCATGGCCGCACATTGGACTATGGCCTGCGCGTCCACGTGATTGTGCGCGACACCGAAGCCGAAGCCCGCGACTATGCTGAGGAGCTGGTTTCGAAACTCGACGACGAGCAGGGCAGAGTTATCCGCTCCCGCGCACTGGACGCGACATCCCTGGGCGTCGCGCACCAGGCAAACAACCGCGCCGGCGCCGACGCGCACGGCTATGTCGAGCGGCATCTGTGGACCGGCGTGGGCCGCGCACGCTCCGGTTGCGGCGCCGCGATCGTCGGCTCGACCGACCAAGTCATGTGCGAGATCGAGGAATACCGGAAAATGGGCATCCGCGCCTTCATCTTCTCCGGCTATCCGCATCTCGACGAGGCCTTGTCCTTCGGCAAGCGCGTGCTGCCGAACATCAGCACCTGCTCGCTGCCGCATGCCTATGGCCGGGTGCCGGAAATCACCCCGGCGACTCCGCTCGGAACCGGGGATCTGCGATGACGATGCTGCGAATGCGCCTCAACGAGATTGAAGCTTCCACCGCAGCCCTTGGCCAGGGGGGCGCCTGATGTACCACTTCCTCGACCCCGAGCAGCAACCGATGAAAAGCTTCGTGCCCGGCCCCGACCACAAGCGCGAGTTCCGCGACGCGCTCGGCCGGTTTGCGACCGGTATCACCGTCGTCACCACGATGACGCCTGATGGTCCCGTCGGCATCACCGCGAACAGCTTTGCATCGGTGTCCCTCGACCCGCCGATCGTGCTCTGGTCGATCGGCCGGCATTCCAGGCGCTTTGCCGCCTTCGCAGGTTGCAAGCATTTCGCGGTTCATGTTCTGGGCGCGGAGCAGATCGAGCTAAGCCAGCGCTTCGCTCGCCTCGGTCAAGCCTTCGACGGCCTCCCGCACGACCTGAACGATGCCGGCGTGCCGCTGCTGGGTGGCTGCCTGTCGCGGTTCGAATGCGTGCGGATCTCCGGTCATGAGGGCGGCGACCATGTGATCGTCGTTGCCCGCGTAACCGCCGCGAGCTTGCGAGACGGCGAACCTCTGCTTTTCTTCGGCGGAGGTTACGGCCGCTTCGAATACGGTTCGAACGTGACCCCATCGATGTAGCGATGGCTTGGCCCGGACAGCGGTGTGAACCACACGTCTCAGGCGTGAACCGGGCCGGTCGACTGGCGTTGCACGATATGGCAGGCGAATTCGATGCGCCGCGGCGGCATGTCCCCGCCGAGATCGGCGAGCAGGAGGTCGAGCGACGCCGCGCCGATCTCGCGCATCGGGATATGCATTGTCGTGAGGGGCGGGTTTTGGAAAGCCGCCTGCGGAAGGTCGTCCATGCCCATGACCGACACGTCGGCAGGCACCTCGTAACCCGACTTACGGATCGCCATCATCGCGCCGATAGCGAGGCTGTCGCCCGCGGCGAGCACAGCTGTGAAGTCAAGGCCACGCGCCTCGATGCGCCGCGCAATCGCTTCGGCCGCAAGCTCCGGCAGCCAATCCGCCACCTCCACAGCCAGGTCGCCGGCCGCCAGGCCGCGCTCTCGCAATGCGTCCTGCCAGCCCTCGAAGCGACGCTCGATCGTGCGCCGCCCGCGCCGCATCAGGAACAGGATGCGCCGGTGGCCGAGGTCGAGCAGGTGCTGCGTCGCGAGATGCGCCGCCGAGCGGTTGCATGGCGTCAGACTCGAATGGTGCATCGCCGGGTCGTCGCCGTTTATGAGCACGATCGGCTTGCCGAAACCGCCGGTCAGCGTCAGCACCGCCTCGTCGTCAAGCGTCAGAAACAGGCAGCCGACGACGCTCTTGTCTTGCCTGGCATCATCGAGCAGCGCGATCTGATCATCGGCGTCGGCGATCGAGCGCGGCACCAGCTCGACACCGAGAGTTTTTGCACGCTCGTTCAGTCCGTCGAGCACATAGAAGGTGAACTGGTTGCGGCCATAGTCGATCATGGCAGCGTTGCTTGCGGCGAGGATCGCCTTGCGGCCGGCGATCGAAGTGGGGATCGTGTAATTCAGCTTCCTGGCGGTTTCGATGATCGTCGACCGAAGATCGCCGCGCACGCCCTTGCCGCCGGCAAGCGCCCGCGACGCCGTGCTGACGGAAACGCCACAGCGCGCGGCGACGTCTTCGAGCCGCACGCGCCGGCTGGGCGTGCCGCGCTTCCCGCTTTCGACATTCACGACCATCGGCTATTTCCTCACCAGATCTGCATGCTGCAAAAAAATTTCAGATTGCGCAATAAAAAAACTTGTGGCACCCATTTACCCGACATCGCGCAAACTTGGGAGGAGTGGTGGCGTCGTCCATGAGAGATATGCGCTCAAAGCTCGACCTGCTCGTGCGCGGCATGACTGGCCTGCGCCATGACGGCCGTTTCGACGAGCCCAACCTCGACGGCACGGCCGGCGACTACATCAGCTTCGATTCCTGGGAATGGCCGCAGGGTGTGGGGCTCTACGGCCTCGTTTGCCTCTGGCGGCACAATCGCGACCCGAAGCTTCTGAAGACAATCGAAGACTGGTACGAGCGCCATTTAAGGGCGGGCCCGCCGCCGATGAACATCAACACCACCGCTCCGATGATGGCGCTGGCATTGCTCTGGCGCGAGACCCGCGATCCGCGCTGGGAAACGCCTCTCGGCCAATGGGCCGAAAGGCTGCTTCGCCACATGCCTCGCACGCCCGAGGGCGGGTTCCAGCACAATGTCTCAGACAAGATCAACGACGACGAATTGTGGGACGACACGCTATTCATGGCTGGCCTGTTCCTCGCTTTCCACGGACGCGCCGCCGGCCGGCAATCCTGCATCGACGAGGCTGTTCGCCAGTTCCTCGTCCATGCTCGCTATCTCGCCGACCCGAAAACGGGCTTGTGGTTCCATGGCTGGACATTTGCCGGCCGGCATAATTTTGCCCGCGCTCTCTGGGCCCGCGGCAACGCCTGGATCACAGTCGGCATCCTCGACCTGATCGAAAATGGCGGTGTCGGCAAGCCAGTCGAAGCCTATCTGCTTGGCCTGCTGGAAGCGCAGATCGACGCGCTGGTGCGCCTGCAGGCGCCATCGGGAGCATGGCACACTTTGCTCGATGACCCGACCTCCTATGAGGAGATGTCGGCCACCGCCGGCATCGGCTATGGTCTCATGAAAGCTGCGCGCCTAGGCGTCGGGCCCAAGGCGTGCGGTCCGGCGGGCCGGCGCGCACTCGACGCGGTGCTGGCCAGCATCGACGAGAACGGCGTGCTCGGAAACGTTTCCTATGGCACCCGCATGGGCCATGATCTCCAATTCTACCGCGACATCCCGATCCAGCCTACCGGCTACGGCCAGGCCCTGGCGATCCTCTGCCTCACCGAGGGGATGATCCATGCCGAAGCTGCCGAGGCGGCGGCATGACGATGCGCGTTCTCTTCGGCGCCGGTCCGGGCGACATCGATGGCTACGGGACGGAGCGGCTACGCGCCGAGTTTCTGGTGGAGCGGCTGTTCGAGCCCGGCCGCATCGCCTTCGCTTACACCCATGTCGACCGCATGATCGTCGGCGGCGCGTGCCCAACCGGAGAGAAGCTGAGTTTCGGCGATGGCGCGGACGTCGGCACGCCGCATCTGTTCACCGCGCGCGAGATGGGCATTGCCAATCTCGGCGGCGCAGGAACGGTGAGCGTCGACCAGCAGCGCTTTGCGCTCGCCAACCG
The DNA here is from genome assembly GCF_935822925.1 of Mesorhizobium ventifaucium. Taxonomy (GTDB): domain Bacteria; phylum Pseudomonadota; class Alphaproteobacteria; order Rhizobiales; family Rhizobiaceae; genus Mesorhizobium; species Mesorhizobium ventifaucium. Next base: position 34,966 of record NZ_CAKXZS010000019.1, read on the forward strand.
CGATGTGCTCTATGTCGGGCGCGGCGCTAAACAAGTGACGCTCGAAAGCGACAGCGCCGCGCACCCCGCCTGGTTCTATATGAACTCGGTTCCGGCCGGCGCAGACATCAAGCATCGGCTGATCACGAAATCCGAGGCGAAGCCGCTTGAACTCGGCGAGGAGCGACGCGCCAACAAGCGGACATTGCGCATGTACATTCATCCCGAAGTCGCGCCTTCCTGTCTGCTGCTGATGGGCATCACGGATCTTGCTGCGGGAAGCGTCTGGAACACCATGCCCCCTCACCTGCATGAGCGGCGCATGGAAGCCTATCTCTATTTCGATCTCGCGGCGGAAGACCGGGTGGTCCATCTGATGGGACGGCCGGACAATACCCGCCATCTGATCGTGGCCAATGGCGATTGTGTCATCTCGCCGGCCTGGTCGATCCATATGGGTAGCGGAACCGGGCCCTACGCCTTCGTCTGGGGCATGACGGGCGAGAACCAGGCCTATAACGACGTGTCGCCCGTGCCCGTTGAGATGCTGCGATGAACACCGTGGAACCGATTACGCATGATCTTGCGCTGCGCCGGCCGCTCGCGCTCGGCGGCCCCGTCGTTTACTGGCTCGTCGGCCCAACGTCTGAGCAGCGCTACGATGTTGCAGATCAGCCGATGCAAGGGGAGATGGATCCCTTCTTCTTCCTGACCAAGCACAAGAATTTCATCCCGCACGAATATCCCTGCCGAACCGAGTTTGCCGCCGAACGCCGCGGGAAACGGCCCACGCCGCAGGGCGTGTTCGAGCCGGACCGTGTTTGGCTTCCGTTCGGCTCGCCGCGCGTCGACCTGTCGGGCTTCTGGTTCCGCCCGACCGTGGTCGCCACCTGGGCAAGTACCGTGCTCGACGCAGTCTCGGACGGCCGGGCGCGGCTGCGGCTGCGCACCTGCGGCGGCGCCGTTTTGTTCGTCAACGGGATAGAGGCCGGCCGGATGGCGCCCTACGGGCGCAATCTCGAGGCTTCCCAGGATGTCGAGGTCGATCTCGTCGCCGGCGCCAACCAGATCAGCATCTGGTTCGACGATCTCGCCGAGCGTGACGCACGCTATTTCTTCCAACTCGACTATCTCCGGGGCCCAGCTGCCGAACAGGTCTTGCCCACGACCGTCAAAGGCGACGTCGCGGCGGCCATGGAAGCCGCTCTCGACGCGATGCATTTCGAGCGTCCATTTTATTCCGACGGCGAAGTGGCGCTGGTGACGGATGTGGCGCTGCCGGTTGCGGTGGATGTAGCTGTCGTGATCGAGGGCGACTTCATGTCGATCGAGGCGCCCGTGATCTTCCGCCGCCGCATCGAAGCGGGGGCAAGACGCATCACGATTGCCGCCACGGAGGACCTTCCCGCCGACTTCCGGCATTTTGCCGTATCGCTTTCATATTCAGGCTTTGTTGCCCGGCGGGTCTTCGGCGTGGAGATCTGTCATGCGGCGCGTCAGGGCCGCGCTCCTGCCCTCCTTGCCGACAGGATCGGCGAAGCCCTGGAACAGGTCTCCAACTTCGCCGAGGCCGATACCGTGCGGGCGCTGGCGCGGCTGGCGACGGGCCGCGGCGGCGCCGAAACCGACGCCATCATTGCTGCTGCACTGCCGGCGATCGAAGATTGCCACGACTGCGCCGATTTCATCCTGGTTCCACTGCTCTGGTGCCGTCGTGCCTATGGCGACGCGATCGCGGTCGATCTCCGTCACCGCATTGACGAGGCAATCCTCAACTACCGCTATTGGATGGATGAGCCGGGCAACGACGTGCAGTGGTACTTCTCCGAAAACCATGCGCTTCTGTTTCACACCGCGGCTTATCTCGGCGGCCATCTCTTGCCCGATGCCCGCTTTGTCCGCTCGGGGCGCACCGGCGTGGAGCAGTCGACCGTGGGTCTTGCGCGGGTGCGCGCCTGGCTCGATCATTTCGAGGCATGGGAAATGGCGGAATTCAACTCCGCCCCTTATTTCCCGATCGATCTCAAGGGGTTGACGATCCTATATGCGCTTGGGCCAGACGCTGACGTCCGCCGGCGCGCCGGGGCTGCGATCAACCGCCTGCTCGAGATCGTCGCCCGCTCGGCTCAGCAGGGCATGCTTACCGGCGCGCAGGGCCGCTCCTACGAACACACGCTGCGCGCCGCCCGTTCACTGGAACTTTCCGGCATTGCACGCATGCTGTGGGGCAAGGGTTTCTATGGCATGCGCTTCCACGCCCTGCCGCAGCTTGCACTCTGCCTGCGCGACCATGGCCTCCACGTCCCGCAAGAGCTGACCGGCATCGCTTGCATGGCGGGCGACGACGCGCAGGAATGGTGCTTCGCGCAGGGCCTGAACCGGATCGCCAAGCTCTACCACTACAAGACCCGCGATTTCGCCATGGGAAGCGCAGCAGCCTATCGCTGGAACGAATGGGGTTATCAGGAAACGGTGCTGCACCTGCGCCTCGGCGGCAATCCCGACGCGCAGATATGGATCAACCATCCCGGCGAGACAATTCATTCGGGCTATGGCCGGCCGTCCTACTGGGGCGGCTCCGGAACTCTGCCGCGCGTGCATCAATACCGCGATCTGGCAGTTGTGCTGTTCAGCTGCGCTGCCGAGCAGCCCGACTTTACCCATGCCTGGTTCCCACAGAGCGCGTTCGATGAAGCTTGGGTCAAGGAACATATCGCTTCGGCGCGCGGCGGCGATGGGTTCGCGATGCTGAAGGCCGACAGCGCCTTCGAGCTGGTCGGCCGCGGACCGACCGCTGGAAACGAGCTGCGCGTGCCGGGCCACCAAGCCGCATGGATCATCCGCTTGGGCCGGCGCCGGCAATACGGGTCGCTGGAGGAATTCGAGGCGCGGTTTTCTCAGCTCGCGCTCGGCCACGGAAAAAACGACCTTCTGCATGTCAATGACCCGGAATACGGCGACGTGCTGTTCCATCCGGATGGCCGCATAGAGGCTGAGGAGCGTGTCATCGATCCGGCCGACTGGCAGGTCAGCGGCGAAGCCTCGTTCTTCACAGCCGACGCCATCGCAATCAGGTAAGGATCAGATCAAAAGGAGCCGACAAGCAGCTCGGACAGCGACAATCAAGCGGTGGAAACCGCAAAAGCGGAGGAGTGAACCATGAGAATGAATTCGATAATCCTGGGCCTTTCGGCGGGCCTTCTGTCGTCGACCGCGTTCGCAGGCGACGTTCGCGTGATGTGGTACTCGGATGGCGTCGAGGGCGAGGTTATACAGGACCTGCTCAACCGCTTCATGAAAGACAATCCGGGCATCAACGTCATTCTCGACAATGTCGCCTACAAGGTTGTCCAGGAGCAGCTTCCGGTCGAACTCGAGGCAGGACGCGGTCCCGATATCGCCCGCGTCACCAATATCAAGGAACTCGCCGATCATTGGCTCGACCTGACGCCCGTGATTGCCGATCCAGCATACTGGCAGACGAATTTCGGCGACCAGTTCGACTGGATGCGCCCTGACGGTTCCAAGATCATTCCGGGCTTCATGACCCAGATCACGCTGACCGGCAGCTTCGTCAACAAGACGCTTTTCGAACAGGCCGGCGTGCCGATCCCGGCCGACACCGCAACCTGGGACGAGTGGATCGATGCCGCCGGCAAGGTGCAGCAGAGCCAGCAGCTCAACGCAGCCTTTGCCATCGATCGCAGCGGCCATCGTATCTCGGCGGCGAACATCTCTTATGGCGCCAACTACATCGGCGGTGATCGACTGCCGGCGCCGATCGACGCGGGCACGAAAGCTTTCGCCGAGAAACTGGTCAATTGGGTTGCCGACGGCCGCATGAACAAGGAAATCTGGGTGTCGGCGTCAGGCACGACCTATCGCGCGGGGGCCGACGACTTCATAAATGGGCAGATTGCCTACTACTATTCGGGCAGTTGGCAGGTTGCCAACCTGGCCAGCAAGATCGGTAAGAACTTCGACTGGGTGGCGACGGGCTCGCCGTGCGGCACCGCCGCCTGCACCGGCATGCCGGGCGGCGCCGCGCTGGTCGCCATCAAATACACGAAGACCGCGTCTGAAGTCGGCAAGGTGATGGACTTCCTGGGCCGCGAGGACATCGTGCGCGAATTCACCGAGCGCACCCTGTTCCTGCCCGCACACAAGGGCGTTCTCGCCGGCAAGATCGATTACAAGACCGATGACGAGAACGTCAAGGCGTCACTCGAAGCCTTCCTGAAGGCATCGGGCAAGATCGCGCCGAATGCCGCCGCCCTGCCGGCATGGAAATGGGGAACTCCGGTTTATGGCGCGCTGGTGACCCGCATCAGTCAGGTCATGGCCGGCGAGCTGAAGCTCGACGAAGCTTTCGCCCGCATCGACGAGGACATCAAGGCACAGGTGGCCGAGGCCTCGAAGTAGCGTCGCGGCAGTGTCATGGCAGACGTCCGAAACGGCATAGCAACCCGCGCCGGCGCCATGATCCTGGCGCCGGTCGGCTGGCTTGCGAATTTGTTCGATGCGCCACTGCGCATGTTGCAGCGGCGCACCGGCAGCAATGGCATGGCCGTGTTCTTCCTGGCGCCGAACATGCTGGTGTTCGGCATTTTCGTGCTGTTTCCGCTGGTCATCAACATCCTCTATTCGATGACCGGTGGCGGGGCGCTGTTCCTGGGCGACCGCACCTTCGTCGGCGCCGATCAGTATGGGCGGCTGTTCAGTTGCGGCAGCTATCTCGATCCGAAGAGCTGCACCGAGGACCTGTTCTGGATCGCTGTCTGGAACACCCTGGTCTTCGTCGTGCTGCAAGTGGCGATGATGGTCGCCGTGGCGCTTGTCACCGCACTTGTGCTCAACCGTGAGTTGCGTGCGCGCAGTTTCTGGCGCGCCGTATTCTTCTTCCCTGTCCTTTTGTCGCCGGTCGTGGTCGGTCTCATCTGGCGCTGGATCCTGCAGCGGCAGGGATTGCTCAACCTGATGGTGTTCGAGGCGGGCGGAACCCCGGTCAACTGGCTGGTGGAGCGCAGCTGGGCCTTCACCGCGACGATCATGGTGTCGGTCTGGGCCCATGTCGGCTTCTATTCGCTGATCCTTCTCGCCGGCCTTCAGGCCATTCCGAAAGACCTCTATGAGGCCGCCGAGATGGACGGCACCCGGCCCTTGCGCGTCTTCTGGCGCATAACGCTGCCCTTGCTGGCGCCCAACCTCCTGGTCGTGCTGGTGCTGACACTCATCCGCGCCGTGCAGATATTCGACGAGGTCTATGTGCTGACCGGCGGCGGTCCCGGGACCAGCACGCTGTTCCTCACGCAGTACATCTACGAGGTCGGCTTCGCCTCGATGCTGCGCAATCCGGGGCTCGCCTCCGCGGCCTCGATCCTCATGGGAGCGGTGCTGGTCGTGCTGACCTTGATCCAGCTGGGCATCGCCAGGCGCAACGAGCAGCGGGGCAAAATGCGATGAGCAGGGTTGCGGAATTTCTGTTTCGCCGGCGCGGCGGCGCCAGCTGGCACTGGACCGACGTTTTCACCTGGTTCTGGCTGATCGGCGGGCTGATTGTCATGTTCGGCCCGGCGCTCTGGCTGGTCAACTCCTCGTTCAAGACGCCTGCCGCGCTGGCGGAGTTCCCCCCGACTGTTTTGCCCTATGTCACCGCCGAAGCTATCGTGGAGGGGTACGAGGAGCCGCTGCAGCTATTCGAAGTGCGCAATGACGACGGCAGCGTGCGCGTGCTCGCCGAAGTGCGCCGCCTCGGCACCATCGCGCAGATGGTCGATCCCGCCAACCCGGGCGCGATCATACGCGTCAACATCCGGAACCGTACGCCCAAGCGTAGCATCGCCTTCGCGCTCGACAATTACGTCCAGCCTTTCCTCGCCTTTGACTTCTTCCTCTATCTACGCAACTCGGTCTTCGTCACCGTGGTCGCCACCCTGATTACGCTCCTGACCAATTCGATGGCCGCGTTCGCACTGTCGAAGTACAATTTTCGGGGACGTTCGGCTGTGATGATGCTCATCGTCGCGACGCTGATGGTGCCGCTTTCCGTCATTCTGGTGCCGCTCTATTCGGTCATCTCGGCAATGGGACTGTTCAATTCGCTATGGGGCGTGATCCTGCCCACAGTGGCGACGCCCACGGGCGTCTTCATGCTACGCCAGTACATGCTGACGATACCCGACGAGCTGATCGAGGCAGCGCGCATGGACAAGGCGTCCGAATGGCAGATCTACTGGCGCATCATCCTGCCGCTGACCGCCCCCGCGCTGGCGGTATTGGCGATCTTTTCCGTGGTCTGGCGCTGGAACGACTTCCTCTGGCCACTGATCGTGTTGTCGCGCAAGGAGGTCTATACGCTGCAGGTTGGTCTCAACACCTATGCCGGCCAACTCAATGTGCAATGGCATTACATCCTGGCCATGACTGTCGTCACCATGATCCCGGTCGTGCTGGTGTTCATATTCCTTCAGCGCTTCATCACCACCGGCATTGCCGGCTCCGGTCTGAAATAGAGGCTACCATGAGCCAGATCACACTCACCGGCGTATCGAGGGCTTTTGGCAAGGTCGGCGTGCTGCACGACATCAATCTCGACATCCTTGACGGTGAGCTGATCGTCTTCGTCGGCCCCTCCGGCTGCGGCAAGTCCACGCTGCTGCGGCTCATCGCCGGGCTTGATCGGCCGACAGGCGGCTCCATCGCGATCGACGGCAAGGACGTGACCACCGTTCCGGCCGCCGACAGGGGATTGGCGATGGTGTTCCAATCCTACGCGCTTTACCCGCATATGAGCGTGCGCCAGAACCTGGCCTTCGGACTGGAGAACGCCCGTATGGCGCGCGCCGAAATCGATGCGCGCATCGCCGAAGCCGCGCGGATGCTGGAAATCGCGCCGTATCTCGACCGGCGCCCCGGCCAGCTCTCCGGCGGCCAGCGCCAGCGCGTCGCGATCGGCCGCGCCATCGTGCGCAATCCCACCGCTTTCCTGCTTGACGAGCCGCTGTCCAATCTCGACGCCGAGCTGCGCATCTCGACACGCGCCGAACTGGCCGCGCTGCACGAGCGACTGTCGGCGACTATGGTCTATGTCACGCACGACCAGATCGAGGCGATGACGCTTGCCGACCGCATCGTCGTGCTGCGCGCCGGCCGCATCGAGCAGATTGGCACGCCGCTCGACCTCTACAACCATCCGGCCAATCTGTTCGTCGCCGGTTTCATTGGTGCACCGCGTATGAACTTCCTGCCGGTAAAGGTGGCACCCGGAGGCACTGGCCGGTCAAGCCTCACGCTGGACGGTTCAGCTGGATTCGAGATCGACGGGAACGTCAGCGCGGCCAATGGCGACGTGACGCTCGGGCTGCGGCCGCATCACATCAGCCTCGCCGACGCCGGCAAGGGCGACATTGCGGCACGCGTCGCGCTTGTCGAAGCCCTCGGCTCCGAGACAATCGTCCACACCAGGACAAGCGGCGGCCAGACCATGCTTGCGGTTGTCGCCGGACAATATCCGGTGGCTTCAGGCGACACGGTGGATCTGAAGTTCGATACCAGCCATCTGCATCTTTTCGATGACACCGGCCAGCGCATCGCTGTGCGTTAGAAGCCCGTTCGGGATGGCGTCGGAGAATGAATGGGCGTCCCGGACATGACGGGTGGATCTTTCAATTGGGCAATCCCATTGGCAGGGCCGCATGCATCTTTAGGCTGCATGGACGTTTCGAGGGATGACGCAATTCGACCTACAGCACGTTCAGCAACCTATGCGTGCAGATTGCGGGTACTGGTTCATTCGGCAGCTTCGGCCTTCGCCGCCGGCGCAATTCGCGCGGCGCAGTATTTGAACTCCGGGATCTTGCCGTAGGGGTCCAGCATCGGGTTGGTGAGCATGTTGGCCGGACTTTCGTTGAAGCAGAACGGCATGAACACCGTGCCGTCGGCGACCTCGCGGTCGGCCCGGAGGATGGCGTCCACCGTCCCGCGCCGGGTCTCGACCGCAATCATTTCCCCTTGGCGCAGGCCGTGCCGCTTGATCTCATAAGGGTTCATCGCAGCGATGCCGTGTGGCTCGATCGCGTCCAGCACGCCCGCCCGGCGGGTCATGGAGCCGGTGTGCCAATGCTCGAGCAGGCGGCCGGTGGTGAGCACCAGTGGAAACTCTTCATCGGGCACTTCGTCAGGCGGTAGCAAATCGGCCGGCACGATGCGGCCGCGTCCGTCCGCGGTCGGGAATCCGGATGAGAAGATGATCTCATTGCCAGGCTTGTCGGGGCCGTCGGCCGGATAGACAACGGAACCTTCGCGCTCGACGCGGTCCCAGGAGATGTGCTTGAGCGAAGGCATGACGCTGGCCATCTCGGCATAAACATCCGAGACATGGCCGTAATTCCAGTCCAGACCGATGCGCCTCGCCAGTTCGACTATCAGTTCCCAGTCCTGACGCGCTTCGCCTGGCAGTTCGAGTGCTGGACGCCCAATCTGCACCTGCCGGTTGGTGTTGGTGTATGTGCCGAGCTTTTCGGCATGCGCCGAGGCCGGCAGCACCACATCTGCATGCCAGGCGGTCTCGGTCAGGAAGATGTCCTGCACCACGAGATGGTCGAGCATGGCCAGTGCTTGCCGGGCATGCGTCTGGTCCGGATCGGACATGGCCGGGTTCTCGCCCATTATGTACATGCCCTTGATTTCGCCTTCATGGATGGCGTCGATGATTTCGACGACCGTCAGGCCCCGTTTCGGGTCCAGCGTCTGGCCCCAAAAATTCTCATATGCGCCGCGGATGTCGATGTTCTCGACCGATTTATAGTCGGGGAAATACATCGGGATAAGCCCGGCATCGGATGCGCCCTGCACGTTGTTCTGGCCGCGCAGCGGGTGCAGGCCTGTTCCCGGCCGGCCGACATGCCCGGTGATCAGCGCCAGAGCAATCAGGCAGCGCGCATTATCGGTACCGTGTGTGTGCTGGGAAATGCCCATGCCCCAAAAGATGATCGACCGCTCGGCGGTCGCGTAGGTGCGGGCGACGTCGCGCAGCACGCTCGCCTCGATGCCGCAGACCTCGGCCATCGCCTCGGGCGAAAAATCCTTCACCTTGGCCTTCAGGGCCTCGAAACCGGAAGCGTTGGCCTGGATATACTGCTCGTCGTAGAGCTTTTCCTCGACGATGACGTGGATCAGCGCGTTCAGCATGGCGACGTCGCTGCCGGCCTTGAATTGCAGCGAATGCGAGGCATGGCGCATCAGGTCCTGGCCGCGCGGGTCGATGACGATCAGCTTGGCGCCGCGCTTGGCCGCCTGCTTGAAATAGGTCGCGGCGACCGGATGGTTGGTGGTCGGCCGTGCGCCGATGACGATGATGCATTCGGCCTTCAGCGCGTCGTTGAAGGGCGCCGAAACCGCACCCGAACCGACGCCTTCCATCAGCGCCGCCACCGAAGATGCGTGGCAGAGCCGGGTGCAATGATCGACATTGTTGGTGCCAAAACCCTGGCGCACCAGCTTCTGGAACAGATAGGCCTCTTCGTTGGAGCCTTTCGCCGAACCGAAACCGGCCAGCGCCTGCCCGCCATGATCCCTAAGGATTGACTTCAGCCCGCCGGCGGCGCGCGCAAGCGCTTCTTTCCAGGTAGCCTCGCGAAAAACGGTTAGCGGATCGACGCCGCGCATATCGGCATCACCCGACTTCGGCGCATCGTCGCGGCGGATCAGCGGCTTGGTCAGCCGTTCAGGCGACATCGCATAATCGAAGCCGAAACGACCCTTGACGCAGAGCCGGTTCTCGTTGGCATAGCCATTGCGGCCATCGACCTGAACGATCCTGTTGTCCTTGACGGCAACGCTGGTCTGGCAACCGACGCCACAGAACGGGCACAGCGTGTCGACGACCTTGTCGAATTGCTGGATGACCCGGGTCTTGCCTGCGCTATCCATCAGTGACTTTTCGTAGAGCGCGCCGGTCGGGCAGGCCTGCACGCATTCACCGCAGGTGACACAGGTCGACAGGCCCATCGGATCGTGCATGTCGAAGACGGGAAGCGAGTGATTGCCGCGCTCGACCATGCCAATCACATCGTTGACCTGGACCTCGCGGCAGGCCCGGACACAGGCGCCGCAAGTGATGCAGGAATCGAGATTGACGGCAATGGCGGGGTTGGTGATGTCGAATTCTGGCCGGACATCATCCGTGGCGAATTTTGAGCTGTAGCGACTGCCTGAAATGCCCATCGAACCAGCCCACTGCCAGAACATCGACTGCTGATCCGGACCGTCGGCCATCGGCCGCATGTTGCTGGCGAGAAGCTCGAACACCATCTGGCGCGATTTCGTAGCCCGTTCGGTATCCGTCTTCACCACCATTCCGGCGGAAGGCTTGCGGATACAGGAAGCGGCAAGCACCCGTTCGCCCTCGACATCGACCATGCAGGCGCGGCAATTGCCGTCTGGCCGATAGCCGGGCATGTCGACATGGCACAGATGCGGGATCCTGGTGCCTTCGCGCTTTGCAACGTCCCAAATCGTCTCGTCGTCAGCGGCTGTGACCGTTTTGCCGTCGAGGGTGAATATGACGCCATCTGCCATTTCAAAGATCATCCCTAAAATGCGTCAAAAGGTGATTGACCGGATTGGGCGCCGCCTGGCCGAGACCGCAAATGGAGGAATCGCGCATCACGGTTTCAAGGTCGCGCATCGCCGTCTCATTCGGCACGCCCTTCTCTTTCAAGAGCGTCACCAGCTTTTCGGTTCCTTCCCGGCACGGCGTGCATTTCCCGCAACTCTCATGTTTGAAGAAATTCATGAGATTGAGGGTCACCTCCCTGATGTTGTCGGCTTGCGAAAGCACGACCACCGCATGTGACCCGACAAAGGCGCCCTGCTTGGCGAGTTCGCCGCCGAAATCGAGTTCAATGTCGCCCATCGAGGCCGGCAGGATGCCGCCCGAGGCTCCACCTGGCAGATAGGCCTTGAATTCATGCCCGTCTGCCATGCCGCCGCAATAGTCCTCGATCAGTTCTCGCACGGTGACGCCGGCCGGGGCCAGCTTGACGCCCGGCTCCTTCACATGTCCGGAAACCGACCACGAGCGAATTCCCTGATGGCCGGGCTTGCCCTGCGCGGCGAACCATTCGGGGCCCTTCTCGACGATGTCGCGAATCCACCACAGCGTTTCGACATTGTGATTGAGTGTCGGGCGTCCGAAAAGTCCGACTTCGGCGATGTAGGGCGGCCGGTGGCGCGGCATGCCGCGCTTGCCCTCGATGCTTTCCAGCATCGCGCTTTCCTCGCCGCAAATATAGGCGCCGGCGCCGCGCCGAAGTTCGATGAAACCCGGCTTGACGATGCCGGCTGCCTCGAGCGCCGCGATCTCGGCGCGCAAAATGGCGAGCACGGCTGGGTACTCGTCGCGCATGTAGAAATAAATGCGCTCGGCCTCCACCGCGTGGGCGGCGATCAGCGCCCCTTCGAAGGTACGATGCGGATCGGTTTCAAGATAGATGCGGTCCTTGAAAGTGCCGGGCTCGCCTTCGTCGCCATTGATCGACATCAGCCGGGGCCCTGTATAGCCGCGCACGAAGCCCCATTTCTTGCCGGCCGGAAAGCCGGCGCCGCCGAGGCCGCGCAGTCCGGCGTGCTCCATGATCTCGATGATGGCATTTGTGGTCAGCACGCCATCGCGCACTTTCTGCAAGAGCTGATAACCATCGGCAGCGCGATAGGCATCCAGGCCGACATAGTCGGGCGCCGCTGCGCTGATGTCCCCGTCTCTCGCCATCGCCAGCAGCCTGTGGCTCGTCGCGTGGTCGACTTCGCGGTCGCCGACGCGTGCGGCAGGGGCGGTGGAGCAGCGGCCCATGCAGGGCGCACGCATGACGCGGACTGTCATCGGGTCGGCCTCGGCGGCCAGTTCGCCAATCAGGTGTTCCGCGCCGGCCAGCATGCAGCTTATCGATTCGCACACCCGGATTGTCAGCGGCGCGGGCCTAGCCTCGCCTTCCCTGACGATATCGAAATGATCGTAGAAGGTCGCCACCTCGTAAACCTCGACCTGCGACAGGCGCATGTCCTCGGCAAGCGCGCGCAGATGCGCGGCCGACAGACAACCGTAGCGGTCCTGGATCAGATGCAGGAATTCGATCAGGAGATCCCGGCGCCGTTCGCGATGGCCAAGAAGTTCCCGGACCTCGGCCAGGGCAACATCATCCAGCGCCCGCCCCTTGGGTCCGCGATCCGGGCCTCGCCGTTGCTGCACTGTCATGCTCTCTCCTCCCGGGCGAACCCTTCGTCTGAGCAAGGCGGCTGCCGCCACCAATGTGGTTGTGAGCCGCCTTCAGCCCGGCCCACCTTGGTTCAAGGACTTGGCAGACAAATCGACTTGGCACACAAGTTGTACCAAATGCCGGTCTGGCAATCTTAGCAGACCGCGGCAGCACGACAGAACTGATCTGCGCCCTGATTTGTCGCACGGCCTATACCGGGGCAGCTTGCGCCTTCTCGATCAAGAAAATGATGTGGTCTCCCTGCCGTTGCATCGCCTCCAGGCGGTCGCCCATTTCGTTGATCAGATTGGGAATGTCTATGGCTGCCAGCGGATCGGTGCAACGGACCTCAAGGCGTTCGCCTGGCCTTATGCCGCTGAGCGCCTTGCGGGTTTTCAGCGCCGGCAAAGGACATTTCAATCCCGTCAGGTCGAGCTGTCTCGCTGTCATGGTGGCGCACCATGGCGGACCGCTTAGCGGTCGTCAACGGTCACCGACTCAGGGGTACTGCAAGTGAGAGCGGCCAGGCGTCGCACCGCATTTTTGCCGAACTGCATGCCGCCGGCTCGACGGCGTTGGTCAATTCAGGTCCGAATAGGCAAGGAACTGAACGGTCTGGCCCGGCTCGACCTGGGTTGTTTCCTCGCCGAGCTCGACAAGGCCGTCCGTCTGAACCAAAGAAGACAGCAGGCCAGCGCCCTCGCGCGGGAATTTGGCGGCTTCATACGTGCCGTCCTGCCCACGACGCAGGCTTACCCGCACGTATTCGCGTCGCCCCGGCTTTTTGCGGTAGGAAAAGGCGGCCCGCACAGGCCGCGAAATTGCTGGCTGCTGCCGTGCGCCGGCCAGTGCAAAGATCGCGGCGCGCGCAATATGGGCGAATGTGACGAAGCTCGCCACCGGATTGCCGGGCAGCCCAATGAAGGCTGTTCCCCTGATCACCCCCATCGCGACCGGCCGGCCGGGTTTTATGGCCACCCGCCAGAAGACCAGGGTGCCCATACTCTCGACGGCGGCCTTGACGCAATCGGCCTCCCCGGTCGAGACGCCGCCGGACGCCAGGATCAGGTCCTGCCCTGACGCGGCCTCGCTCAGCACATCCGCGATCAGGCTGCTGTCGTCTGTCAGAATGCCCAAATCGGTGGTCTCGCAGCCCAATCTTGCGAGCATGGCCATCAGCATGAAGCGGTTCGAATCGAAAAGCTGGGCCGGTCCGCGGACATTTCCCGGCGCGACGATCTCGTTGCCGGTCGAGAAGATCGCGACGCGAATTTTGCGCCTCACATCGACCTGCGTCATGCCGAGAGCCGCGGCGAGCGCAACATCCTGCGGGCGCATGCGCTGGCCGGCCTGCAGGACCACCTCGCCTGCTGCGACGTCCTCGCCCGCCGGCCGCACATTGGCTCCCCTTTTCAGGCCGGGCGGAAGAACGACCCTGCCGGTATCGTCGACACGGACATCTTCCTGCATGTAAACCGTGTCTGCCCCCTCCGGCAGCGGAGCGCCGGTGAAGATGCGTATCGCTTGTCCGGGCGCGGCGGGCCGATCCGGCGCCAGCCCAGCCTGGATCCTGTCGCTCACGGGCATAGCTTTTTCAGCGGTTCCCGGCAGGTCGTCGCCGCGCAGTGCATAGCCGTCGACGGCTGAGTTGGTGAACGGCGGCAGGGGCAGCGGCGCCACCAAATCTCTTGCCAGGACGCGCCCATCGGCAATCGCCAGCTGGACGGTTTCGGTCTCCTCGACAACGGTCAGCCGTGAGGCAATCAGTGCGGCAGTATCGTCGAGCGATCGCATCGGGCCGCCGAAAGCGAAGCAGTCGTCTGAAAGTTGCGCCATCGAGCCTTCAGCCTTTGTGGATCTGGCCGAACCGGCAGCTCGGCGCCATCCGGCAGCCCCAGTCTGCGCCTGTATGCGCTTTTGTGGACCGGCATCGGTTTGAACAGGCTATATAGTGCAGGTCAAGCCGAAGGTAACGCATCCACCCGACGAGCGGGATTGCAATTGTCATGAGATCGCCATGCAGCAGATGAAAAATCGACCAAACCCCGCCATCGTCATGCCGAGCCCGGATGACAGTCGATTGACTGAACAGGTCAGCGGCATCGATCATACGGGCGCTGCTATTCAAGTCCGCGTCCCCGTTGAACGCCCGCTGACGCTCTATCTGAATGCGCAGGAGATCGTCACGATGATGACGATCAGCGATTATCCCGAATATCTGGCGCTGGGCTACCTGCTCAATCAGAACATGCTCAAATCCGACGACGTCGTAACCGAAGTCGAATATGACGACGACCTTCAGGTTGTGATCGTTCGTACCGAGCGCAACACCAATTACGAGCAGAAGCTCAAGAAACGGACGCAGACTTCAGGCTGCGCGCAGGGCACGGCTTTCGGCGATCTTTTAGAGGCGCTGGAAGATACCGCTCTGCCGGCAGCCGTACTGCACACCTCCTGGCTTTACCAGATGACCCGCACGATCAACACGACGCCGTCGCTCTATCTTGAAGCTGGCGCAATTCATGGCTGCGTGCTTTGCAGGGAAGGCACGCCGATCTGCTATATGGAGGATGTCGGGCGCCACAACGCCGTCGACAAGATCGCCGGCTGGATGTATCGCCACGGCATCGATCCCGCTGACAAGATCCTTTATACGACGGGCAGACTGACGTCGGAAATGACGATCAAGACGGTTCGAATGGGCATTCCGATCCTCGTCTCGCGCTCGGGTTTCACCGCCTGGGGCGTGGATTTGGCGCGTCAGGCCGGCCTGACGCTCGTCGGCCGGGCGCGCGGCAAGCGGTTCGCCGTGCTGTCGGGCGAGGATCGCATCGTCTTCGACCAGGACCTCGCTTCCGTCGACGAGGAAGCACCTCGTCACAGACGCAAGGCAGCCGCCGATGGCGAATGAGAAGGTGCCGACCCTGGGCGTCGTTCTCGCCGGGGGGCTCGCCCGGCGCATGGGCGGTGGCGACAAATCCATGCGTCGGATCGACGGACTCACCATCCTCGATCGTGTCCTCGAGCGCCTCGGCCCGCAATGCGACGGGCTCTTGCTGAACGCCAATGGCGACCCTGCCCGCTTCGACCGCTTTCGCCTTCCAGTCGTTGCCGACCCGGTCGAGAACTATCCGGGGCCGCTGGCTGGCGTGCTTGCGGGCCTCGACTGGACTGCGCAGAACATGCCCGACGTCGAATGGATCGTCAGCGTCGCAGCCGACTGTCCTTTCTTGCCGCGCGACCTCGTCGAACGGCTGCATCTGACGCGTATGGCGAAAGGTGCGGATCTGGCGGTGGCGATGTCAGCGGGTCGGACGCATCCTGTCATCGGACTCTGGCAAGTGGCGATGCGCGATGCGTTACGCCATGCGCTCGTCGAAGAGGGCGTTCGCAAGATCGACCTCTGGACGGCTCGCTACCAGGTTGCCACCCAGTCCTGGCCGGCCAAGCCGGTGGATCCCTTCTTCAATGTCAACACGGTCGAAGATTTTGCCGAGGCCGAACGGCTCGTTTTGCACCTTACCGACCCTTAGCCCGAATATCAGCCAGGTCGGGTAAAGCCCATGCGCTCGACCCCCGCATTGAATTCAGGCGAAGCGAGCGCGGTAAGGAAGGCCTGCACCGCGGGTCGCTCTTTGCGGGCAGAGACCAGCGCGAAATCATAATGCTCTTCCTTCAGCGCAATGAAACCGAGCCCGGCTGAGCGCGCCACCGGCGCAATGGTGACGCCCCAGTCTGCTCGGTTCTGTGCGACGGCCGCGGCGACGGCATTGTGCGAGCGGGGCTGGTTCCAATATCCGTCGGGACGTGCCGGACCAAGCAGTTGGTCGATCAGGATGCGCGTACCCGAGCCCTGGTTGCGGTTGACCATCATGCAATTGGGATCGGCGAGTGCGGCTCGCACCGCCTCCTCTGGGTCGGTCCCCTGGAAGCGCACGTCGCTCGGGCGGTACACGATGCCCTGCATGCGTCGCCATCCCTGCACGAGTTCGAGGCCGTCGCTCAGGAACGGCGCATTGTAGCTTTGCGTCCTGGTGTCGAAGAGGTGGATGGGCGCGATATCGCACTCGCCCCGCTTGGTCGCGGCCAGGCCGCCCAGGCTCCCGACCGCGATAGACCGCACCGTCAGGCCGGCGCGAAACAGAATGCCCACGACAAGATCCAGGCCGGTGCAGCTGCTGCCGATCACCACGAGATCGGGAACACGGACGTGCGGTGTGAACAGCGTCACGGACGCCTCGCTTCCGGCAGGCATATTGTCGGCCAAAGCTTCGATGCTGATGAAGCCGTCGGCTTGGGCAAAGGAGGTTATCGCCCCCGAGCCCTTGCCGGTGGGATAGGCGACCAGCCCCTGCTCACCCTCGACCAGCGACACCATCACGAACTCCGTGCGGCCGAGTTCGGACTGAATGCGCAGCGGAACCTTTGCCGCGACCTTTGCTTCGGTCCGAGCCGGCAGGCCGGCCATTCGGCGCAGCACAGGTACGATCATGTCGTGGAAAGTGAACATGGCCGAAGTCGGAAATCCCGGCAGCACGACGACCGGCTTGCCGTCGCAAACGGCGAGGCAAAGCGGCTTTCCCGGCTTCAGCGCCACGCCATGGGCAACGATGCCGGGCGCGCCGAGACGGTTCACGATGCGGTGGCTGACATCACCCGCGCCCTTGGACGTCCCACCCGACAGTATCAGCACGTCATGCGCCGCTAGCGCCTCGCGCATGACGGCTTCCAGCGTGGCTTCGTCATCCGGATAAGCGCCGAGAAAGCTCGCCTCGCCGCCATTTTCAGTTATCGCGGCGCTGACGATTGCGCCATTGGCGTCGTAAATGCCGGCGGGTCGCAGGCTATCGCCCGGTTGGACAAGTTCGTCGCCGGTCGACAGAACCGCCACGCGCAGCTTGCGCGCCACCGTCACCAGCGCAATTCCGCAGGCGGCAAGCATGCCGATTTCTCGCGAGCCGATCACCGTTCCGGCGCGCAGCAGAATCTCACCGCGGGCGATATCGGATCCGGCATGCGAGATGAACTGGCCGGGCGAGGCTCCGCGCCTGACCTCGATGGCATCGCCTTCGGCCGGTTGTGTGTGCTCCACCATGACGATGGCGTCGGCGCCGCGCGGCACGGGCCCGCCCGTCGCGATCGAGGTGGCGGTGCCTGCGAGCACGGGTATTTGCGGCGCGACACCGCAGGCGATAGTTTCGCGGTTGAGCAGGAGCCTGGCAGGAAGGGCCTCCGACGCGGTGGCTATGTCGGCGGCGCGCACGGCAAAACCATCGACGTTCGAACGGTCGAAGGGCGGCACGTCGATCGCAGCCGTGACATCATCGGCAAGCGCCAGCCCAAGCGCATCCGCAAGCATCAGTTCTTCGGTCGGGATCGTCCTGGGAAACAACGCCGCCTCGAAACGGGCGAGCGCCTCGTCGCGCGACAGGACCGTCAGGAACTGCTCCTGGCCGGTATCTTGTCGGGTGGATCTGGTCATGACCGACTCATCTGGGATCGTCGAACACAAAGGCGCCGACAGGTGTTCCCGCGGCACACCCCTCACTGGCGCCTGGAATAGCAAGCCATGCTTCCGCCAGGCGCATCGCCTCCAGCGAAAAATCGCCTGTCGCAAGCGGCCCCCATCTGTCTTGTTCCTGCTTCAGGAGGACGATCTCGGCCAGTCCGACCGTGGAGGAGATTTTTCGCTCCAGCGCCAGGACCGTCTGTCGCCGGGCGCTCCTGCCCGACTGGCGATCGATAGCCGGCTGAACCAGCGCCAGAAAGGCGGCAAAGGCCTGATCGGGCGCGCCGGGCAGAGCAATGATCGGGACCCCGTCGAGCCGGCCGATCGCCGCGGTTCGGCCTGGCTGCAGCGCTATGTTATGGGCGATGAGCGCCCCACGCGCCGCAAGCGCCTCGACTGTTGCGTCGGCGCGCCCCGCACCAGTGCCTCCAATCAGGATGATCAAATCGCCGGCTGCATTCCCAAGCGCCTGGGCGACGGATCTGGCGTCGCGCGTAACCGTTTCGATATCGAACACCGTCGCGCCAGAGGCTCTTGCGAGCTCGGCGATAAGATGGCCCGTGGAAGTATCGCTAGCCGGGGCGGCGACATCGATCAGGCGCACCTGCGGCGCCCGCACCGCAATTTCACCAATTCCTGCACTTCGCACGGCCAGGAGGTCAGCGGCTGACAGCCTGTGCCCTGCAATGATGAGCGGTCGGCCCGCCTCCATGTCCTCGCCAGCGCGTCGCACGCCCTGGCCTGGTACTGCCTCCTCGAGCGCCTGGGGCATCGGGCCGCTGCAATCGATGAGATCGGCATCGAGAACGCAATCGCATCCCTGCGGCACGGCGGCGCCTGCCTCTACCCAGACCGGAATTACCATCAACGGCAGCGGCGAATAGGCCGACGCACCGGCAAGATCGAGCGCGCGGCACGCCCAGCCATCTGTCTTTGCCGTGTCGCGGATCGGCTGCGCGTGTGCCAGGGGCGGCATAGCGGCGCCGATCTTCCCAAGCGTCTGGTCAAGCGGCAAAAAGAGTGGGCGCGACCGGCACCACTCCATCGAGGAGTGCGGCGAGAGCCGCTTCGAGACCGGTCAGCGCGCCGACGGAAGGCTGCATTCTCATCATGTCCGATGATGGGGCAGATGCGAACCGCTTTGCAACCGACTTCAGGAGCGCTTCTGCTTAGCGTTCGGGAAGAAGAGTTGCTGGCCGTCAATGTTGTATTCGCCAATCGCCTGCTGTCCTTCAGGCGAGATCAGCCAATCTATGAAGCGTTGGCCGGGTTCAGCCTTGACGCTCGGATGCCTCGCGGGATTCACCAGCATGACGCCGTACTGGTTGAACAGCCTTTTATCGCCTTCGACCACGATCTCCAGTCCGCCGCGGTTCTTGAACGCCAGCCATGTGGCGCGATCGGAAAGCACATAGGCATCCATGGCGCTGGCTGTGTTGAGGGCAGCGCCCATGCCCTGCCCTATCTCCTTGTACCAGGGCCCTCTCACCGCCGCGATGTCGACACCTGCCGCCTTCCAGAGTCCGAGTTCTGCAAAGTGGGTTCCGGATTTGTCGCCGCGGGAAACAAAAGCAGCTTTTTTGCTCTGGATCGATGTCAAGGCGACTGCGATATCCGGCGAACCCTTGATGCCGGCCGGGTCGCTTCTGGGCCCGATCAGGACGAAATCATTGTACATCACATCGAAGCGTCTCACGCCAAAACCTTGCTGGACGAATTCCTCCTCCTGCGCCCTGGCATGGACGAAGACCACGTCCGCGTCTCCCCGGCGGCCGGCGTCGAGCGCCTGGCCGGTTCCCTGCGCGACCACCCTCACCTCGATACCGGACTTTGTGGTGAACAAAGGCAGTATGTGGTCGAAAAGGCCGGAATCCCGTGTCGAGGTCGTCGAGGCCACGACGATCGACTGTTCCTGTGCGCTGGCCAATGCGCCGCTTGAGGCGAGGAAAGTCAAGATGAGCGCAATTGCGGTAAACAGTCGACGGTTCAGCACTGGAAGGTCCATTTCCTCAGTCAAAGAACGAGTTCCCCATGGATAAAGGCGGCAGCTTCTACGGATGAGGGGCGATCGAAAAAATCACCGACGCTGGCGTGCTCGCACAGTCGGCCGCGAACGAGGAAGACGACATCTCCCGCGAGCCGTCGCACCTGGCCGAGATCGTGCGAAGCCATGACGATCTTGGCGCCCGATTGGGAGGCCATGAGGATGATCTCCTCGACATGGCGGGTTGCAGCGGGATCAAGGCTGGCGGTGGGTTCATCGAGCAGCAGGATCTCGGGTTCGCGCGCCAGTGCGCGGGCAAGCGCCACGCGCTGTTGCTCACCGCCGGACAAGCGCCGCGCAGGTCGCGCCGCCAGGCCCAGAAGGCCCACACGATCGAGAAGTTCCTCGGTGCGTGCCGTGCGATGATGGCGCGGACAACCAGCTTGCGCCAGTGCGTAAGCCACATTGGCGGCGACGGAGCGGCGCAGCATCACCGGTTTCTGGAGCAGCATTGCGCGGCGCCCGAGGCCGCGATCGGTGCGCCCACCCCAGTTCACAGTTCCTGCGGAAGGCGCGGCAAGTCCCATGCAAACCCGAAGCAGTGACGTCTTGCCCGCGCCATTGGGACCGAGCACGAGTGTCGGCGCACCGGGAGTAATCGCCAGGTTCAGGCGGTCGAGCATAGTCGTGGGGCCGGCGCTGAGCGAGACCCGGTCCAGAATGAGAGGAAGGTCGGTCAGCGCGGCACGCATCATCAAGCCACCCGTTGCTCCGACCACAATCGAAGGCCCCAGGCAGCGGCATTGATGGCAAGAATGAGGCCGATCAGGACGGCGCCGAGACCCATCGCGAGCGGCAGGTCTCCCTTTGAGGTTTCGAGCGCGATCGTGGTGGTCATGGTTCGGGTAAAGCCCTCTATATTGCCACCGACGATCATTACTGTGCCGACTTCGGCCGCCGCCCGCCCGAAGCCGGCGAGCAGTGCGGTGATCAGGCTGAAGCGGCTGTCCCACAAGAGCGTCGCCACCCGGCCTGTCGGGCCGACGCCCATCGCTGTCAGTTCGTCGCGATATTCGCGCCACAAATCCTCGATGGTCTGGCGCGTCAGAGCCGCGATGATCGGCAGGACGAGAAGCGCCTGCGCGATGACCATGGCGGCAGGTGTGAACAGCAGGCCGAACTCGCCGAGCGGCCCTGATCGCGACAACAGCAGGTAAACTGTCAGGCCGACGACCACGGGCGGCAGGCCCATGAAGCCGTTAATAAGCACGACGAGCGCGGAACGCCCCGGAAAACGCGTCAGTGCCAGCAACGCCCCGAGCGGCAGTCCCACGACGGCCGCAACTGCGACGGCGGCCAGTGTGATGGTCAGAGAAAGACGCACGATCGAGATCAGCGCCGCGTCGCCGCTCGCGATAAGCTGCCATGCACTTAGGCCTTCCGACATTCCCATTCGCCTGCGCTGTGTCCTTCGCTGTTCTGCTGCATTTACTCCGCATTCGTCAAACAATTGAACTTGCGCAGGAATATGCATAACATTGCAGGATGGATTTGCTGACGACTGCGGAAGCCGCAGACTATTTGCGCCTTGGCGAACGCAAGCTTTACGAATTGGTCGCAAAAAACCGCGTCCCGTGCAGCAAAGTGACGGGCAAGTGGCTGTTTCCGCGCAACGAACTCGACCGGTGGGTACTTTCGGGATTGGCGCATCCCGACGGAATGATTGCGCCCGAGCCGGCGCCCATAGTTGGCGGCAGCCAGGACGACCTGCTTGAATGGAGCCTTCGTCAGGCGGGCTCCGGCCTCGCCTCGCTGACCGAGGGGACGGGAGGGGGCGTTGCGCGTCTTTTGCGTGGCGAGGTTGCCGCTGCGGCGATCCATTTCCACAATGATGCAGCCGACCCCAATGTGGAGGCCGCGCGCGCCATGCCGCGGCTGCACGATGCGGTGCTGATCGGTTTCACGCGGCGCGAACAAGGGCTGCTGCTGCCGCCGGGCAACCCCCGATCGCTCAACAGCCTGGCCGATGTCCTTGAAAGCGGAGCCAAAATAGCGGTGCGCCAGGCCGGGGCCGGAGCCCAAATGCTGCTGGATGTCCTGGTCGCCCGCGCCGGCGCCAGCCAGAGGCGGTTGAACCGGCTCGAGCCGCCATGCCTGACAGGGCCGGATCTCGCTGCCGCGATCCGGACCGGCAGGGCCGATTGCGGCATCGCCACACGCGCCGCCGCGCGCGCCGCCGGCCTCGAGTTCGTATCTTTGGCGTGGGAGAATTTCGATCTGCTGATGCGGCAGCGAACCTATTTCCAGCCTTCGATCCAGGCGCTGATCCGCCTCATGGCCCAGGACAGCTTCGCTCAGCGCGCCGCAGAACTCACAGGCTATGACACGGGCCCGGCCGGGCAGGTCCGGTTCTTCCATTGATGTGTCGTGTCGATGGGGCGCCGGGCGCACCGCCGAACCTATTCAGCCAAGGTCGATGTCGCCTTCGACGACGTGGTGCAGACCGGCGCGTTCAGCCGTAATCACGGCCCTCACGGTCAGGCGCCCCTGGCCTTTCAGTCCCGCATCGGCCACGGCCTTTTCGATCGCCTGCTGCGAGGTTACGCCGACCTGCTTCAGGAACTTGCGCATCGACACGTTGAAGGGATCGGTTTCCATGTTTTGAGTCATAGGATTGCCTCTAATAGCTGGGAGGGTGCGGCTGGTCGGGTCGCGGTCGCATGCTGCTCCCCGGCGAAGGCGCTGCCCGCCAGCGGAACACGGAAACGTATGATGCGCAATGCATAAGACGCTCGCAATAGCTTTGCTCGCTTCTGTTTTCGGCGCGACGGCACATAGTGCGGAACTGCGCGGGCATGGCGGTCCGGTGCGGGCGATTTCCGTGGCGCCGGACGGAAAGACGGTGGCAACCGGCAGTTTTGATACCAAGACGATCATCTGGTCGCTTGAGACCGGCGAAGCGCGCGACGTGCTGCTCTTTCATGAAGGTGAGGTAAGTGCCGTCGCAGCATTGCCGAACGGGCGCTTTGCCAGCGCCGGCGCAGATGGTCGCATCGCGATCTGGCAAACCGGTCGAGGCGAGCCGGCCCGCATCCTGGAGGGTCACACCGGACCTGTCGCCGACCTCGAACTGTCACCTGACGGATCGATGCTGGCTTCGGCGTCCTGGGACACCACCGTCCGGCTCTGGCCGCTTGCTGGTGGGGAAGCGCGCGTCCTGGAAGGCCATGGCGCAAACGTCAATGCGCTTGCCTTCCTGGCCGACGCAACCCTCGTCAGCGCCGGCTATGACGCTACAGTCATGTTTTGGCCGAACCAGGCTGAGGCGCCGCCGATTCGGGCGGTCATGCCGACGCCGCTCAATACGCTTGCAAGAGCTAACGGCGATCGCCTGTTCGTCGGAGGTGCGGACGGGCAGGTACGATTGCTCGACCGACGCGGCAAAGTGCAGCTGGAAGTTCAGGTCTTGCGCAAACCGGTGATTGCCCTCGCCGCCACGCCAGACGCGAACCATCTCGCCGTCGCCGGCATCGGTGATGGAATCCTGTTGCTGGACGCTATGAGCCTCTCCACCATCCGCACTCTCGACACGTCCGGCGTGGCGGTATGGTCACTTGCGTTCGCGGCTGGCGGCAAGACGCTTCTGGCTGGCGGCGCCGACCATCTGGTGCGGGAATGGAACATCGAGACGGGCGAGCGTCTTGGGGCGGCTGCGACCGGCAGGACCGATCCGATGGCCAGATACGCGGGTAATCCGGACGCGGAGGTATTTCGCGCCTGCGTTGCCTGCCATACGCTCGACCCGAACGACGGCAATCGAGCCGGGCCTACGCTGCATGGCATTTTCGGGCGCAAAATAGCGTCCGTGCCGGGTTACCATTATTCGCCCGCTTTCCGGAAAATGGATATCGTCTGGACACCCCAAACCGTGTCGGAGCTGTTCGAGTTGGGTCCGAACGCCTACACCCCCGGCACCAAAATGCCCGAACAGACGATCAGCAACGCCGAGGATCGGGCAGCCCTGATCCGCTTTCTTCAGGCCGAGACACGCACCGACTAATGCATGTCGCGCAAAGCATGCCCACGGGCCTTGACCCGAGGGTGTGCAGCGGTTTTGCGATAACGACATGCATGAAAGCAACAACCTAAAGCTCGTCGCATGAGGCCGGCCGAACGCGACGCGCTTTAGGCCATGAACTCCGACATGATCGTCTCGACCGAGCGCCCAAAAAGGCTCGATGTTTCCTGCCTGTGGAACACCACCCGATTGCGGCCGGTTTGCAACATAGAGTGCTTCATCCGCTTGGCGCTGGAGCTGCTCTGGCGAAATGACCTGGGCCGGCGCCTGGACCGCCACGCCGATGCTAAGGGTGATACAGCGGGACACGCGCGATCCAGGATTAGGAAAACAGGCAGCTTCCACACACTCGCGAATTCGCTTGGCTACAACCGCGGCCTCCTGCTCGTTCACACTTGGAAGGAGCACGAGAAATTCCTCACCGCCATAGCGCGCCACATGATCGCGATCGCGCCTCACATTCTCCCGAATCAAGCGGGCGACCTCGATGAGGCAACGATCGCCCTCAGCATGACCGAGATGATCGTTGAGCTTCTTGAAATGGTCGATGTCGCACATCAGCATAGCGGCACCGCCGGGCATTTTCCGCCACCGCCCCACACGTGGTGGAGCGTTTCCGTCATCCGGCGCCGATTGTCGATGCCGGTTAGCGAATCGGTTCTCGCCAGAAGCTCCAGCCGATCGTTCGCTTCGGCGAGTTCGGCAACCCTGTGCCGGTCTCGACGCTCAAACAGAAAAGTTTTCTGAGCCAGAATTGTCATCGTACGCCGCGCGGCAACCGTAGCGAGAATGCCGCTGGCGAAAAACAACGTGGCAGCCACCGCATTGCCAATCTCAAGGCCTGGGTTCGCAACTGAAAGACGAGGTAGAGAGATTTGATTGCTAAAGGGCGTTCATTTGCGTGTTGATTGTAACCCTCTTGGTCACCCTCGAAGCCGGCTCTCCGCCTCGATCGCCGAGAAACGCATGTTTGAGGACGATCAGCCCCAAGGCTCAGACCGCCTTGTCGCTCGAGGCCTTACGCTCCCGCAGATAGTCTTCAGTGGTTCGCGGCGGCGAGCGGCCAGGGCCTGCATAAGGATCGAAGCCCTCATTCATGGCCGCATCGACGCGGCAATTGTCGCACATCCGTACAAGGTCGAGCCGCCGTGCGTTCTCGCCTGCAAACATCCAGTGTTTGCCTTCGAGCTTGGCGACGATCCGCTCGACAGTGCTCCTTGTGCCGAACGGCTTTGCGCAGCGGATGCAGTTGTACGGCTGCTCTTGCTTCACGACCCGGCTGCGAGCGCCCCATGCCTGGAAATCCACCTGCGGCGTCAAGGTGATGACCTTCTCCGGGCAGGTCGCGGCGCAAAGGCCGCACTGCACGCAGGCGTTCTCGGAAAAATATAAGGCCGGCTGCTGTTCGCTGTCGGAAAGCGCCCCCGTCGGACAGGCCGAAACACAAGAGAGGCAGAGCGTGCAGCCGTCGACATTGACGTCCAGGCCGCCGAACGGAGCTGCAGCAGGCAACGCCACGCGGTCGACCGGCGTCGGCGCAGCTCGATGGAGCTCGAGCATGGTGCTCGTCAGCAGGCTGCGCTTCTTGCCGAGCGGCAGGAATGCCGCCGGGCGCCGCGACGCAACGTCTGGGGTAATCAGGTCCAGCGCCGAAGCGAGGATGTCGGGATCATCCGCTTCGATCAATCCGCAGACCCCCGCGCCATAACCGAGAGACCTGCTCAAAAGATTGGCGATCGCGATGTTTGCGGCAATTCCCGTAAGCTCATGCCTTGGCTTGGCCGACGACAGCGCCCTTACGGCGCAAGCGCCCCAGGCGACTGGCGCGGTCCACGCCTCGACCCCTAGCTGGGTTATCTCGTTCACCGCGACCGGCAGGACATTTGCGGGCAGCCCCGCGCCGAACCGGGCAAGTGCGTCGATCAGCGGCTCGCCATGGCCGAGATCATGGAAAAGCACAATCGCATCCAGGCCGCCCGCCTCACGATAGGTAAGAAGAAGCGTCCGCAGCCGCCGAAGCAGCGACTCGGCATCCGGCACGGCGTAGGCGGCAGCACCCGTGGGACATGCCGCCGCGCAGCTGCCGCAGCCGGCGCATACTTCCGCATCGATCGCGACGTGGTTGCCGGCAGGCGTTATTGCCCCTGTCGGGCACAGGTCGAGGCACCGTGTGCAGCCGGTGATGCGCGATCTCGAATGGGCGCACAGATCAGCGGAAAAATCGATGAAGCGCGGCTTGTCGAACTCGCCAACCAGATCAGCTGCCCTTGCGATCGCAATGGCAACGGAGGCGCGATCGCCGGGATCGGCCTTGACGTAGCCGTCGCGCAATTCATGAGCAGGAAAAAGCGGAACCCCGCCGGAGAGATCAAGGATGATGTCGGCGTTCGAGACCGCTCCGTCCCGCGATATCCCGAAGGCAAGCCGATCGCGCGAAGATGGATTGGGCGCCGCGAAATCGTCGACTGTCAGCTCGAAGGCGCCAAGATGGCCGCGCGCTTGCCGGATCGTTCCCTGCATGACGGGAAAATCCCAGACCCGGTGCGGCGCGATTTCGCGCGGGCGGCTAAGCAACACAGTGACGTCCAGCTTTTCGGCGAGTTGCCGGCCCGCATCGATCGCCGTCGCGTCGCAGCCATAGACCAGGACGACACCATTGCTCGAAAGCGTAACCAGCGCGGGTGGCGAAGCGGGTTCGGCCGCCATGGCGAGCAGAGCCGCCGCTTTCGGGCCGGCGGCAGCAGCATCCTGCGACCAGCCGCCCGTCTCGCGAATGTTTGCGAAAACCAGATCGCCTGCGAAACCGAGTTCCTCGGCGAGGTCGCCGAAAAGCGGCGCCTGTTGCGTGCAGCTGATGGTGACTGCTTCGCCGCCGCTCAGGGCGCTGCGCACCCGGTCGAGTTCCGCGCCGCAGAACTGGTCCCCCGCCTCGACCCGTGCGCCCTTGCATCCGCGGGCGACGCTGGTGCCGAAGCGTGGCATGCTCCGCTCGCAGGAGCAGACCAGGACCGTGCGTCGTTTGTCCAGGCTCATTCCGACTCCCGTGGCATCTTGCTTGTCCACGCGGTAGCGCCTCTTGCCTGGAAGTATTATAAAGACATTACAGTCGCCGTCATCAAAATATGGATCGGCCTATGCGGCCCTCTGTCAGCGACCTCCAACTGCCACCGCCTTACAGCCTCGTGCCGCTGAGAGAGGCCGGTGACGCCTTTGCGCACGCCTGCGCGATCGCGGCGGACGAAGGCGCAGGCACGCTTGCCTGGGTGCGCCGCTACGATCTGGCCGAATTCGCAGTGGTGCTTGAGCCTGATGACCCGCTGGAGGATGCGCGTCGCGCGATCTATGCCGGCATGAACGCACTTGCCGATGCACTTGCGGTCCATGCTCCGCCGTCGCGGCCCATCACCTTCGACTGGCCCGACACTGTTCGCGTGGACGGGGTTCTCGTCGGCGGCGCCCGCTTGGGCTGGCCGGAAGGGGCACGGGAGAACGAAATCCCCGACTGGCTCGTCTTCTCCGGTATGATCCGCACCGCCGTCATCCGCGCCGGCGAGCCCGGTCTGCGTCCGCTGCTTGGCGCGCTTGACGAACTCGGCTTCGTTGCGCTCGATGCCGGTGAGATCGTTGCGAGCTTCTCCCGCCATCTGATGGCCGCATTCCACGAATGGAGCGATACCGGCTTCGGTTCGATCGCCAGCCGCTGGCTCGACCGGCTGCCCCGAAAGGGCGATGAGCATACAGAGCTTGCCGGCAACGGTGATCTAGTGATTTCCCACACGGCCTCTCACGGGCTCCGCGAGCGAAAAAGCCTGTCCGAGGCGCTTGCCAGGCCCTCCTGGCTCGATCCGATGACGGGCACGCCATGGCTTTGAAGCTGCCGCGAACGATCCGCCTCGATCCATCGGACACGTTTGTCTATTCGCGCGCTGCAGAACCGGGCGAGTGGGCGGTGACCGGCACCTTCCTGTTCTTCGGCGCCGATGTGGCCAGGCTTTCCGGCAAGCAACGGCAGGCGTTCCGCGCCGCGTTCCTCGGCATTGACAGCTTCGGCTGGTCCACCCTCGTCGTGGTCACCGACGCGACCGCGCATGATCGCGCGGCAGCCGTCGATCGGCTGGCCGAGCAGCTTGTGGTGCGATGCGGTGCGCCGGACATTGAAACGGCGCGCGCCGCCGCCGAAGAGGAGATAGCCTTCGCGCAATCGCTGTGCGACCACCCGCCAAACACGCTGATCGGGGTCAACCGCACCAGCGAACAGGCCGGCACCCGAGAGTGTTTTCGCACCCTGCACCGCAAGGCGAGCCGGCTGGAGCCGGCAACGGCATTCCGCTTTGTCGAAATCGAGGGCGAGGACGCGTCGACGGAAAAGTTCGATCTCCTTGCATTGGCCGGGAGGCAGAAGTGAAGGATTTCTGGGTTTCCTCAGGTCATCACCTTCTCGACAGGGATGAGGCCGGGCGCCTGCTGGTGACCGACTCCTTTCTGAAGGCGTATTTTGCGCGGCCAGAGCTTCTCCCCCCGGCGACCGCTTGCCCGGCGGAGTTGCGCCTGCATCACGAACTCTTGATGCATCATCCGCGCCGGCCGGTCGCAAAGCAGGAGATCGCCGCCTTGGAGGACCCGGATGCGCGCGAGAACTGGGAGTTCATGATTGCCTTTCGCGACCATGTTCTGGCCGCTCCCTCACTCGAGGCCGCGTATGTCGCGCTGGCGCGCGGCTCGGCCGAAAATATTCCGCCGCTGTTCATGAACCAGCTTGCGCAGGTCGTCCTGCGCAATGCGCTGGATGGTCAGCACGACGCCTGCGTTGTGCGAGCCGCCGAGCTGTTTTATCGGCCACAACGCGTGACGTCTCACGAGGGGGCTGTGCTTCTCGCCGATGCCGAAACCATCGAACTGCATGAACAGAACCGCCATGCTTCGCCGCTCCTCGGCATGCTTGGTGGTCCAGCAGTCACGGAACTGGAGATACTCGACGAGAACAACCCCGAGAGTTACTTCGCCAGGAGCGACGCTTTCGATATGGTGCTTAAGCTCGGCAGCGCACGGAGTCCGGCCCGGCGCGGCCTTGCGACCGCAATGGAGATCTGGATTCGCCATCTTGTTGCGGTGGGCGTCGAGATCGAGCCGGTGGAGCGGATCGAGGACGAGGACTGGGCCTGGTTCGTCGGCCTCGACGCCGAAGCGACCCGCATCGGCAATACGCTTTGGGCCGGCGGTGAACTTGACCCGGAGACTGCAAAGCGCGTCATTGCACTATTCCGGCTCACCTTCTCCGACACGGGCGAAGTTCAGCCGCAGGTGGGCGCCAGGCCCGTCTGGCTCATAATGGCCATGACCCCTGACCGAACGATCCGCATGAAGCCGCAGAACCTCGTCGCTGGCCTGCCGTTTCGCGCCCAAGGGACGGTGAACTAGGACGGTGAACTAGGAGGATTGGTGCAATGGTGCGGGAGACTGCGGAAGTCGGGGTGATCGTCGAGCGACGGGTTCGGGACAACCCGTGGATCGACCATGTCTGGGTGCCTGTGGCCGTGCTGGCGGGCGCGCCAAGCGCTGCGCCATGGTCGGTGCTGCACGAATCCGACGGCCTGACGCGCTTCTACGCCGGAACTTTCAAGCTCGAGCTCTTCGGGTGCGACACGGGCATGTACCGGGACAACCTCCGTTCGGGGCGGCCTAGCCTCTGGATCGCGCTCCGGTCGTGCGATGCTCCACCCGGAGTTGTGCTGCACCTGGTGACCGCTGACCCTTTCGAAGGCGAGTCGCTGACCGAGGCTGGCCCCGACATCATCGAGGCCGTGCCGATGCCGATCGAGCTTCAGCAATGGCTGGCCGCCTTCGTCGAGACGCATCACGTTGAGCGTCCTTTCATCAAGCGCAAGCGCGATCGGGCGGACACCAATGCCCTGGCCAGGCGCGGTCCTCGTTACGGAACGAGGGATGATGCCGAATGAGCGCGGGGAGCGACAATGTCTTCGCCCGCTGGTCGCGCCTCAAACAGGCGGCGCGTTACAGTTCGACTGCGGGGCCGGAGACCGATCAGCCTGCGCCTGACGCAGCGGCGGCGCCGGCCGATACCGGGGAGCAGCTTGCACCTGCAATTGTGGAGCCGGAGGCCGCCCAGCCCGCCGAGCCCCTCCCTCGCGTCGAGGATCTGACCGCTCAAAGCGATCTTTCAGCCTTCCTGCGCAAAGGCGTTCCCAAGATGTTGAAGCGCGCCGCATTGCGCAAGATGTGGTCGCTCGATCCGGCAATTCGTGATCATATCGGGCCTTCCGAATATGCCTGGGACTTCAACAGCCCTGGATCCATGCCGGGTTTCGGTCCCTTGAAAGCATCCAGCGAACCTGTCGTGGATTTCCTGTCGAGCGGCGGCAACCCGACTGATCCAGCAGGCGCCGCCATGGCTTCGCAGGCGCCGGAGACGGCGCCAGCGGCCAGCGCCGTCTTGGCGGACGAGGACGTGAACGCCTCAGCCGACGGGTCGGATTCTGTCACGCCGGACAGTTCGATCGAACCGGCAAACCCCCAATCCCCTTCGGCCGACGTCGCCGGGACCGCCATCGACCGCGACGAAGGAGCCGGCGCTGCGGAATCATCGCCGATCAATCGCCAGCGGCGCCATGGCGGCGCCATGCCGCGCTGATCTGGATTTGTGACCATTTTGGCACAGTCGCTGTTGCAATTGCCGGGCCGGGCACTAGAATTCACTCTACCCACTCGTTGAGGGGCACGGTCGAGGTCAGTAGATGAACCCAGACTTGCACCTAGAGGAGGCAATCGGCACGTCGCGCGGAG
This sequence comes from Mesorhizobium ventifaucium, assembly GCF_935822925.1. Lineage (GTDB taxonomy): Bacteria > Pseudomonadota > Alphaproteobacteria > Rhizobiales > Rhizobiaceae > Mesorhizobium > Mesorhizobium ventifaucium. The sequence goes on from NZ_CAKXZS010000019.1 coordinate 65,571, forward strand.
CTGACGCTCTGGTTCGCGGCGTAAAAGATGCTGACGTCGACGACGTGAACAGCGCACGCGCGGATGAGTACGCGCTGCTCGCCACGCTTCTCCTGGCCGCTCCGGATGCAAACCTCATAGCGCGGCTTTCCGGGTTGCGGGGCGACGCTGAGACCCCGCTCGGCGAGGCTCATGCCGCACTCGCCCAAGCCGCTTCTTCGGCCTCTCCGGTTGCCGTCAGTCGCGAGTATTTCGAGCTCTTCATCGGGGTCGGGCGCGGCGAACTCGTTCCCTACGCCTCATACTACCTGACCGGCTTTCTCAACGAACGGCCGCTTGCCCGCCTGCGCGGGGACATGAGGCGCCTCGGCCTTGAACGCGCGGACGGTCATTTTGACCCGGAAGATCATCTCGGCACGCTATTCGAGATCATGAGCGGCTTTGCCGCCACACATTTCGTCGTTCCCGCCGGCGAGGAGCGGGACTTCTTTGAACGTCACATCGCGCCCTGGGCAAGCCGTTTCTTCGCCGATCTGGAAAACGCGGCCTCGGCCAGGTTTTACCGGGCAGTCGGCGCGTTGGGGCGGATTTTCATCGACATCGAAGCCGATGGTTTTGCCATGGAGGCGCGACCAAGCTCGTGACCTGATCGCGTCGACGCATAGGGAGGAAGGCAGATGCAGGAAAAGCAACAGACGGCAATGAACCGCCGCAATTTCCTTCGCGCCTTCGGCGGCGCATCCACCACCGCCGTGGCCGCCGCCGCCGTGACGCTCACCCCAGGAGAAGCGCAAGCTTACGATCCCGGTGAGGAGGAGACGAGGGCCCGCTACCGCGAGACCGAGCACGTCAAGGCATTCTACCGTGTGAACGGTTATGAGACATTGAAGAAATGAGGGCGCCATGCTGACCAAGCGCAAGAGCGGTCAGGCGAGCCGCACAAGATTGCACACCCTGATGGGCACGGTCGCCTCCGCTCCCATCGACCGGCGAACCTTCCTTCGCCGTTCCGGTCTCGCGGCCGGCGGAATGGCTGCACTCGGGTCGTTCCAGCTCGGCACCGTTCAGAAGGCGGCAGCCATCAGTCCGCCGCAGCCGGGCGTGCCCATAGAACTGAAGAAAAGCGTTTGCACGCATTGCGCGGTCGGCTGCACCGTTACCGCCGAAGTCCAGAACGGGGTTTGGACCGGTCAGGAGCCTTCGTGGGACAGCCCGATCAACCGCGGCTCCCATTGCGCCAAGGGAGCAAGCGTACGCGAGCTCGTACACAGCGACCGCCGGCTGAAATACCCGATGAAGCTCACCGCAGGGCAGTGGGAGCGTGTCTCCTGGGACGACGCAATCAATGGCATTGGCGACAAACTGCTCGAGATCCGTGAAAAGTCCGGCCCGGAATCCGTCTACTGGATGGGGTCGGCCAAGTTTTCCAACGAAGCAACCTATCTCTTCCGCAAGCTCGCGGCCCTGTGGGGAACAAACAATCAGGACCACCAGGCCCGCATCTGTCATTCGACGACCGTCGCCGGCGTAGCCAACACCTGGGGCTACGGCGCGATGACGAACTCCTTCAACGATATCCGCAATTCGAAGACCATGATCATCATGGGCGGCAACCCGGCTGAGGCGCATCCGATAGCGATGCAGCATCTGCTGGAAGGCAAGGAACTCAACCAGGCCAATCTGATCGTCATCGATCCCCGTTTCACGCGCACCGCCGCCCATGCGACCGAGTACGTCCGGTTCCGGTCCGGCACTGACATAGCGCTGTTGTGGGGCATGCTTTGGCACATCTTCGAGAACGGCTGGGAGGACAAGGAATTCATCGCGCAGCGCGTCTACGGGATGGATGAGGTCCGCAAGGAAGTCGCGAAATACACGCCGGAGGAGGTTGAGCAGATCACCGGCGTGCCTGGCGATCAGGTGAAGCACGTCGCCGAGCTGTTCGCCACGCAGAAGCCGTCGACGATGATCTGGTGCATGGGCCAGACACACCACACGGTTGGCACCGCCAATACACGCGCAAGTTGCATACTGTGCCTCGCCACCGGCAATGTCGGCAAGCCGGGGACGGGCGCGAACATCTTCCGTGGCCATGACAACGTCCAGGGCGCGACCGATATCGGGCTCGATGTGGTCACCCTGCCCTTCTATTACGGGTTGACGGAAGGCGCCTGGAAGCACTGGTCTCGCGTCTGGGAGATCCCCTACGAGGACCTGCTGAGCCAGTTCGACTCGAAGGAAGCCATGGAAACCCCGGGCATACCGCTGACAAGGTGGTTCGATTCCGTCTCGCTGCCCAAGGACGAGATAGGGCAGCGTGACAGCATGCGCGCCATGTTCATTCAGGGCCACGCCAGCAACAGTATCGTCCGTATCCCCGAATCGATGAAAGGCCTGACAGGCCTGGAGCTGCTTGTCGTCGCCGATCCCCATCCCACGACCTGGGCATCACTGGCCCTGGAGGCGGGGCGTCAGGACCACACTTATCTCTTGCCGGTCTGCACGCAGTTCGAGACGTCAGGCTCGCGCGTCGCCTCGAATCGGGCCATCCAGTGGGGCGAGCAGATCGTAAAGCCGAGCTTCGAGCAGAAGGACGACTACCAGGTCATTTATCTCTTGTCGAAGAAGCTCGGGCTTGCCGACAAGATGTTCAAGAAGATTGCGGTCGAGGGCGACCGGCCGGTGCCGGAGGAGGTGCTGCGCGAGATGAACCGCGGCAGCTGGTCGACGGGTTATTGCGGTCAGTCGCCGGAGCGGCTCAAGGCGCACATGAAGAACCAGCACAAGTTCGACCTGGTGACGATGCGGGCTCCCAAGGATGATCCCGAGGTCGGTGGCGACTATTACGGCCTGCCTTGGCCATGTTGGGGCAAGCCTGAGATCCGCCACCCGGGCACGGCCAATCTTTACAGCACCGGCCTGCATGTCATGGACGGCGGCAGCCCCTTCCGCGCCCGCTTCGGCGTCGAACGAAACGGCCAGACCCTGCTGGCGGAAGGCTCGTACACGCAAGGCTCGGAACTCACCGACGGCTATCCGGAGTTCACCATGGCCGTGCTCAAGAAACTCGGCTGGGACAAGGACCTGACGGCGCAGGAACGCGCCGTGATAGAAACGATCGGCGACGACATCAACAAGGTCTCGTGGTCGACAGACCTGTCAGGCGGCATCCAGCGCGTCGTGCTCAGCCATGGCTGCCATCCCTACGGCAACGGCAAAGCGCGCGCAGTAGCGTGGAACCTGCCCGACCCGGTGCCCACCCATCGCGAGCCGATCTATTCGCCGAGGGTGGACCTGGTCGCAAAATATCCGACCTATCCCGACGCCACACAGTTCCGGCTGCCGAACATTGGCTTCAGCGTGCAGCAGGCGGCGGTGGAAAAGGGCATCGCCAGAACGTTCCCGCTTATCCTGACCAGTGGTCGGCTCGTCGAATATGAAGGCGGTGGCGAGGAAACGCGGTCGAACAGATGGCTGGCCGAGCTGCAGCAGGAGATGTTCGTCGAGATCAACCCGGCCGATGCATCCGAACGCGGCATCGGCGATGGGACCTGGGTTTGGGTGAATGGTGCGGAGAACAACGCGAAGGCGCGGGTGAAGGCCCTGGTCACGGAGCGCGTCGGCCGGGGCGTCGCTTTCATGCCCTTCCACTTCGGCGGCTGGTTCCAGGGCAAGGATTTGCGGGCCCACTATCCGCAGGGCTCCGATCCATATGTTCTCGGCGAGAGCGTCAACAGCATAACCACCTACGGCTACGACCCGGTGACGGGCATGCAGGAGCCGAAGTGCACGCTTTGCCAAATCGTTGCGGCGTGAACGGGAGGAACGGAAATGGCCAGGATGAAATTCCTTTGCGACGCCGATCGTTGCATCGAGTGCAATGCCTGCGTCACCGCCTGCAAGAACGAGCACGACGTGCCATGGGGCATCAACCGGCGCCGCGTCGTCACCATCAATGACGGCAAGCCTGGCGAACGATCCGTCTCGATGGCGTGCATGCATTGCACCGACGCGCCTTGCGCGGCGGTCTGTCCGGTCGACTGTTTCTACACCACGGCGGACGCGGTGGTGCTCCATTCCAAGGACCTGTGCATCGGGTGCGGCTATTGCTTCTACGCCTGCCCGTTCGGCGCCCCGCAATATCCCCGTGTGGGCAACTTCGGTTCGCGCGGCAAGATGGACAAATGCACCTTCTGCGCCGCGGGCCCGGAAGGTGATTCCACCGAAATCGAATATGCCAAGTACGGAGCCAACCGGCTGGCTGAAGGCAAGCTGCCGCTTTGCGCCGAAATGTGTTCAACCAAGTCGCTCCTGGCCGGCGACGGGGAGATCATCGCGGCGATCTACAAGGAGCGCGTGACGCAGCGTGGCTATGGTTCGGGAGCCTGGGGCTGGCAGACGGCCTATCGGGAAACAATCGACGTCTAGGAGGCAGTCGGGCTCGTCCCGCGCGCACCGGAGCTATCACGGAGGACGCAGAAATGCCGGACAACAGGCTTGGTGGAGTGACGCCGCAGGCTATCGCAGCGTTCATGACGCTCACCCTGCTGGTGGCAGGGCCCGTTTACGCGCAAACTCCATCCGGGAGCAACCCGACCGCACAGGCGGTGAGCGAACAGCAGCTTCTTGACGAGTTGCAGAAGATCGAGGGTCGCGTCACCCTGCCCAATACGGCCGCCGGCTTGCTCGAGCAGCCGCAAGGCCGCGACTACCGCAGCTTCCACGAGGGCTGGCTGCCGTGGATCGGCGGCATCGCGATACTCGGCATTTTGCTGCTGCTGGCGCTGTTCTATTTCTACAGGGGCCGCATCCGCACACTGGCTCCCGGATCCAGAGTAAGGATCTTGCGCTTCGGTGCTCTGGAGCGGCTGACCCACTGGATGACTGCCACGGCGTTCATCATCCTGGCCATCACCGGCTTGAACTTTATCTTCGGCAAGCGTCTGCTGATGCCGCTGATCGGGGCCGATGCATTTTCAACCTGGTCGATTTGGGCGAAATACGCCCACGACTTCGTCTCCTGGGCTTTCATGCTCGGCATATTGGTCATGCTGGCGACATGGGCCTGGGACAACCTTCCGGATCGCCATGACGCGCATTGGCTCAGGGTCGGCGGCGGCTTTTTCGACAAGACCAACAGGACGCATCCGCCGGCCGGACGTTTCAACACCGGCCAGAAGCTCATCTTCTGGGCCGTCGTGCTCGGCGGAATTGCGCTGTCGGTATCGGGCATATTCATGCTGTTCCCGTTCGCATTCACCGACATAAACGGCATGCAGACGGCCCAGTATGTTCATGCGACTGTGGGCATAATCCTGATCGCCGTTATTATCGCTCACATTTATATCGGCACGCTCGGGATGGAAGGCGCCTATGAAGCGATGGGTTCGGGCACGGTCGATATTAACTGGGCGAAGGAGCATCATAGCCTTTGGGTCGAAAGGCAGGAGGCGAAAGGTGCGATACCGCCGCGTTCGGCGGCCGAACCGGCCGAATAGTAGTTTTTGCGCACAATCGAAAATGCCCGGGCTATTGGTCCGGGCATTTTTTTGGCGTGCTCGCAGACTTTCATTGCGCGGCCTCGAAATCCACGTCAGCGAACGCAGGTCTACATCCGACTAGCCCCCCATATCTCATACTAGGAAGGCGTCTCCTCGCCGCCCGCGGCTGCGGTGGAGTTGTCGCCCGGCTCGCCCGTCCAGTTTTGACCGACCAGATTGTGTCCCGGATCGCCCACGCGAGTGCTCTCGCTGCTGTAGACCTGCCATGCAGGCTGTTGCTGCTGCGCGCTCAGAAGAAAATAGCCGGCCCCGAACGCAATTGCGATCGAAACGACAATTCCGGTCAAGATCATACCCATCCCGCCTTCTCCCTTTCACCTGCTCAAAATTCCGCAGTCATGCTCTCATTGTGGCGGTGGCGTCTGCGGCGCTGGAGTCTCCGGCGCTGGATCCTGCCCCGTCACAGATGGATTGCCAGATCCCTGAGGGGCCGCACCGGACTTTTGCTGATACTGCAGGTCGAGCGCCGCCAGTGCAAGCAACGGCGGCGGCATGGCGACGCCGGCCACTCGCATTTCCCGCGCGGTCTTCTGGCATTGCGCAATGTCGTTGGCGGCGGCCAGTTCCTCCGCTTTCGCGGCGTTGATCACCGAATCCTTGGGAGTGCTCGAACTATCGGCGGGGGGCACCGGCGCGGCCCTGCTTTCCTTCTGGGGCGCGTTCGTCGCCGATCCGTTGGCCACCTTCTCCTTGCTCGGTTGTGGAGCATCGCTGGCAACCCCGGTCTGCCCGGTAATTTTCTGCGCAGAGCCCGTCCCGGTTTCGGGCTTGGCGGGCGCGGCTGCGCTGGTAGAAGATGTGCCAGACTGCTGAGCCGGGGCAGCTGCGGTCGGGGTAGCCGCTTCGGCAGGCGCCTTCATGAAGGCGAGGAGCTCCTGGCAGAGATTTGCGGGCCCGCGCCCGCCTGGCTGCTGGGGCGTCGCAGGAACGACCGCTGGCGCCGTTGACTGGGGGGCCGTGCTCGTCTGCGCCAGCGAGGACGACGCCGACAGGGCAACGATTCCTGCGAGAAGCATTTTTTTCATCGCTTTGCTCCTTCCCTAATGAAATCACCCGCCTCGGCGACAACATAACGTCAGAAGGTGCCCGAACGATCCATGGAATTGACGTTCTCCATCTGGTTGGTGTTTTGGGCTTCACCTATTCCGACGCCGCCGAGGCGCTCGGTGTACCAATAGGAACTGTGTTGTCCCGGTTGAGCCGCTGCCTCTCAAAAGTAGCATGCAATATCAGCAGCCGCCCCAGGGCAATTGCGTTGTGGCGATCTCGCGTCGAGTCCTCTGTCGTCCGTACAAGGATGTTCACGCAGCCGACTGCAATGTGCGACGAGGCTTGTGGTCTCTCCCCTTCTACTCGAACATCAGACGAGCGGTACCCCTCTTTGCGATCAACCGCCTTCGGATATCCTGAATTCGCTCCGCCTGCCGTTTGCTATAAGGTCCCATCGGGCGGGTCTTCTTGTCGCCGCAGCGAACATTGCAATACCAGTTGTTGCCGACGGCGTAGATTTCAACGGATGTCGGGGTATGGTTCGATTCTCTTTCCACGACCTCGTCGAGAAACTTGACGATCGCCGAATAGCGCTGCGGGGACGTAACTGCACGCACACCGTTGGCTGTGTTCGATTCCTGCTGCATAGTGGCCATGGTCTATTCCTTTCGATCGCTGGGGCATTCCGCTCCGAACTGCGTAGCCCGAGAGCGCCTCCCTACGCGGCCCATTGGTGTTCCATCGCTACCTCGGCCTCGAGGCTTCGATTTCGCGGAAGATCGATGCGACGGCCAGCGTTCGCCCGGCCGCTTCGGATTCTCTCCTGCCGGCACCTTCGGCTTCGTCTACCCCGAACCGAAACTACCTCGAGGCTGGTCGGGCCGCATTCAACCGAGTGTCCGACCGTTTTCGGTATCACGCAAACGAATTTAATCGGCAATTGGGTGCAGCTTTTATGCTAACTCAATCAATCCGCCGTCGTCGCAGGATCGCTGCCCTGTCTTCCTTCCCATCCGCGAGACAAGCTTCGAGCTCCGTGTCGGTGAGCGGGTGCCTGGCAAGAGTTCTCAATGCTGCCGGCCGCACCGTCGCGACCTCGGCGCCTGCCATCGCTGCCCCCGCGATCGGAACTCTTCATCCCCGTCTCTAGCGGACTCCGCCGCGGCATTCGCCGTTCGGTATCAACCACGGGGCTCGGCTGTCGTCCGCTGAAGCATACCGCGCAGGCAACTTGCCTGACAAACGAAGTTGTTTGACATTTGAGTGCAAGTTTTATGCTATGTCGGATGGACATCGAGCTCGCGCGAACTTTCATCGAGATCGTTTCGACCGGAAGCTTCATTCGGGCTTCGGAGCGGCTGAATGTCGCTCAGACGACCGTGAGCGCCCGAATCCGCAGCCTCGAGCAACAGCTGGGACGTGCACTTTTCATTCGGCATAAGGGCGGAGCTTCGCTCACTCCGGCAGGCGAGCAATTCCTGCGTCACGCACCGATGTTCGTTCAGCTATGGCAGCGTACGCTTCACCAGGTTGCCGTGCCGCCTGGCCGACGCGCCGTTCTGACAGTCGGCAGCGAGGTCAGCCTTTGGCAACCGCTCCTCCTTGACTGGGTGCGATGGATGCGCCGGTCACTGCCGGACATCGCGCTTCGGGTGCACGTCGATGTGCCGCAGGATCTGATCAATCAAGTTGCATCGGGGATGGTCGACGTCGCGATCATGTACGCGCCCCAGCATCGCCCGGGTCTGAAAATTGACCTGCTCACGGAAGAAAAGCTCGTGCTCGTGACCACCGATCCCGAAGCGCGCCTTCTAGGCGGCCCTGAGTATGTGTATACGGATTGGGGACCCGACTTTGTGCTTCACCACGACATGAATTTCCCGGATGTCGCACCCGATCTCTCTTTCGATCTCGGCCCACTTGCGCTCAGCTACCTTCTTTCGGCCGGAGGTTCCGGCTATGTCAGGATGAGTGCGGTGCAGCCTCATATAGCGGAAGGCAGGCTTCACCTCGTGCCCGAGATGCCGCAATTCTCCTATCCGGTCTACGCGGTGCAGTCCGCCAGCGCGGATGAAACCGTTGTAGGGCCAGCCATGGCTGGACTGCATTCCATTTCAAACGGCAGTACCGTTTAGGTCCAACTTCGGCAGTGAGCTTTTGCTGACGCTGTTGTCGTGCATTCGTTGATGACCACCGGTCAGGCTCGATGGCGAGATCAAGCAACGAACCTGCATTCAAGTGGCAATAACTTTCGTTGGACCTAGCACACTTTTCGGTAAACACTCGGGCATCGATTGCAGTCTCCGAACTCAGGCCCCAGTGGCACTTGCCACTGGAAAGGGCGCTTGCATGCCTCTCCATACTTCTTCTAGATCCGAGCTCCCGATTTCGATTGCGCAAAGCTCTATGAGGTTCGGCAGACCGATGGGGCAGCGGGAGGAACGGCTCATGAGCATTCGCCTGCAGCAGGAACTGATCAGGCACGCGTGCCAAGGAATACCCACCACTTACAGGCAGTTGCTCCGATCAGTTGGAACCGTCGCAGGCGTCGACGAAACTCTTGTCAGGGCCTCACTTGAAAGACTGATGGATGAGGACACGATCGCCGCCAGGCCTTTCGTGACAGCTCTTGTTATAGGTCCCCAAGCAGGTGGCCTTTCGGAGCCATGGTTCTTCAGCAAGGCTCGAAAGTCCGGACGACTGGTCCCACTGTCGGATGAACTCGAGGCGTGGGCTTTCCACGCAAGAGAACTGCAGCGAGCAGTTTCGTATTATCGGACCTTGTCGTCGAACGCCGCGGCAGCCCGCTGGGATCGGAGCCCAGGCGTGGGTATCGAAGGAGCAGTCAAAATGCTGATGGCCAAAGATGTAATGACCGCCGACGTCATCACTGTGGCGTCCGACACCACTATTCGGACAGTCGCCGAACTCCTCGTCACCCAAGGCATAAGCGGAGTGCCCGTCCTGGACGACGATGTTCTGGTGGGCATCGTGACCGAAGAAGACCTCCTCCATCGAGCCGAAATCGGCACGGCCGCGCGCCCGGTGTCATGGTGGTCCAGGATATTCAAGAACAAGGCGGTGCTTGCCGCCGCGTACAGCCGCGAGCATTCAACCCGCGTCGTGGACGTTATGACCAAGAACGTCGTAACCGTCGAAGAATCCACGCCGATCGCGGACATCGCCGACCTGTTGGCGCAGCGAAAAATAAGGCGGGTTCCCGTGATGCGCGGCGGGAAGGTCGTGGGGATAGTCAGTCGCGCCAACATAGTTCGCGCCTTGGCTGCAACCGCGAACCTTCCACGAAGCGCCTGCAGGGCAGACGACGAAACTATCCGTCAGCACATTCAGTTGGCTTTGCGCGATGAGGCGTGGCCGAGCGCCAGCACGCCCAATTTTACGGTCAAGAACGGCGTGGTTTCCTTCTGGGGCACCGTAGAGTCCGACGCCGAACGCGACGCCCTCCGGGTCCTATGCGAAAACATTCCGGGTGTTCAGAAAGTCGAGGACCATCGTATGATTCTGAGCTTTCCGACCGTTGCCGTGTGTAAGACGACATCCTGCGTCTTGTTATGCTATGAACAGGAATTGTGGCGGATTGGCTCTGGGCCGTCGTGACGAATGCGGCAACGGCGTCCGATTTTCCCAAGCCGCAAATTGGCAACAAGGTGACCCAGGAAACGTCAGTCCAGCCTCAGACTCCGCTACCTTCCGCCACTGCGGCGGAGCAGCGGGCAACTGCGACACGCAGGCTGGCAGCGCTTGGCGAACTCACCGGAGGAATAGCCCACGATTTCCGGAACTTGCTGACAGCAATCGGGTCAGGCCTCAGGCTGGCTGAAAACAACTGGGAGGATCCCACCAAACTGCGTGCATACCTCGCGGAAACGAAGATCGCGATCGACGGAGGGATCGCGCTGACCTCTCAGCTTCTCGCATTTGCCAGGCATCAGAGCCTCGCCCCCCATGTCGGCAACGTGAATGAGTATTTGCACACCTTCGAGCCTTTTCTCAGATACGGCGCGGGGCCGGACGTTCGTCCTATCTTGGATCTCACCCCTGACCTGCCGAACTGCCTGCTGGATCCCGCCTTCTTCGACGCGGCCGTCTTAAATCTTGTCACCAACGCGAGGGACGCGATGCCAAACGGAGGCAGGATCGCCATCAGCACCAGTCAGGTTTCTGGCTCCGACACACCTGGAATCAACCTCACCTCGAGCCACGTTCGCGTCAGGGTCAGAGACGAAGGCTGTGGAATGCCCGCCGACATCATCCGCGAAGTGTTCGATCCATTCTTTAGTACGAAAGGTGATCGCGGGACGGGGTTCGGGCTTCCGCAGGTGCGCGCGTTCATGGAAATGGTCGGTGGCACGATAGCGATCTCCAGCGAACCGGAAACGGGCACGACTGTCGATCTGCTTTTCCCTGCCGTCACGTAAACCGGCCGTTGTCGCGAAAAACCGTCGGTTGACCCACGGATGCACCGAACGGTTAGTTCGCACCGACTTTCCAGCCCCATCTCGTATTCTCCAGCCTCGCACAACTGGTTCGTTCCCCTCAGCCATTTCAGGTCAGACGATTGCTCGATCCCAGCCGCCATAGTGCTCTTCGCTGCGGGTTCCCCGGGGCAAGCTTAGACCCATCAGCGCCACGCCAATGATCCCTGCTGCCGCCGTCCCAATCAGTGTGCCGCCCTCGAACACGAACGGTGATGCTGCGACGGCAAGACCAAATGGCACATTGAGGAAGCGAACGGGCCGCGCCACCTCGGCCATCGCCGTGACCGCCACCATGATTACCAGGCAACCGGCGATATGGTCGCTGAAATAGAGCGGCGGCTCGGTGCCAAAGACGAGCGGCGTCGCCAAGAGCAGAATACCGAGAGCCATGCTCGCCACCAGCGTCCACGGGTAGTTGACGCCGCCGATGAGGAAGTCGCGCAGCAGGCTCGCTGCCGGACGGTCGAGGTCCGGGGACGGCGTCTGGTCCTCCGACAGCGCCGGTCCGCCTTTCCAGAAAGTGCGCCAGAACGGCTCGCCCGCCTTCTTGGCGCGCCACAGATACTGGACGGTCGCCAGCACCTCGTCGACCGAATAGGGAATAAGCACCACGGTGACCGCCGCCTGGACGATGCAAAGCGTGCAAAGCGCGCCGATCAGAGGCGGCTGGATGATGATGAAGAAGACGCTTGTCACGCCGAGCGGGATGATCAGCAGCCCGAACAGGAATACCATCCACGGCATTGTGCGCCAGCGCCGACGGTCGCCTATGGCACCGGCCAGGATGTCCAGGGCATAGGCGAAGGCGCCGAAACCGGCGTCGGCGATGGGAAAGCCCTTTGACACCCATGAGGTGACTACCGCCTCGCTGCCATTTGCGACCGGCGCGACCCCCGGTCCGAAAAACGGATCCCAGAGTCCGTCGATGTGGCCCATCTGGTACGCCGCGAGATAGCGCGAGACGAACAGGCCGACGAAAGCGAGCGCCACGATTGGTATGCGCTGCGTGAAAGATGACGGCGAATAGCTCCAGCCCATCGGCCTGTCGTCGTCAGCGGCCAGCGCGCGCCGGCTGATGCCGGGCGTCGGCGGGATCATCACCACGAAGGCGACGATCAGCATGCCGATCAGCGTGTCGATGCTGTAAGCGGCAGCGCTGCTGGTCCAGAAGAGGAGCGGCGCGAGCATGATCCACACGCCGACGGCAGCGGTGACCCACTGCATCCAGTTCCAGTGGCGATACATGCCCAGCAGCGCGAAAACGGCAACCAGTAGACCTGATACGATCTCGCTCACCCCGAGGCGCATATTGCGAATGGTGGCCTCGTCGATCTCATGTCCGAGTGCCGGCGGCGGCGCGACGCTCACCGGATCGAACAGTCCAAGGATCATCGGCGACGAAATCAGCCATAGGCCGAGCATGGCGCTCGTCAATGGTGCCCAGAGCGTCCAATAGCGGTGTTGCTCCAGGCCTGCGTCCACCTCCGCCTCGTTGCGCTCCAGCGGTCCCGCTATCCGCCGCCTTGCCTGCGCGAGCTCCGGCCCAGATGCCGCCACCGCGGCCGGATGCAGCTTGTTCTTCTCGTACCAGTCGGTCGGATCTGCCTTAAGCCGGCGTATCATCTCCGGCAGCGTTCCCCAGAGACTGTGACGCGGTCGCCAGCCGAGCAGCCGCCGAGCGCGCGAGGCATCAATCTCGTAATGGTCGTCGGAGTTCTCGATCATCCACGGCTGGATGTCGGTGTCCTGGTCTAGCACCTCGGTCTGGAACCATGATCCGGCTTTGGTCAAGCCCTTTGGCAGCGACAGCGTTCGCCATTCCTCATCGTGAACGAGCCGTCCGATGCGCTTCTGCATCTCCTCATAGGAAAGGGTCTCTTCTTCGCCGACCAAGAGCACCGTCGCGTTGGGAAGCTCCGCGCGGCGGTCCACCGTTCGGACCACTGCGTCGACGAGATCGTCCCTGTGCAGATAGGGTTGGCCGCTTTCGAGATCGCCAGTGAAGAGGTAGGCCGTGGGCCGTCGTTCGAAGATGCGCGCGATCTGCTGCGCGATGAAGGCCGCGCGGCAGTCCTCGTCATAGACGCCGGCCAGCCTGAGAATGACGGTCTTTATGCTGCCGCGCTCGCGGCCGATCAGAGCTTCGGTTTCCACCTTCGATTTTGGGTAGGCCCAGGGCGGGTCGAGCGGCGAATCCTCGTAGATCCTGACTCCCTTTTCCGGACTCGGAGCGTGGACGAGCAGGGTGCTGGAGAAGACGAACTGCTCGGTTTCCAGCGTCTTGAGGGCGGAAAGCAGCCTACGCGTTCCCTGCACCGTGACGGCGTCATATTTCGGATTGTCTTGACCCGTCGAGTCGTAATAAGCAGCGAGATGAATGACGGAGGCGATGCGCCCGTTGCCGCGTTCGCGCACCTCTTTGACCGCCTTCGTGACGCTTTCGTCCGAGGTGAGATCGACGGGGACCGTTTCCGTGCCTTTCGCCGTTTGCCTCGCATTGGGCAGGTCGAAGCCGATGACGCGGTATCGGCCCTTCAAGCCATTGGTGATCGCTTGACCCAGAAAACCGCTAGACCCGGTGATCAGTACGATGGGCAGCCTTTTGTTTCTCGTCATGTTGCTCCCGATTGGTTCGAGCGGCAGGTCCTTGACTGATTGTTGCTTGTCAGCCGGGCTGCAGTTCGATCGGATCGAGTTACCGCGATCACTCTTCACGGGACACTTTGACGGTCGCGATTGGAGCTGACAAACGAAAGATATTGGCGCTTTGCAGCAAGAAACATGCACCAACCCAGAGCGCGTCTGCAGCGCGTCATCGCCATCGCTCCCCGCAATCTTTTTTGCGGTTCAGCGATGACCTCGGTCCTCGGTCCCCTAGCTTCCTCGATGGGCCTGCATAGTTATTGCGATTGCGGTATGCTCGACGAAAGTACCCAATGAAGTGAAGAAGACGGAGGGGCAACATGATCACCGGTTCCCAATGTCGCGCTGGACGCGCACTCGTAGAAGTTACGCGGGGCAAGTTGAGCGTGCGGTCCGGCGTTGATGAAGCCGTCATCGAGGGCTTCGAGCGCAAACTTCAGGAGCCGGAACCGGAGGCGATCGCCGCCCTCCAAGCGGCGCTTGAGGCGCTTGGGGCGGTGTTTATCGATGAGAACGGGGGCGGCATCGGCGTCCGACTGAAGTTCACCCAGTCGGAAGGAAGACGCATCGCACGGCTGGAAAGCGAGGGCGGCATAGTCGCAAGCGATAGAGTACCCTAATCCAACCTTCCGGCCCTGGACCGAACGTCTACGGGGGAAACAGAACCTTGAATGCCGCTGCGAAGCGTCCCGGAGCGGGAGCCAGGTTCAGGCAAGCGAAGGTTCTGTCTTCGCCACCTCCGCTGATGTGGCTGGGTAGGCTATCCGCCCACAAGCCGAAGCAACGGCTGCCGCGGTAATCTCCCGGTTTAGCCATCCTCGTCATCTTTCATTGGCTTGTCGCGAAGGCCGTGGATCGAAAGTTACGCCAGATTGGTGACCGCACGTCCCAGAATCCTATGCTTCAGCGACCGACACGTTCCTCGAAGGTTTGGATCCAGGCGTGCGCCTCGACGGCCGTCCGGGATTGCCGGAGCAACTCTGGAAGCTCAGCGCTCCGCAGTTGGCGCAAGACACCGAGCAAGGCGGGCACAAATCCTTTCGTATCCGCTGTCGGCCACACCAGGGCAAGCAGCAGATCGACGGAATCGTCGTCCGGCGCGCCGAATGGAACTGGCCGCTTCAGCGTCGCCAACACAGCCGCCGGAGCGGCAATCCCGTCCAGCCGGGCATGCGGTATCGCGATGCCATTGCCAACAGCGGTCGGCCCGAGCCGTTCGCGACGAAGGAAAGAGGCCAACACCGCGCCGTGGCTCCTGCCGACCTTCTGCGATAGTCGGGCTGCCATGCCGCTCAGGGCCGCGCGTTTCCGGTCAGCCTGCATACCCAGCAGGACATCATCCTGCCCTCCGACGAGTTCGCTCAACCTCATAGCTGGCTTCGCATGGCCATCGCCGGAACAAGCTTTACGACTCGGCCGCGGCCTCGGGATCGAAAAGGCGGACCACGGCCATTCCGGACGCGGAACCACGATCGGGATCACGTCCGGGCGGAAAGCCACACTGGGGCGCCCGGCGCCAATCCGGCTCACAGCCGCACCTGTCGCCATGCCGGGCGGCCGGACGGATGGCGGTGCGGCTCCGGCTGATCCATGAACGCCGCAGGCGCGACCACCGAAGCGATGCACCAGGCACAGCGGGAGGCGGCTCTCGGCAAAGCACGGCCACAGGAAAGGCAGATACGCCTTGAACAGAAAATTCTCATGTCACGCTCCCTCGGTACGGCGCGCTGGCGCCGCAGGAATGAACCGCTTTGGAATGCCCCGGAGCAGGATTATGTGCGGGATTCAGGGTGAGAGAGCCTGCTCCGGGCAAGGGTACGACCTTCCCCGGCAAGCCTCGAAATCCTGACGAACGTCTCCATGCACATGTGGGTTTACCTTGTCTAACAGGCCCTACTTTTCAACCGCGGCGGCCGCGTCGGCCCGGCGATCAGAGCATCGCGAAAGAGACGACCATCAGCACGAATATACCGATGGCAATGATCGTCCTGGTGGTCGTGTCCATCATTGGCTCCGGTTCATCCGGCCGACTGGCGGCTTCAGGCCGCCTGCCGCATCTTCCGGCGTCGACGCGGACGCACGATCCCTCAACGGAACCTCTTCCGGCCGAAAAAGGCCTGCCACCACCCTCGGGATATCATTCCGCGAGATGCCGATGTCCTCCAACTGCCTGTCGTCCAGGCGGCTGAGTTCGTTGATGGCGCGGTTGCTCTGCCAGCGGCGGACTGCTCTCAGGAAGAGTTGCGCGACAGTCACTCTTGGCGTGCGCGACGCGGGGGTATGATGTTCGGTGCTGGATGAATGTTCGATTATGGACACTTTGTCCCTCCTTCATGATTGGATGACCGCAACGCGGCATCCGTGCACGGCTGATGGACGGACATGCATGGCTAGCCGCTTCTCGGCGCCGCGGACGCGGCTCGGAACGGCAGGCATGTCAGTCGTTATGAATGAAGCTGATCTCCCCGAGACGACGAACGGAATCGTTCGAGCCGCTCGGGGCTATGAAAGCGTCAGGAGGGACGCCGAGACGACCAAGTATTTCTTATGGCGACCTGAAGTGATCATGCTCCGGATATGGGTATTCCTGGGAGCAGTTCAATCGATGGGGGAAGCCCTGCGGCCTTTGGACGCTAAAATGCCGAACGTCCGAGTCGGCAACCGGAAGCGGGCATTGGAGCGCCGGTGAAAATGAGCTCACGGCCTGCCGGCGGGGATGCAAAGGCCGGTAGCCTAAGCCCGGGACCAGCTCTGTCTGCCGGGGAAAGTGCATGCAGATCGCGGCCAGCACATGTGAGAGGAAAAACGGGTCGGCCGGAGAGGCAACAGGGAAACCCGCGGCCCTAAGCAGGACAACCAACGAAGTTCCGGCGTAGCGCAACCCGGACTCAGCTTCAGATCGGCGTCATAGGACGTACCTCCGGCGTTTGCGGATCGCGCGATGGCGATTCACCGGGGCCGTCGCTGCTTCTGTCGCGCGAGAGGCTGCCGCCGGGCGACCTTAGGAGCGAACGCGGAGGTACGTTGGCGTCTCCCTCTGTTCGGTCGCGGTAGAGAGCCGCGCGGGCGAGCAGCATGAGGGTGACCGGAGTGGTCGCGGTGATGAACACCCCGATTAGCAGCTCGTGTACGACCGGGCGCAGACCCAGCGCCGAGAAGCAGACGATAGACGCAAGCACGATGGCGCCCGTTCCCCAACTCGTCCCGAGCGTGGGCGCGTGCACCCGCTCGAAGAAGCTGCCGAACTGCAGCGTACCGATCGCTCCGAGGAGGGTCAGCCCGGCGCCGAGAACTACGAGCAGGGCTGTCAACACAGCCGCCCAGGCAGGCAGGTCCATGGCATGGGTCATTCGATCACCTCGCCGCGCATGAGAAACTTGGCGAGTGCGACGCTGGAAACGAAGCCGAGCACTGCGAGGATCAGAGCGGCCTCGAAGTAGACCTGGCTTCCCGTGCGAATGCCCACCGTAAGCGCCAGGAGCATGGCGCTCACATACATGGCGTCCAGGCAGAGCACCCGGTCCTGCGCGCGCGGTCCGCGAACCACCCTGTACGCGTAGCAGCCCATCGCGGCGACGAGCATGATTTGAGCGGCCGTGACGGACCACGGGAGAATGTTGGCGGTCATTCGAAGATCTCCATTAGCGATGCTTCGTAGCGGTTCTTGATCAAAGCGATCCATTCGTCTTTGTCGACCAGGTCGAGGACATGGATAAGAAGCACGCCGGTATCGTGGGCGTACTCGATCCATGCCGTCCCCGGTGTGCTGGTGACGATGCAGGCGAGCACGGCTAATCCCGTCTTGTCGCGGAGATCGAGCGGTATGGCTACGAAGCCGGCGACTCGATCACGGCGGCGGCCCCCGAGTATGATGCTGGCGACCGCCATGTTCGACCGCAGGATGTCCAGCGCCACGATGCCCGCAAGTCGCGGGATGAACTGCCAGCGTCTCAGTCTCGGTTTCGATGGCTGCAGCGCCGCCATCGCGCGCGAGGCCGCAACCGCGATGACGGCGCCCAGGAGGAATTGCCCGGGCGAAAAGGACGTCAGCAGCAGCCACGTCAGCAGCAGGGCTGCGGTCAGGAGTGGGTAGGGCAACACGCGGTTCATCTGACGTTGCTTCCAGTCATGCCCGTGCCCAGCACTCCTTGAATATAGCTCGCCGGATCGTGCAGGGAGCGGGCAGCTGCGTCCGTATAGCTGATCATAGCACCTCCCCCTACTGTCATCGCCAGGCAAAGAGCGAGGAGCGCGAGGATTGGCGCCACCTCAACCACCAGGACACGCGGGACGATAGACTCGAGCGGCGCCCAGAAGGTTCGTATGCCGGTCCGCATCATGGCGACCAGCGCCGCCAGACCGGACAGGATGACCAGCGCAACCAGCAGCCATGTGCGCACCGGGATTTCGCTCGGAGCACCCAGCCCATCCAGATTCAGCATGCCCGTTAGCATCGCGAACTTGGCGATGAAACCCGACAACGGCGGAAGCCCCGCGAGGAGGAGGGCGATGCATCCGAAGCAGATGCCGAGGACGGCCAGCGCACCCGGCATGGCGGCCCCAACCTCCTCGTCCTCATGCTCTTTGGCCCCATCCCCTTCCTCGCCATAGGCTTCAAGGGTAACGGCGAGCAGGTCGGCTCCGGGCTCTCGTGCGCGCTCCACGAGTTCAATCAACATGAAAAACGCCGCGGTGCTGATAGTCGAGCTGACGAGGTAAAACAGGGCTCCCGAGACCACCGTAGCGTCCCCCATGCCGACGGCCGCCAGCAGGGTCCCCGAGGAGATAAGAACGCTGTAACCGGCAAGCCTGCCCATCGCCTGAGAGGCGAGCACGCCAGACGTCGCAAAGACGAGAGTCGCTATGCCACCCCACAGCAGGGCGGTGCCCCCGAAACCAGTCAGTTCGCCAGCAGGGCTCCCGAAGAGCAGCAGCGAGAGACGAAGCAGCGCGTAGACACCGACCTTGGTGAGCACCACGAAGATGGCGGCGATCGGCGCCGCCGCGGCCATGTATGCAGAAGGCAGCCAAAATCCGAGCGGCCACATCGCGGCCTTGACAAGGAAGGCGATGCCCAGGACCGCCGCGCCAGCCTGAAGCAGCATTCGATCCTCGGCAGGGATGGCCGGCAAGCGTGCTGCCAGGTCAGCCATATTCAGCGTTCCGGTGACCCCATAAATCAGGCTGACGCCGATGAGGAAGAGAAGCGACGCCGCCAGGTTGATCGAAATATAGTGCAACCCGGACCGGACCCGAAACACGCCAGAGCCGTGAAGAAGCAAACCGTATGACGCCGCTAGCGTGACTTCGAAGAAGACAAAGAGGTTGAAGAGGTCTCCTGTCAGGAAAGCTCCTCCGAGCCCCATCAGCAGCAGTTGGAATAGAGTGTGGAAGTGCGGTCCCGCCCTGTGCCAACGCGCCAGCGAGAAGACCAAAGATGCCAGGGCGATGACGGCCGCCAATGCGAGCATCAACGCAGACAACCGGTCCAGCACGAGGACGATGGCAAAGGGTGCTGGCCAGTTTGCGACGGCATAGGAAGACGACAAGGCGCCGCTCCCGCCCGGAGCGCCATCTGCCATGCCCATCAGCTTCATGGCCACCCCGAGGAGCAACAGCATGGATGCGAGGCTGACCGTTGCCTTCAGCGTGTGCCGCGTCTCATCGACCAGGAGCAGCGCCGCGCCCGTGACTAGCGGCAGCAGGATCGGCACGACGAGCAGGTGCTGAGTCCAATCCATCAGCGCGACTCCCGCCCGTCGACGTGATCACTGCCGGTCAGACCGCGGGAGACAAGCAGGACCACAAGAAGGAGCGCGGTCGTGGCAAAGCCGATCACAATGGCGGTGAGAACCAGCGCCTGAGGAACCGGATCTGCGTAGTTGGACGGATTCCCTGTCCCGTCTGCTCCTAGCAAGGGTGCAGCCCCCACGCGCAGTCGGCCCATGCTGAAGATGAACAGGTTTACCGCATAGGAAAGCAGGGAGAGGCCTATGACGAGCTGGTAGGTGCGCGGGCGCAAGACCAGCCAGACCCCCGAGCCGGTGAGAACGCCAATGGCAATGGCGAGCGTCAGCTCCATTGTTGGCGCTCCTCCTGCTCACGCTCCTCTTCCAACCGGGCCGCGCGCAGGCGGCGGGTCGACTGGTGGGCGATAGCGATCAGCATCAGCACTGTGGCTCCGACCACGAGGCCGAACACGCCGAGGTCGAAAAGGGTCGCGCTTGCAAAAGGGACCTTCCCGATAAGCGGCAGCTCCACGTACCGGAAATACGAGGTGAGATACGCATCGCCGAATAGGGTTGAGGCGATCCCGGTCAAGGCCGCCATGAGAAGGCCGACGCCTATCCAGACGACGGGGAGGATCCGCAGCCTTTCCTCCACCCAGGCCGTTCCCGCCGCCATGTACTGCAGGATGAAGCCGGCCGCCATCGCCACGCCTGCCACGAAGCCTCCGCCGGGAGCGTCATGGCCGCGCAAGAGAAGATAGGCGGCCAGCACGATGATGACCGGGAACATCCATTGCATGATTACGGACGGCACATAGAGGTATTCGGCCGCGGTCGCGCCGGCCTCCCTGTTTGCTTCCGCCTCGTCATAGGATCGCTGGATGCGCTGCTGCTCGGGTCGTTCGATGCTGTCCGGCGCGGGGCGAAAGCGTCTCAGCAGCGCGAAGACAGTCAACGCGACAACCCCGAGGACCGTGATCTCTCCCAGTGTGTCGAAACCGCGAAAGTCGACGAGAATCACGTTGACGACGTTGCGACCGCCGCCTTCGCTGTAGGCCCTCTCAACGAAGAAGCCCGCGATCGAGTCGGGCCGCGTGCGCGTCATGATTGCGTAGGAGATCGCCGTCATCCCCGCGCCGGCAAGTACGGCAAGCGCAAGGTCACGAAGACGGCGCATTCGATCAAAGATGCCGCTTGGATCGAGCAGTGCTTTCGAGCGTTTCGGCAGCCACCGCAGGCCGAGCAGTATCAGGACAGTCGTGACGATCTCGACAACGAGCTGCGTCACGGCAAGGTCCGGCGCTGAAAGCCAGACGAAGGTCACGCAGGTCACCAGACCCGTGCTCCCTAGTAGTGCAAGTGCCGCGAGACGGTGGAACTTTGCCTGCTGCGCGGCACCGACCGCGCACACCATGCCGACGGCCCAAAGCCCCGCGAACGCGACATCTAGCGTTGCGTTGCCGCTTGTTCCAAAGCTCAGGCCTGACGCCAGGAGCGGGATGGCGCCGGCCGCAATTGCGGCTGTCACGAGCAGGCGCATCTGCGGCTGCAGTCGTCTTGTGCCGAAGACATCCTCGACAAGGCGCGCCCACCGCCACGAGATCGCGACGGTTACCCGTTCGAAGATGCGCTGGCCCTCGAACCGGCCGAACAGTGGGGGTTTTTCGGCTCGCTCAAGGTAATCCCCGGCCGCCAAATAGAGCAGCGCTCCCGCAGTCAGCGCAACCGCACTCATTGCCAGCGGCAGTGTGAACCCATGCCAGACCACGAGACTATATTCGGGCGTCGCGTCGCCCAGCACAGAGGACACGGCCGTGTGGAGGAAAGGCCCAATAGTCAAACCTGGAATGATGCCAACGAGGAGACACGCCAACACCAGGAACAGGACCGGAAACCGCATCCAGAACGGCGGCTCGTGCGGCGCGCGCGGAAAGCTCTCCGGAGGAGGCGCGCCGAGGAAGATCGAATGGATCAGGCGGATGGAATACGTGACCGCAAGCGCGCTTCCGAGCACGGCCGCATACGGCGCGATAGTGTCTACCCAGGAGTCGGCATGAGTCTCGACCGCTTCCGCGAAGAACATCTCTTTGGACAGGAAGCCGTTCAGCAGTGGGACGCCCGCCATGGCGGCACTTGCCACCATGGCCAGCGTGCCCGTGACCGGCATGTAGCGGAACAGGCCGGAGAGTCGCCGGAGATCCCGCGTCCCAGCCTCGTGGTCGATAATCCCGGCCGCCATGAACAATGACGCCTTGAAGGTGGCATGGTTGAGCATATGGAAAATCGCAGCGACCAGGCCGAGCGGACTGCCAAGGCTCAAGAGTAGTGCGATCAACCCCAAGTGGCTGATCGTGGAATAGGCCAGCAGTCCCTTGAGGTCCTGCTGGAACATGGCGAGATAAGCCCCGAGCACGAGCGAGATCATGCCCGCAAGGCCCACAATCACAAACCATTCCGGCGTGCCCGAGAGCACCGGCCATAGTCGTGCCATGAGGAACACTCCCGCCTTGACCATGGTCGCCGAATGGAGGAACGCCGATATGGGCGTCGGCGCGGCCATGGCGTTGGGCAGCCAGAAGTGGAAAGGGAATTGCGCGCTCTTGGTGAACGTACCGAGCAGGATCAGCAGGAGGGCCGGAACATACAGGTCATGGCGGCGTACCCGGTCGCCGGCAGCCAGAACGGCGTCGAGGTCGTAGCTGCCGACGATGTGGCCAACGACGAGAACGCCCGCCAGCAGCGCCAGGCCGCCGATGGCGGTTATCGTCAGCGCCATGCGGGCGCCGTCACGGGCCGCCTGACTATGATGCCAATAGCCAATGAGCAGGAACGAGAAGATGCTGGTGAGTTCCCAGAAAACGACCAGCAAAATCAGGTTGCCGGAAAGTACGACACCGAGCATCGAGCCCGTGAAGGCCAAGAAGAAAAAATAGAATCTGCGGACCGGATCCTCTGGCGAGATGTAATATCGCGCGTAGAGCACGACGAGGAAGCCTATGCCGCTGATCAGAGATGCGAAGATCCACGCGAAACCATCCATCCTCAGCGTGAACTCGAGACCAAGCGAGGGAACCCATTCGAGGCGATGCCTTACGATCCCTCCGCCGTGGACCGATGGATAGAGCGAAAGGGTCAAAGCGAGGCAAGCCGCCGTCGTCGCTCCTGCGAGCCAGGTCGCAGGCGTGCGCGAATCCGACGGAAGAAGAATTGACGCCAAGCCTGCCACGAATGGCAGGGCTATGATCACAAGTAGCGTGTAAAGCTCCATCACTCTCCTTGTGACTGGGCGGCACTACAGGGTTCTTTAAGCTATCGACTCCAATCCGCCAACGATCGAGACGATACTCGCGCAAAGGTTGGCTGGCGCGCGAGGCCGCTCGTTGCCGCACGGCCGACCGCGACCACCTCCACCCAAGGCGGCTCTCGAAGGGCGCTGCCGATCATGGGCATGGGGCGGCCTGTAGACAGCCCCAGCAGCGTGATTCCGACCGGCGTGGTCACGGATATCTCCGCAGGCGGCCACATCCTGTCTTCGGGATGAATCAGGTACTGCTGTTCAGCACGCTCAGCGCCATCGATCCTGTAGGTAACGAGGCGGTCGGGGGCCGCCGTCCCTTCCGGGATGTCATCCGGCTCGCGCAATTCCGCGCGGCCAAGCTCTTGCAGCAGGGCAGCAGCCAGCGGATGCGACTGTTCGACAAGTGAACGCGCGATCCTCTGCAGGCGCTTGTGGTCGCCTTTAGACAATGTGACGGGGGGCAGATTCGGCTTGTTCATCACTTCGCCTCCGGCTGGGATAGAGAAACCCGTTTGCTCCAGATGCCCTCTCTTGCTCGAAACGGCAGCCGAGGGACGGCCCATGTGGGCCCGCCCCTCGGGCCGACGTCACGCTGCGGAGGGCCCTGGATCGTCGAAACCGTCCGGTCCGATACGCTCCAGCCGGGGCTGGTCGTGGATGGCGCCACGGATCAGCTTCAGCGACGGCTCGCGCTGTGCTGGAGCGGAGAAGTTGGCCAAAGCTTCTCTTTCGCGTCGCGCTGCTTCCGGCTGGTACTGCACCTTTTGGAGCAAGACTCGCTCCTCTCGCCCTTCGTGGTCTGGCAGAAGGAAGTCCTGACCCGCGGTGAGTCCAAGCAGGGCCAGCGCTCTCGGCGTGGTGATCGGCAGGAACAGGCCGGCTGCCCCGTTCATGCGGTCGTGCGAGAGAATGCGCGTATCGGGGTCGCGTCCATCAACCCTGAACGTAACGCGGCTGCTGAGCGTCGCTACGTCAACGGGAACGTCATCGCGGAGGACCACCAGGGCACTCTCGATTTTCCTCTTCAGGATCGGTGCCAGCGGGTCATCCCTGCCCAGGCAGCGTTCGCGCATGACCTCGAGGATGGTGAGATCTTTCGTGGTGAGAATACAGGTTTCGGTCGACATCGCAGTTCTCCATCGCTCCTTGCTGGGAGCGGTTGCATTGAAACGGAACGGAGAATCCCCTGGCCGCCCTTGGCGGCGCAGGGGTTACGATCCTGCGATGAGGCAGCCTCCGAAGAGCGAGAGGCGGCAGGGCGGCCGGACCTTCGTCATGTCGCCGGCCGCAGGTCGATGGCGGCTGGTTGCGCCGAAGGCTGAATCGGAGCCTCGATGGATTCCACCTTCAGGCGATGGATACGCCCGTCACGAGCGGTCCAGTCGATTGACTGCCCCGCCGATAGGCCGATCAGCGCCGCGCCAATGGGCGTGAGGATCGAGATCTTGCCTTCTGCGATATCCGCTTCGCCGGGGAAGACCAGCGTCACGCGCATGTCTTCACCAAGATCGCTCGTGAAGCGCAAGGTCGAGCCCATGCGAACCGTCTCCGAGGCGATCCGCCCATCTCCCACGACACGCGCGCGGTCGAGTTCGGCCAGAAGTTCATCCGCGACATCAGGCATTCTCAAGGCATAGGATTGAGCCAGACGCGACAGCCGCTCGTAATCGGAGCGCGTTATCGAAATCGCCGGCTTGCGCTGTCTCTTGTTATGGGGAGCCATCTCGGCCTCCTAAAGAATTCCACCGCCGTGCGCAGCGCGCCCGGGGTATTGATTTTCGTCATTGGATTGGTGTCGCCGTGTGAGGCTCGTGGCGTCCCGGAGTACGGGAGCAGGAAGCCTATGCCCCGCGGCCGGATCGCGACGCGACCGAGCCGGGGGTTAGTTGCCCGCGATGGGACACACCCGTGTAAGGAAAAGTGTGAAGCGCTCGGTCGACATGCTGGGAACTTGGGGTGGCGAGGACGGAAAGTCAAGCCTCCCGGAAATCGCCGACGACGACGCCGGCGCTCGATCGCGGGCGCCCCGTCGGCGTGACCGTTAACCCGGTTGCAATGTTCATCCCGAGCGATGGCGAACGCCCATCGTTCTTCAAGCGTTCACGCCTTCACGCTGGCGAGGGAGCGCACAACGAGAAGGGGTTGCAGTCGCTGCTTTTCGAGAGTCCCGAACTGGTGATCCTCGATCGTATGGATGCCGATGCAGGCAATTTCGTTCCGATCGTCCGCGAGCTTCCGCTGACCCGCTTAGGCGGTGTCGTCTTCCTGGAGATTCTTGGAGTCAGCCGAACAGGACGCCTGGTCCTGATCGAGTGCAAGCTCTGGCGCAATCCTCAGGCGCGCCGGGAGGTAATCGCCCAAACGCTGGAGTATGCCGCGTTCACGCGCGGACTGACCTATGGAGACCTGACAGCCAAGGTGAGGCAAAGCACGGGAAATCACTTATCTCTCAACCCGATTTACGATCTCGCGAAGCAGCGTTGGCCCGAGCTCGACGAAAGCACTTTCGTCGATGCAGTGTCACGCTCTCTCGATCTCGGAGATTTCTATTTGATCGTGGCAGATGACGGCATCCGATCCGACCTTCACGCGATCTCGGACCATCTTAATTCGTCCGGTTTGGCAGCAGCCCGATTTTCCTTGCTGGAGATTCAACTCTGGAAAGATAGCCAGGATCGCACGTTCATCGTTCCTTCCATTCCCGTCCGGACTGAGGTCATTCGCCAGCGCGTCCTGATGACCGATGCGGGGCCGCCCCCTGCGCGTTGAGGATGAGAGTGACGACAGCATCGAATCAAACGAACAGGTGATCGATCCCGAACAGGCGATGGCGCGGAAATCCAACCGCCTGTTCTGGCAGGCATTCATTGACTCGGTGCAGTTCGATCGATTACCGCCTATAGAAGCAAGGACAAGATCGGGCTCTTTATGGCGCTATCGGGGGAAACAGATTTCGCATTTTACGAGTGGCTCTTAAGCCAAGCGGACGCTGCCCGACAGGAGAGCGGCTTGGATCTTCAGTTTGAGACGGGCCAGACCGGGTCGAATGAGGGTAAGGTAAGCACCACCGTCTCAAGGGCGGCGGTTGCCGATGAAGTCGCACAGCAACACTGGCTGCGAGATACCTCAAACAAGCTCGTCACGCCCTTCGTCCATTAATTTCCCGTTGGTCCGAGCAACCAAAGTAAGAAAACAGCGGCCGCATGGGTTTCAGATTGGATCGATAAACCCGCGATCCCGCGGCCTTCTCGACTCTTCAGGAGGCGCATTTGGTCGCTCTCTTGTCGGTCGCCGCGCCGTGGGCAATTTGTTTGGCACGGCAGCCAATCTGCCGTCTTGGGAGAAAGGCCGCGGACGAAAAAATGCCGCAAATCAGCGGCGTATTTTAGCCGCGGAGCCGCTCAGGCGGCCGTTTTCGCCCACACATCAGCGGGAAAAGCCGAAGGATGACGAGCCGCGCACAACCCGAGATCATCCGCCGGGAAAGCAAGACCTTCCGATTGGCGCATTGCCTTTTGCCGGCATGGCGCGACGGCGAGATCGAGTCGGAGTCGGCGCCCGGGTCGATCGGCATGGCTTTCACAGGCCAGGCGGCTGCCGTTGTGCGCGTAGCCGGTGGCACTGCAAGGCCGCGGCCCGTGCTGCCTATGACAATCGGGCTTGGCGGCGACACGCCGATCGCCTGGTTGGAGACGGACTCTCCCTCCGACGTTCTGGAAATCACCGGGGCGTCCGGGCTGCGCCGCGAGATGGCGCGGGACATGCGAGTCGAAAGCCACGCCGATCTCGACGACGTGCATGGCTGGCAGGACCCGATCATCCAGGCGGTCGCGACCAGGCTGCGCGCCGCCCTGCGCGGCTGGATATCGATGTCGGACATGGAGGCCGAGACACTGGTTCGCGCCGCCTATGCTCAAGTGCTGCGGCGGCACTTCGGTGGCCGCGATCGTATCCCGCGAACGCTTGACGCGCGGCGGCGTCAGCGTGTGGTGGAACTGGTGCTGGACACCGCCGACAAACCGCTGACCCTTGGAGATCTTGCCGAGGCGGCCGCACTCAGCCCGTTTCACTTCGCGCGCAGTTTTGCCAACACCTTCGGCATGCCGCCGCATCGCTTTGTAACGGCAAGTCGGCTGGATCGAGCGTTTCACGCTCTGCGGTCGACCCAGGCAACCGTGCCGCAGGCGGCTGCGGCTGCGGGGTTCTCGAACCTGCATCATTTTCGTCAACTGTTCCGGCGGCAGTACGGCGTGCCGCCATCAGACATAGGCAGGCAGGCGCGGGCTCAGTCGATCCGGCACCGATAGGCTTCGGGCGACAGCTTCGCCTCAAGCCGGCGAGCCACGAAGTGAGCAAGAATCGACCCTGTCGGTGGCGCCGGCCGTGCCTATCTTCAGCAAACCACCCTTTGAGGCCGGCGACCGCACCGAGCATCCGCGTCGGCCCCATGGCCTATCCCAAGCCAAGGATCGTGACATGACGAAATCTCACCGAACCAACCAGTCTCCCTCAAACAACCGGTCTCCCTCGAACATTGACAACCCGCAGCGGCGGCAATTTCTGGCGTCGGCAGCTTTTCTCGGCGTTGCGCCCTGGCTGCTGTCCTCGCTTGGCGAAGCGGCGGCGCAAACGGCCAGCCCGCAACCCGCGAGCCAGCGCCGCAAGCTGGGCGCCCTCGAAGTGTTTCCCGTGGGGCTCGGATGCCAGTGGAAACCTGGCCAGGGCGACGGCACCGCCCAGGATTATTTCGGCAGCCGCATAGATCGCTCCGCCGCCGTTGCGCTTATCAGGCGCGCGGTGGACCAAGGCGTCACCCTCATCGATACGGCGGAAGTGTATGGACCCTTCCTTTCGGAGGAGATCGTTGGCGATGCGCTGCAGGGGCTGCGCGAGACCGTCGTTCTGGAGAGCAAGTTCGGGTTCAACGTCGATCTTGAGACCGGCAAGATCGGAGAGGGCCTGAACAGCCGGCCCGAGCACATCAAGCGCGCCGTCGAAGGCAGCTTGCGCCGCCTGCGCACCGACCGCATCGACTTGCTCTACCAGCACCGCGTCGACCCGCGGGTGCCGATCGAGGACGTCGCCGGCGCGGTCAAGGATCTCGTCGCCGAGGGCAAGGTTCTGCATTTCGGGCTCTCTGAGCCGGGACTGGAGACCATCCGACGCGCGCACGCGGTTCTGCCGCTCGCCGCCATCCAGAACGAATATTCGATGGTCTGGCGTGGTCCCGAGGCCGACGTGCTGCCTCTGTGCGAGGAACTGGGCATCGGCTTCGTGAGCTGGGCTCCGCTGGGCTATGGTTTCCTGACCGGCACGATTACGGCAGAAACCCGCTTTGGCGACGACCCCGGGCGAGACTTCCGCGCCTGGGTCCCCCGCATGGCTGAGGATGCCTTGGCGGCCAATATGGCGCTCGTCGATGTCGTGCGGACGTGGGCGCAACGCAAGGAGGTCAAACCCGCCCAGCTGGCGCTGGCCTGGCTGCTGGCACAGAAGCCGTTCATCGTGCCGATCCCGGGTACAACGAAGGCCGCCCATCTCGACGAGAACATTGCGGCCGCTGCCATCACCTTTACCGGGGACGAGCTGCACGAGCTCAATGCTGCCGTGGCTGCGGTCAAGATCGAAGGCGCTCGGCTTCCTCTCCCGGTTCTCGCAATGTCCGGCGTGGAGGCCCCTCCCAAGGCTTAGTCCGGGTGACCGCCTGCCCGTCAAATAGCTAGACTATACATAGCTAGACTATACATGGCTGCACGAACCCTGACTGACGAACGAGCGGCCAATAGGACGTGAGAGCAGGCATAACGCCTTTCCTCGCTTATGGTGAATGCACCTGAGTGGTGGAATAGCGAATCTAGATTGGCCCACTTCAATGCGAAATTGACCATTAGCGGGACTTTGGTGGGCCCGGAGGGCGTGCTCGAAATATTGCCACGAGACCGAAATTCCCAGCTACTTCTCAGCTGCAACACATATCGACAACCGATAGACTCAAATCGGCTACCCCTGCTCATAGAAAAGAACACGACCCACTGGCAGAAGCTGATCGAAATAGTCGAAGTCGCGCACATTGCGTGTGAGAACGATCCAGCCGCGTTCCAGCGCTTGGAGATATAAGCTCGCATCGTTCAGCAGGGTTGGGCTCTCGCCGCGGGCAGCGCCTGACAGACGCATCACCAAGCCGGCTAGCATTCCGGCCTCGCCCATGGCGGTCTCCGATGGGGAAAAGAGCCGGTGGCCGGGTATGTCTTCGAGGGTGCGCCGGATTTCGCGTAACACGGTCTTCGTGGCCGGGTGCAACGGATCGAGGCGGCCGAACAGGTGCGTCAGCTCAGCCAGGCAAACGGTGGAGTGATTGACAATCCGGGTCTCAAGCAGTTCGTCCACGCTTACGGGAGAGCGCCCTTGGAGTACGTCGATATAGACGCAGGTATCGAGCAACAGCTCAAGGCCCGCTGAAATCGGCTTCCGAAGAATAGGCAGATCGGCGGCCGAGCGGCGTTGGAGAGTATCTGTGGTGCGTTGCGGCTTGATCCGCCGCAGCGCACGGGACAGATCAAAACTCAAGGTCGATTTCTTTCGCGACCCGGCCCTTCCGGCGGACGAACTTCACCCCAAAGTCGTCCTCAAGCGCGACCTTCGCTAAAGCGTATTCCAGTAGTTCTGTATCGGTGGTAATGCCGGACTTTTCCTTGGCAGCCGCTATGAGGTGGCGTCGGATCCGGCCGCCGATCCGGCCATTCTCGCCCTCAAGCAACCCGAGCTGCCGCGCCGTATCAATGACCGTTCGCCGCCGCAGACTTGCCTGAATCGGTGGAGTTTCATGGGACGACTTCAGCATCAGAGATCTCCTTGTTAGACAAAATAGCGATTCTGGCCAACAGATTCAAGATGCGGACTGTTGATCCGCGCTCACCGCCGCGCCTGCAGCAGTTCGGACTGGTTTGAACCTCCCCCTGAAGACTGATCCGGAGCGGCCCTTCATCATTGCGGCTGTCGTCCGGACTCTCCCGCAACCGCTTGTCCGTGTCGCCGATCTTCCAGATCGCGTCGCGTCCCGACGACTACGTCAATGGAACTCACATAGCCCTTTGCGCAGGCGCCGCCTCCGCAGGCTTGATGATTCGACTTGCAAGTGGAGTCCGTTTCTTCCGACTCATCGCCCTGTGGCCAGATTTGCTGTTCCAGCAAACGCGGGCAAGCCTTCATCCGCCCAGCGCCGATACATGTTCCAGATCCTGCCGGCGCTGTTTCGCGCGTCGTTCGTAACTGGCCTGGTTCTTGGTCGCGATCAACGTGTGCGGGCTGCCGCGCCTTTCGGTGGCGAGGTCAAGGTCGCACGCGGCGTTTCGGACGCTCTCCTCGACGTGGGTCCGCCGGTTCTGGGCCGCCCTCAGGCGCCATTGCTGTTGATTTGGGTCGATCAGAAATGCGCCCAGTGCGCGACAGTCGTCGCATGTGCATTTGAGCGGGTTGGTCCGCGACCAGTCCCGCGGGGTCTCCAGCGGCAGCGCGATGCGACCGCGCAGATGGTCGAGAGCCGCCTCACGCAGCCGGCCGATCGCCGGCCATGCCGTGCTCTCCCCCCGCTTGGCGAAGGCCAGTGCCGCCGGGACCAGCACCGCGTCCGGCGTGTAGGTCCGGGGCCAGGCCAGCAAGTGCTCGATCGCGCGCGCCGCAAGCCCGGCGTCGATCTTGCTCGTCGCCGTCAGGAGATCGACGACGAAGTCAGGCCGTACGGACGCAGGTCGCGTCCAGGGGTCGAGCTTGGCACGCTTTGCCGGGTCGCCCGGTAAGACATCGATCAAGGCTGCGCCGATCTTCGCGGCGTCGCCAATGGAGTCGGTGGTCGCCGCTACGCAACGCAGCAGCAAGTCGCCGCAGGCGCCGAGATGGGCCGCGGCATTGCGTCTGACGATCTCGACCAGCAAGTCCGTGGCCCGCCGTCGGGGAAGAAGCGCGGCGGCACGCACGATGGCGTCGTTATCGGACGCGGCGTAGTGGCCGTTGGCCGACAACTCCGCGACAAATTCGTCGATGCGCGCCGCATTCCTCAGCCGGACCTGCAAGTCGAGCATCCGACCGGCATCGGTATCGTCCTCCCTGCGCCATGTCTCACGGGACCAGGAGCTCAGCATGTATCTGGAAAGCTCGTCAGCCTCTCGCCATAACTGCGACCTGATCTCGGTGTTGCTCGTCTCCCAACGCCTGACCAAGTCTTCAAGATGCGGCAGCGTTGCCCCGAGGCCGGCCTGGTTAAGCACCGCGAGCCGCCGCGCGCGCGGCCACAGCGCCAGACCGGCGCGGCGATAGGTACGGTCGAAAGAGGCGCCCTCGTTGCCCGTCGCCTCGTGGAAATGCTGCTCGTCGGGCCTCTGATCTTCGAACGCATCGGGCGGACAGAGTTCCTCCTCATCGAATGGAAAGTCGTGAAACCCGACCTCGCCGCCGTCCGGACGCCGCCACGCTGACAGGGTCAGCGAGCGGTCGAAAACCTCCGCTACTTCGAATTCTTCATCGCCCTCGTCGTCTCGATCCCAGCGCCTGCGGCGATAATTGCCGGTGTGCTCGGCGCTGCCGCTCTCCTCGATCGATACCAGGACAAGATGGAGATCGCACTCCGCCGCCGCTGCCGCCTCGATCAACACCGACGCCACGCCCGCATCGGCCCCCTTGAGGGCGTCGAACGACAGCTCCGCCGGCGTGTAGGCATGCTCGAGCGGCACGATCAACTTGTCGGGCTCGTCCTCCGCGCCAGCCCACCCGCGCAGCAGGTCCGCGACGTGCGCCTCGACCGCGCGATAGTCGGGCGCCCGCAGCGAGCGTCTCTTGCCGAGGAAGCGCAAATTATAGACGAGGATCAGGCGATGTCCGGTGATGACCGGGCGCACTTCATGCAAGCAGTCTGCATAGAAGGCGGCGAAACCAATTTCCGACGGATCTTCGGGGTGCAGATCGAACATCACCTCTCGACCCAGGTGCCGCACGACCAGCTCGCCGCCACGATGAGCAGAGGGAAGCACGATCACCAGGGTCGCGAACATGCCGGGCGTCTTTTCGGTGTCCCGGTGATTAAGGAAGAAGCTGCCGGCGTCATAGACGAGAAGCTTGTAGAAGTCCGCCTCGACTGGCTCTTCGACGCCAAGGCCGCGGGCCGCGTCGGTTACGAGCTCGGCCAGCGTCGTCTCCCAACTTCGCCCGCCGATCTGGATCCTGCGCGGGTCGATCTGCCAGGTTCTGCGCACGTCGCGATCGAGCACCGTTTCCTCGCCGCGTCCATGGGGTGCCGCCTCGGCTACGGCGACCAGTCGCTCAGCCTGCGCCGCCGGAAGCGGGAAGGCGATCCTGCCCACGCCCTCCACGTCGATCGTCGGCATGAAGATTTCGCGCAGGCCACCGACGCAGAAGTCGCCGGGGCGCTCGACCGAGCGCAGGCAATCAGGCAGGGCGGCGGCGATCGACGACATGAGTACTCCCGACAGTCTGGAAAATGAACACAACGCATGGAAAACCTTACCTAGACCCGGCGCGTCGGCCTCTCAAGAAATTTGCACAGCAAGACACCCGATACTTGTCGTTGCGCTTTATCTGAGAAATGGCCCTTCTCGTTCATCCGCCGACGACGACCCTCCCTATATCAATCTAGTCGTCACAAAGCCCTCGCCGCCAACTAGGCGTTCTGTCATGCGGCGCCACACCACGGCAGCTCGTGCAGCAGGCATTGCGGAAGCGACTATGATGCGCACTTCGAGAATGTCGAATGGTCCGGCAAATCGCCTTCCAGGCCGAGCTGGCAAAAGCCACCGCAAGGCCGGTTCAGATGGTGGCCAAAACCGAGGTCCAGTCCGACCTCAAGGCCTGGTGCATCAGGTCACGCACATCGGCAAAGTAGCTGGGGTCGACATAGCACACCGGTAGGGCCTTGGAACCATGAGACGTCTTGCCATTGAATTCCCTCTCCGCGCGTGTCCGGCTCGGATAGAGCACCTGGCCGAACTGAAGAATCGGCATGATGACGATCCCCCAAACGACCGCATAGAACAGGGGCCCGATCGGCGCATGCGTCGGCAAAAGATCGCCGAAGCGCAGCACGAGGTTGAGGGCGAGGATGTAACCCACGCCAACGATTGGCGCCTTGTTGTCGTAGGAACGCGCCACAGTTTGTGCTTCCTGAAGCGCGGCGAGGAGCATCTTGTCGGCATACTCGCGTGTAATCTCGCCTGGTCCGGCATACATGCCGGCATCCGATCTCAGAAAGCGGTCGACAAGAGAGGAGGTTTCCGGCATGGCAAGCCCCTTTCTCAATGCTGGGGGGCGAGAATGGGCATTGCCGGAACGTCAGGCGCTGCTACAGGTTCATGCTTTTCCCGAATGCCGTTTACGGCGACATAAAGGGCCGGGAGGAAGACGAGCGTCAGTACAGTCGCGACGGCGAGCCCGCCGACAATGGCGTAGGCCATTGGCCCCCAGAACACGTCGTGCATGATCGGGATAACGCGCGCCGCTCCGATGGTGGCGCTTTCCCGACGTGCTGCAAGGCTTCTTGAAAAAAATCGAGGTCGGCCGCCTGCTGTCCGACGAGACGTTCCAGTTCGCCGATCCGAGCCAATGCTTTCGAAAGCTCGTCAAGCGCTTCCGACGGCAATGCCGGCGCTGCACCGCCCGGGTCATGCGCCTCACCCAGCCGGCGTGCCGCTCGCGGCGGACCCACGCCACCGCGCAGAGCTGCTGGCCCGCCTGCACGAAACTGCTTCTGCCATTGATAGAGACCTTTGCGAGAGATGCCGAGCTCCCGCGCCAACTTGCTCACGTTGGCGCCTGCAGCCATGCGTTGCACCGCAGCTATCTTGAAATCGCCACTGAACCGCCGCCCCGGGTCTTCTTTCCTCATCAGCTCTCCTTAATGGAGAACTGTTACCCTTCTCGTGTCTCAGAATCGGGGTGCACTACACCATGTCTCTTGAATGAACTGTCACCCATCTCTCGGGAACGGCAATCTACGCCAGAGTGCGATATTGCCCGCCACCTTGCGATTTTTCCCAACACTTCGATCCGATTCGCTTCTGCTCAATGGCTGGCAAACTGCAGAGAAGGTGATCGAAGTCAGAGTAAGTTAGCTTCGCGCCCTGCCCTCGCCTAAGCCTGCAAAGTGCTCATCGTAGATTCGGCCAGGCATCGCGAAAAGACATGCACACAGCGGGATTGCCATGAAGCGGCTCGGGCTCGTTGGAAAGCGCCAAGAGCACGACCGGCGACCGATACGGGATGAACTCGATCGGCTGATCGCGCATTTCGACGCAAATCCTTGTCAGATTGCACCAATTGGCCGGATCATCCGCTTCGCGGCTTCGACGGCGATGCGGCAGGAGGAAATCTGCAGGTGAGTTGGTCGGACCTGGAAAGCCGGACCCGGATCATCCTCACGAGCTGACTGCCCGGAGCCCTGCTCTGCGACAACAAAGTCGCGCCATCTGCCGATGTTCCCGAGGTCTCTTCAAAGCCGACATTCGCTCTACATTTGCCTCGCACGAGGCTGGCAAGCTGTATGCGGA
>NZ_CAKXZS010000020.1:0-1892 GCF_935822925.1 Mesorhizobium ventifaucium
ATCGAGAACTACCGGAGCGGGCTCCTGTGGCGCCTCTTCATGAGCTGTCCGGAGATCCAGATCGGGCTCGCGAGGCTCGGCTTTTCCCGGCGCCCGAAAGCCGCCGCAGCCACGTCATGAGCACTGCGTATTCCCTTCCGAAAACGTGGCGCGCAATCATGCGCTCTGGCATTCTGTTCGGGCTGACTACGATCGGATGGTCGGCAGGATCTGCTCATGCATCTCCACCGATGTTAACGGGCAGTCTAACCTCTCAGCCGATTGGTCATTACGAATTCTGCAAAGCCAATCCGGCGGAATGCACGATCCGCACCCGCGACCTCGGCCCCCAGCATGTCACCGGCACCGTCTGGAGAAACGTCGTCGCAGTCAATGCCCGGGTCAACAGGTCGGTTCGACCGAAGACCGATTTCGATGTTTATGGCGAGGACGAAGTGTGGGCCTATCCGAACGGCCTTGGCGATTGCGAGGACTATGTGCTCGAAAAGCGTCGCGATCTCATGCGTGAGGGTCTTTCGCCCTCCAACCTTCTGATCACGGTCGTGCGCAAGCGGGGCGGCCAAGGCCATGCAGTCCTCACCGTCCGAACAGACAAGGGCGATTTCATCCTCGACAATTTGACGGACGGGATCCGCCATTGGGACCAGACCGGCTATGATTTTCTCAAGCGCCAGTCGAGCGACCACCCCGGCAGCTGGGTCACAATCCGCGAACGCGGGAACCCAATCGTCAGCACGCTAGTAGTCACTCCGGTCGCTACGCAGCCCAGCGTCTCCAACCGTCGAGTGGGCAAAACTATCGACAAGCCAACGAAACGGTGACCGAGCTGACAGCACAATCTGCTTGGTCGTTGGGCTATTCGCCTCGTTCAGTCGGAGGCCTCCGTTATTCGTGACAGCCGGAATTGTCGGCGGCTTTGCGACCTTGGCATCGCAAGCCAGTTGCAATCTGGCGCGTCCGAGGCCGGTACCAGCAGTGGATACAACGGCGATGCCGCCACGGCATGAGCCGTCGATTGCCGCGAAGTCGACTGCCTCCCCGGCGACAAAGGCACTACCAAATTGGTGGCCGCAATTTTGCCGCGAACGCCAGGCTGGGGCAACGGTAGGGCAACAAGAAATCTTCTCGCGGAAAGCCCGTCACCCGACGTGGGCAGCGCCCAGACGGAGCATCGCCCGAATTTCCGTCTAGATACATGTGGCTTCACTCATCGCCGGTTGCACGACGAGGACACGGCCTGCACGCAAACGCGGCGACGTTGCCCACGGCTCGGTTGTGGAAAGGACGACGGCTTGTGACCGAGCCGTTTGCCTCCAGAGGCTGTTCTTTGCAGCGCCCCATTTCACAGCCGAGGAGGGCCGCCAAAGGGTGGCATAGGTGGGCCGCCAAGGCCTGACGGCACGTTGGGCCGCGGTGGGCCGGCGAGGCCTCCTCCGCCACGGATGGGCCGCTTGAATTGCGGCTTACCTCCCCTTGTCGGGCCGCGGTGGCGCGGACCGTGGGAAAAAGCGCGGGGATCGCGGCCGCGCATGATGTCACGTTTCGGAGCCGGGTGGCGAGGCCGCGCGCCGATGCGCGTTTTGGACTTAAGCTTTCCTGCCATAGGTTTTGTGCGGCTCCCGGCGAGCGGTTTTGACCGGGCGCCGGCTATCCCGGGCTTGCCGGCGAACGGCTTGGCGAGCCTGCCGGGGGTGCGTCCGATTTCGCCGAACCGATCGCCCGGAGTGACGCTTTTGAGCCCCTCGAGTACGCTCTTGCCGTCCATGAGTTGACGACTGTCCGGCAGCGCTTCAGGTCCATGCAGTTTGAGTTCCGCCGCCCTTTTTGTCAGACTATTATTACCGTCCGCCTTCAGATTCCTGAACGGCTTGTTGTGATCGAGCCTGGTCAGC
>NZ_CAKXZS010000020.1:1902-2239 GCF_935822925.1 Mesorhizobium ventifaucium
TTTCTTTCGGCCTCAACGATCTGCAGGGGATACAAGGATGCCGCCGCGATCGCGGCCACCAACTCGTCGGGATAGAGCGCGATGCGCGCCACCAACACCTCCATTTCCCTTTCGCTCAGCGACTCGCGGTGAGGAGTCCCGGCAGAGGAGGTTTGCTCCTGGGCGTATGAATGGTTTGGGCTGGCTGCTGCAAGGACCAGCAACGACAGGCCCGCGAGAACGGCCGTCGCCCGCAGCAGCGATTTTCGCCTGTCGATGCCTGCCCGCAGGCTTGAGTACTCCGGGCTGCAGCACACAATTCTTGAGCAATCACAGAGCTTGCGAGCCTTCAGGCTCG
>NZ_CAKXZS010000020.1:2249-6488 GCF_935822925.1 Mesorhizobium ventifaucium
TGGTAGGAAGGTGGACAGATCGGTTGCTCTGCTTTCCGGCTGCATAGCTCAACCGGTGGCATCATGCTCTCGTTCAAATTTGCCATGTTCCTCATCAGGCGAGCGCGAAACTTCGAAGAAACTGCTCGCTTCCCAGCACGATGAAAGACACGACCGTCATCATCAGGCCGCGTTGGAAGCGTGCCTGCTTTAAGATCCTGACGCGTGACGTTTTCAGCAACTCGGTGGCCAGAACAGAGGTCCAGTCCGACCTCAAGGCCTGGTGCATCAGATCACGGACATCGGCAAAGTAGCTGGGGTCGACATAGTACACCGGTGGGACCTTGGAACCATGAGACGTCTTGCCATTGAATTCCCTCTCCGCGCGTGTCCGGCTCGGATAGAGCACCTGGCCGAACTGAAGAATCGGCATGATGACGATCCCCCAAACGACCGCATAGAACAGCGGCCCGATCGGCGCATGCGTCGGCAAAAGATCGCCGAAGCGCAGCACGAGGTTGAGGGCGAGGATGTAACCCACGCCAACGATTTGCGCCTTGTTGTCGTAGGAACGCGCCACAGTTTGTGCTTCCTGAAGCGCGGCGAGCAACATCTTGTCAGCATAGTCGCGTGTGATCTCACTTGGTCCGGCGTACATCGAGGCATCGGGCGAAACAAAGCGATCAAAGAGGGATGGCGTCTCAGACATGGCTGTATCCCCGTCAGTGCTGCGGCGCGAAGGCGGGGGCC
Organism: Mesorhizobium ventifaucium; assembly: GCF_935822925.1. Taxonomy (GTDB): domain Bacteria; phylum Pseudomonadota; class Alphaproteobacteria; order Rhizobiales; family Rhizobiaceae; genus Mesorhizobium; species Mesorhizobium ventifaucium. Next base: position 2,979 of record NZ_CAKXZS010000020.1, read on the forward strand.
GGCAGCATCTCAGGGTCAGGCGCTGCTGCCGGTTCATGCTTTTCCCGAATGCCGTTTACGGCGACATAAAGGGCCGGGAGGAAGACGAGCGTCAGCACCGTCGCGACGGCGAGCCCGCCGACAATGGCGTAGGCCATCGGCCCCCAGAACACGTCGTGCATGATCGGGATCATGCCAAGGATGGCCGCAGCCGCGGTCAGCATGATCGGCCGGAACCTGTGCGTGGTCGCGTCGATCACCGCCTTCCAGGGATCGATGCCACGCGCCCGCTCATGCTCGATTTGATCGACGAGGATCACCGAGTTGCGGATGATCATCCCTGCAAGCGCGATGATCCCGAGGATGGCGATGAAGCCCATAGGCGTACTCGTGGTCAGCAGCGCGATTGCGACCCCGATGAGACCGAGCGGCGCTACGCTGATCACCATCGCCATCTGGCGGAAGCTGCCGAGCTGCACGATGAGTACGGTCAGCATCAACGTGATCATCAGCGGAAACTGGGCCAGCAGAGCGGCGTTGCTTTGGCCGCTCTTCTCGACCGTGCCGCCGGTTTCTAGCAGAGTGCCGGCCGGCAGCGACTTGGTGTACTCTTCGATCGCGCCTGCGAGTCGCTCGTGAACGGAGGCGGGCTGCAGCCTCGGCAACGGTTCCGCCTGGACTGTGATGGTGGGCAGGCGGCCGCGACGCCAGACATAGCCCTCGTCAAGATCATACTGGAACTCGGCAAGTTCGCGCAGGGGCACCGAGGCGCCTGTCGGAGTGGGGATCTGGAGATTGCGTAAGGCCTCAACGCTTGAGCGCTCGCTGTTCTCGGCCCGGGCCACGACATCGACCAGATAGATCGAGTCGCGAAGCTGAGTGACCGTCGAGCCGGTGAGCACGCGGTCGAGCGCCTGGGCGAGCTGTTCGGAGCTTAGGCCAGCCTGACGCACGCGATCCTGATCGACCACGATGCGCAGTTCCTTGTTCTTCTCAGCCCAGTCGTAGTTGACGTTGCGCACGAGTCCGGATGAACGCAGTATCTTTGCGAGTTCCTCCGCGTGCTCCCTCGCTTCGTCGGTCGTCGGCGCGCTCACCCGGTATTGCACCGGCCAGCCGACCGGCGGCCCGAGCTCCAGGCGCGAGATGCGGGCCCTCACGTTCGGGAAGCTGTCGGCAAACAGCGTCTCGAGCTTCGCCTGAACGCGGTCCCGCGCCTCGAGGTCCTTCGCCACCACCACGGTTTCCGCCATGAAGTCGTTGTCGAGTTGGACGTCGAGCGGCAGGTAGAAGCGGATGGCGCCGCCGCCCACATAGGAAGAGAAGCTGGCGATGTCGGGGTCGCTGGCAAGCGTCTCTTCCAGCCGCTTCGTCTCCGTTTCGGTCGCCGCGATCGAGGCATTCTTCGGCAGCGTCATCGTTACCACAAGCTCGGGCCGGTTCGACGCCGGGAAGAACTGCTGCTGCACGAAACCCATGCCGTAGAGGGAGGCGCCGAAGGCGGCAAGCGAGGCGGCGATGGTGAGCCAGCGGTACCGCATGCTGAAGCCGAGCAAGCCAATGAAAGCGCGCATGAAGCGGCCCGGCCCATGAGTGCCATGCGCCTTCATGTGAGAAGGCAGCAAGGACAGCCCGATTACCGGCGCGAAGATCACGGCCACGAACCAGGAGGCCACGAGCGCAACCGCAATGACGGCAAACAGCGAGAACGTATACTGTCCGGTGTTGTTGTCGGCGAAGCCTATTGGCAGGAAGCCGAGGATCGTGATCAGAGTTCCCGATAACATGGGGAAGGCGGTAGAAGTATAGGCGAATGTAGCCGCCTTAACTTTTTCCATGCCTTCCTCGATCTTCGAAATCATCATTTCGATGGTGATCATCGCATCATCGACCAGTAGGCCGAGCGCGATGATGAGCGCGCCGAGCGAGATGCGCTGCAGGCTGATGCCCATCGCATCCATGGCGATAAAGACGATGGCGAGCACCAGCGGGATCGACAAGGCGACCACGAGCCCGGCCCTGAAGCCGAGGCTGAGGAAGCTGACAGCGAGCACGATGACGATCGCCTCGAACAGCGCCTTGGTGAATTCACCGATGGCTTCGCGCACGACCTCGGGCTGGTCCGAAACCAGGTTGAGCTCAATGCCGACGGGGAAGCGCTGCATCAGGCGCCCGGCCGCCTCGTGCAGGCCTTCGCCAAAGTCCAGGTTGTTGCCGCCCTCGCGCATGTTCACGCCGATACCGATGGCCGGCTTGCCGTTGACGCGAAACATCTTCGTCGGCGGGTCACTGTAGCCGCGCTGAACTTTGGCGATGTCGGTGAGTTTGTAGAAGCGCCCATCGATCCAGAGATTGAGGCCGGCTACGCTCTCGGGCTTCAGGAGGGAGCCGGTAACGTCAACAAGCATGTTCTCGTGCGGCGTGTTGATGACGCCGGAGGGCACAACCGCGTTCTGCCGCGCGATCGCCGTCAGCACTTCGTCGAGGCTGAGCTTAAGATTGGCGAGCTTCTGGGGTGAGAAGCTGAGATAGACCTTTTCGTCCTGGTCACCAAAAATCTCGACCTTGCCGACATCGGACGAACGCAGGAACTCGGTCCGCGCCGTCTCGGCGAAGTCGCGCGCCTCGCGAGGCGTGAAGCCGTCGAAGGTGATCCCGTAGATGATGCCGAAAACGTCGCCAAACTCGTCGTTGAAGAAGGGGCCGACCACGCCAGGGGGAAGCGTCGCCTGGACGTCACTGACCTTCTTGCGGACCTGGTACCAGATGTCGTCGAGCTCGCGCTTGGGCGTCGACTCCTTGAGGTAAACGAAAATGGTCGCCTGGCCGGGTTTGGTGTAGCTCTTGATGTAATCGAGCTGGGGAGTCTCCTCGAGCTTCTTCTCGAGCCTGTCGGTCACCTGTGTGAGCATATCGGCCGCGGTGGCCCCGGGCCAAACCGCCTGGACCACCATGGTTTGCACGGTGAAATCCGGATCCTCCTGCCGGCCGAGCCTCTCGTAAGCGCTGATGCCGCCGATGACGCAGACGAGCATGAGGAATACGACGATAGCCCTGTTGTGGACGGCCCATTCCGAAAGATTGAAGCGTGTCATCACTCGACCTCCGTCTCAGCGTTCACCAACTCACCGTCTGCCAGCGAATTAACGCCGGCGGTCACGACCTTCTCTCCTGCCGACAGCCCGTGGCTGACGACGACGGAGTCTGTATCGAATTGAAGCAGCTGGACGTTCCGTCGCTGCACCTTGCCGTCACCGCCAATCACCCAGACCTGCGGCTCGTCTCCGGACTGCAGCAGCGCGGTCGGGGGTAGCGTGGTGACCTCCTGGCCTCCTTTGCTTTCGACGCGACCTACGACGACTGCGCCCAGCCGCATCTCTGGCGGCGGCGAAGCCAGTGCCACCTTCACCTGATAGGTGCCGGTCGTGCTGTCGGCCTCGGGGGAGATCTCGCGGATATTGCCGGTGACCGCGACGTCCGGCCGGCCCTGGATCGAAACGTTCACCGCCATGCCGAGCTCTGCCCCGGCGA
>NZ_CAKXZS010000020.1:6498-7069 GCF_935822925.1 Mesorhizobium ventifaucium
CGGCGATGTCTTCGCCGGCAACAGCGAAGACCGCCTCGCGCGCGTCATTGCGGGAGATCTCGACGATCATCTGGCCCGCGGCCACGACCTGACCAGGGTCCGCGCCAGCCGCCGTCACAATACCGTCGTCAGGCGCAAGCAGCTGCGTGTAGCCGAGCTGGTTTTCAACGATCCGGAGATTGGCTTCGGCCGCCTGGACGGCAGCTTGTGCGCTCTGCAGCGACTGCAGCGCCTCATCGTACTGGGAACGGGTGGTAAAGCCCTTGCCGAGCAGAATACGGAAGCGTTCCTCTTGGGCCACGACCTGGACGAGCGTGGCCTTGGTCGCCGTGAGATCGGCCTGTGCGGCGGTCACCTTGTTGCGGTAATCGACGGCACTGAGCTCAGCGAGCTTCTGACCTTTCTTGACGACGGCGCCTATGTCGACATCGCGCGAGATGATCCGGCCGCCGACCTCGAAGCCGACCTCGCTGACATAACGCGACTGGACGCGACCGGCGCCCTCCGCCACCGTGGCGAGCTTGTGAGGCGTCACCACCACTGCCCGCGCCTGCCGCGGAGCTGCTAATGC
>NZ_CAKXZS010000020.1:7079-13070 GCF_935822925.1 Mesorhizobium ventifaucium
GTACGATAGGCGCATGAAAGCCTCCGCTCGAAAGGATCGAGGTTGCAGGGAACTGATGAGTGATGAGGAACTTCGGTCTAGCGGCCGAGGCTCGATCTCATTTTGAACTTTTACGTCAAATCGACTGCATAGTCAATATGAGAATTGCGCAATCGTGCAATGCAAAAAAGATATGACTAGTCGCTAAGATTGATCTTACAGAAGGAGGGAGATCGGGCGAGATGCTGGGCAGACGCCCATTCGGCTTCCGCTGCCCAGGGACGGCTCCGAACTCGCGGTTGACGTATGATTGATGCGTGCAGTGCTTGACGCGTTGGGGGACCACACAGGGTATCCGCGAAGATTGCAGATACTGCCTTTTGATCATGTAACCAGCTCCGTCCTTTGGTTGGACAGTAGAGGCGGCTGGCGGTTCAACGCCATTGCCAAGTTGGTCAACTTCCTTAAGGGAAATCGAAAGAGCGCATCCGGCGCATATTCATGCGCACCAGGGCAATTATACGTTGGTATACTTTATAGGACCGCTATTTCATGCGAGTCGGCGTTGTCGTCACACCCAGGCTGTCTGCCATTCGGACCAGATCGACGAGAGATTTCGCCCGCATCTTCTGCATGACGTGCCCGCGATGGACCTTCACGGTCACCTCGCTGAGACCCGCTTGAGCAGCGATTTGCTTGTTGACCCTGCCGGTGACCACCAGGTTCATGATCTCTCGCTCGCGCGGCGTCAAGGAATCGTAGCGCGTCCGAAAATCGGCAATGAGCTCGGCCTTCTGCCGCCGAGTGCGGTCCTGCTCGATCCCGGCGTGAACCGCGTCTAGCAACTCCTGTTCACGCAGCGGCTTCGTCAGGAACTCGATAGCACCCGATTTCATCGCGCGCACCGAGATTGGAATGTCGCTATGGGCACTGATGAAAATGACGGGAAGTTGAATGCCCAAATTCTGCAGCATACTCTGAAATTCGAGCCCGCTCCGCCCCGGCAGCCTCACGTCGAGGATGATGCAGGCTGGAGCATCAGAGCGCTTGCTGTCCAGAAACTCCTGGCTGGACTCGAATGTCTGCACGCCAAGTCCGACCGAGCGCAAGAGTTCGCCGAGGCCCCTCCGAACCGACGCGTCATCATCAATGATGTAGACGAACTCCTCCATCCATGCGCCCTAAGGTTGAGCCGCAGGTTATGGCGGCAGGCCGGACGCTAATTATTATTCCGGTTTCTCCTCAACTGGCAATGTAAACTGGAAAATTGCGCCGCGAGGCTGGTTGGGGACGGCCCAGAGTCGGCCGTTGTGAGACTCGATAATCGAACGACTGATCGTGAGCCCCAGGCCCATGCCTTTGGGTTTGGTACTGTAAAAGGCCTCGAACATTTCGTCGACCTTCGCGGAGTCGATTGGCGGGCCACTGTCACGGACCGCTACCAAAGCCGTATGTGGTGCCACTCGTTCGGTGCTTATGAGGAGTTCGCGTGATCCTTTTGGAACCGCTGTCATTGCGTCCTTGGCGTTCATTATGAGGTTGAGAACGACCTGCTGTATTTGGACCTGATCGCCCACGATTGGAGGCAAGTTGTCCGACAGCTTGGTGTTCAGCGAGATGGCGCCTCGTTGCAGGTCCGTGGACACCAACGCAATCGTCTCCGAAACAATCTCATTGATGCTCAGCCGATCCCGCCGCTCGGGGGATTTCTTCGCCATCGCCCTGATCCGGTCGATGACCTCGGACGCGCGAAAGGCATCACTGATCATGTGCTCGACGGCCCGACGGGCGGAGACGATGTCGCGCGGATCCGCATCAAGATAGCGAAGACACGCATTGCCGTTGCCGACGAGCCCGGTGAGAGGCTGTCTGACCTCATGGGCGATCGAAGCGGCAAGCTCTCCCATTGTGGTCATCCTGCTCATATGGGCAAGCTCGGCTTGCGCGAGTTGGAGGGCATTCTCCGCCTGCTTGCGGCTGGTGATGTCGCGCACAAGTGAAAGACGGAACCATTGCTCTCCCTGCTGGAATCGACCGGCGCGAATTTCGACGGGAAATACGCTGCCGTCCTTGCGACAGTGCAGCGTCTCGAACGTCACTGTCTGTCCGGTCTCAACTCGAGCTACCAAGTTGGCGAGGACCTCCTGGTTCAGATCCCCGTCGAACTCGCGCGGGTGCATCCCAATCAGTTCCTCGCGGCTGTAGCCGAGGCTTTCGCAGGCCTGACGGTTAACATCTATGACGGTCAGGTCGTCGGCGTGCAGGAAGAACGCGTCGGTCGCGTGGTCGACGAACGTTCGGAAGCGTGACTCGCTCGCTCGTAATTTTTCTTCCGCCCGCTTGCGCTCGGAAAGATCCAGTACGAAGGCGACAGTCTGGTTTCCGGTTCCTTCGAAGCTCGCCTCGCCAATCAGCACGGATACGCGGCCACCATCCTTTCGCTGGTACTCCTTTTCGAACGGCTGCACGCTGCCGTTCATCTTCAGCTCGGCCCCAGCCTCGGCGTCACGCTCGCGCCACTCCGGCGGCGTCAGATCTGCGTCGAGCAGGCGACCCGAGGAGAGTTCGTCGCGGCTATAGCCCACCATCCTGACAAACGCCTCGTTGGCCTCGACAATTCGGCCATCGATATCGCGGATGAAAATCCCGATGATGTTGGCCTCGACCAGACGGCCAATCCGGCCTTCGCGTTCTGCGAGGTCGCGGTAAAGACCGGTAATCTCGAGCGCGCTGGCGGCCTGCGAAGCGAGGAGCTTCAGCACCGCACTGCGGGCCGGCGCGAAGACACGACCGGCCAGATTATTCTCCAGATAGAGCACGCCGATCAGCTTCGCGTGATTGATCAGCGGCAAGCAGAGAATGGATCTGGCCGTGTGGTCACGGATGTAGGGATCGGCCGCAAAGGAGTTTTCGGCAGACGCATCGTCGAGGCTTACAGCTTGCCCCGTACGCAGGACGTAATTGAGAACTGACTCCGGCATCGTTCCCACAGCGGCCGCATCGCGCAGCTCTATGAGCACGGCGTCGCCGCGGGTCGTGGCCTCCGCGGCAATTCGCGGCTCACCACCACGCGACAGGACAAGAAGCCCGCGCTCGGCTCCCGCCTGTTCGATGGCCATTCGCAGCACCGTGTCAATCAGCTTCTCGATGTCGATTTCGCCGGAGACCGCTTGCGACACCTTGATGACGGTGGCGAGGTCGAGACGTTCGACTGGCGCTTCGATTGTGCTCGTCGCAACCGGTGCTGGTTCGTCGTCCCGTAGGCGTGGAGAGAGTTCATCGAGTTGCCGCACCTTGCCCGCAGCTCCCCAACGCAGATAACAGCGACGGGCGTTTTGCAGGTAGAGCTGAGCAATCTGATCGAACCCGCGCCTGCGGTAGAAGGCGGAAGCGCGCTCATACGCGATCGCCTCGTCGTGAGGAAGCGCGTTCGCGTTGGCCAATTGGATGGCCTGTTCATACAAATGCTCGGCATCCAGCGCGTGGTTGCCCAAGCGCGCAGTCTCCGCGTTGATCAACACTGCGCGGCTCGCAAAATTCTCTGGACTGTGCTCCGCCCACTCCTCGATTTGGCGGCGGTGAGCGGCCAAGGCCCTCCGATGTTGGGAACTCTCGGTGGCCGATACTTCGTCGCAGAGTGCAGCCAGCGAGAGGCCTGCATAAAAATGGTATTCCGCCCGCTCGAAAATGGCAGGGGTCATCCACAGGAGGCCTTGTACTTTCGCCGCTGCCGCAAGCGCTGCTACGTGGTCGCCGGCGAGAGCGCGTGCCTGCAGCTTGCGGATCCAGTACAAGCAACTACCCGGCTTGCCGTCGGTCTGACGCTCGAATTGTTGCTCGTCGAATCCTGTGTCGTTGAAGCAGCCGAACACCGGCGTCAGCCCGCGGAGCGTTCGAATGAGCTGAAGTTGCCCGGCAATGAAGCCGACCACGACACCGAACCCGGCCTGGCGGGCGAAAACCAGACCGGCTTCCGCATCGCGTTGAACCTCAGAGAGGGGCTCGCCACTGGCGAGGAGGTAGGTCAGGAGGTTATTGCGGCTCAAGACTGCATAGGTGAGATCGCCGACCTGCTGCGCCGTTTCAAATACGCGCTGCGCGAGTGGACGGCCCGTCCGGACATGCCGCGGCGAAGATTTTGCAAGGTTGCCGAAGGCGAGGTAGACTCGTGCCTTCAGGCGGTCCATTCCAGGCTGTTCCACCAGGTCCAGCCCGAGCAGGCCGAACCGGAAACCTGCCTCGTAGTCGCCAAAATACAGCCCCAGCACAGTGCCTACCGCGGTGTAGGCGTAGGGCGACGTGTCGCTGTTGCCGTGCCGCAGGCTAACATTCCCCATTCGCCCGATCACGAGGCAACGCAGATTCTCGTCGGTAAACAAGGCCGGAGTCACGAGAGATGTGAGGACATTCATGGTCGCGAGCGCAACAGGATCTGCCATCGGGGGCGAGTTGAGCAGCGTTTCCATCGGGCGGTTTCCGAGCTGCCGCCAAAGCCGCGCGTATTCCTGCCGCACTTGTTTCCTGGTCGGATGTGCCGACCAGGTGATGCCGACGCGGCGCAGGTAGTCGAGGCCGAAAACGATGGCCTGATCGCTTCGACCCAGGCTCATGAAAAGGTCCACACGCAGCCGAGTGACGCGGGCCAAATCAGTGAGGCTGGCGGCACGGCTTGCCAACTCGGCGAGCCGCGCCTGCGCCTCAGCCGGCGCCCCGGCGAGGAATTCGCATTCGGCCCTGTGCAGATTGAGGCCGAAAGCGAGATCGTACCGGCGCTCCCACGCATCATCCGGCAAGAGACCCGCACCCGTGGTGGCATAGGTCAGCGCCGACGCGTACGCCGCCGCCGCCTTGGCTCGGCGGGCGGCAACCAGGTTCAGATCGGCGAGGCGCTCGCGCTCTTCGCCCGGCGCAATCATCATGCTGCCGCGGTTGAGCTGGCCGACGATGTCGAAGATACTCTCCTCGAGTCCGTCCGAGGGCGTATGCGTCAGCAGGACGCGGCCAACAGCGAGGTGTGCCGCGGCTCGCTCGCTTTCGGGGATCAGCCCGTAGGCCGCCTCTTGAATCCGGTCATGCAAGAACCGGTACGCCCCCTTTTGCCGCAGCACCAGCCCGGTCCGTACCGCAGCCCAAAAGACCGTGTGAACCGCTTCTTCAGGTTCGCCTCTGATCAGCGTCAAGGTGCCAACTGTCGCTCGACTGCCGAGGCAGGCCAGTACGTTCAAGGCAATCTGGGTCGTGGTTGGCAGGCGCCGCAGCTTGCTCAGCATGAGATCCGCGACGTTATCGGTATAGCCTTTGGCGCGTATGCGCTCGAGGTCCCAATCCCAGCGCCCCTGCGCACGATCCAACCAAAGCAGCCCTTCATCCGGCAACGTGCTCAGGAACTGAAGGGCAAAGAACGGATTGCCCGCGCTCTTCTTGTGCACCAGCCGCGCAAGCGGCTGGACGCGACCGCTCCGGCAATGAAGAGCATCGGCGAAAATCCGGACCATTTCTTCCAGCCTGAGCGGCGCCAGCTGGATCTCCCGAACCAGCCCCCCGGCATCGCGAATCGCGGCCAGCCGACGAATCAGCGGATGGGTGGGTGTGACCTCGTTGTCGCGATAAGCGCCAATCAGCAGCAGGTGACGCATATCCCGTTGCGTGCAAATATCCTCAAGCAGGTCGAGCGTCGCGGTGTCCAACCATTGGAGGTCGTCCAGAAACAGCGCCAGCGGATGCTCCGCTCGGGCGAACACTCCGAGCAGTCGCCTGATGATCAAATGGAAGCGGCGCTTTGCATCTTGCGGGGGCAACTCCGCGACCGGCGGCTGTGGACCGATAAGCGCTTCGAGCTCCGGGACGAGCGTTTCCATCAGCCGTCCGCTCGCGCCCAAAGCTTCAATCAAGCCGGCGCGCCAAGGCACAAGCTCAGCTTCGCTCTTGCCCAGCAGGAGCCGGATGAGACCCTGCAGGGCCTGTGCTAAGCTCGCATAGGGATCGTCGCGCTGGTTCTGGTCAAATTTGCCG
>NZ_CAKXZS010000021.1:0-45681 GCF_935822925.1 Mesorhizobium ventifaucium
ATGATGTGTGAATCCGATAGGTCTCTATACGGGGAGAAGTGTCCGGCAGGGCGATGAGGGGGCGGCGCCGACTCCGACAACTGCCCCCCTTGGCACGAAGTTGCTCGTCGCCTCCACGCAGGGAACACCTTCACTTCGCGTCGTGAAAAATGATGCCGACGGTGTGGCGCAGGCCGGAGCGAAGCCGGCTGACGCCGTGCCTGAGATTGACGCGGTAGCTGCCTTTGCTGCCCTGCACCGGACGACTGTGGACCGCGAAGGCGACGGCGTCGCCCTGACGCAGCGGCACCACCTCGGCGCGGCTCTGCATGCGCGGGCGCTGTTCGGTCAGCACGAACTCGCCGCCGGTGAAATCCTTATCGGGTTCGGACAGCAGGATTGCCACCTGCAGCGGGAAGGCAAGATCGCCGTAGAGATCCTGATGCAAGCAGTTGAAGTCGCCGGGCCCGTATTGCAGCAGGAGCGGCGTCGGCCGCGTCTGGCCCTGGTCGTGGCATTGCTTGAGGAACGCGGCGTGTTCGTCCGGGTAGCGCTGCGCGATGTCCATGCGCTGGTTCCAGTCGTTGGCGACGGCGGCGAGGCGCTGATAGAGCGCGGTGCGCAAGCCGCCAATCAGCTCGGGCAAGGGATAGCGGAAATAGCGGTACTCGCCCTTGCCGAAGCCGTGCCGCGCCATGTGGACATGGCTGCGGAAATGGCTTTCGTCAGGATAGAGTCCGGCGATCTCCCGGCATTCTTGCGGTGTCAGCAGCTTTTCCATCACGGCGCAGCCATAGCCGCTCATCTCCTCGGCCAGTGCCTGCCAATCATATCCGGCGACGCGCGCTTCCGCCGATCGGACCGCTGCCTTCGAACCTATCGAATGAATGGTCATGGCCTTGCCTCCTCTGGCTTCAAACGCTTGTGCCATCAGATGGGTGAGACAGCGCGTGCAAACCACCCGTTTCATGCCAATGGATGTTGTGGCGGAGAACGGGGCGTTGAAGCTGCCGATCTCCCCCCTTGCGGGGGAGATTCGCCAATCGCCATTGAGAGAGGGGGAGCCGCGCTCTTCGAAGACCACCTCTCCGGCCCGGTCGCCTCTGGGAGACAAGGCAGAAGCCGCCGCGACAAAAACCGTTGCGCGTCTCTCCCCGTTCGTCGGCCGAACAAGAGCTAACGGAAAAATTAGACATTCTTGGCAATGTTAACCCCGCCTGCCCGAATGAAGGTGAGGCGACGGCTGGCCCATCGAGAAGAAAAGGATTGCGCATGTCATCCTTGCTCAACACGGGATTTTCATCGCTTAGGCGCAGTCTGATCATGGTGGCAGTCTTGGCGCTTGGCGTCCTGCCGGCCAGGGCGTTGGAGCCCGCTGACCTCCCGGAATCGCCAGACACTGTGGCCTTCAATGTTAAAAACAACGGCAAGTCGGTCCCAGTCACGTTGCGACAGCTGGAAAAGCTTGGTCTCTACCGGGTCACCACCCCAAGTCCATTTGAAAAGGGGCAGCTTACATTTGAGGGCGTCCTGTTCCGCGATGTGCTCAAGCTCGTTGGATTGGAAGGCGAGGATTCCGTTGTTCTGCGGGCGGTGGACGAATATGTGCAGATAATTCCGCGCGAAGATTGGACGGAAGGTCCTCTCCTGCTTGCCACCCGCCAGAACGGAAAATTGCTGACCCGGCGCACGCAAGGTCCGACCCGGCTGGTCTATCCGCTCAACGACCACCCGGCCTTCGATACGCCGATCCACAAACCACGGTGGGTCTGGCTGATCAAGACGCTCGAGCCTGGCGACTGATCGAGCTCCGGCGTGGCTCGAATGGCACGCTTTGGATCGAGAGGCTGGCGCGTTCCCGTCACCTACGGGACCGCCATTGCGGCTGCAGCAGCCAGTTCTACGGTCCTGATCACCGTATTGTTTCTCAGCCTCAGCAAGATCGAATATTCGTTGCCGCGGTTCGGCTTTTTCGCCATCCGCGAGTTCCACATTGCAATACGCGATGTGACCCACCTCAGGGACATGACCTCGCTCGCCCAGGCCGCCCCCGGCTCTGCAGACAGCCTTGAGCAGTTATCGGCGGCGAACGACCTGGTCTACATCCGTTTCAAGCGGATCGACGGCACCGGGACAGCGAGCGAGATTCCCGCCTACGCAGGTATCGTTCCGCGTGTCGTTGACGCGGTGACGCGGCTTGATGCCATGATTGCGGCCGGGCCGCCCCTCGACGAAAATCTATTGAAGGAAATGGGGCTGGAACTCGAGTATCTCGTAGCGAGGATGAACGACGAATATTAAAAATATGGAGATGAGATCAACGTGGATCTCTATTCGGCGGAAAAAAGCCTGAAGAGATTCAATTACCAGATTGCATTCGCACTGGCGGTCTTGTCGCTGCTGGCGATCGGAACTGCGGTATTGCTTATCGGCCGTCGGGAAACGATAAGGAAACTGGAGTTTCTGGCCTAGCGCGACGCGACGACGGAATTGAAGAACCGTGCCTGGATGTCAGCCAACAGGGATGTGATGCTGGACCGGGCAAGGCTGGCCGGCAAGCAACTCCGACTTTTCCTGATAGATTTGGATCATTTCAAGAGCGTGAACGATACGTTCGGTCATCACGTCGGTGATGCTGCTGAAAGCCGTCGCCGAAATCCTGCAGTCGGTCGAACGGCCGGACGAAGTGGTCGCCATCCGTCTGGGCGGCGACGAGTTTGCCGTCATGGCGATCGGGGACCGGCGCGCGGCAGCCGATGCTCTCGGAAATCGGCTTCGCGAGCAATTGAACCGGTTTGCCGAACTCGCGGGGCACCACGTGCGTATGGGAGCCAGTATCGGCATGGCATGTTTCCCCGAACATGGTTCGGATATTTCCACGCTGTTGCGCAACGCAGATAGCGCTCTTTATGTCGCCAAAGCGGAAGGACGCTCTGGCTTCGTGACGTTCTCGCCTGCAATCCTCAATCAGTTCGATATGCAGCTCGGCGAAGAAGCTGGGATCAAGCGTGCGCTTAACTGCGACGAGTTCTTTCTGGTTTGGCAACCGCAGTTCGAGCTGGCAACCGGCCGCATGATCGGCGCCGAGGCGCTCGTGCGCTGGCGCGACCCCGCTTCGGGCGCGATTCGTCTGCCGATGTCATTTATTCCAGTTGCCGAACGAAGCGACCTGATACTGGAAGTCGACAAGGTTGTGCTGAGCAAGGCTTGCCTGCAGGCAGCTCGATGGGCGCCTGTTTCTGCCGATGATTTCGTTTGCTCGGTCAATCTTTCGGGCAAAAGCCTTCAGAACGATGCGTACTTCGCGCACCTTGTTCTGGTGCTGCAACAAACAGGATTGCCGCCCTCCCGCCTGCAACTGGAAATAACGGAAGGGGTGCTTATCCAGAACAGCCGAAGCGCCTTGAACATGCTGACGGAAATTCGAAATATCGGCGTCGGTCTGGCACTCGACGATTTTGGATCCGGCTATTCAAGTTTCGGCTACCTTGCCGATTTCAACCTCGATCGGCTGAAGATCGACCGATCGTTCTTGAGCGGTCTGGAAGGGTCGAAGAAAAAACAGAACATTGTTAGCGGCATTATAGCGCTGGCCAATTCCCTCGGCTTGACCGTTCTGGCAGAGGGGGTGGAAAATGAAGCGCAGCTTGATTTCCTGATCGCCGAGCGTTGTCACAGCGCTCAAGGATTTTTCATGTCACAGCCCATCGAAGAAAATCTGCTGACGAACCACCTGGCCGCGAGGCAAGGCAGGATGAAAGATACGGACAAGTTCAGGCTGGGCATTTCTGCGTAGTACTACAGTTGCAGATGGGAGCATTTGCATCCAGGTCGGATCGCCTGGCGTCGCAGGAATGCGGATGAAACCAAATAGATTGCGCGGGATTCCCAATTCAATTCGAACGCACCCCGCTCTGCTCTAGAACGAAGTGGGCTTTGAGCAGTTGCATCGACGGCTCTTGCGGCTGCCGCGCCCGTCGCAAACCGCCGTTCGACTAGATCGACGTGCGAAACGAAATGTCGAACGAGCAGCTCCGCCCTGAATTGCGTCAGACGCGCAATCCTATGCGAACAGGCCGACTGCTCGATCGTAAAAATGGTCGAGGGCGCAGCGCCTGGCGGCAATCCGGGCGGCTTGAAGCAATTCCTCGCGACCCGAGGCGCCGTCCTTGTAGGTTGCGATGACCACGCGCGCGATCATTTCGGCGTCCTCGTTGTCGAGTTCCGCCTCGCCGGACCGCAAAGTTTCCCGAACCACATCCCTCAAGAGATCCAGTTCAATGGTTGAAAAGACGCCCATTTGGGGCGCGGATATGCACTCCACTGCCATCTGAATTCCTCCCTCCGTGACGATATCAAAGACGCGAGAGATTACAACTAAAGTATTAGGCGAGCACGCGCTTCGGATCGCCCGTAGGCGTTGAAACGGAATGGTATTAGGCTGCGCGGTCTGGGGCTTCAGGGACGCGGCAAAGGAAAGAATGGATTTCAGTTCAGGGCAAGGCTATTTCCTCATCGGCGGCCTCATCCTGGTCGGTGCCGGGCTGCTGATCCTTTCGCTGATCGTCAATGTTCGTGTGGCACACAGCGTGCGCCACGACATGCGCCATCGTGAAAAGCTGCTGGAATACTATCGAAACATCTTTTCTCAGCTTGGGGTGATCCTGATCGGAATTGGCGTTTCCCTGTTCATCTTCTTTTTTCAGCAGAATTATCAGGACCAGCGCAAACGCGAAACGGAGCTCCAGCTGGTTCTCGCCAAACTGGCCGCGCGCATTGCTCGCGGCGCCGCCGTCGTCGAATACCTTGGCGAATTCGATGCGCTGCTGGATGATGGCGGGCCCTATATAAGCCCGGAACTCGGTGGAACGAATGACGCGATCAGCGCGCACGGGGCGGAACTCGGCAAGCAGGTCGCGGAGATCCTTTTGGTTGAGCGCGATGTTGAGGTTCAAGGGTTCGAGATCCTGAACCTATCGCGCGATTTCGAAGCATCGTTCGTCGTCAACGAACTCGATCCCGCGCTGTGGTTCAACATCGTCCGGGATGAGAGCGAGATCCAATATGCCACCACTCAGCTCGCCCTCGACTACAAAGACCTGCAGGATGCGATCGGCGGCGAGCCGATCGCGGTTGCGATCGCAAATCCTGAAAAGGAGGCAAAGATCAAGCAGGAGGTGCTCGACATCCTTTATGATGCTGACCTCTTGCGCCAGCGCAGCAGAAGACTTCTCGGCCGTGCGTGCTGGCTTTTCAGCAAGGGGCGCAGCTTCGTCAAGCTTGGACCGGTCGACGAGATCGAGGCCGATGCCAGGTCGCACCAGGAATGGATCGATCGGTCGAAACGCTTCCTGACGCGGTTGAAGTCGGGAAGCGGCGATTGTTTCAAATTGCTCCAGTTCAACCCGGCGCCCTGAATTGAGAACGCGCCGGCAAAAGGCCCGCCGCCCCGCCGCTCCAGGACTCAGACTCAGCAGCTGGCTGCCGCCGCTGGCCGATATGGCGGTGGAATGTTGCCATTTGTCTTGCGGCGCCTGGCCCAATCGCTGCTCATGCAGAACCGGATGACCATTCCGATCCAAGGCTCTATAACAGGCCGACAGAATTGCGATGATCAAGGGGAGACGATGCGCTACATACGTCCGCTTTCAATGGAAGATGCCGTCGGCCAGTTGGCCAGTTCGCCTGGCACCGCCGCCATTCTCGCCGGAGGCAGCGACCTCCTGGTGAGAATGAAAGGCGGCTTTATCGAGCCCGACCTGATCGTCGACATCAAGGCGATCGACGGACTGGGCGAAATCAGGGAAACGGCGGAGGGCTTCATCATCGGTGCTGCGGTCTCCTGCGCCCTGATGGGAGAGAGCGCGGCCTTGAAGAGGGAATGGCCGGGCGTGGTCGAAGCGGCCAAGCTGATCGGCTCCAAGCAGGTACAGGGACGCTGCACCATCGTCGGCAATCTTTGCAACGCCTCGCCGGCAGCCGACAGCGTGCCGGCGCTGGTAGCCGCCGGCGCCATGGCATTGATAGCCGGGCCAGGAGGCAGGCGCACCGCCGCGGTAGAGGCAGTGCCGACCGGGCCGGGCAAGACGTCGCTCGCCAAGGGCGAGATCATCGAGGCGATCCTGCTCGACAGGCGCGCGCCGCGCTCCGGCGATGCCTATCTGCGTTTCATTCCACGCACGGAGATGGACATCGCCGTGGTCAGCGCCGGGGTGAACCTGACGCTCGATGAACAAGGTGTCGTCAAATCGGCCCGCGTGGCACTAGGCGCCGTGGCGCCGACGGTGCTGCTGGTGGAAGAGGCGGCCGAGGCCCTGATCGGCAGGAAACTGGACGAAGCAGCACTTGAGCGGCTCGCCAAGGTCTGCTCGGGGGCCTGCCGCCCCATCGACGACAAGCGGGGCACCGTCGAATTCAGAAGAAAAGTTGCGGGTGTGCTGGCCAGGCGGGCCGCCACGACCGCCTATGCGCGAGCAGGAGGCAAATGATGGCTGGTGTAGCAGTTTCAACGACAATCAACGGCGACAATGTCGAGTACCTTTGCCAGCCGGACGAGACGCTGCTCGACGTGCTGCGCGACCGCCTCGGGCTGACCGGCGCCAAGGAAGGCTGCGGCACCGGCGACTGCGGCGCCTGCAGCATCATCCTCGACGACCGGCTGGTGTGCTCATGCCTGGTGCTTGGCGCGGAGGCCGAAGGCCGGCGCGTCGAAACCATCGAGGGCATGGCGCATGGCGACAGGCTGCATCCGCTGCAGCAGAAGTTCCTCGAGCACGCAGCGCTGCAATGCGGCGTCTGCACGCCGGGCTTCCTGATCGCGGCCAAGGACCTGTTGGCCAAGAACCCCGACCCGACCGAGGAGGAAATCCGCTTCGGCCTCGCTGGGAACCTCTGCCGCTGTACCGGCTATGACAAGATCGTGCGCGCCGTCCAGGACGCGGCAAGTGTGATGAAGGGAGCATGACGATGAACTTCGATCCGCGCTATTCCGGACGCAATTTCACCTCCGTCGGCACGCGTCCCCTCCGCCCCGACGGCGTCGACAAGGTCACGGGCCGCGCGCGCTATGGCGCGGACTTCAATATGGCCGGCCAACTGGTCGGGCGTGTTCTGAGAAGCCCGCACGCGCACGCCACGATCAGGAGAATCGACACCTCGAAGGCGGAGAAGCTCGCCGGCGTGAAGGCGGTGATCACCGCGGCCGACCTGCCCGACCTCACCGACGGCGATGCTGCCATGTACGACATCCTCGATAACTGCATGGCGCGCGAGAAGGCGCTCTATGACGGTCATGCCGTGGCCGCAGTCGCAGCGGTCGATGCTCGGACGGCGAGGCAGGCGCTGAAGCTGATCGAGGTCGACTATGAGGTGCTGCCGCACGTGACCGATGTCGACGAGGCGATGAAGCACACGGCACCGCTGCTCAACGACGCCATCTTTACCGAGGGCCTCGAGGAAAAGCCCGCCAAGCCGTCCAACGTCACCAAACGCACCCAGTTTGGCCATGGCGACATCCATGAAGGTTTCGGCCGGGCCGACTTCGTCGTCGAACGCTCCTTCAAGACCGAGCAGACGCACCAGGGCTATATCGAGCCGCATGCCTGCGTGGCCAATGTCAGCTCCGACGGCACCGCCGACCTCTGGGTCTGCACGCAAGGCCATTTCGTCTATCGCCAGCATTGCGCCCAACTGCTTGGCATGGAAGCCTCGAAGCTGCGCGTCACCTCGTCGGAGATCGGCGGCGGTTTCGGCGGCAAGACGCATGTCTGGGCCGAGCCGGTGGCGCTGGCGCTGTCGCGCAAGGCCGGACGGCCGGTGAAGCTGGTGATGACGCGCGACGAGGTGTTTCGCGCCTCCGGCCCGACCAGCGCCACCTCGATCGACGTCAGAATCGGCGCCCGCAAGGACGGCACGATCACCGCGGCCGAGGCGACGCTGCGCTATTCCTGCGGCCCTTATGCCGGCATGTGGGCTGAGATCGGCGCCATGACGGCGTTCGCCTGCTATCGGCTCGAGAACGTCAGGACGGTTGGCTACGAAGTTCTGGTCAACCGGCCGAAGACGGCGGCCTATCGCGCGCCGTCGGCGCCGATGGCGGCGTTTGCGGTGGAAAGCGCGATCGACGAGCTGGCCAAGGAGATCGGCATGGATCCGGTCGAGTTCCGGATCAGGAACGCCGCCCAGGAAGGCACCAGATCGTCCTACGGCCCGGTATACGGCCCGATCGGCATCGGCCCGACGCTGGAAGCGGCGAAGAACCATCCGCACATGAAGGCGCCGCTGGGCAAGAACCAGGGCCGCGGCATGGCTTGCGGCTTCTGGTTCAACTTCGGCGGCCAGACCTGCACCGACCTCAACATCGGCATGGACGGCTCGGTCTCGCTTGCCGTCGGTACGGTCGATGTGGGTGGTTCCCGCGCGTCGCTGTCGCTGGTGGCGGCGGAGGAGCTCGGCATCGCCTATGAGCAGGTCAAGGCGGTGGTGGCCGACACCTCCAGCCTCGGCTACAACGACATGACGGACGGCAGCCGCGGCACCTTCTCCTCCTCGATGGCAACGATCTCGGCCGCCCGCAACGCCATCAAGATCCTGCGCGAACGCGCCGCCCAGATGTGGGACATTCCCATCGACGACGTAGTCTGGGAAAAAGGCCACGCCATCGCCAAAGGCGAGAAGTACGGCAACCTTGCGGCGCTGTCCCTAAGGGAGATCGCGGCCGCGTCAGGCAAGACGGGCGGACCGATCGCCGGCCACAGCGAGCTCGTAGCCGATGGCGCCGGCGTCTCCTTCGCCACCCATATCTGCGATATCGAGGTCGATCCGGAGACGGGCGCGACCCGGGTCCTGCGCTACACAGTCGTGCAAGATGCCGGCAAGGCGGTGCACCCGACCTATGTCGAGGGGCAGTACCAGGGGGGTGCTGCGCAAGGCATCGGCTGGGCGCTCAACGAAGAGTACGTCTACGGCAAGGACGGGCGGCTGCAGAACCCCGGCTTCCTCGACTACCGCATCCCGGTCTGCTCCGACCTGCCGATGATCGACACACAGATCCTGGAGATCCCCAATCCCAACCATCCTTATGGGGTGCGTGGCGTCGGCGAGACCTCGATCGTGCCGCCGCTGGCGGCGATCGCCAATGCGGTGTCGAACGCCGCGGGCGTGCGGATGACGCATATCCCGATGTCGCCGCCGCGGATTCTCGCGGCGATCGAGGCGGAACGGGGAGGCCGATGGTCGAAGTAACGCTCTGGGGATCGCTCGGCGCAATCGCCGGAGGCAAGAGCAAGGTCGAGATCGAGGCGAAGGATATTCGGGAGCTGTTCAGGAAGCTCGCTGAGCAGTATCCCGGCTTCGAGCCCTTGATCGAGAAGGGCATCGCGGTGGCCATTGACGGGACGATTTATCGGGATACGTGGTCGAAGGAGCTGCCGCAGGGGGCGGAGATTTTCCTGCTGCCGCGGTTGGCTGGGGGGTGATGGGGACCTGCCTCCACCCTCGCCTAGCATCAAGGTCTCGAACGTCGTTGATGGGGCCGAAACCAGACTGGCAGCTCGTGTTTGCCAAAGGCAGGGAAGCGGACATCAAGCTTAGAGCCTAGCCTTGCGCGGCACACCATTCGGATTGGGAGCCAAATCCGGTCTGTCTTTCGTCTCGACATTAAAGACGCGAATGAGCCCGTCGAGGCCCTTGAGTTGGCGAGTGCCGAGGTCGACGATCGGTATTTTGTCATGCAGATGGCGCGCTACGGAATAATCGATGAGGATTTGTCGATCCTCAGCGGACGAACACAGCCGCGACGCTAGGTTAACGACATTGCCGATCGCGGTGTAGTCAACGCGGGCTTCGTAACCAATGCGACCCACCGTTGCCCACCCCATCGCAAGCCCCATGCCGAAGCCAATCTGATAGCCACGCTGCCGCCACCCAGATATGAGTCCTTGAACTGCTTCCTGCATGTCGACAGCCATTTTTAGGGCATGAAGCGCCGGCTCTTCACATGGAACCGGGGCGTTGACGAGAATCATCAATCCATCCGCCGAAAAACTGGTCAGCGTCACCTCATACCGGGTGATGATCGCGCCGAGCGCCGCGTAGTACTCACGTAAGAGCTGCATGATGTCCTCAGGCGCAGCGTGCGCCGAAAATGCGGTGAAGCCACGCAAATCGCAAAAAACAGCGACCACTTCCGCGCGCTGCCCGGCGAGTATTCTCTCGTCGCCGGCCTTTTCTACGAGCTCCGCCACCTGGGGTGCCAGGAAGCGCTTCAAACGCGTCATTCGCTCAGCGCGGTCCCGCGATATGGCGAGTTCCTCCGCCATTTCGTTGAACCGCGCAGCCAGCCGCTCGAGTTCGTCTCCAGTGACAATGTTGATCCGATGATCGAATTGCCCGGCACCGATCTTGAGGGCGCCTTCTTCCAGCAATCGGATGGGTCCGCTCATCCGTCTGGCAAGCCAATAGGCGAGTACCGCCGCAAGGACTGTGGCGGCGAGGAACAACCCGCCGGTCCGCCACAATGAAGCGTATAGGGGTGCAAAAGCCTCCGCCTGCGACTGCTCGACAAATACCGTCCACCCGGCCGCGGCAACGGGCGCGCTAGCGGTCACAACGCGTTCATTCTCAGCGTTGCGGTTTGCAATCGCAGTGCCGCCCGCGGCGGCGATCGCATCCCGCAATCCGCGTAGCGCCAAAGCTGCTTTCTCGTCGGCGCCCTGCATCACTTTGCTGATCGCGGGGTGAGCGATGAGATGACCGGTCTGGTCGACGACAAGTGCCTGGCCGCTGCGGCCCACGCGGATTTCGGAAACGATGAGCCAGATGGGCTTCAGACTGATTTCGGCGATGATCGTGTTTTCTAGGACTGTATCGTCGTAATTCGCCATCGCCATGGTTACCGACGGTTCGGAACCCTGGCGATAAATGACTGGGCCGTACCAGACCTTCGCCGTCCTGGCGCCCACGACAGCGGGATCGCCCGAGCGGTCCGCCCCGCCTTCCGTCCTGTTCGAGCCCGTGCGAGAGACGTGCAGCCGTTCCGCGCCGGCGCCGTCGACGAAACTGATGCTGAGAATTCCCGGGACCTGGTGCATCACGCGCAGGAAAAGAAGCCGAAGCTGTTTCACGCCGGCATTGGCCGACACGTCCTCGGGGATCGTGGAGCCGAGCGGAATCTTGATGCCGTCAAGAAAGCTCTCAATTTTGTCAGCCGCCGATGTTGCCTCGGACCGCAGCAGGGCACTGAGGATCGCACGCTGGTCGACATAGCTGAACCACATGTCGCTGATGCCACTCGCAGCCATCGGAAAAACGACCGCCGCGAACAAAACCAGAAAGTATTTCCGGAATAGCGATCGACGCATGGGAGCGGCTTTGGCCCCACAAAAGCGACCGACGAGACGTCGGACAATTCAATGGAGAAAGATACTCGAAGTTCCGTCCAATTGGTATGGGTGGGGGCGTCCACCACTCATATGTCTCCACCACTCATATGTCTCCACCACGCTAGGTCCGTTCGTTTCGTTTGAACACAAAGCTGTCAGCGGTCTGTGGAGCTTCGTCCACTTTCGGCGTGGATATGGCCGGGCCGTATGCGGACCGGAAGCTTCAGGAAAAAACGCCTCCTAGGCGGAGGGTCCGCATGCCGCCGTGTCCGGACAGTCGGCAATTAGGCGGCGAGTGACCGAATTGTGACAATCTTGCCGAGGACGAACGTCTAACCTAAACCCCATCCAGGACCTTAACCAAATTGGCGCGACTGTTTGGGACCGGGCGTAGTTGCGACATTGCCCCATCCGGACGTGTGAGCAATCCCGTGGGCAAACCGTGATGCATGTTTTTTTCGTTCGGTTGCTGCGATGATTGTGGTGTCCAGCGTGGCAGGTTGCACCAGCATTTCCTACTACGCACAATCCTTGAAGGGTCACGTGGAGATCATGGCGGCGCGCCAGCGTCGAAGAACGGCTGACATGCGGCGCAAAGCTGTCATTCGTGGCCGGCCGCTTTGATCTGCGGACTTGTCTATTGGTTGCACTGGCGCTTCCGTCGGACGAAGATTGACCGGCGGGATGATGTCATCCGAGTCCTGCAGGGCGAGCTAACAAGCGGACCGGGCCTACTGGTGTAGATAGCGAAACTACGCACTCGTCTGCATCGAGCTCAGTAGGCGTCGCTCTTCTTCGACAATATAATCGCGGATGATCGGGACATCGTCACGGCGAGTCGAGATCAGTATCTGGAAGACAAAATTTGAACCGTTTAGGAAGCCGAGTTCGGCCGACGCCAGATAGAAATCCCACATACGGCAGAATCGTTCGCCCATCATGGCGACTGCCTCCTCGCGCCTGGCCTCATAACCGAGACGCCAATCGTGGATCGTCCAGTAATAGTGCAGCCGCAAATTTTCGCAGTCGGCGCACCAGATCCCCGTGCGCTCCAACGAGGCAAACACCTCTGACAAAGCCGGCACATACCCACCTGGAAAGATATGCTTGCGGATGAACGGCGCCGTCGTACCAGGCGGTGACATGCGTCCGATCGCATGAACCAATGCGAAGCCGCCCTCCTTCAACAATCTACCAATGATCGTGAAATAGCTGTCGAAATGAA
Source organism: Mesorhizobium ventifaucium (assembly GCF_935822925.1). Classification (GTDB taxonomy): domain Bacteria; phylum Pseudomonadota; class Alphaproteobacteria; order Rhizobiales; family Rhizobiaceae; genus Mesorhizobium; species Mesorhizobium ventifaucium. The sequence goes on from NZ_CAKXZS010000021.1 coordinate 12,586, forward strand.
CGACGCCCACGTGCTCCATCATTCCGATCGAGACAACACGATCGAACTGTCCGCTGACCTCGCGATAGTCGACCTCGCGAAAATCGATCTGATGAGCGACCCCGGCCTCGATCGCTCGAAGCCGAGACGCCGCCAATTGCTCCGACGAAACGTTGATCGCCGTGACCTTCACATCGCAATACTTGGCGAGATAGATGGCGAGAGCGCCCCAGCCTGAGCCGATTTCCATCACATGCATGCCCGGCTCTAGCTTGAGCTTCGCGGCAATGTGGCGATGCTTGTCCATCTGCGCTTGCTGCAGACTGTTGTCCGGTGCCGTGTAATAGGCGCACGAATAGGTCATTGTCTCGTCGAGCCATAGCTCATAAAATTTCGTCGGGATGTCGTAGTGATGCTGAACGTTTTTGGCGGCGAGACCGAGCTTGTTGTTCTGCTGGCGCCGGCGCAACGCACGCCAGACTTTCCGCAACGCCTTCTGAACAGGGTGGGCTGCCAACCCAGTGCGGTTGACGGAAAAGAGTGACAAGAGGTCAAGTGCTTTGCCACCGTTCTCGATCACCAAGCGGCCATCCATGTAGGCTTCGGCCGCCTTCAGTTCCGGATTGAAGAAGATCTCGCGTTCGACCGCTTTGTCGGTTAGGCGGATCGTCACGTCGGGCCCATCCTGTCCACTGCCGAAGGCTTGCCTGAAACCGTCCTCGAATATGACAGTCAGGCGCCCGTTTTTTACAAAACGGGAGAGCAGATTTGGCAGCAGACGCATTGTGGCTCGTTTTCTCCTCACTTGCCCCGTAAGTATGACTACCTGGTGTCGGTACATCAATACCGATCTGGGGGCGGAGAGGGATCGGACTTCATAAGTCTCCTCCCAATGCCGAAGCAGCGACCCATCCGGGCAGCCTGCCCCACGATCAGAAATGTCTGCTTCTGGCGCAATAAGATGTCCAGGGTGGTCGCCAGCAGCGTCTGCTATCCGGCAATCGCAAAGATCGCCTCAAGGGCCGACATGGGGCGCAAAGCGGCCGGTCATGCCCGCCTGAACTGCACTGCAGGCACACGCGATTTCCGACGCCGAACCTCACATGCCGAACGGCGCCCCTCCCTACGCCCCCAGCGTCGGCTCAGTATTTACCTCCAGCGCCTCTTCCGCCTCGTCCTCCTCGCCAAGCACCTCGCCCTTCACCGCTAGCGCTTGCCCGATCCAGATCTGGTCGACCAGATGGTCGCGCTTGGGGTTGGTGGTGTTCGGGTGGACGAGGATGCTCAGTCCGCCAGGTTCAGCATCAGCCATGGAACGAGGGTGGCGAAAATCTCGCTCGCGAACGAGACCTGGTACATGGCTTGCGCGTGCGGGCCGACCGGCTGATCGCGCCAGTTGCCCAGGCGCACGCGGAAACGTTCGCCGATGCGCAGGCGCAGCCATTCGGCATGCTGCCGCTCGGCCTGCCCGTCATAGTAGATATGCGCGTGATAGCTGGCAATTTCCGAAACCCGGCCTTGGACTGGCGGCGTCTTCGTTCACCTCAGTGCTCTCCTTCGACGACTATGGCGTCCGGCAGACCCGAAGTATGGAAGGTCGGCCCTGTCGAGGCAGTGTTGATACCGCCTCTTCCAGGGGGATAACTGGGACAACCGTCTCACGACCCTTGACCCTAGTCACCCACGCGCGCCAGCGTGCCCAGATGATTGCCGTCGAGAAATTCTATCGTCATAGCCGACGCCTTGCCGTCGGGACCGATGACGAAGCTTACGCCAGACGGCACGTCCGGCGTCTCGGCGTCCGGGAAGGTAAGGAACAGGTCGCCGTCGAAATGCTTCAATGAATAGGACCGGGCGCCGGCCGGCCCGACCTTGAGCACAAGAGCGTCCCCCGCGCTCGACACGACCGCATCGCCGATGAAGTCGTTGGAGTAACGGCCTGCATAGGCACTGTTCAGCCCGGCCGGCCTTGCCGGAGACGGCGGCGCGGCATAGGTGGCCTTGGCCGCCGCGATTGCCGGGCCGAACAGGCTCGCAAAGGTATCGTCCCATGCCTTGATCCAGTCCTTCTCGACCGTTCCGTCAAAGGCGAGATCAGCGAAGCTCTCGGACAACCCTTCCGGCACGCCTGTCGAAAAGGCGTTAGCGACGATGACGATGCCAAGCTTCTCCTCCGGAAAAAGTGTCACCAGGGTGCGGGCGCCGACGCTGAACGCGCCGGCATGACCCCAGCTTAGACCGTGCCGGCCGAATTCGATGTTCCAGCCGAGGCCGTAGAAGGACTCGCCGCCGGAGACGGGGTTCTTGCCGCGCGCCATCAGCGGAACATGCGTCTGGTCCAGCGCGTCGGCTTTAATGAGTGTCTCGCCGGCAAAAACCCCATTGCCGAGCACGAGGCGCACCCATTGCGAGAGATCGCGTGCCGTGGAGCTGACGCCGCCTGCGGGCGCCTGCGCATCCGGGTTGCGCTTTACCTTCGCGGCCCAGACGCCGTCGACCTTGACGTGGAGCGCGGCGCGATTGGCGTGCTTGATGAAGTCCGCATGACGGGAGCTGGTCGAGGTCATTCCAAGCGGACGATAGAGCTTCTCCTCGGCAATCTCCTCCCAGGGCTTGCCCGTCGGCCTCGCAGCCGCGACGGCACCCTCGGTCAGTCCGAAATTGCTGTAGGAGTAGCCGGCACGAAAGCTCGATGATGGCGACACGAACCGCAGACGGCGCAGGATCTCCGCGCGGTCGTAGCCAATGTCCTCGAGGTCGTCTCCGGCGGTGCCCGGAAGTCCGCTGCGGTGCGAAAACAGGTCGCGAACCGTGAGTTCGCTGGTCGGATAGGGCTCGGAAAGCCGGAAGGCCGGATCGAGGTCGTCGATTTTCGCATCCCAGGAAACAATCTCGTCGCTGACCAGCGCCGCCACGATCGTTGCCGAGACCGGCTTGGACAGGGAGGCGATCTGGAACACCGTGTCGGCGTCGACGGCCTCCGGCTTGCCGGCCTCGCGATGCCCGAACCCCTTGAGGAAGACAACCTTGTCGTCATGGACGACCCCGATGGCGAGACCGGGCACCCCACCATCCGCGACGACGCCTTCAGCGAGCGCCTCGAGCTTCGACAGGGCCGCAGTGATCCGGTCGGGCGTAATGGTGTCGGCCGACGCCGCATGCGGCGAAAGCACCAAGACGGCTATGAAGGCCCGCATCCCCCAACGGCGGAAATTCCGACCCAGGCCCACGCTCGAGCTCCCCCTGTCCCCTGTAAGCACTGGTCATAGTACAGGCCGACACAGGAAAGGCCAATCCTCGCCTGCGCGTTGAAGCGAAGTCTGCTGCGCAACCTCAAGCGGCCATCCTTGAGAGCCAGCCGGTCAACGGTATCGAACCGACCATCGCTCAGCGGCGACGACCGTCATGAAGAACCCTATCGACAACAGCGACGAGAGCACGATAGCGGCGTAGAGCCGGTCGGACTGATAGTTGAAGGTCGCCTGGATGATCAGCGCGCCGAGACCCTTGTCGGAGCCGATCCATTCGCCGACGATCGCACCGATCACCGCGGTCGCCGAGGCGATCCGCAGCGAAGCGAAAAGCATTGGCAGCGCACGCGGCAGGCGCAGGCGCCAGAATATTTCCCAGCGCGTCGCCGACAGCACGCGGAACAGCTCGTGCTCGCTGGGGCTCGCCGATTCCAGCCCCCGGATCATGTTGATGAGCGTTGGGAAGAAACAGATCACCGCCGCGATCACGATCTTGGGCAGCATGCCGAGGCCGAAGATGAGGATGACGACCGGGGCCAGCGCCAGCACCGGGATCGTATTGAAGAACAGCACGACCGGAAAATAGGCCGCCTGCAGTGTACGGCTGTGCACGAAGACCACCGCCAGCAGCACTGCGGCGAGGTTGCCGAGCACGAAGCCGGAAAACGCCTCAATGGCCGTCGGCCAGAGGTTCGACAGGAGAAGCGATCCGTTCCGGGAAAACACGCCCGCTATCGCGGTCGGCGTTGGAACGATGTATGCCGGCACGCCGGCGAGCGGCAGCAGGAATTGCCATGCGAGAATAAGCGAGCCGGCGCCGAGGATCGGCAGCGCAGTCTGTGCGAACGGCGAAAGCGCGCCCTGGTTCACGACGCCGCTCCAAGGGCGGAGCGCATCCTGGCCATTGCCGCGACGATCGCCGGATCCTCGCGCGAGCATCTGTTGTCCGGCCCCTTCAGCGGACGAAGGTCGTGGTCGGCGACGATCCGTCCGGGGTGCGCTGCAAGCACGATCACCCGCTGCCCGAGATAGACGGCTTCGGCAATGGAATGCGTGACGAACAGCACGGTCGTTCCGGTCCGCCGCCAAAGGCTCAGCAGTTCGTCGTTGAGGCGATCGCGGGTGATCTCGTCAAGCGCACCAAACGGCTCGTCCATCAGAAGCAGACGTGGCTCGCCAAGCAGCGCCCGGGCGATCGCCAGCCTTTGGCGCTGTCCGCCGGAAAGCTGATGCGGCAGGCGCTTGCTGAGCGCCGACAGCCCGACGAGTTCGAGCAGCTCGTCGGCCCGGTCGTCTATCATGCGCGACAGGCTGCGGCGGCCGACCTGGATCGGCAGCCGCACATTCTCGCGCGCCGTGCGCCACGGCAAAAGGGTCGAGTCCTGGAAGACAAAACCCACGCCGCGACCGGAGCGCACCGCCGACGGCGTTTCGCCCATCACGCGTATCGTGCCTTTGAGTGGCGCCAGCAGATCGGCGACAACCCGCAGAAACGTCGACTTTCCGCAGCCCGAAGGCCCGAGGATCGACAGGAACGTGCCGGCCTCGACCGTCAGGTCGAGACCGGAGATCACCGTCACGGCCGAGCGTCGGCCGGTATAGCCGAGGTCGAGCCCGGAGGTTTCGATGGCCGGCGCGGCCATCAAGCGGCGGGCGCGCCGAGCTTCGGCCGTTCAGCCGCAGTGAGTTCGAGAACCTTCATCGTATGGACGTCCTCGGCCTTCGGCCTGCCGTTCGGATACTGGCCAATCTGGTCAAGCAGTGCGATCTGGCTCTCGATCGAGGCAGGATCGAAGGTCCCCCATCCATCCGTTTTCGTGTTGTCGTCGAACGACAGTTTCAACACCAGGGGGATCGTCTTCTTTTCCCAGCCCGCGTCGATCTCGGGATAGGCCGCGACAAGCTTGTCGACCGCCTGCTCGGGATTGGCGTGGACCCAGCCCCACCCCTTGGCGACCGCGCCGATGAATTTTGCCAGGGTCTCGGAATCGGATTCGATGGCGCTGTCGGTCGCGAAATAGACATTGGCATAGGACGCCAGGCCGAGCTCCGACAGCAGCAGATCGATCCGATCATCACCGACGACGCTGAGCGCCTGCGTGTTGGTGATCCAGCCGCCGATCGCATCGACGTCGCCACGAACGAGCGGCGCCTTATCGAACCCGACATTGACGATGGTGACCTCGGAAGGGTCGATCTTGTTCTTGGCGAGCATCGCGTCGATGGCGAAGCGCGCGGTCGGCTGCGTGCCGATCCGCATGCCCTTCAGGTCCGCCACCGACCGGATCGGCTTCGCCGGTTTCGACGTCAGCGCATAGGGTCCGGTGCGATAGCCGCAGGCGATGATCTTTATCGGAACGCCGTTCGCCCGCGCGGCATAAAGCTGAGGCGATTCGGAGAATTGGCCGAGCTGAGCTGCACCAGACACCACCGGCGGCACGGTGGCGGCGTTCGGACCGCCGGGGCTGAACTCGACTTCAAGCCCGGCCTCTTTGAAATAGCCATTGGCGACAGCTGCGACGTCGCCGATCTGGCCATTCGACATCAGCCAGTCATACTGGACGACGAGCTTGGCGGCTGCCGAGGCGCTGGCGCCAAACAGCTGAAGTCCCGGCCCGAAAGCCGCCAGGCCGGCGGCGCCGGCCTTCAGGATCGATCTGCGATTCCACTGCGATGTGTTCCCACTCATCCTCTTGCTCCTTTGTTGGACTGTTTGCATGCGGCGCGGCCCTTCTTGCGAGGCCGTCGCGATCGGATCAGACTTGCGTGTCGTGATAGTCGCCGGGTCCCGCGCCGGTCCAGGCATAGAGTTCCCACAGCGTCCCGTCCGGATCGTGGAAGTAGGCGCAGCGCGCGTTCCAGACATAGTCGCCGGGCGGCCCGACGAACGGCACGCCCTTGTCCGACAGTTCGGCGTAGAGCCGGTCGACCTCGCCGGCGCTTTCGAGTTCCATGGCGACACATGCCTTGTGCGCCTGCTTGGGTGAGCGGACATTCGAGACGCCGCAGTGGCGATTGATGTGGTCCAGCTGCCATGCGGCGAGCGTCACGCGCTCGGAATGAAAATCGACAAAGCCCTCGGCGCGGCGTCTGATCCGGTAGCCGAGTTTCTGGGTGTAGAAGTCGATGGTGCGGTCGATATCCTCTACAAGCAGGCAGATATCGGTGATTGCCTTGGTCTGGCCGAGCGACATGGTCATTTGCCCCGATTGAGCTTCGCGGTGAGTTCGACGCCCACGCGCGCTGCGGCGCCCTCGATGTGCCGGCGCATCGCTTCGCCGGCGGCCTGCGGATCATGCGCGGCGAGCGCGTCGTAAATCCGCACGTGCTCGGCGACGTTGACCTCGACCAGGTCGTGGAGCGGGTTGGTGAGGCGGGCATAGTGGATCGACTGGCGGATCTGCTCGCAGACGAACGAAATGAAGGTGTAGATGTAACTATTGCCGGTGGCCCGGGCGATCGCCCGATGGAAAAGCAGATCGGCCTCGATGCTGCCATCCTCCCAGCGCTCCTCGCCACCCATGCGGTCCAGCGCAGCCTTGATGGCGTCAAGATCGTCGGATGCGCAGCGCGCTGCGGCGAACGTGGCGGATTCGGTCTCCAGGATGCTGCGCAGCTCGAACAGCTGCTCCATGTTGCGCTGGTCTTTCAGCGCTTCGCGGTCGATCCGGATGGCTGTCCGCTGTTCCGGCGCCATGACGAATGCGCCTATGCCCTGACGCGCCTCGATCATGCCGTCGGCGCGAAGCTGGGCAATCGCTTCCCTGACAACATTGCGGCTGACGCCGAACTTGTCGGCGAGCTGGCTTTCGGTAGGAAGCCGGGCTCCGGGGATGATGTCGCCGCCCTCGATCTCGCGGCTCAGATGCGACGCGACGCGATGTGGAAGCGCCTCCACGCTGCCGATGATGGACGAACGCTGCTTCATGCGGCTTTCCCCTACAAATCGCCCGGCTCAGGCATGAGACATGTCGGATTGAACAGGTCTGCCGGATCGAAGGCTGCCTTGATCGATCGCGATATGAAGCTGCCGCTCCCGCATGGAGTCCGATCATACGGTCATCCTACAACTGCGCAAGTTCCATTCGTCCTGGTGGGCCATCATCGCTTCGGCGCCGAAATCCGCCTACCCCGCCGGAGCCGGTGTTTAATGTGGCCGCTTGGAACATGTTCTTCATCGGCCTGAACCCGATTCCAGATCCTTCGCCTCCTCAAAGGCCGGTCGGTTAAGAAGACGTCTCTGCTGTTGACCTCGAATAGAACCGAAGCTCGTTCCAAGCGAAGCCGGCGCAGTGACGATCTGCTCCGTCCACCTGCCCTCTCTAACAATGGATGCCCGTCTCCTTCGAATAAGGGGTCTCCTTCGAATAAGGATTGTGTCGAATACATTTCGCTGATTAGCTGTCTGGCATAAGTCCGGGACAAGATTGGCAAATGTTGTCCGGGGAGGACCGCGATGCCGGTGCTTGAGATTCGCCGCGTTTCCAAGAATTTCGGGGCCATCCAGGCCCTGAGCGACGTCAGCTTCCAGGTGGAGCGAGGCGAGGTCGTGGGTCTGATGGGGGACAACGGCGCCGGCAAGTCCACCGTGGTCAAGACCGTGGCTGGGAACTTCCCGCCGAGCGACGGCGAAATTGTCGTGGATGGCGAGGTTTGCCATTTCCACAAACCCGTCCAGGCCCGCGCCAAGGGGATCGAAGTCGTTTATCAAGACCTGGCGCTCGCCGATAATCTAACCGCCGCGCAGAACGTCTTCCTTGGCCGCGAGATCAAGAAAGGCTTTTGGCCGATCAGGGTGCTTGACAAGCAGGCGATGATCGACCGCTCGGCAGCGCTGTTCAGGGAACTCAAATCGGAAACCAGGCCGCGCGACCTGGTCAAGAAGATGTCCGGTGGGCAGCGCCAGGCGGTAGCCATCGCGCGAACCCGGCTTTCAAACGCCAAGCTGGTGTTGATGGACGAGCCGACCGCCGCCATCTCGGTGCGCCAGGTGGCCGAAGTGCTCGAATTGATCCGGCGCCTGAAAGCGCAAGGCGTCGGCGTCATGCTGATCAGCCACCGCATGCCTGACGTTTTTGCCGTCGCAGATCGCATCATCGTGCTCAGGCGAGGTTCCAAGGTTGCCGACAAGGAAACCGGCAACACATCGCCCGAGGAAATAACAGGACTGATAACGGGGGCCATCCGTGGCGAATAGCGTTCAGGAGCAGGTTATTGCTCAGGAGCCAGCCGGGAAAGCCGGCCAGTCGGCCATGTCGGACTTCGTCCCGACCAAGGAACAGACAGCGTTCCAACGCGTGATTTCAAGTCAGCCGTTCTGGGTGACGATCGCGTTGATCGCGCTGGTCATCTTGATGACGGCGATGGAGCCGAGCTTCGGCACCTCCGAAAACGTCGCCAATGTGACGCGCAATTTCGCGCCTTTCGGCATCATGGCGCTCGGCATGACGGTCGTCATCATCACCGGTGGCATCGATCTGTCGGTCGGCTCGATCATGGGCCTCGTGGTCATCGTCGCCGGCCTGTTCCTCACCTGGCATTATCCCTGGTACATCGCCTTCGCCATGGGCCTTTTTTCCGGCCTGTCCTGCGGCGCAGTCAACGGATTCTTTGTCGCCTACGTCGGAATGCCGTCCTTTGTCGTCACGCTCGGCATGCTGTCCGTCGCGCGCTCGCTGGCGGTGGTATTCTCGGCCAACCAGATGCTCTACCAGTTCGGGCCCGATGCTCCGATCGTGAAGGCGATCGGCCAGGCGAAATGGCCGCGGCATGGACCCGAGGACTGGGCGCCGCACTGGATACCGGAACTGTCGTCGCAGTTCTGGACCATGGTGATCCTGGCGCTGATTGTCGGCTTCGTGTTCAATTTCACTGCCTGGGCCCGGCATCTGTTCGCCATCGGCGGCAATGAGGAGGCGGCGCGGCTCACCGGCGTTCCGGTCGACTGGATTAAATTCCAGGCCTACCTTTTCTCGGCCTTCACCGCCTCGATCGCCTCGCTCCTGCTGCTCGGCTACAACGGCTCGGCCATCAATGCCATGGGCCAGGGCTATGAGCTGCGCGTCATTGCGGCGACGGTGATTGGCGGCGCCAGCCTGATGGGCGGCGCCGGCACGGCCTTCGGTGCGATCATCGGTTCGGCGTTCCTCGAGGTGATCAGGAATGCGCTGCTGATGGCCGGCATCGATTCAAACTGGCAGGGTGCCTTCGTCGGCGCCTTCATCGTTCTTGCGGTTCTTTTGGGCATGCAAACCGGCGGCAAATCGATCCTCGCCGCGTCGCTGGCAACCTTGATGCCCAAAAAAAGCCGTTAGAAACCCGCCGGCGGGAGGCCTGCGGGACATCACACCAAGGAGGAGAACATCACATGAAAAAACATCTGCTGACGGCGGCCGTCACGCTTGGCGCAATGGTGCTTGCCGTTTCCGGTGCCGAGGCGAAATACACCTTCGCCCTGGTGCCGAAGAACATGAACAATCCTTTCTTCGACCAGGCACGCGACGGCTGCAAGAAAGCCGAAGCCGAATCGAATGGTGCCCTGGAGTGCATGTATATTGGCCCCGGCGAGCACGGCGGCGGCGACGAGCAGGTACAGATCGTGCAGGATCTCGTGGCCAAGAAGGTGGACGGCATCGCCGTGTCGCCATCGAACGCCGCGGCGATGGCGGTTGCGCTGCAGGCCGCCAAGGACGCCGGCATTCCGGTCCTCACCTGGGACTCCGATCTGCTGCCCGAGAACAAGGACCTGCGCGTCGCCTATATCGGCACGCATAATTATGAGATCGGCACGAACCTCGCCAAGCTCGCCATGCAGATCAAGCCCAAAGGCGGCACGATCTGTATCCAGTCGGGCGGCGCGGCGGCGGCCAACCACAATGAGCGCATGCAGGGCATTCGCGACACGCTTTCGGGGACCAAATCGGCTGCCTCACCCGGCGACCGCCTGACCGGACAGAACGGCTGGACCGAAATCGAGGGCTGCCCACTCTACACCGACGACGACTTCCCGCGCTCGGTGCAGCAGTTCGAGGACATCATGGCGAAAAACCCGGACCTCGATGCGTTCATCCCAACCGGCGGCTTCCCGCAGTTCATCCCCGATGCCAACCGCGCCGCGGTCGCGCCGTACAAGGACAAGATCGCCTCGAAGGCCCTGGCCCTGGTCGTCGCCGACACGCTTCCCGTTCAGATCGACCAGATGAAGGAAGGATTCTCGCTTGGCCAGGTCGGCCAGCGGCCGTTCGAAATGGGCTACAAGACGATGATGGCGCTGAAGGAAATGAAGGACGGCAAGGCTCCACCGGCCGACCCGACCTACACCGGCCTTGACATTTGCACGCCGGAAACAGCGGATACCTGCATCGCCAAATAGCGTTATTGGGCGGGAGGAAACTCCCGCCCTTTCATAGCCCGCCCTTTTCATAGCCCGCCCTTTTCATAGGAAGTCTCAATGTCGGAATTGTTCTCGCTCGACGGCCGTGTCGCGCTGGTCACCGGTGCTTCGCGTGGTCTCGGCTTCGCCATGGCCAAGGCACTTGCGGAAAACGGCGCGACGGTGATCGTCAATGCCCGCGATCCGGCCGCGTTGTCCGCGGCGGCCGAAAGGATCGGTGCCGAAGCCTTGCCGTTCGATGTCACCGACGCGGCGATCTCAAGGGCGTCGCTCGAAGAAATCGTCGAACGCCACGGCCGCCTCGATATTCTGGTCAACAACGCCGGCATCCAGCATCGAAGTCCGTTGGTCGAATGGCAGGACGAAGATTTCAACCATGTGATTGCCGTCAATCTTTCGGCCTGCTTCCGCATGATGCGCGACGCGGTGCGCCTGATGCTGCCAAACAAGTTCGGGCGTATTATAAACACCGGATCGGTTGCAGCGATCCTTGGCCGTCCCACCATTCACGCCTATGTGGCGGCAAAGGCGGGCCTGCACGGGCTGACACGCTCGACCGCCGCCGAACTGGGCCGTCACGGCATCACCGTCAACGCGATCGCCCCCGGCTATTTCGCCACTGAGCTCAATACCGCACTTATGAGCGATGAGGCCTTCACCAAATGGGTCGAGGCACGAACCCCGGCGGGCCGCTGGGCCCAGCCTGAGGAGCTCGGCGGAGCCGTGGTGTTTCTCGCCTCCGACGCTGCCGCCTATGTCAACGGACATGTGCTGGCCGTTGACGGTGGGCTATCGGTCTCGCTTTGACCCGCGAAGTACTTTTCAGGAAAGTTTCCGCCGGGCAGCGCTGCGATGCCTGCGAAGACCGGCTGAGTTAACGCATGTCGCCCAAAAGCATGCCCTCGGGCCTGACCCGGGCCTGACCCGAGGGTGCGCAGCGGTTTTGGGATAACGACATGCATAAAAACAAAAACCTAAAGCGCGTCGCATGAATCCTCGCAGGCGCGACGCGCTTTACCCAATCCCATAGACCAGGCTCACGCGCCCATCCGTGAGTTGCTGAACCTTCCGCAGTTCGAGCCCGCAACGCGCTTGCGTTGTTCCAAACAGCGCCTTCCCTTCGCCGACGAGCAGCGGATAGAGGATAAGCCGCAGTTCATCCACCAAGCCGGCATCGATCAGGCTCGAGGTCATTCGCGCACCGCCCATGAGATAGATATCCTTGCCGGGCTGCTGCTTGAGACCAGCGATGTCTTCGAAGCTCCGCACGAAGCGCGTCTTTGGCCAAAGCGCCGAAGTCATCGTGTTCGACAGCACATAGTGCGGGGTCTGTTCGGCAAAGCGGGCCCATTCGAGCTCGGCCGGCATCGGCAATTTGCCGGTCATCGGCAGCGGGTTGTCCGGCTCATTCTGGATGGCGCTCCAGTAGCGCTCGTAGCCGGCGTACATAGCACTCCCGAGCAGGCAGGCATCGATCTGCGGCGTCAGCCCATAGTCCTCCGACCACGCGTCGACCCAATCGGCATAACCCTCCGGCCCCTCCATCTTGCCGTCGACGGAAATCTTCATTCCGGCGATCAATTTGCGCATGACTTCCTCCTTCAGGCTTGCCCAATGCAAGCACGTTTCATCGTTTCATCGTTGCTGGCGTGCGAGCCTCCATGGGCGAATGCCGGTGGAAGCTGGGCGGTGACTTCAGCCGACGCGATCGTGTCAGGCCGGCAGGCGGCGGTCGTATTCTGCCCGCAGGCGGCTCCAGCCGTCCCAGTACGAGGTCGGCGTCTTGCCGGCGAGGCGGGCGGCCAGCATGTCGAGGTGCATGTGCCAGCCGGCGGTGACGTTGAGCTGGATTGCGCGTTCCGGCAGCCGGCGATGGATGACGGTGAGCAGCACATCGTTGCCCTTCGGCTCCAGCAAGAAGGAAACCCCGCCGGTGTTTCCCCAGGTGATGGCGAGCTTGTAAGGCGGATCGAGCTCGGTGATCCGGCCCTCCATCCGATGCTCTTCGGGGAAGCCCGCTGGGCGCTGGCCGGGCGGATCGGTCAGCTCGTCGTTACGCCAGACCAATTCGAACTGGCTGCCGGCCTTCATTTCCATCAGGCCGGCAGCCATCCACTGCCGGCGCAGGTCGCTCTCGGTGAGATAAGCCCAGACCCGCTCGATGGGGCCGGGCAAAAGCCGCTGGATGGTGAACGTGGCGGCTTCCGTCAGCTCGCCATAGGCTTCGATGGTTTTCATCTGGTTCATTGGTCGTCTCCTTCCTTTTAGGTGGGCGATTTCCTGGAATCATCCTGGGCCCTGGAATCACCCGGGGCTTTGCGTGCGTCCTCCTCGCGAAGCAGACGCTCGAGGACGTCGAGACGGTTGGTCCAAAAGCGCTCGTAGAAGCCGAGCCATTGGTGGGCGCTGGCCAGCGGTCCGGGTTCGAGGCGGCAGAGATGTGTGCGGCCCCTCACCTCTCGACGAATAAGCCCTGCATTCTCCAGCGCCTTGATGTGCTTGGAGGCGGCCGCCAGTGACATGGCGAAAGGCTCCGCCAACTGGCTCACCGTTCGCTCGCCGCCGGCGAGATCGCGAAGCATGTGCCGGCGGGTGGCGTCGCCAAGCGCGTGAAAAACCGCGTCCATCTGGGGTGTCTCTAATTCAACCATGTAGTTGAACATAGAGCTGCGTTTTCCGATTGTCAACCGATCGGTTGAATGATGTTGCAAGGAAGCTCCACAGGCGGCCTGCGGCGCTCGATGACATTCGGCCAGTGCAAGACCGCGGACATAATCGCCGTGGCGGAAGCGGAAACGAGACCTTCACTTGCCTTCGAAGAAAGTATGAATCGAGACTTCCAGCTTTTCGATGAGTTGTGGGTTATGGCAGCTTCCAGCCCAGATCAGGGCGTTCAGTCTCATATCCTTGTTGAGAAAGTTCATTTTCCGAGAATCAAGCAGGTATCCCGCGACCTCGTAGTGCCGTCCCTTGGTAGCCTCGATGAGCGCGTTGTTTCTTCCGGTCTTGTCAGTAAGATTCACGTCGGCGCCATTTTCGACAAGCAACTTGACGACATCCAGATGCCCGTTCTTTGCTGCTTCAATAAGGGCCGTTCTGCCGTAGTAGTCGGCTCTTGCATTGATCTCTATTTCGGGATGTTTCACGAGAGCTAAAATCGATTCGTAGTGGCCCCTGGCCGAAGCAAGGCTCAAAGGCGTGCTCTTCCACTTGTTTCTGGAATTCACATCGATTGCTGGGTGTTCGATCAGCGCCTCGACCGCCGCCGTGCGGGCATTGAGGGCTGCCAGATGAAGGGCTGACCAGCCGCCGCCGTCCGCCTCGTTGATATTTGCGCCGGCAGCCAATTCCGCGCGAACGGTCTCCGCATCGCCGCTTTCTGCCGCGACCAGCAGATTCGACCAACCTCTCGCCCCTTCGGCTTCCAAGCTCTCGGTCAATGCAGTCGCCTCCCCGAATGCTCCCCGCAGGATACCATTGTTCCGGTTCGCCGACATCCCCGGATGAGCGGGCTTCTATCGAAAAGCCTTCCCCATTCGACAGCGTCCGGCATGATGCCTGTGAGTGCCTGGACTTAAGAGCGCGACGGCGCCCGAGTGCGAGGACGCCTAAGTCGAACCGGCTCGTTGGCGGATCGTGGACGGCAAAGCCGTCGAGCACTGGGACCCGGCATTGCTCGACGAGGCTCGCGACCTGCAGTAGCTTGCCGGCACTCGAGGCCGCTATTGGAAAGGTGAGAAGCAAGATGCGAATTGGACGTCGGCGATTTCTAGTCCTGTCGCTCGGGGCGGCTGCCTTCGGCAGGGCACATGCCTCCGAGCCACTCTGGGCGGCCCTGCGATCCGGAGAAGCCATTGCCGTGCTGCGCCATGCCGCGGCCCCAGGCTCCGGCGATCCGCCCGGCTTCAGGCTCGGCGATTGCAGCACCCAGCGGAACCTATCGGAAGAAGGTCGTGCGCAGTCCCGTGCGATCGGCGACCTGTTGCGTGCGAATGGCATCTCGTCGGCAGCCGTCTATTCGAGCCAGTGGTGCCGCTGCCTGGAAACCGCTCGCCTGCTCGGGATCGGCGACGTCGTGCCTCTTGAGCTGCTCAATTCGTTCTTTGGCGACAGTTCGGCCGCAGAGCAGCGCACCGAGGCTCTTTTGGCCTGGCTTCGCGCACAGCGTTTCGGCGGACCTGTGGTGCTTGTCACGCATCAGGTCAACATCACCGGCTTGACCGGCGAGGTGCCGGAGAGCGGCGAAATGACCATCGCCCGTATTCCGGAAGCTGGCCCCGTGCAGGTCATCGGCCAGGTTGCCGCGCCGGCTTGAGCATCATGGCCCTCAACCCCATCTCGTGCAGCATCGCTTCAGTCGTGGACAACGACGTACGAGGAGAAAGGGGAGTGGTCGCATGGCTATCGATTTCAACCACACAATACTGCCGGCCCGCGACAGCGCGGCGTCGGCAAAGTTCCTGGCGGAAATGCTTGGCCTTCCAGCTCCGAGGCGCTGGGGGCCATTCCAGATGGT
Source organism: Mesorhizobium ventifaucium (assembly GCF_935822925.1). Taxonomy (GTDB): domain Bacteria; phylum Pseudomonadota; class Alphaproteobacteria; order Rhizobiales; family Rhizobiaceae; genus Mesorhizobium; species Mesorhizobium ventifaucium. Next base: position 27,725 of record NZ_CAKXZS010000021.1, read on the forward strand.
CACCACCGAAAACGGCGCCAACCTCGACTACATGGATACCGGTGGCGAAATCACGCCGCAGCATTACGCCTTCCTGGTCAGCGAAGCCGAATTCGACGAGATCTTCGGCAGGATTCGCGAACGGGACCTCCCCTACTGGGCTGATCCTGGCCGGACGCAGTTGGGCGAGATCAATCGCCACGACGGCGGCCGCGGCGTCTATTTCCAGGACCCGAACGGTCATCTTCTCGAGATCATTACCCGTCAGTACGGCAGCGGCGGATGGAACCCGTGATCGCTTGGTGACGTAGCCAGGCGGCGAACGTTCTGCGATCTGGTCTCATGGCGGAACCTGAACGGTGACCTTGATCGATGAATAATAGGCGGCGACATCAGCTATATCCTCATCGCTCAAGCCCTTGGTCACGACAGTCATCTGCTCGTTCTTGCGCTATCCACTGGCCAGTGCCCAGCCAGGATAGATATGTCGAGGCGTGGAAGACGCTGATCGAACTCAGGCAATCCGGCCGGATCAAGTCGATCGGCGTTTCGAATTTCAACCAGGACCATCTGGAGCGGATCATCGGCGAGACTGGTGTCACACCCTCAGTCAACCAGATCGAGCTCCATCCCCGGTTTCAACAGCGCCATACCAGAGAATTTCACAGCACGCACAACATCCGAATCGAAAGCTGGAGCCCGCTGGGCAGCGGCCGGCTGTTGAGCGACCCGACCCTCGAAAAGATCGCCGGAAGGCACCGCAAGTCCGTGGCGCAGGTGATCATCCGGTGGCATCTTCAGGAAGGGCTGATCGTCATTCCAAAGTCGATCCATCAGGACCGGATTGTCGCCAATTTCGACGTCTTCGATTTCGAGCTGGATTCAAAGGACCTCGAACTCATTCGAGGCATGGATTCATCAGACGGCCGTACGGGCGCGAACCCGGCCAGGGCTGCTTTCCTGTTCTGAGGCAAGCTTGAAGAGAAGGAGCCGACGGGCGAAGCTGCCAATCTCCCCCACTGGGGGAGGTTCCCTTTCCGCTCACCTCATATGCCCGACCCATCGAGCAGCGGGACATCTTCTTCGTCCCAGGGGCTCGGCAACGAACCCTTGCTCAGATTGGCTGTCGGCAGCGGCATCCAGCATTTCAGCTCGGGTTCGGCGTATTCAACCACGCGTCCGGGCGACGAGTCGGAAGCGCGCCAGCCTTCGCTGCCGAACTGGTCGGCTCGAGACCAGTAAGCAAGGTCGACTTCCGCCGGCCCCTGTTCCGACGGCCGAACCGTGACGAGGATTCGGCTGCCATCCCTTGGCGCGCTCGACATGTGACGCCACCGATCGGGCTCGTCCATCGCATTTCCTCCTGATGCCGGCATCTCGGCTGTCCAGACGAATAGTCGCTTCGCGCACAAGGCCGGTCAACCCGAACTTTGCGCTGGACAGCTCTTAGCCGGACAGCAGTTTGCGGCCTGCCGGTCTGGCGCGACATGGGCTGGCAGTCATCAGCGCACCTTCGCCTTGACTGCCCAGGCTCTCGTTTTCAGGGGAATGGTCCCGCCCTCGCCGCGCGGCAGACTGTCGCGTAGCCTCTCCATCAATCTCTGGCGAGCTGCGGGGTCGAGACTCATGCAATAGCCGGGCGCCGGCCCCGCACCCAGGGTGAAGGGATGCCAATAGTCTTCAAAGTCCTTGAACACAGCGGGCATCTCAATCCTGGTGGACTCGATGGAAACAAGGCCCGCCTTCTCCGCAAGATCGGTCAGTCCATCTTGCAAAATGGAAAACGCCTGTCCTCGGTAAGGTCGATGGCAGCGGGGTCAAGCGCCGTCGCAGCGGTCCAGAAGGCCCGCATGAATTCCACCCCGCCGCCAGGATAATCCCACACATAAAATCCGATCGTCGCTCCAGGGCGGGCCACTCGCCGCATCTCGGCAAGCGCCTTTTGCTTGCCGGGGACGAAGTTGAGGACAAGCGCCGACACGACCATGTCCTTGCTGCCCGATTCGACTGCCAAGGCCTGCGCGTCGCCTGCGAGAAACTCGACACGCTTGTCCGGCACGTTTGCCCTCGCCTTGGCGAGAAAACCCTCAGATGGGTCTATGGACATCAGGCTCGTGGGGTTGCGGCGGGCCAGGATGGCTGCCGAGAGCGCCCCGGTTCCGCAACCCACCTCCAGCCAGTCGAGACCCTCCGCCGGATCGAGCCAATCCAGGAAGGGTGGAGCGATCTGACGGCTCCAGCGCCCCATATAGAGGTCGTAGCTATCCCCGGCCTGCCAGGCGTCGTGGCGCGTTCCCTCAGCCATCGCAACTCTGCTCCCCCGATAATTTCGACCCGTCGGACCGCGAGAATACGCCCGCCGCGCTCGCGGAAACAGGGGGCCAGGAAGGCCTGCCCCGGGATCGTCCTCGGATGCGACACGCTCGGCCGAAACGCGCCGGCAGGGCCGACGATCCGGGCGCTGGACGTCTCCGATCCGGAAGGAAACCGCTGCTGCCGTCACCCGGACGCGTTCGTGCTCAGCCTGCCCGGAAGGCGAGGCTCCGCCTCATCAGTTGGATGCTGAGCGACAGGTCTCCGCTTCCGATGAACCAGGGTGACAGTATACGGGACGATCTCAGTCCGCGATAGAGCAGATAGGGAAGTCCGAGCGACAGGGCGATCAGCGCCAACTCGGAAGACATTCCGAAGTCACGCAGCGTGAAATGAACGAACTGATGGACGAACATGATCACCAGGGAGGCCGCGCCGATTTCCGCCAACGGAGCGATGCGCAAGCTCGGCATCGCCATGAAGCGGACGAGGCCGAGGATAAAGGTCGAGATCGCCAATGCAACGAGCAGGCCGAGAAGTGGGGGGCCGAAGATGGCGTTCTTCATGCTGAAGGTAAAGTCGGACCCCGTCAGCGCCGCCGCGAGCGCGACCCCGGCAACCGCCACGACAAATACCGCCGACCACAGCGCGCTCATGCCGCGTTCGCGCAGGAAATGTCCGAACCAGAATGCGCCGATGGCGAGCGGCACGTTCGTCAGAGCCAGCGGCGCGCGCACCTCCTGCCAATAGGCCTGGATTGAATAGGCGAGGCCGACGGATGCGCCGACGAAGATCAGCATGCCGGGATCGGTCGGCCCGCTGGTCCTGATCGCGACCTCGTTGTAGACAAGTTGCGTGGCGACGAGGCAGGTGACGAACCAGAACACGCCGAGTTCGCGCGTCAGGTGCCGACCGCCCAGCAGGGCGTCGGTGATGAGTTCCCTGATCTGCCAGGGCGCCGGGGTGTCGCCGCGCAACAAGTCGACAACGAGCACGCTCGCCATGATCGCGCCGAGAAACATCACATAAGGGATGAGCAGGCCCTGGGCGCGCTTCCGGAAAAGCGCCTTCCTTTCCGTGACGGCAAAAAGGTAGCCGGATATGATGAAGAAGAACGGCATGAAGAACAGCGATGCCGCAAAGTGAAACGGCTGCGCCCATTGCCAGGTGCTGTGGTCGAGGACGTGGGCCATGACGACGAGGGTGATTCCCAAGCCCTTGGCGGTGTCCAGCCAGGTCTCACGTAGGGGCAGGTTCAACTTCAGCGTGTCCTGGATACGGCCTATCGGCCGGCCCGGTCCTTCGGTTTCGAAGGCGATTGTGCATCGCATCATACTTTGTTGCAAGTGCGAATTGGCTCGGATTGCCGGATTGCCGATCGAAATTGCCGCCGACGCAATGTCACATGCCGTCGGCGAAATTCAGCATTTCGCTTGATTTTCCGCCGATCTTCACCCATTGTTGCGCTGCACAATATCAGGCTGGCGCCGACTATGGCAGTTCAAGAGCTTGCGATAGGAAACCTTAACCGGCACGGGCTGCCGTTCGTGCAGCCAGCCGGCTGTTGAAATCGATCGCGCTTTGACATCGGATCGACTAGGTCCGATTCAAGCAGCAAAGGACCAGAATGCTTCGCGACTTGTCCGCCTACAAGAAAATGTTGATGCTCGGCATTGTCGGGCTGGTGCTCGTCGCCATCCTCGACGCCTTCAGCAACCTGCCCGTCGTCTCCGGCTGCGCGTTCTACGGCAATTGCGCGATCGATGGCTCCGGAGAAGCACCGATCGAGCACAGTCAGGATCCGACGGTGCAATGAAGCCACCCGGCAAAACGGCGCTTATCGTCTATGACGGCGACTGCATCTTCTGCCAGAGCTATGTCCGCTTTGCCCGGCTGCGCGACGCGGTCGGTCCTGTCGAGTTGCTCGACGCGCGCTCCGGCGACCCGCGCGTTGTCGGGTTTCAGCGGCAGGGCTTCGACCTGAACGAGGGCATGCTCTTCGTTTTCGAGGACCGCGTCTACCACGGCGAGGAAGCCATCAATCTCCTGGCGATCCTCAGTTCCTCTTCGACGCTTTTCGGCTGGCTCAACCGCAGGATTCTCTCAAACAGGACGGCCGCGCGGCTGATCTATCCGGCGCTCAAGCTCGGACGCCGGGCCACCCTGCGGCTTCGCGGCCGCTCGCTCATCCCTGCCGACCTCGAACGGCGCTAAAGCATGTCGCCAACTTAAAGCGACGCGTGAATCTTACAATCGCGACGCGCTTTGGACATTTCCTGGCGAAATGGTTGGCTTAAATCGACTGCCCGGCGACATCTACCAGTTTCATTCGTGAGAGCGGCGCTCAGTGGGTGCAGGCCTTCGGCCGCGAGAAATCCACCAACTTGAACAAAAGCAACTTGCGTTCGATGAGGTTGGGCATTTCGCCCGCGAAGGTCGACGCGTTGGCGCGGGTAATCGTCTCGCCATCCTTCACGTAAGTCACCCAAGCCTCGGGCTTCCGGCGCAGTTGTTTCTTCAGATCGAGGAGGACGTGGTAATTGCCCGCCAGCGACTGCCGGACGAGATGGGGCTCCGAGGAATCAACGATCTTCACCACCTCGTTCTGATAGTTGAACAGGTATGGTGGCTTGGGAAAGAGCAGATGGTTGGTCTGGCCGGCTTCCGTGTGCAGATTGCTAAACATGTTGATGGAACTCTCCGTCTTGAGCCCGACATAGGGTGACAGGCAGGAGAGGAAGAACAAGCCCGGCACCAAATAGACCCAGAGCGGCTGGCGCGGCGAGGAAACGGTCCGGCAAGGCAGGTTCTGCAGAGCCACATTGGCCAGCACGACCATCGCCGCGCCGCCCACTACCGCCCAAATCAGGATCCAGACGGAGTGGACCATCATGTCGAACGAGCGCCCGGGAAAAGCATAGGTGAGCACAATGACGAGAGTGACCGCCAACAGCATCACGGCCGCGCCCGGCAGCAAGATCCCGACCCGGCCGAACATCTCGCGCAGCGGATTGGTAAACTCCAGCGAGCTGCGATAGAGCGCCTCGCTGGCGGGCGTGGGGATGCTCAGCACATACAGCGCGAACACCAGGCTGGAAAAGTCCATGTACCAGGAATAGGCCGAGATCGGGATCACGTAATGGAAGACGAGCGCGAGGATGAACCCCACGGCGAAATAGCGCTTCCAGTAGAGAGACACGATCGCGATCGCCTCAATGACGAAGGTGGCGAAGATCGCAAGATACCGGCCAAACAGATTGTCCTCGAGGCCGAACGGACGAGCCAGCGGCGCGTAGAGCCCCACCGCGCAACTCACAGAAGGATCGAGGAAATCGGTGTTGATCTTGTGGAAGATGCCGTAGAAATACATGATGGCGAGCAGCGATCGGGCGACGATCCGGATCTGCTGATAAAGCTCCATCCGGGCCAGCGCGACGCCGCGGCCGGCGGCCCGCAGATAGAGCACCGCTGCGCTGAGCAGGATAGCCCCGTTCATCACCGCCGTGATCGTCTTGTTGTTCGAAGCGACGGGCATGCGCAGCGCGTACAGCACAAGCGATACCACCACGAGCCCGATCAAGAACTCGGTCCGCCGCGGGTACAGCAGGAGTAGCAGGCTGAACAGGACGACCGACCAGCTCAGAGCGGCAAAAAGCGGCCCCTTGTAGCCAAGCATGGAGTAGATATCACCGGCGATACTGAAGATCGCCGCCATTGCCCAGAAAGGGGTAAATGCGGTCAATCCGTCAAATGTATCGTCCCGTCCGCTGACTTTCGTGATTTTGCCGCGGCCAACGTTCCATAACGGTATCGCGCTTGAGTACTGCGACTGCCCAATAAACACCAGCTAAGCCCCTCAAGTTCCCCTGCAGGTTCGTTTGGCGTCCAACTGAGGACGACTTGCCGCCTTCGGAACCGCTGCTCTATGTTGCACTGCAACATCAGCACGGGCCCAAATAAGAGTCAATCCGGCGTCGTCGGTAGCTCCTGCTACCGAGCATCAGCCGTTGGGAGAGGGTACGGCGGACCCAAAGCGGGATGCGTTTAAATTGAACTGGCCATCCCGCTCCATTTGTTTCACCCGCACCTGCATGTGGGCCAAGGCGCGCAGCGGTATCAAGACAACGACATGTCAAGACAACGACATGTATAGAAACAAGAACTTGAAGCGAAGCATTAATCCTGCGGATGCGCCGCTTAGAGTTCGCCGACTAACGCTGTCTTGCCGTTTTGGGAAATTCCACGACGTCCGCCGGCGGGCGCTTGTACTGGGCTGCGGCAATTGCATCGATCAGGATGTCCAGGGCGGCGCGAGCCGCGCTGCTCGTCTCGTCATCGCCGCGCAAATAGTGGCAGGCTCGTTCAAGATGGAGGTGGGCTGCGGCAAAGTCACTAGTCATGGATTCTCCTTTTGCCCGCCGTTCGAGAAGCATGGCCCAATTCGATTTACCCAAAGCCGAACATCCACAGCTGGATTTGAATCAAATATGGCCGGTTAACCAGATCTTCAGCATCGCGAGGCGACTTTGCGGCTGCGGACATGTGCTGAGTTCCGCCTCAGGCACCAGACCCGCTCCGGAGACCGGGGCGGGTTTTTGCTTGAATAGTGCTTCGGGTCGGAGGCGGCATTCCGCAATCCCTAAATCCTCCTCCCGGCGGTGCTGGCCGCTCCTGTAGGCCTCGCGGTATCCAACTGGGTTTGATATTTTTCGCGTTCAAGGCGGGCGTGCGGAAAATGGCGAGCGCGCAGCCATCGGACCCTATTGAAATTTCGGCGAAGGCGTCCAAAATTTCGGTCAGGTGAAACTCTCGCGAGCCGCCGAAGAACGTCAACGAAGGAGAATGTTTGAAGCGGAGGACCATCGATGGAAGAAGTTGCTGTTCCCCCGATTGCGCCTGAAACCCCTGATCTTTTTCTCGACCGTCTGCTCCACCCGGCGCGGCACTTTGAGCGGCCGCAGGACGTGCTCACCGACATGACGCTGGACGTCCAGGAAAAGCGCGCCATCCTTTCATCCTGGGCGTCAGACGCCTGTGCGGTAGAATCGGTGCCGGCGCTGCGCATGCCGGCGGGCGCGACCGCACCGGTCACCTTCAATGCGATCATGGACGCATTGCGCCATTTGGACGAGCTATCCCGCCACACCGGCAGTGGCCGCGAGGCTGACGGCTCAACACTGACCGGCTTCGCAGCCCCGGTCGGCCAGCTCTAAACGTCGACCAGCTCTAAAGCGCGTCGCGTTCGACCGGCCTCATGCGACGCGCTCTAAGTTGTTGTTTCATGTGTGTTGTTATCGCAAAACCGCTGCACACTTTTGCGCGACATGCATTAGCGGGCTGCGTCTCTCTGAAAATTTTCCTATGTGCCTCTTGAAGGCGCAACATACTGTTCTAAATCAATAATCGCCGGTCGCCGCATGGGGCCGGCGCAAGCCCAGGAGGCGTCAAGGCTCTTGGCGCCATCCTGACTCCATGTTGCTCAAAGGAGGATGTGGCTATGAGGACGAATCTCGATTTTACACCCCTGTTCCGATCAAGCGTCGGCTTCGACCGCATTTTCAACATGCTTGAGAATGCGAGCCGCGCCGCCACGATCGATAACTGGCCGCCTTACGACATCGCCAAAGTTGGTGAGGACGACTACCGCATCACAATGGCGGTGGCCGGGTTCTCGCAGGATGAGCTGACGATCTCTCACCAGCCCAATATGCTGGTCGTGAGCGGATCGCAGAACGGTGAAGACAATGGCGAGTATCTCTACCGCGGCATTGCCGGTCGCGCCTTCGAGCGTCGGTTCGAACTGGCCGACCATGTCAAGGTAGCCGGCGCCAGCCTCGAGAACGGGCTGCTCACCGTCGATCTCAAGCGCGAGATTCCTGAAGAGATGAAACCGCGCCGGATCGCTATCGCCGGCAGCGCGGCAAAGGCGAAGCCGCAGCAGATCGAAGGCGAGAAAAACGCGGCGTAAAAACGCGGCGTGATGCATCGCACATCTGAAACGGCAAGGCACCGGCGGGTCGTCGGTGCCTTGCAGAGGCATGTCTGCTGAACATGGAGGTAATGACCATGAATATGCGTGATCTCATTCCGTGGGGCCGCAACGACAGCCAGGCCCCGAGCGTCTATCGCGGCGCCGACCAGAACCCGTTCCTTTCGCTTCATCGCGAGGTGAACAGGTTGTTCGACGACGTTTCGCGGACGTTTGGCACGCGCTTTCCTTCGCTGGGACAGCTCTCGCCGTTCAACGGCGGCTGGCCGAAGCTGGAGATTTCGGAAGCGGATACCGAGCTTCGCGTCACCGCCGAGGTCCCCGGCATGGAAGAGAAGGACATCGAAGTCCTGCTCGATGACGACGTGCTGACCCTGCGTGGCGAAAGGCGGTCGGAAACCAATGACAAGGATTATTCCGAGCGCTTCTACGGTCGCTTCGAGCGGCGCATACCCCTCGGCTACGAGGTCGAGGACGACCAGGTCGACGCATCGTTCGCCAATGGCGTCTTGACCCTGACGCTGCCGAAGAACCCGAACGCGCAGTCGAAGGTGAAGCGCATTCCGATCAACCACTGACGCATGGAAAAGTCGGAGGCGGCAGGCCGCTGCCTCCGGCGCATCCTTCGCCAAAATGGGAGGGATGGATGATGCAGAAGCAAGAAAGTGAAGTCACACGAGTTGTAGAAAATCTCGAACCGGCAAACGACATCAGCAGGAGAGCGCTGTCTTTCGGACAGGGCGAGTTCCCGCGCGAGGCGGTCGCGCGGATCTACAAGCCTTGCCGCTCAGTCATGACCTCGGGCCGTGCGCGGCCAAAGGGCTGACGGCTGGTGTTCGAGCGCCGTACTGCGCCGGTCATCGAACCACTGATGGGCTACACCGCAGGCGGAGACACGCTGACCCAGGTCGAGCTTGATTTTCCGACGCTTCAGGCGGCCATCGACTATGCCGAACGCCAAGGCCTTGCCTATGTCGTCCATGGTAATTCGGCGGCCGCAACACGCGGCTGCCCATCGTCAGATGCTGAGAAAGGGCTGCAGGCCGGTGCAGATGTGGTCTGGAACCGCCTTCAGTTGGCTTGGCTGCAAAGCAGCGACGGTGCTGTGTCGCAGGCGTCGCATTATGTGCGGCACTCGCTGCCGGAAGCCTCTGGTTCTTCGGCAACCGTCCGCACTCGACGGCCTGACCACGGTCTTTTCGCGGGCCTGGATTCGGGCCCGCTTTTTTGGCCTGATTGATCGAGGCCGCTTTTTTGCCTGATTGATCAAGGCTTCTTTTGCCGGGCTGGCTGGCGTGGACATTCGCGGCAGCCGCTATTCACCACCGCTGGCGCTCGCGGCTCGTCATTCTTGGTGGCGTGGAAGAAACAGGTGAACGCTTGTTCCCTCGCCAACTGCGCTCTCGATCCGTATATGTCCCCCGGACTGCTTGATGAAACCGTAAACCTGGCTGAGCCCAAGTCCCGTTCCCTCCTCCTTGGTGGTGAAGAAGGGCTCGAATGCCTGAGCCAGAATTTCCTTGCTCATGCCGCAGCCCGTGTCATGAACTGTCACGCGGACAAATGACACGGCCCCAGAACGCACATCTTCGATGTCTTCGGGAGTATTGCTGGTCTCGATCGAAAACGTGCCCTTCCCCGCCATCGCGTCCTTGGCATTCACAGCCAAATTGAGAATTGCGACGTCAAGCTGATTGGCGTCGACAAGAACAGGGCCGAGTGCAGGATCCAGATCGCGCCTGATCGTGATTCCGCTCCCGAGCGTCCGCTCCAGGAGCATGGTAAGCGACTCAATTCGTGCGTTTAGATCGACTGTCTCCGGATACAGCGACTGTCCGCGGGAGAAGGCGAGCAATTGCTGCGTCAGCGCACCGCCGTTTTGCGTTCGTTTGAGCAACTCTTCGATCAGCATCGCCGTGTTCGGATTGGCGGGATCGTCGCGCAGCTGCTTCTGAAGCAGCCGCAGCCCCGATTCGTAGACGGCAATCAGATTGTTGATGTCGTGGACAATCCCAGCTGCAAGGCGACCGATCGCTTCGAGCTTCTGCGATTGCCGCCGGCGCTCCTCCTGCGCGCGCTGCTCGGAGACGTCACGAAGGCTGGCAAGCAGCGCCGGCTTTGCGTCCCAGCTCACGTCCACCGTCCGCATCTCCACATCGGCCGGCGGCCGACGCGGCCGGTGGACGGTAATGTCGGCGGTTTCGCCGGAAACGACCGGCAGGCCGAGTGGAACTCGGATGAGATCGTCAGGCGAATGGCCGAAGATCCGTGCAGCCGCTGGATTCGCGTAGAGTACTGTGCCCGACAGGTCGACGACGAGGATCCCGTCGGCCGTGTTTTCGATCAGACGTCGAAAGTTCAGTTGGCTGATGCCCGTCAGCGGTGCCTTGTTGGATAGTTTGAGGATTTCGGCGGTGCTCTGGCCCATGCCCTCCTGCTCCTCACGCTGCTGAAGAACTCGCCGCGGAGTCCCCGAACACGTCGGGTGCGCCGTCGAAAGGCTCACCGAGATGCATGCCGGTGCCGTCGATCGTGAAGCGCCGTATCTGCTTGTCATGCTCGCTGCCGCGCATTTTCAGCACCATGATCCCGCGGTTCATGAGATGCCTCTCCTGAATGTAGCGCAACAGGATGATAGAGTCTGTGAGGGTCGAGATATGCTGTTCGCTGGCGCTTTGGCCGCCGACAAGCGACTTGTCGGTGGCGGTACAAAGACCAGCGATCTCGCGTTTCTTGATGAATGAGGTGAGACTGATCAGGAATTCGCGGAAGCCGGTCTCCGGCGCGATCCGTTCCAAAGCCGACAGGCTGTCGATCGCGATCCTGTCAGGTTTGAATTCCTCGACAAGCTCGCGGATCATCAAAAGATGATCCGGCAAGTTCTGGGCCTCCGGGTAAATGCAAACGATCTTCAGCCGGCCGTCGGACTCAATGGCCCCGAAATCGACGCCCCAGCCGCGCGCATTGCGAAACAGCTGACCGCGACTCTCTTCGTAGTCGACCAGCAACGCACGCTCGCCGGCCGCGACACCGCCAGCAAGAAAATTGGTTACCAGCAGGGTCTTTCCAGTACCTGTCGCGCCGCTGACAAGAGTGACGCTATCGCGGAAGAAGCCGCCGCCGCACATCCGGTCGAGCTCTGAATTGCCGCTCGTCACCCGTTTCGTGCTGGATTGCTGCTCGAGGCGCAGGGAGGACAAGGCTGCCGCGCATCTTGAGAACCTCGATGGTCCGTCTGCGCCGCTCGCGATCGAGCGCATTGCGCAGGATCACCACAGTGTCCGCGACGAACTCCTCGATCCGGTGGCGGGAAATTTCGCCATATTCGCTGTTGCGCTCGGCAGTCATCAGCACCGTCAGGCCTTCCTTCTTGAGCGCCGTCGCAATGCGCATGAGTTCCCGCCGTACCGACGTCTGCTCTCCGACGAAATGATCAAAGAGCTGGGTTATCGAGTCCAGCACGATGCGCCGCGCGGCGGCGTTTCGCGCCGCGTGCAATATACGCGTCAACAGGCCAGCCAGATCGAACTTGCCGACAATCATTTGGTCGTGGTCGCGCGGGCTGGCGTCCACGAAGACGAGCTTGTTGGTTTCGCGCCAGCGGCGAATATCCCAGCCGAAACTGGCCATGTTGACTTCGATATCGGCCGGTGATTCCTCGAAAGTGACGAAGATGCCCGGTTCGTCGAGAACGGTGATACCGTGGGCCAGAAACTGGGTCGCGAACACCGTCTTTCCACTGCCCGGCGTGCCCCCGACAATGGTGGTGCGCCCGCGTGGCAGGCCTCCCATCACAAGGTCGTCGAACGCTTCGATGCCCGTCTTGACGCGGTCGAGCACGGGATCGACGAGGGTCACATCAGCTGTGGTCATGGAGTCGGAGCGCGCCGCGAAGGACGGACAGGTTGTTGTGGCTCATATCTCACGCCTGGCTGCACGAATGTTGCAGGTCGGCGTGCTCAAGGCGCCACGCCAGGAAATCCAGTTCGCCGGCATTCCTGTCTCCCTGGCGACCGGCCGGTCTTGCCTGGAAGCCGATGCGCCACGGCTTGCGCTCGGTGAGGCCTGGATCAGCGCCTATGCGTAATTTGTAGATAGCCGTGATCGACTCGTCTGCGCACTAGTGAACATTTCTGCCGGCTCCGCGTTATGAGCGGCCAGAATTTTGAAGAAAGGGGCGCGATGCAAAATCACCAGCAAGGAGAGCCGATCGGAAATAACCTGCTGCGGGCACTCAGAAACGACGACTGGAAGATATTGCGGCCGAGCCTCGAACACTGGTCGGCGCCAACGGGGACCTTGCTGCATGAACCCGGCGATACTGTTCGTTACGCCTATTTCCCCCGTGGATCGAGCTTGGTCTCGTATCTTGTCGTCTTGAATGATGGCCGAGCGCTCGAGACGGCGCTCGTTGGACGCGAAGGCGCTGTGGGCGGCATCGTCAGCCAAGGCAGGCTCCCGGCCTACACGCGAGCAGAAGTTCAGCTGGGAGGTTTGTTCTTCAGAATCGATCTGAACCACTTGGAAGAAGCGAAATCAATTTCTTTGACGTTGCGCCACCTGTTCGCTCGTTACGCGGATTGCCTGATGGCCCAGGTGTTCCAATCGGTCGCGTGCGGCGCCGCGCATTCTATCGAGCAACGCACCGCGAGATGGCTGATGGCTGCGGTCGAGCGGACGGGAGTCGACGGTATGACGGTGACCCAGGAACAGCTTGCCGTCATGATGGGGGTCGGGCGCAGCTATTTGAGCCGCGTCATCCGCGACCTAAGGCAGCGCGGGGTTATCGAGACACGGCGCGGCCACATTTCCATTCGCAAAGTGGATAGGCTGCGATCGCTCGCTTGCGAGTGCAACGCCGCCGTCAGCCACCATTTCAACGATGTGCTAAAGGGCGTGTATCCGGCGGAGCACTAGACGGATTTACTGATCTACAACCCGGCATGCGAAAATGATCGCCGGACCCCGCCTCCGGGAACGGCAGGCCTCGCGATCCGATCTCAACTGGCCCGTCGGATGTCCCCGGACCGGCTTTTTTGTGCTTCGGCCTCATTGACCCGGATGCCGTGGCGGTTCGGCGACCTACATCGATATGACGCTGGAGGACACGCCATGGACATGAGCGATAGGAAGACGCAGTTCAATATCTGGTACTGGATCGCCGCCTTCGCGGTGCTGATGATTTTCCAATATGTCTACACCGCCACGCAGCACGTCGCGCAGATTCCCTATAGCCAGTTTGAGACCCTGCTACGCGACGGCAAGATCGCCGACGTGCAGGTTTCCGATCGCTTCATCCAGGGCCGCTTCAAGGAGCCGCAGGACGGGAAGCCGCTATTCATTACCACGCGCGTCGAGCCGAATCTGGCGCGGCAGCTGCAGGAGCACGGCGTCACCGTCACTGGCCAGATCGAAAGCACTTTCCTGAGCGACCTGCTCTCCTGGATCGTCCCGATCGTCGTCTTCTTCGGCTTGTGGATGCTGCTGATGAGACGCATGGGCGGTGGCATGGGCGGTTTGATGCAAATCGGCAGGAGCAAGGCCAGGGTCTATGTCGAGGCCAATACCGGCGTGAGGTTCGACGACGTGGCGGGTGTCGATGAAGCCAAGACCGAGCTGCAGGAGATCGTGGATTTCTTGAGAAGCCCGCAGGAATACGGCCGTCTTGGTGGGCGCATGCCCAAGGGCGTGCTGCTGGTCGGACCGCCCGGCACCGGCAAGACACTGCTCGCGAAAGCCGTTGCGGGCGAGGCAAAAGTTCCGTTCTTCTCGATCTCGGGCTCAGAATTCGTCGAGATGTTCGTGGGCGTCGGCGCCGCCCGGGTGCGCGACCTGTTCGAGCAGGCACGCGCCAAAGCCCCGGCGATCATCTTCATCGACGAACTCGACGCGCTGGGCCGCGCCCGCGGTGCGGGCCCGATGATGGGCGGCCACGACGAAAAGGAGCAGACGCTCAATCAACTCCTGGTCGAGCTCGATGGTTTCGATCCGAAAATCGGCGTCGTGCTGCTCGCCGCGACGAACCGCCCGGAAATCCTTGACCCGGCACTTCTTCGCGCCGGCCGTTTCGATCGGCAGGTGCTGGTCGATCGGCCGGACAAGCAAGGTCGCGTCCAGATACTCCAGGTCCACATGAAGAAGGCCAAGCTGGCGGCGGATGTCGATGCCGAAAAAGTCGCCGCGCTGACGCCGGGCTTTACCGGCGCCGACCTCGCCAACCTGGTCAATGAGGCGACCCTGCTCGCCACGCGCCGGAGGGCGGATGTCGTCACGATGGACGATTTCAACAATACGGTCGAGCGCATCGTGGCCGGGCTCGAGAAGCGCAACCGGCTGTTGAACCCGAGGGAACGCGAGGTCGTCGCCTATCACGAAATGGGCCATGCGTTGGTCGCCATGGCGCTGCCCGGAGTGGACCCCGTGCACAAAGTATCGATCATCCCGCGCGGCGTCGGCGCGTTGGGCTACACGATCCAGAGGCCGACCGAGGACCGATTCCTGATGACGCGCGAGGAACTGGAGAACAAGATGGCGGTGCTGCTCGGCGGCAGGGCGGCCGAGCAGATCGTGTTCGGGCATCTGTCGACGGGGGCCGCCGATGACCTGGCCAAAGTGACCGATATTGCCCGCGCCATGGTAACGCGCTACGGCATGTCGGAAAAGCTCGGCCATGTGGCGCTGGAAAAGGACCAGCGCTCCTTCCTGAGCCCCAACCCACTCGCCGGCGGTCCGCGCGAGCACGATTACGGCGAGGCCACCGCCGAGGCTATCGACGCCGAGGTTCGCAGCATCGTCGACACAGCTTTTTCGCGAACCGTTGGGCTCCTCACTGAGCGACGGGATCTGCTGGAAAAGACGGCGCGCAAGCTGCTCGAAATCGAGACGCTCAGCGAGGCTGAACTTGCATCGCTCGTCGGAAACGTCTCGGCACCGGATCGCACGGAGGCATCCGAACCGCAGTCGGGGAAGCGACCGATACGACGAGGCAAGGCTGCGGCGACAAATTATTCGCGCCGGGCCGAGTGATGTATCGTCGATCTCGACGCTGCCTCGGCGGGTGACCCGTGCCCAGTGGCATAGTGTCGCTGCCAATCATCATTCAACAAAGACCAGCGCGGCCTCGCGCGCGCAGGCCGGCGTGCGGGCGGCCGCCAATCCGCGCCGCGCCAGGTGACCGGCTTCAGTAAAGGCTAATAAGGCAGCGTTACGCGACCGATCCTTGTGTCTGTTTTTCCGATTTGGCGTTGCTTTCGTCGCGGTCCGAATCCGCCAGCTACGGTAGGCCAGGCTGAATGACCGACCTCATTTGCCTCGAATTCGCTCCGATCATTGAAGAGCGGTGCTGATTGCAATGCTGGCGCCATCGGTTTACCAACTCCTGCAGACAAAACAAAGGCTCCTATGATCCAGGACAATGCCAGGGTAGGCGTCGTGGTGCCGATGTTCAATGCCGAGCGCACCATTCGCGCCACCTTGAGCAGCATCAGCCAGCAGGACCATCAGGCGCTGGACATTGTCGTGGTGGACGACGGGTCGACGGACAAGTCCGCCTCGATCGTCGCCTCCTGTGCTGAGAAAGACCGGCGTATACGCCTGATGAGGCAGCCGAACGCCGGTGTTGCGCACGCCCGCAACAGCGGTGCGGCCTCTACCGATGCCGAGTTTCTGGCGTTTGTCGACGCGGATGATCTGTGGGCGCCTTCCAAGATCGCATTGCAACTGCGCGCCCTGCAGGAAGGCGGTTCTTCCGCGGGCCTGGCATATTGCTGGTTTGCGCAAATCGATGAGAACGGCCGGGTATTCTCGCTATACCGACCCGATGCCGATGGCCGCGTTCTGCAACGGATGTGCAGAATGAATTTTGTCGGCAACGGAAGTTCGATGCTGCTGCGTCGCTCCGCATTCGAGCGGGCGGGACAATTCGATCCTTCCCTGAGGGCCAGGAATGCACAAGGCTGCGAGGACCTTCTTATGTGCCTTAGAATAGCGGAAAGTTACGAATTCCGCGTCGTTCCCCAGCACCTCGTGGGTTACCGGATGACGAACGTCAACATGTCGAGCGATGTCATACAGATGCTTCGTTCGTGTGAGATTGTTCTGGCCGAGTTTCGTGAAAAATATCCGCAGTTCCGCAACGATCTCGACGCCCATCTGGTCGACATGATTCATTGGCTTGCGGTAAGAGCTTTGATCGGCGGGCAGCTTTACTCGGCCTGCGAACTATCGAAGAAACTCTTCATCTTGGATCCGCGCACTGCGATTTCTCGCCTGCCCAACATGGTGGACATTTACTGCAGGGCCAGGTTGGTTCCTCGCTGGATGAAGGTTGGGGTGAAACGGATGCGCAACGCCGAATTTCGGCCGCTTTATGATGAAATGAGTCGGTGAAGATGTCGCCAAACTGGCGCGCAAATGTGCTGGAGGCAGATCTGCGGAGAATGTTCGGCGTGGCTGACTGCGCAGGTGTGCGCCACATGGATCTAGACATCCACGTTGCTCCGGAAGACTGCGATCCCGGCATGATCGTCTTGTGGCGCTGCGGGCTGCCAGTTGGGCATTTGCTCAGGGGAAGCGATGGTCAGTGCCGCGCAACCCCGGTTGCGGCCGCTCGAGACTCGAGACCGACCTCACCGGTTCTGGACCTGCCGAGCGCCAGTGTGGTCATCTGCACGCGCGACAGGCCGAACGAGTTGCGGCGCTGTCTGGCTTCGCTTCCTCAGCAAAGTTTGCCGCCGACAGAGATCATCGTGGTCGACAACGCATCGAAAGGCGACGAAACGCGCCAAGTCGTTCTGGCGGCGGGTGCAATCTACCTGCGCGAGGATCGACCCGGCCTGGATATTGCGCGCAACCGAGGAGCCCAGAGGGCGTCCTCGGCTATTGTTGCATACACTGACGATGATGTTCTGCTTCATCCGCAATGGCTTGAGCGATTGGTTGCTGCGTTCGACAGCCGCTCGGTCGGCGCCGTGACGGGCCTTGTGCTGCCCGCCGAGATTGCCACCGAAGCCCAGCGGCATTTCGAGACATTCTGGAGCTTCGGGCAGGGCTATACTCCACAAACCTTCCGCGCGGACGACTTCGCCGCGAGAAAGCACGAGGTGTTTCCTTCCTGGAAAATTGGTGCCGGCGCCAGCATGGCGTTCCGACGTGAAGTATTCGACCGCGCCGGGATGTTTGACGAGCGCCTTGACGTCGGTCAGGCCGGATGTTCGGGCGATTCCGAATATTGGTATCGGCTGCTCGCCAATGGGTATGACTGCCGTTACGAGCCTGCCTCGGTCGCGTTCCACTTTCACAGACGGACAATGGAGAGCCTGGCCAAGCAAATCTACTTCTATATGCGCGGCCATTCGGCCGCATTGCTCGTCCAGCATGAGCGGACTGGTGTCAGGGCGAATTTGGCACAAGCCTTCAAAAGGATGCCGCTCTGGTATCTCGGAAGAGTTCGCAGGAGACTGCTCGGACGCAGCGTCGCTGAGGACCGTTTCCTCTGGCAGGAAATCGCCGGCTATGTTTCGGGGCTCCTGTTCTACCTCCGAGCCAGGCGCGGGTAAGACGGCGTGGCGGCTCCCCTGGTTTCAATCGTGGTTCCTGCGCACAACGCGGAGATGACGCTGGCGCGCGCACTCGATTGCCTTCTCGATCAGGAAATAGTGGATTGGGAGGCGATCGT
>NZ_CAKXZS010000021.1:45691-46844 GCF_935822925.1 Mesorhizobium ventifaucium
GCCGCCGCTCGATCAGCCCGCAGTCCCTGCGCGCGCTCCCGGCCGGACGTAAGTGGGCGCGTGACATCGCCAGTGTGATCTTCGATGGCCTTATGGTAGGAAGCCTATCGGTGCCAGCGCAATTGGCTGCCAGGTGGGACTGGTTCGGCGGCCCCCTCACCGAGCTGATCATCGAGCTCGGCAAGGTCTGGGACGATCCCGTAGCGTGCCGCCGCGTCCAGTATCACCTTGAGCAAATGCTTCTCGACTTCGACGATCTTGCCGCGCCGCGCAGGCTGGCGCGGACACTCGGAATTCGCGTCGACGCTCGAAATCCGGATGCGACCGAGCTGCCGGAAGGAACCGATCAAATCTATGCCTACCTGATGATGGATGGCCAGATCAGGGCTGTGGTGCAGTTCGGCGTACTCGGGACGGTGACAAGGCGTCATTGGATCGAATTGATCCGGGATTGCGTGCCCCCAGAAGGGCTCACACGCAATCTACCCGGCTATAGGGGCATCGCGTTCCGCTTCTTGACGCGTGCCGCGAGTCTTGCGAGCCGATCGCTTGCACCAGCCCTCCAACATGGCGCCGCAGCCAGTAAGGTCAACAAGTTTGCAGCAGAAGCATTGCTGTCCATGGCGGGACGTCGGTCTGATCGGGACAGCCACTTCGGAAAACTCGCGCAGTTGGCAGCGGAAGCGCGCGAGCTGGTAGGGTCGAGCGCCGAAGCGACAGCGGCTCTCGCTCTCCCGCGCCGTGCACCAGCCGGGGGCGAGCGCTACAATGATCGCACGTCGTTCTGGAATGGCTATTTCGCGACCGAGGATCCCTGGAACTACGGTTCGTCCTATGAGCAGGAAAAATATGAGCGGCAACTCGAAATTCTGCCGGCCGGTCCCATAGGACGGGCGCTTGAGTTGGCCTGCGCGGAGGGTCACTTCACGCGGCAGCTGGCACCACGAGTGGGCCATTTGACCGCAACCGACATCTCCGCCGTAGCCGTCGAGCGCGCGCAAGCGCGATGCAGGGACCGACCGAATGTTGAGTTCGGCGTACTGGATTTCTGCGCGGACACGCTGCCTGATGAGATGGACCTGATCGTCTGCTCGGAAGTGCTCTATTTTTTGGACGATCTCGCCGAGTTGCGGCGCTTCGCAAAAAAAATCGT
>NZ_CAKXZS010000022.1 GCF_935822925.1 Mesorhizobium ventifaucium
TTTGCGTTTGGAGCCTGCCGCGGTCGAGTTGAAGTTCTGCAAGGAGGCTGTACGATGGCGGCTTCCGCTTGCTCGGCGGTTTCCGTTCTTCGCTGATGGAACCAGCAGCCGGGGCCGAATGGTTCCAGTCGTTTGGCCGCGCCGCCATGCAGATGCGGCGCGTCCCTAAGGTAATAGGGATGTTCAAGAATAGGTATTATGTCAAAGCTGTATTGCTTGTCGGAGCGTTGATCATGGGTGGCGAGAAAAGTGCCGTTCAAGCGCAGGAGCGCGATGAGACAGTGGTCCGCGTTGCCGAATTGGTAATCGATCCGGCCCAGCTCGACGCCTACAAGGCCGCTGTCAAGGAAGAGATGGAAGACGCCATCGATCTCGAACCCGGCGTGCTGGCCATCTACTCGGTGGCCGAGAAGGACAAGCCGAACAGTCTTCGGTTCTTCGAGGTCTACGCCAGCGAGGAAGCGTATCGGGCGCATATCGCATCGCCGCACTTCAAGAAGTATGTCGCGACGACGCAGTCGATGATCCTGTCGCGCAAATTGATCGAGACCGTGCCCGTTCAGCTCAGCGTGAAGCCACGGTGACGTCCGTGTATCTTGGGCGGCCGCGCTGAACTAGATAAGCACGTTCGTAACGGAAGAAGTGCCAGAGTCCCACGCCGCAAGTCCCGGTTCAAGCCGCCGGCGCGGAAGCGATCAGGCGGTCGGGTTCAGGCCGCGTCCCTACCGCAGGTTTTCCAGCTCGCGGATGCGTTTGGCGCCGTCGGCCTCAAGCTGCCGGGTGACGGCGCCGATCAGCGTTTCGGCAACCACGAAAAGGGCCGCCGAGGAATCCCAGGCCGAGGGCACGGCGGTGCGCCCGGCGATGACATGGCGGGCGAAGCGGGCGATCGGCGACAGCCACTGGTCGGTGAACAGCACGATCTGCACGCCGCGCTGATGCGCCGTCTCAGCGAAGCGGACCAGGCTGTCCTGGTAGCGCCTGATGTCGAAGATCACCAGCACGTCACGCTTGCCCATGTCGATCAGCCGGTCGCGCCAGACGCTTTCCTGTCCGGCGAGGTGAAAGACATTGGGCTGGACGATGGCGAGGTGAGCGGCCATGTAGCGCGCCAGCGGATCGGTGAAGCGGCCGCCGATCAGGAAGGTTTTGCCGCGCCGATCGGCAAGCTTTGCGACGATGTCGGCAAGCTGCTTGTCGGACAGGTGCCTGAACGTCTCGCGCATATTGTCGAGCGTTGCCTCCAGCATCGGCGACACCGCGCCGCCGTTCGGCGATGGCGGGTTTAGCGTCCGAGACGCCGGCGACTGCAATTGCGCCGCCAGTTCGTCCTGCAGCGCCGACTGGAATTCCGGGTAGTTCTGGAAGCCGAGCCGGGCGACGAAACGCAGGATGGTCGGCGAGGAGACGCCGGCGGCAGCCGAGAACTCGGCGACCGTCTTCAGGCCGATCAGCGGGTAATTGGCGATCAGCGTTTGCGCTGCGCGGCGTTCGCCCGCCGGCATCATGCCGATGCGGTCCGAGATCAGTTCGGCAATGCTCGAAATCATCTTTCCCCACCCGTGGCAGTTTTTGCCGAAATCGCACTTGACCCGAAATCGCGTTTGACAAAGCCCGACAAACTGTATGAAATCATCCGCAGGGACGCAATGAGACAAAATACGTAACATACGATACAGCACTCCCCGGGGACTGCAGGACAATGGAGACAGCACGGCCCGCCAGCCTTGCATCGCCTGAAACCGTAGGGGTGACGAACCCCGGCGGATCGAGCCCTTTCGTGCTGACCTGCGACCACGCCTCCAACTTCCTGCCGCCGGAATTTGGAACGCTCGGCCTTGCTGCCGAAGAGCTTTCTCGCCACATCGCCTGGGACCCCGGCGCGCTCCCGGTGGCCCTCCGCATGGCCGCGGCGCTTGACGCGACGCTGGTCGAGACCCGCATTTCGCGCCTTGTCATCGACTGCAACCGGCCACTGGATGCGCCGGACCTGGTGCCGCCGGTCAGCGAGATCACAACCATTCCGGGCAATGCCGGCCTGTCGCAAAAGCAGCGCGCCGCGCGCATCGCTCTGTCCTGGCAACCTTTCCACGATGCGGTCGCTGATATCATCGACAAAAGGCTGGCGCGCGGGCTGGAGACGCGGCTGGTTTCAATCCATTCCTTCAACCCGGTCTACAACGGCGAGAGCCGGCCCTGGCACATCGGCGTCATCCATGACGAGGATCGTCGGCTGGCAGCGCCGCTTGTCACCGCGCTGCAGCGGCTCGCCGGCGTCACCGTCGGCGTCAACGAACCCTATTCGCCGGCCGACCGCGTCTATTTCACGCTGGAACGGCACGCGCGCCCGCGGGGGCTACCCTGCGCGATGATCGAAATCCGCAACGACGAAATATCCGACGAAGCCGGGCAGCGGAAATGGGCGGATCTGCTCACGGGTATTTTTTCCGATCTCGAGCCCGGGGAGGCCAGGAGCTCCCGACCAAGCGCAGTGGGAAAGTCAGTACAATCGGCCAGCTAAGAACCAGAAGGGGACAAAAAATGTCAGCGCAAGACTACACTGAAGTCGACAAGAAGGAGGACCTGAATGTCCTCCACGGCATGGGCTATGCCCAGGAACTGTCGCGAAGCATGAGCCGCTTCTCGAATTTCGCCATCTCGTTCTCGATCATCTGCATCCTGTCGGGTGGCATCAATTCCTTCGCGCAAGCCACGTCGTCGATCGGCGGCGCTGGCGCCGGCATCGGCTGGATCGTCGGGTGCATGGTTTCGGGATTTTTCGCGCTCGCCATGGCCCAGATCGCCTCTGCGTTTCCGACCGCAGGCGGCCTCTATCATTGGGCGTCCATTCTAGGGAACCGCTTCACCGGCTGGCTCACCGCCTGGCTCAACCTGCTTGGCCTGATCACCGTGCTCGGCGCGATCAACATCGGCACCGCGTTCTTCTTCGTCGGCACTTTCGGCGGAGCCTTCGGCATGACTGGTACGCCTGGCGAGATCGTCGGGTTTGTCGCCTTCATCACCGTGTTGCAGGCGCTGCTCAACCATTTCGGCATCAAGTTGACGGCTATGCTCACGGACGCCTCCGGCTTCCTGATCCTGGCAACGACAGCCGTGCTGATCGTCGCTTGCCTGATATTTGCTCCAGCGATCGACATCACACGGTTGTGGACGTTCACGAACTATTCGGGTGATGCAGGCGGCGGCGTTTTCCCGCAGTCCGATTCCATGGGGTATCTCTTCCTGCTTTGCCTGCTGCTGCCGGTTTACACCATCACTGGTTATGACGCGTCGGCGCATACATCGGAAGAAACGTTGAAGGCAGCGCACTCGGTTCCGCGGGCGATCGTTTCGTCGGTGCTCTGGTCATCGCTGATCGGCTGGGTGATGCTATGCGCGATCGTGCTGGCGATCCCCGATCTGGCGGCCGGCGCCAAGCAGGGCTGGGGCGTGTTCTTCGCGACGATGGACGCGATCTTGCCGTCGTGGTTGAAGACGCTGCTCTATCTGGCCATCCTGATCGCGCAGTTCCTCTGCGGTCTCGCAACGGTTACCTCTGCCTCGCGCATGCTTTTCGCCTTCTCGCGTGACGGTGGCATGCCGGTCGGCTCGGCCTCGCTAGCCAAAGTCAGCCCGATCTGGCGCACGCCGGTCAACGCCATCTGGACGGCTGCGATCCTCGAGATCATCTATGTCTTTCTTGCCCAGTTCATTTCGATCGGTGGCACGAACATCTATACCATCGTCGTCAATTCGACATTGGTGTTCCTGTTCCTGTCCTTCATCATTCCGATCGTACTCGGCATGATGGCGTTCGGAACCGAGAAATGGCCGAATCCCGGCCCGTGGAATCTCGGCGCCGGGCTGTTCAAGCTGTTTTGCATCCTTTCGGTCGTCGGCATGGTGATCATCTTCTACATCGCCATCCAGCCGCCAAACGACAAGGTGCTCTATATCACCCTGGGCTTCATTGTGCTGACCGCCGTGCTTTGGTTCGGCTTTGAGAACCGCCGCTTCAAGGGGCCGCCGATCGGCGACCAGATTGCCAAGCGTCAGGCGGCGATCAGGGCAGCCGAGGTGGCCGTCGGCGAAGCCGGCGCCTGACACCTCTCCATTGCCATGGCCGGCGCCTTGCCGGTCATGGCTTTCTACATCTTCAAGGCGACAAGCCCGAAACGACAAGCGTTGGAGTGCCAAAGGAATGGCCGGAAATTTTTCGTTCGATCAGTTGAAGAAGGCGGTCTCCAGCGGGGAGGTCGACACGGTGCTGGCCTGCATTGTCGACATGCAGGGGCGGCTGGCGGGAAAGCGGTTCCTGGCACAGTATTTCGTCGATTCCGCCCATGACGAGACGCATGGCTGCAACTATCTCCTGGCCGCCGACATCGATATGGAACCGGTGCCCGGCTACAGGGCGGCGAGCTGGTCGAAAGGCTATGGCGACTTCGTCATGAAGCCGGACCTGTCGACGCTGCGGCGCATTCCATGGCTGGAAAAGACGGCGCTGGTGATCTGCGACGTGCTCGACCACCACAGCCATGACGACCTGCCGCATTCGCCGCGCGCCATCCTGAAGAAGCAGGTCAAGCGGCTGACCGAACGCGGCTATATCGGCTATTTCGCCTCCGAGCTCGAATTCTATCTGTTCAGCGAAACCTACGATTCCGCCCGCAAGAAGCACTGGCAGGGCCTCGACACAGCCTCGCCCTATATCGGCGATTACCAGATCGGCATCACCACCAAGGAAGAAGGCGTCATGCGCCGGCTGCGCAACGAGATGCAAGCGGCCGGCATTCCGATCGAGAACTCCAAGGGCGAGTGGGGTCCGGGCCAGGAAGAAATCAACGTCCGCTATGCCGAGGCGCTCGAGATGGCCGACCGCCACGTCATCCTGAAGAACGGCGCCAGGGAAATCGCCGAGTCCGAAGGCAAGGCGATCTCGTTCATGGCCAAGTACAATTACGGGCTGGCCGGCAATTCCAGCCATATCCACAATTCGCTGTGGAGCGCCGACGGCGAGACGCCGCTTTTCTACGACAAAGAGGCCGACTGGACGCTGTCGACGCTCGGCCAGCAATGGGCGGCGGGCCAACTCAAATACGCCAGGGAATTCACCTGGTTCCTGGCGCCCTACGTCAACTCCTACAAGCGCTTTCAGGCCGGCACCTTCGCGCCGACCAAGATCATGTGGAGCGAGGACAACCGCACCGCCGGTTTCCGCCTGTGCGGTGAGGGCACCAAGGGCATCCGCATGGAATGCCGCATCGGCGGCGCCGATCTGAACCCCTATCTCGCCTTCGCCGCGCTGATCGCGGCCGGCCTTGCCGGCATCGACGAAAAGCTTGAACTGCAAAAACCCTTCGTTGGCGATGCCTATCAAGCCTCGCAGCTGCCGGAAATTCCGAAGACCCTGCGTGATGCCACCGAGACGCTGGCGAAATCGGAGATGCTGAAGCAGGCGCTCGGCGACGGCGTGCTCGAGCATTATGTCCATACGGCGCACTGGGAGCAGTTCGAATACGACCGCCGCATTACCGACTGGGAACTGCACAGGGGGTTCGAGCGTTATTAGAAAGATAGTAAGATACTATCTATACCTTGACCAAAAATGCGGCTTGAACTAGTTTGTATGATGACCGAAGGAACAAAATACCATCCGCTTTTCGAGCATCTCCTGTTCTCGGGCCAGGGCCAGATGTCGATGAGCTTTGCAGAGATCGAGCAAGTTATCGGTGGCCGCTTGCCGCCGTCGGCACGACAGCGGGAGGAATGGTGGGCGAACAGCCCGAGCGGGCACAGCCAGGCGCGCGCCTGGTTGCGCGCAAACTACCGGTCGTCTCGTGTCGATCTTGCGAACGAGCGGGTGGATTTCAAACTGGAGGGATGGCCCGAAGGTTATCGAAAGCCGAATATGGCTACCACAGACAAGACCCGTTCGGGAATGGCGGAACCAGCGCAGGCCAGCTACGAACTTCCGCAGGGAAATACCGACCATCCCCTTTTCGGCATATGGACAGGCAAGGTCACGCTTCTCCAAGGACATGATTACACGAGGCCGGCCTTTGAGCCTGACGTGCTGCCGTGACGCACAGGCTGCTGCTCGACACTTGCGCGATCATATGGATAGCGCTGAACGAGCCAATCACGCCGGAAGCCAAGATTGCTATCAACAGCGCCGCGGCTGTTGACGAGAAGGTCCGGGTTTCCCCCATTTCGGCCTGGGAGTTGGGCCTGCTGAGCGCCAAGGGCCGGTTGGCGGCAGCAAAGTCGCCAGCAAGCATTTTTGGGGAAGTGATCGCCACGCCAGGCATCAAGGTCGAGGCTCTTTCGCCGGAATTGTTGATTGAATCGTCTTTCTTGCCTGGATCGCTCCACGGCGATCCTGCGGATAGGATATTGATCGCGACAGCGCGGGCGTTCGATTTGACGCTCGTGACGCGCGATCAGTCAATACTGGATTATGCAAGAGCCGGGCATGTTCGCGCCCTTGCCTGCTGACGCTTTGCCTTCGATACATGGAGTCGCCCACTTGGAAACCGTAAAACTCAAATCCCCCATCGATGGTTCGATCTATGCCGAACGGCCCATCGCCACGGACCAGGCGATCAATGCCGCGGTCGAGCGCGCCAAGGCGGCGCAGGAGAGATGGGCTGAGACGCCGATCGTCGAGCGCGGCAAGTACATGCTTGCCATGCTGGAAGCGCTGGTCGCCATGACCGACGAGATCGTGCCGGAGATCGCCTGGCAGATGGGCCGTCCGGTGCGCTATGGCGGCGAGTTCGGCGGCGTCAGGGAACGCACCAGCTACATGGTCGAGATCGCCGAAGCGGCACTCAAGCCGGTGATGGCCTCCAATCCGAAGGACGGGTTTCGCCGCTATGTGAAGAAGGTGCCGCTCGGCGTGGTCCTGGTGATCGCGCCGTGGAACTATCCCTATCTCACCGCCGTCAACACGATCGTGCCGGCGCTGATGGCCGGCAGCGCCGTCATCCTCAAGCATGCGGCGCAGACGCTACTGGTCGGCGAACGCTTTCAACAGGCGTTCGACAAAGCAGACCTGCCCAAGGGTCTGTTCCAGAACCTCGTCATGAACCATGCGCAGACCGAAAAACTGCTCGGCTCGGGCAAGATCGACCATGTCAATTTCACCGGCTCGGTTGCCGGCGGCCGCGCCATCGAAAAGGCGGCAGCGGGGACCTTCATGACGCTCGGCCTCGAACTCGGCGGCAAGGATCCGGCCTATGTCCTGGCCGACGCCAAGATGGACCATGCCGTCGCCAATCTGGTCGACGGCGCCTTCTACAATTCCGGTCAGTGCTGCTGCGGCATCGAGCGCGTCTATGTCCACGAGAAGGTTTTTGACGAGTTCGTCGAAGGCTTCGTCGCCGAAACCAGGAACTATGTCGTCGGCAATCCGCTCGACCAGGCGACGACGATGGGGCCGATGGCCCAGGCGAGCTTTGCCGACCTGATCCGCGAGCAAAAGGCCGAGGCGCTGCGCAAGGGCGCTAGGGCGCACATCAACATGAAGCTGGCGGACGACGAGCCGGGTTCGCCCTATCTGGCGCCCGAAGTGCTGACCGGGGTCGATCACCAGATGAGCGTCATGCGCGAGGAAAGTTTTGGGCCGATCGTCGGCATCATGAAGGTGCGCAACGACGAAGAGGCGATCGCGTTGATGAACGACAGCCCCTACGGGCTGACGGCCTCGATCTGGACGCGCGACACCGAGCATGCGGCGGCGATCGGTGATCGCGTCGAGACCGGCACCGTGTTCATGAACCGCTGCGACTATCTCGATCCGGCGCTGGTCTGGACCGGCGTCAAGGACACCGGCAAGGGCGCGGCGCTGTCGGCCATCGGCTACGACAATCTGACGAGGCCGAAATCATATCATCTGCGTGAAGCCATCTGATTTTTTCGAAAGACAGAAATGACAAAATTGATTTCCAAATGGAACTATCCGACAACCGTGCGCTTCGGCGCGGGGCGCATCAAGGAATTGCCTGATGTGCTTGATGCCACCGGCATCAAGCGGCCGCTGTTCGTCACCGATCCGGGGCTGGCGAAGCTTCCGGTGGTCGCCTCGACGTTGAAGATCCTCGATGACGCCAAGGTCCCCTATGGCGTGTTTTCCGAGGTCAAGCCGAACCCGGTGGACTCCAACCTGACCGCCGGCATTGCCGTGTTCAACAAGGGCAGGCATGACGGTGTCATCGCCTTCGGCGGCGGCTCGGCGCTCGACCTCGGCAAACTGATCGCCTTTCAGGCCGGCCAGACGCGGCCGGTCTGGGACTTTGAGGATATCGGCGACTGGTGGACGCGCGCCAACGCCGATGCGATCGCACCGATCATCGCCGTGCCGACCACGGCCGGCACCGGCTCGGAAGTCGGCCGCGCCGGCGTCATCACCAATGAAGCGACCCACACCAAGAAGGTGATCTTCCATCCGAAGCTTTTGCCGGCGATCGTCATCGCCGATCCGGAACTGTCGGTCGGTATGCCCGGCTTCATCACCGCCGGCACCGGCATGGACGCGCTTGCTCACTGCCTCGAGGCCTATTGCGCGCCGGGCTATCATCCGATGGCCGACGGCATCGCTGTCGAAGGCGTGCGGCTCGTCTTCGAGAACCTGCCGAAGGCCTTCGCCAACGGCAAGGATCTTGTCGCCCGCGCCCATATGATGAGCGCGGCCGCGATGGGCGCTGCCGCCTTCCAGAAAGGGCTGGGCGCCATCCACTCGCTGTCGCATCCGATCGGCGCGCTCTACGACACCCATCACGGCATGACCAACGCCGTGTTCATGCCTTATGTGCTGGCCTTCAACCGCGACGCCATCGAGGCGCGCATCGCCCGGCTCGCGGCTTATTGCGGCATCAAGGGCGGCTTCGACGGCTTCGCCAAGGCCGTCATCAAGCTGCGCAAGGAATTGAAGGTGCCGCACGCGCTGCCGGGCCTGATCAAGGGGCTCGACATGGACAAGAAGCGCAAGGGCCTGATCGCCGACATGGCGGTGGTCGATCCGACCGCCGGCGGCAACCCGGTCAAGCTGACCAGGAAGGCGGCGCTGACGCTGCTCGACAATGCCATTGCCGGCACCGTCTGAGACGGTTTTTCGCGCCGAAAATTGATCTGGAAATTGAGGGCAAAGAAAGGGGAAGGGATGAAAGGTAAGACCGAAATTCGTTAGCCGGAAAAATAATCGCGGAGCGATTGCTACAGCCGGTCAAAAAGAGTTTACTTTTTCGTACTGCAGGGCATCGCTTTCACAAAGCTTTCATCGGGCTGTCACACGAAAACGATACCGCATCGCAGGCGTCCAACGGCGTCAGTTCAACGGAGAGAACACATGTTCAAATTCACGGGGAAAGTGCTTTCCCTTACGGCCGTCGCCCTGATGGCGACCACTGCCATCTCGTCGGCGCAGTCCATGGATGAACTGATCGCCGCCGCCAAGGCGGAAGGCCAGCTCACCACCATCGCGCTGCCGCACAGCTGGTGCGGCTATGGCGACGTCATCGCCGGCTTCAAGGCGAAGTATCCGGAAATCACCGTCAACGAGCTCAATCCCGATGCCGGCTCCGGCGATGAGATCGAGGCGATCAAGGCCAACAAGGACAATAAGGGCCCGCAGGCGCCTGATGTCATCGACGTCGGCCTGTCTTTTGGCCCGTCCGCCAAGGCCGACGGTCTGATCCAACCCTACAAGGTGTCGACCTGGGATACGATCCCTGACAGCGCCAAGGATGCCGACGGCTACTGGTACGGCGACTATTACGGCGTGCTCGCCTTCGGCGTGAACAAGGCCGTCGTGCAGAACGCACCACAGGACTGGGCCGACCTGCTGAAGCCGGAATATGCCAACTCGGTGGCGCTTGCCGGTGACCCGCGTTCGTCGAACAACGCCGTCATGTCGGTTTACGCTTCGGGCCTCGCGGCTGGCGGTAGCGGCGGCCAGGATGCCGCCGCCAAGGGTCTGCAGTTCTTCAAGCAGCTCAACGATGCCGGCAACTTCGTGCCGGTCGACGGTGAAGCGGCAGCTGTCGCCCAGGGCACGACACCGATCGTGATGAACTGGGACTACAACCTGCTCGCCATGCGCGACAAGATGGCCGGCAATCCGGAAATCGAAATCGTCGTGCCAAAGGCAGCGGTTGTCGCTGGCGTCTACGTACAGGCGATCAGCGCCTATGCGCCGCATCCGAACGCCGCCAAGCTGTGGATGGAGTATCTCTACTCGGACGAAGGCCAGCTCGGCTGGCTGAAGGGCTACTGCCACCCGATCCGCTTCAATGACCTCGCCAAGAAGGGCGTGATCCCGAAGGAGATGCTGGACAAGCTGCCGGCCGCCGAGAACTACGAGAAAGCGATCTTCCCAACCTTGGAGGAGCAGAACGCCGCCAAGAAGGAAATCAGCACGAACTGGGACGCCATCGTTGGCGCCGTCGTGAAGTAATTCATAGGGCGCCGGCCGGTTCGCTGGCCGGCGCCCTATGCCAACTTCGGGAAGTCCATGGCAGACTCCATAGTGTCCGAGACAGCCCGCGTCAGCCCTGGCGCGCCGGAGATCAGCCGCCTTCGGCTGCCACTGCATTGGTTAGGCGTAGCTCCGTTCTTCGTTTTCGCGCTGCTCTTTCTGATCCTGCCCACGATAGGGCTGATCGCGGGCGCGTTCAAAAATGCAGCCGGCGACTATACGCTCGACAACATCATAGCGTTGTCGCAACCCAAGCTCGCAGCCGCCTATTGGGTATCCATTCAGATCAGCTTTGTCTCTGCGGTCCTTGGCGCCTTGATCGGCTTGGCAATGGCGGTGGCAGTGGTTCGCGGAGGCTTGCCGCCGTGGCTGCGCTCGGCAACCTTGACCTTCTCGGGCGTCGCCTCGAATTTTGCCGGCGTACCGCTGGCATTCTCGTTCATCGCGACTCTAGGTCGGCTCGGAGTGGCGACGATCCTGTTGCGAGACATTTTCGGCATTAACATCTATTCGCTCGGCTTCAGTATCTTTTCGTTTTGGGGCCTGATCCTCACCTACCTCTATTTCCAGATTCCATTGATGATCGTCATCATCACGCCGGCGGTCGATGGGTTGAAGAAGGAATGGGGCGAAGCTGCCGCCACGCTCGGGGCAACCAATTGGCAATATTGGCGCATGGTGGTCATCCCGGTGTTATGGCCGAGCTTTCTCGGTACGACGGTCCTCCTCTTTGCCAACGCGTTCGGCGCGGTCGCAACGGCCTATGCCCTGACGGGGCCGTCACTCAACATCGTGCCCATCCAGCTGTTCGCGCAGATTCGTGGCGACGTGCTTTACAATCCGAATCTAGGTTATGCGCTTGCATTCGGCATGATCGTCATCACCGGCCTGGCCAATCTCTTCTACATCTTGTTCCAACGGCGAGCCGAACGGTGGCTGAAATGAAGCAAGGCAGCCGTTTTTGGGCTTGGCTGGTTTTTGGCGTGGGAACCACTTATTTTGTCCTGCCGCTTTTGGCGACCTTTGAATTCTCCTTGCGTAAGCGGCGAGGGGAATACTCCTTTGACGCCTACCGCTCGGTCTTCGGAGATCCGAATTTCCAGACGACATTTACCTATTCCGTCGTTGTGGCGGTCTTTACCATTCTTTTGGGCGTGCTCCTCGTCGTCCCGACGGCCTACTGGATACGGCTGCGGCTACCGCATCTGCGGCCGGTGGTAGAGTTCATAACCCTGCTGCCGCTGGTTATCCCCGCCATCGTCATCGTCTTCGGCTACATCAGAATGTTCGGTTCGAATTCAACGCTGCCTTTTTTGGCGACAGCGCGCGGCACCGATGCTCTGCTGGTCATCGGCTATACGACGTTGGCGTTACCCTATATGTACCGGGCGGTCGATACCGGTCTCAGGACCATCGACGTCAGAACGCTCACCGAAGCCGCACAAATCCTCGGCGCCGGCTGGACCACCATCATCGCCCGCATCATCCTGCCGAACGTGCTGATCGCCGTCTTGTCCGGCGCGTTCCTGAGTTTTGCCATCGTCATCGGCGAGTTCACGATGGCGTCGCTGCTGAATCGCCCGGCCTTCGGCCCCTATCTGCAGAACATCGGCGCCAACAGTGCCTATGAGCCGTCGGCACTGGCGCTCATTTCGTTCGCCATCACCTGGGGCTGCATGTCGCTGATCCAGATCCTGTCGCGTTTTGCGCCGCGATCGGCGAACCGGCCAAACTGATCGAAAAAGTACCGAGCGAAAGAAAAGCCATGGCCGAGCCATTCCTCTCCATCCAGCAGGTTCGAAAATCCTTCGGCACCACCACCGTCGTCCAGGATTTCAACCTCGACGTCGAGCCGGGCGAATTCGTCTCCTTCCTCGGGCCATCGGGCTGCGGCAAGACGACGGTGCTGCGCATGGTCGCCGGCTTCGAGGAGCCGAGCGCCGGCAAGATCGTGGTGGCCGGCAAGGACATCACCCGGCTCAAGCCCAACCAGCGCAACGTCGGCATGGTGTTCCAGGCCTACGCGCTGTTTCCGAACCTGACCGTGGCGCAGAACATCGGCTTCGGGCTGAAGGTCGCGGGCATGCCAAAGGCCGATGCCGACAGGCGCGTTGCCGAGATGCTCGACCTCATCAAGCTGCCGCAGATGGGCGACCGCTATCCTTATCAGCTCTCCGGCGGCCAGCAGCAGCGTATCGCGCTGGCGCGAGCGATTGCGCCGAAGCCGAAGCTCCTGCTGCTCGACGAGCCGCTGTCGGCGCTCGACGCCAAGGTACGCGTGTCGCTGCGCGAGGAAATCCGCTCGATCCAGAAGAAGCTCGGCATCACCACTGTCTTCGTCACCCACGACCAGGAAGAGGCGCTGTCGATCTCCGACCGCATCGCCGTCATGTATGGCGGCAAGGCCGAGCAGGTCGGCACGCCGTTCGAGATCTACAACCGGCCGGCGACCAAGTTCGTCGCCAATTTCGTCGGCACGCTGAACGTGCTCGAAGGCACCGTCACCGATGCAGCCTCGGGCAAGGTGCGCGTCAATTCGCAAGAGGTCTCGCTGCAGGGAAAGCTGAACGGCTCCAAGTCCGGCGACACGCTGTCGCTGGCGCTGCGGCCCGAGGCGATTTCGCTCGGCCGCCATCCCGGCCGCGACTCCAGTCTTTCGGGCGAGATCACCGAAGTGCACTTCCTCGGCTCGGTCATCCGGGTCCGCGTCGGCATTGGCGGCAGCACGGTATCGCTCGACACGTTCAACAGCCCGGCCACCCCGCCGCCCGCTGTGGGCGAGAAGGCCGAGATTTCCTTCTCGTCGGGCGACATGCTGGTGCTGCATTAAAAGCGGCAGACAGCGGCTGGGATAACCAGGGGCAAATCAAGCCGCCGATCTATTCGGCGGGGCAGCGGCCCCATAGGAAAGGTATTCCGAGATCGAAATCGACCTCGAACAGCGTGTTGGGTGTCGTCATCATCAGTGCGCTTGTGCCGTTGGCGTATCTCAGAATCTGTTTGCCGTTCCTCCTAATGTCCCTTGCACGTCCATTTGCTGTTGGACGTTCCATCGGAAGTTGTAGGTCATTCCTGTTCTGAAGATATATTCTTTGTGGATCGGTTGCTTCGCCCGGGGAGGGCGGATCTGTGAGATCATTTCGAAGGAATAATCGGTCAATTTCTTGAAGGACACTCCATATTCGAGGCAGTATTTCTTCATACCGTCTTCGCTGGTCAGGTCAGAATATCCAAGATCGAACCATTTCCCTTCTATGGCAGCGAGCAATCTCTCGTTCGTCTGCTGCGCCCAGAGTCCCATCCCTGGCCCAGCTCTGGGAGTCCCCAAAAGTTTGATCTTTGCCGCCGCCAATTCGTCGTACAGCGCGGAGGCCGTGGCCATGGGCGGGAACAGTATCAATGCGCACAATGCTATGAATAGTCTTGGCACGGGGAGCTCCTGCGCGGCTGAACTGGAATAGAGATTTGAATTCTGCGCTTGGTAGTTAACGACCGATGTCTTCGACAGGTCAAGCTGGCGCGATGAACGGTTGCGAAATCGCCTTAAAGACAGGCAGCGCTTCCATCCGCGCGGCATGGGCTTCCAACGCTGGAAAGCCGGTTAGCGACACAAGCCCCGGATGCGCCTCGCCGATGAAGCGCAGCACGGCGGCAACTGCGATGTCGGCATGGCCGATCCGATCGCCGAACCAGTAGGTCTCAGGCCTTGTGCTGCGATCGGCTTCCAGCGCAGCCATGGCTCCCCGTATCTGCTTGCGGCAGCGTTCGACCCAGAGATCGGAGACTGTCTCGTGCAGCAGCCTCTCGTAGAACAGGCTGGCCGCCTTGTCGCCCAGCCCGGTGGCCAGACCAGCGATCTTCAGCGCCTGGTGGCGCGCCGGCTCGCTGGTTGGAAACATCCTTCGCTCGGCTGCAACGAGGCCGTCCAGGTGGTCCAGCATGAGGTGGCTCTCGATCAGCACCTCGCCATTGTCCAGCACCAGGGTCGGCACCCGCGTCAGCGGATTGTAGGGCCGGATCTTGTCCGCATCGCTGAAAGTCGACCAGGGACGATGCTCATACGGCAGACCGTACAGGGTGAGCGCGATGCCGACGCGACGAACGAAGGGCGAGTCATATTGACCAATGAGGATCATAACCGGAGCTTACATGCCGAAACCGGATCCGGACATACTGCCGGCATCTGAGCGGCGCCAATTAACAGCATCTTGCTGCTTTGCCTCTGCCAACAGCCGGATTTCACCGCTACGATGAGGCATGGCGCTTTTCGAGCTGACCCTTATTCTTCTGCTGATCGCCGTCGCGCTGACGGCGTTGTCGCGGCGTCTCCAGATTCCTTATCCCTCCTTGCTGGCGTTGGCCGGCGCGGGCATCGCCTTTTTGCCGTTTGCGCCGACCATCGAGATCGATCCCGAACTGGCGCTCGCCTTGTTCATCGCGCCGGTGCTTCTTGACGCGGCCTACGATACGTCGCTGCGCGACCTCAATCGCTACAGGCTGCCGCTCGTCCTGCTGGCTCTGGGCGCCGTCGTTTTCACGACTGCTGCCGTGGCGCTCGTCGGCTGGACAATGGCAGGCCTGCCGATCGCTGCGGCTATTGCCCTTGGCGCGATCGTGGCGCCGCCCGATGCCGTCGCGGCGTCGGCCGTGCTTGGACAGTTCAAGGTGCCGCACCGCGTCACCGCGATCCTGCAAGGCGAAAGCCTGCTCAACGACGCCACGGCACTGCTGATCTACCGTATGGCGGTTTCGGCAGCTGCCGGCTCTATCCTGCTGAGCAGCGCGGTTCCGATGATCTTGCTGTCGACGGTCGGCAGCCTCGCTGCTGGTTACGTGCTCGGCCGGTTGTCTCTCGTCACCCTCAGCCGCATCAGAGAACCGGCAAGCGGCACGGTGGTGCAATTCGC
Organism: Mesorhizobium ventifaucium; assembly: GCF_935822925.1. Taxonomy (GTDB): domain Bacteria; phylum Pseudomonadota; class Alphaproteobacteria; order Rhizobiales; family Rhizobiaceae; genus Mesorhizobium; species Mesorhizobium ventifaucium. The sequence continues at coordinate 15,385 of NZ_CAKXZS010000022.1, forward strand.
CGGAACGTTCGGCGTCTGGATCCTGGCCGACAGGATCGGGCTCTCCGCCATCATAACGATCGTGGTCTATGCCATGACCATCGCGCGAACCGCGCCGCGCCGCATGCCGGCCCGAAATCGCGTCAGCTCCTACTCGGTCTGGGAGACGGCGGTGTTCGTGCTCAACGTGCTTGCCTTCGTCCTGATGGGACTTCAGGCACGGTCGATCGTCGGCCGGCTGGCCGAGCAGGGACAGGTCGAAGCGTTCGTCTTCGCCGCGGCCGTGCTGGCTGTCGTCATCGTCTCGCGTCTCGTCTGGGTGTTGGGATGCGGCGCGATCATGAGGTGGCTTGCCAGCTTCGGTGACGCGGACCGGCAGGCCGAAGCCCCGTCGTTCCGCGGCGGCGTGCTGATCGGCTGGTGCGGCATGCGCGGCCTGGTCACGCTTGCGGCAGCGTTTGCCTTGCCGGCTGACTTTCCCGGCCGCGACCCGATCGTGCTCGCCGCTTTCTCGGTCGTCCTCGGCACCCTGGTGCTGCAAGGCATCAGCCTGAAGCCGCTGCTGCGCCTGCTTCGTCTCGATCCCGACGAAACTGTCGACCGAGAGGTCGCGCAGGCACGCGTCGCCATCATGCAGGCCGCGCTGGACGTGTTGAGCGGCAAGACATCGAATGCCGCGGCCGTGGTTCGCGAGCAATTTGCCGCGCAGCGCACGATCGCTGAAAACCCGGAGGACGCCCAGGCTGCGACCGAGTACGACAGGTTGCGCCTCTATGCCATCAAGAGCCAGCGCGACGCGCTGGAGCAGCTGCGCATCGACGGGACGATCGGCGACGAAGCGTATCATCGCCTGGAGGAGGAAATCGACTGGTCGGAACTGGCCGCTTCTCCGCCCGGACGATTCCAGCCGCTGACGACTTAGCGCTGCCTGGCCCAAGCTCTGTCTATCTGGCTGCACATTGCGCCAAATCAGCCCAACGGCTACTGCCATCAGGAAATGAGCCGGATAAGCAATGAAGCTGGTCAGCTACAACATCCAGTACGGGTTCGGCGGCGACGGCCGCTACGATCTCGCGCGCGCTGCACGCGTCGTGGCCGGCGCCGACATCATCGCCTTGCAGGAGGTGGAACGGCACTGGCTGCGCAGCAACGAGGACGACCAGCCGGAGATACTTTCCCGGCTACTGCCCGAATACTACTGGGTTTATGGGCCGGCCTTCGACATGGACGCCAGCGAGCGGCGTGACGGCCGCATCGTCAACCGGCGGCGGCAATTCGGCACCATGCTCCTGTCGAAGCTGCCGATCGCCTGGTCGCGCCTGCACACGCTGCCGCTGCGCCGCACCGTGCGTCCGCTCAACACCCGCAACGCAGCACTCGAATGCATGATCCGCACCCCCGCCGGTCCGGTGCGGGTGCTTTCGCTGCATCTGGCGCATATCGCCGCCGAAGAGCGGCTGGAGCAGATCGATTATTTGCTCGCCGAGCATCGCCGGGCGCCGTCCGACGGCGGCCCGTGGAGCGGCGCCGATGACGAACCTGTGCGCAACTGGAGCAATGGTGGGCCGGAGCCGGAAAACCCGCTGGCGGCGATCTGGATGGGCGATTTCAACATGGAGCCGGGCAGCGCCGAATACCGGCGCATCGTCGGCAGCACGCCGTACCATCGCCGTGCTGCCTATCTCGGCGGTTTTGTCGATGCCGCCGCCGTCGCCAGAGAACCGACGGCGGACTTCCACACGCATGTGACGACCATCGACGGCAGGCCGACAAAACGACGGCTCGACCACTGCTTCGTCGGCGGAATGTTTGCCGACCGCGTGCGCTCGGCCAGTGCCGATATCGGCGAAATCGCCTCCGACCATTTTCCGCTGCCGGTCGACATCGACCTGGAAACGCCGTTCGCGACGGGGACCGAAGGCGCATGAGCCGCCGATGACCTTGTTCGTCTTCTTCGCCGTGCTCGCCGCCGCCGCCATGCACGCGATCTGGAACGCGCTGGTCAAGGTCCATCTCGACCGCTTCCTGTCGATCACGCTGATGACGCTCGGCATGGGCGCCGTGGCGCTTCTGGCGCTGCCTTTCGTCGAGGTGCCAAATGCGGAAGTGTGGCCCTATATCATCGCCTCGGTGATCTTCCATATGGGCTACAGGACGTTCCTGATCGGCGCCTACAAGGCCGGCGATTTCGCCCAGACCTATCCGCTGGCCCGCGGCACCGCACCGCTGCTGGCTGCACTTGGCGGCATCGTGGTCGTCGCCGAAGTTCCGGCGCCGCTCGCCATCCTCGGCATTGTTCTCTTGTCGGCCGGGACGCTGGTTTTGTCGTTTCGCGGCGGCGCGCATCTGCAAAGGCTGAACCTGCGCGCGGTCGGCTTTGCGCTTGGCACCTCGATCTTCATCGCCGGCTATACGCTGTCCGACGGCAGCGGCGCGCGGCTGGCCGCGACGGCGTCGAGCTATGCGGCATGGCTGTTCGTCTGCGATGCGCTGTGGGCGCTGGTGCTGTGCCTGATATTCCGCGGACCGAAGGCTTTGCCGGTGCTGGCGCGCGACTGGAAGGCGGGCGTCTACACCGGCGTGCTCAGCGGCGCCGCCTACTGGATTGTGATGTGGGCGATGACCAAGGCGCCGATCGCCTCGGTCGCGGCGCTGCGCGAAACGTCGATCCTGTTCGCCATGATGATCTCGGTGTTTGCGCTCGGCGAGAAGATGACCGCCTGGCGCGGTGCCGCCGTGCTCAGCATTGTTGCCGGCGTCGTCGCGCTGAGGCTTGGATAGGCTAAGCGCCTATCTCGAGGTCGAACACCATCAGCCCGTCGGTTCCGCCTTCAAGCGCTGCGACCAGCCGAGCGCCGGCTCGGCTGTGAGCCTCATGCTCCAGATAGGCGTCGCGTGCGGCGGTATCGCGGAAGTCGATGGTGAAGCCGTGCGTGAAGCCGCGCGCGAACGGCTCTGGGCTGGTGTTGGCGCTGAATTCGACCTTGCCCATACCGCCGATCACCCGCCGCAGCGCCTCAAGGTCGGCATGGATTGCCGCGCGCTCGTCGTCGGTGACGTCATTGCGGAATCGAGCGAAAACACAGTGCCTGATCATTCTTGGAATCTCATGCGGCTTGGTTGGTGGAAAACACGGCCGGCGGCAGTGGGTCGCGGCCAAGGATCAGATCGGCGCCTTTTTCGCCGACCATGATGGTTGGCGCATTGGTGTTGGAGGAGGGGATGCGCGGCATCACCGAAGCATCGCAGACACGCAGACCCTCGATGCCGCGCAGCCTGAGATCGGGCGTCACCACGCTCATCGCGTCATGGCCCATGCGGCAGGTGCCGACGGGGTGGTGGTCGGTCTTGGAACTGCGACAGGCATAGTCGAACAGCTCGTCGTCGCTGGTGAGTGTCGGTCCCGGCAACACCTCACGCAGTACGAAGGGGGCCAGCGCCTTCTGCCGGATGATCTCGCGCGCCAGCCTGAGCCCCTTGATCGACATGTCGCGATCGTAGGGGTCGGACCAGTAATTCGGATCGATCAGTGGATGGTCGGCCGGGTCGGCGCCGTTCAGCCGCACCGTGCCGCGCGAACGCGGGCGCAGGAACGCCGTATTCAGCGTCACGCCCGGATTTTTCAGTTTTTCGACGCCGGCCTCGATGCCGGAGCCGAGGCCGAGATGCAGCTGGATGTCGGGCGAGGCGGCGGTCGGGTCGGCGTACCAGAAGCCGCCGGTCTCGAACAGGCTGGAGGCAACCGGGCCTTTTTTCAACAGCAGGTACTGCAGGCCGGCCCACACCGTCCGGTGCAGCTTGGCGTAGTTGTCGTAGGTGTGGTCGCCGGTGCATTCGGCAATGACGAACAGGTCGAGATGGTCCTGCAGGTTGGAGCCGACGCCGGGCAGATCGTGCACCGGCGTCACGCCGACCGACTTAAGATGGTCGGCCGGGCCGATGCCCGATTGCATCAAGAGCTTCGGCGAGCCGATGGCGCCGGACGAGACGATCACTTCGCGCTCGGCGCGCAGGATCGTCGGTTGGCCGCCCGGCCTGTCGACGATCTCGACGCCAGTGGCGCGGCCCTTGTCGATGACGATGCGCGTGACCAGCACATCTGTCCTGACGGTCAGGTTCTTGCGCTCGCGGATCGGCCTGAGATAGGCGACCGAGGCGGAGGAGCGTCTCGCGTCCTTCTGCGTCAATTGGTAATAACCGACGCCTTCTTGGGCTACCCCGTTGAAGTCCGGATTGAAGGGAATGCCCATCTCCTGTCCGGCGCGGAAATAAGCCTCGCAGATCGGCAGCGGCGCAATCGGGTTCGACACGCCGAGCGGACCTTGGTCGCCGTGAAAATCGTTGGCGTAGCGCTGGTTGTTCTCGGCCCGCTTGAAATAGGGCAGAACGTCGCGATAGCCCCAGCCGGCAAGGCCTTCTTGCTTCTCCCAGGCGTCGTAGTCGCGAGCATTGCCGCGCGTGTAGATCTGAGCGTTGATGGAGGAGCCGCCGCCGATCACCTTGGCCTGCGTGTACCGGAAGACGCGGTCCTTCATGTGCTTTTGCGGCACGGTCGACCAGCCCCAGGCGGCGATGCCCTTGGTCATCTTGGCGAAACCGGCCGGCATGTGGATCAGCGGGTGCCAGTCCTTGCCGCCGGCCTCGAGCAGCAGCACTGAATTCGATGGCTCTTCGCTCAGCCGGTTGGCCAGCACGCAGCCGGCCGGGCCGGCGCCGACGATGATGTAGTCGGTCATGGCGTCACCTGTTCACAGTCTCGGCACCGACAGCGCGCCGTCGACATTGATGATCGAGCCGGTCGAAAAGCCGAGCTTGCCGCCGGCGAGTGCCGCTATGGCGGCGCCGACATCGGCGGCTTCGCCCCAGCGCTTGGCCGGCACCAGCCCGCCGTCGATCAGCGCGTCGTATTTGGCGGTTACCCCTGCGGTCATGTCGGTGTGGATGATGCCCGGCCGCACCTCGAACACACCGATATTTTCGGGAGCGAGCCGCAGCGCCAGGGTCTTCACCCACATCGAAAGCCCGGCCTTGGAGATGCAGTAGTCGGCACGTTCCGGCGAGGCCATTTCGGCGCTGACCGAGGTGATGGTGATGATCGATTTTGGGTGATCACCCGGCGCCGCAAGCATCGCCCTGGCAACGGCCTGGCTGAGGAAGACGGTGCCGCGCAGATTGATGGCGAGGATGCGGTCGAAATTTTCCGGTTTCAATTCCAGCAGGTCGCCGCGTACCGGGGCGCCGATGCCGGCATTGTTGACCAGGCAGTCGATGCGGCCGAAGGCGCTTGTCGCGGCATCGACCAATGCGGCATGGTCGTCGAGATCGGCGATGTCGCCGCAATGGTAGGCGAATTTCGCGCCGCGGGCGGTGATGTCAGCGGCAAGCCCGTCGCCGGCTTTTTCGGCAAGGTCCACGACAAGGATATCGAAGCCCGCATCGGCCAGCGCTTCGGCGCAAGCAAGGCCGATGCCGCGCGCGCCGCCGGTGACGATCGCTGCCGGGCGGCTCATGCGACAAGCTCCGTCTTGCGGATGTGGTCGGCGACGCGCAGCGCCTGTGCTGCGATCGACAGCGCCGGATTGACCGCGGCCGAGTTCGGCAAAAAGCCAGCGTCGACGACAAACAGGTTGTGGTGGTCGAACGAGCGGCAGAAGGGGTCGAGCGGCGAGGTTGCCGGATCGTCGCCCATCCTGACCGTGCCGCACTGGTGCGATGGCGTGCGCTTGTCGAAAGGCCGCGACAGGACGATTGGATAGCCGCAGGCGCGGAAATTCTCGCGCATCACCTTGGTCAGCCCTTCGAGCGATTGCATGTTGGAGCGCCGCCACTGCATGACGATGTCCTTGCCGTCGACCATGATGCGGCTTTCGGGATCGGGCAGGTCCTCGCACATCAGGTACCAGTCGACGGCGTGGCCGGCCATGAAGTCCAGCGCGAATTTGGGTGCAAGCCTGACGTTGGCCTTCAGGATATGACCGTCGATCTTGCCGAGAAGCTGGACGTTGCCGAGCGGCTTGCCGCCCTTGCCATCGGACAGATAGTAGTCGTTGAGCATCAGCGTCTTCTGGTAGACGGAGGTGTTCCTGCGGCGCGGATCGATCGCCAGCATGGCGCTCGAATTGTGGTTCATGAAGTTGCGGCCGACCTGGTCGGAGCGGTTGGCAAGGCCGCTTCCGATCGGGGACGGCGAACGCAGCAGGATGGCGGCGGAATTCACCGCGCCGGCCGAGAGGATGACCAGTTTCGGCGTCACTTTCTTCAGCGTGCCATTCTGGCGATAGTGAACGGCTGCGATCGTCGTGGCATCCGACGAGGCTTCGAGGTATTCGACATGAGCACCGGTCTCGAGCCTGATGTTCCGGTCGGCAAGTGCCGCTGTCAGCGGCCCCGATTGTGCATCGACCTTGCCGGTCCCGGTGTTGGGAAACGCGTCCCAGCCTGTCTTGCCGTCTCTCAGCCAGGCATCGATGTCGACGCCGAGCGGCAGCGATGCCGGGTGCAGGCCGAGGCCTTTGAGTTCGGCGCGGGCGCGGGCGATCGGCGGCTCGTCGGGCACCGGCCCGAAGGCATAGGGGATCGAGTGGAACGGCTCGGTCGGGTCTTCGCCGAGTGCGCCGCGCACGCGAAAAAGCTGCTCGGCCCTGGAGTACCATGGCTCGAACTCCTCATAGGAGAACGGCCATGGCGGCGAGATGCCGCCATAGTGCTCCATCTCCGAAAAGTCTTCCCTGCGGTAGCGGATCAGCACGGCGCCATAGAACTTCGAATTGCCGCCGACATAGTAGTAGTTGCCGGGATTGAACGCAGCACCGCCGGCCTCGCGCCACATCTCCTTCGGCCGATAGTGGCCGTCGACGAAGATGGCGCGCGTGTCGCGCGTGTGCGGCGTCGCCGGCAGCGGTTCGCCACGCTCCAGCATCAGGATCGAGGCGCCACTGCCGGCAAGGCCGGAAGCTATCGTGGCGCCGCCGATGCCGGAGCCGATGATGACGATGTCCGGGTTTGTCATCAGAGGATGCGGTTCTCGGTCGCCGGATCGAAGAACACCGCCTTGGTCAGGTTGAAGGCGAGCGGCGTGCTGGTGCCCGGCTGGATGTTGGCGTCGGCGCGCAGGCGCGCCACCACCGCCTTGCCGCCGAGATTGGTGACGGCGAAGGTGTCGGAGCCGGCCGGCTCGACAACCTCGATATGACAGTCGGCGGTGGCGATGTTCGAGGCGTTGCGTTCGGCCCCTTCGGGATCAGTCAGAGCCTCGGGGCGAACGCCGAAGATGATCGGCTTGCTGTGGAATGCCGACAGGCCCGTCGGCGCATCGGCCAGCGCCAGCGAGATCGGCTCGCGCGCCTCGCGCTGCAGCACCACGGAAAGCGCATTGCCATTGCCGCCGATCGTCGCCGGAATCAGGTTCATCGCCGGCGAGCCCATGAAGTCGGCAACAAACAGGTTGGTCGGGTTGTTGTAAATTTCGGCCGGCGTGCCGAACTGCTGCACCTCGCCGTCGCGCATCACCGCGATCTTGGTGGCCAGCGTCATCGCCTCGATCTGGTCGTGGGTGACATAGACGATAGTCGTGCCGGTGGTTGCATGCAGGCGCTTGATCTCGATGCGCATATCGACGCGCAGCTTGGCGTCGAGATTGGAGAGCGGCTCGTCGAAGAGAAAGAGCTTGGGGTCGCGCACCAGCGCCCGGCCCATGGCGACGCGCTGGCGCTGGCCGCCGGAAAGCTGGCTCGGCTTGCGCTGCAGGAGATGGCCGATCTGCAGCACCTTCGCCACCTTGTCGATCGCCTTCTGGCGCTCCTGAGCCGGCACGCCGCGCATCTCCATGCCGAAAGCAATGTTTCCCGCGACGGTCATGTTCGGATAGAGCGCGTAGCTCTGGAACACCATGGCGATGTCGCGCTTCGAGGGGTGGAGATCGTTGATCGTGCGTCCGTCGACACGGATTTCGCCTTCGGTGATGGTTTCCAGGCCGGCGATGGTGTTGAGCAAGGTCGACTTGCCGCAGCCGGACGGGCCGACTAGCACGAGGAAGCCGCCCTTTTCGAGATCGAGGTCGATGCCCTTCAGGATCTCGACCGATCCAAACCGCTTCCTCAGCCCATCAATTTCGAGAAAAGCCATTCGATTATCCTTTGACGGCGCCGGCCATCAGGCCGCGCACGAAGTAGCGGCCAGCGACCACATAGACGAGAAGGGTCGGCAGTGCGGCGATCATCGCCGCCGCCATGTTGACATTGTATTCGACGACGCCGGTCGAGGTGTTGACGACGTTGTTCAGCGCCACGGTCATCGGCATCGCGTCGCCGGTGCCGGCATAGGCCGAGGCGAACAGGAAGTCGTTCCAGATGTTGGTGAACTGGTAGATGACGGTGACGACGAAGATCGGCATCGAATTCGGCAGCATGATGCGCCGGAAAATCTGGAAGAAGCTGGCGCCGTCGACCTGTGCCGCCTTGACCAGTTCGGTCGGGAAAGCCTCGTAATAATTGCGGAAAAACAAGGTGGTGAAGCCGAGCCCGTAGACGACGTGAACAAAGACCAGGTTGACCGTCGGATTGCCCAAGCCGAATGAAAATCCCGTTGCGTTTCGCAGCGTCACGCCGAAACGGCCGAGGCTGCCGAGGATCGTCGCCATCGGCAACAGCACCGACTGGAACGGGATGAAGCAGGCAAACAGCATAAGCCCGAAGACCAGCGTGTGGCCGCGGAAGCGCCATTTGGTCAGGACATAGCCGTTGAGCGCGCCGAGCAGCGTCGAGATCAGCACCGCCGGAACCACCATCTTGATGGAGTTCCAGAAATAGCCCTTGATGCCGGCGCAGGTCAGGCCGACGCAGGTCTCGCCCCACGCCTTCAGCCACGGCTCGAAGGTTGGCGCCTGCGGCAGCGCCAGCATGTTGCCGCTCTGGATCTCGTCCATGGTCTTGAACGAGGTCACCAGCATGACGAACAGCGGCATCAGGTAGAACAGCGCGAACAGCGCCAGCAGGCTGTAAATGAGGATACGGTTGACGGTCCTGGCGCTGATGCCGCCAGTGCTCTGGCGAGCGGGCGTGGCAATGACGCTCATCGCGGCTTCTCCCTGAGCTCGGAATAGAGGTAGGGCACGATGATCGCGGTGATGGTCATCAGCATGATCACGGCGCTGGCCGAGCCGACGGCCATTTCGTTGCGCTTGAAGGTGTACTCATACATGAAGTTCGACGGCAGCCAGGCGGAGCCGCCGGGCCCGCCGCTGGTAAGTGCTACGACCAGATCGTAGGACTTGATGGCGAGGTGAGCGAGCACGATGAAGGCCGAAAGGAACACCGGCCGCAGCAGCGGGATGACGATCCGGCGATAGAGCTGGAAAGTGGTGGCGCCGTCGATCTGCGCCGCCTTCATGATCTCGCCGTCGATGCCGCGCAGGCCGGCCAGGAACATTGCCATGATGAAGCCCGAGGCCTGCCAGACGCCGGCGATCACCACCGTGTAGATGACGAAATCCTTGTTCTTGATCCAGTCGAAATGGAAGCTCGTCCAGCCCCATTGATGCAGCGTCTGCTCGAGTCCGAGGCCGGGGTCGAGGAACCATTTCCAGGCGACGCCGGTGACGATGAAGGACAGCGCCATCGGGTAGAGATAGATCGGCCGCAACACGCCTTCGCCGCGGATCTTCTGGTCGAGCAGGATCGCCAGGAACAGGCCGAGCGCCAGGCAGATGAAGATGTAGAGAAAGCCGAAAATGCCCATATTGGTGATCGAGGTGTACCAGCTCGACGGCGGGTCGCTCTCGAAGGTCCAGCGCCACAGCCGCTGATAGGCCCGCGGCCCGGTCAGGGCATAGGACGGAAAGGTCTTGGAATTGGTGAACGACAGATAGACCGTCCACAGGATGAAGCCGTAGACGAAGACGATGGTGATCGCAAAGCTTGGCGCCAGCACGATCTTCGGCAGCGCGTCCTGCAGGCGCGAACGCATGGAGGCGCCCGGGCGGGCACTATGCTCCGGCGTCAGCTTGATCTGGGTCGTGACCGTAGTCATGGGCTCCTCCCTTTCGGGTCCCTTCCCCGCCAGGCGGTGAAGGATAGCCCCGTCGAGACGGGGCGTGTTGGTTGATCGCCGGCGCCATTCCGACCAGAGGCCGACCATCCTGGCTTGGTGGAACCTTCCCCAACGGAGCGGGGAAGGTCCTTGCATGCCGGTTCTTATTTGGCGTCTTCGATTGCGTTAACCAGCTGCGTCACGGCCTCGTCCGAGGTCTTGATCTGGCCGTGGACGAACTTCGAGACGACGTCCTTGTAGGCATTGGCGACGGCCGGCGGCGCGCCATAGCCTTGCGCCAGCGAACCGAACAGCGTGCCGCCTTCGTTGGCGGCCTTCAGGTCGGCGATGCCCTTCTTGCCGCAAGCGTCGAAGTCGGTGTCGGGCACGTCGGTGCGGGCCGGGACCGAGCCCTTGACGACATTGAACGCCGACTGGAAGCTCTTCGACAAGGTGGCGGTGGCCAAGGCGACCTGGGCAGCCTTGCGTTCCTCCGGAACGTCGAACATGCCGAACATGTCGGAGTTGTAGACCACGCTGCCGTCAGTGCCCGGGAAGCGATAGCACAGGAAGTCGGTGCCCGGGGTCTTCTTGGCGGCGTTGAATTCGCCCTTGGCCCAGTCGCCCATGACCTGCACCAGCGCATCGCCCTTGATGACCATGGCGGTGGCGAGGTTCCAGTCGCGGCCCGAGAAGTTCGGGTCGACATAGGTGACGAGCTTGGCGAGGTTGTCGAACGACTTCTTCATCGTGTCGGATTTCAGCTGCTCTTCGTCGAGGTCGTTGAAGGCCTTTTTGTAGAATTCAGGTCCGCCGGTCGACAGCACGACCGAATCGAACATGGTGGCTTCCTGCCAGTTCTGGCCGCCGAGCGCGAGCGGGATGACGCCCGCCGCCTTGGCCTTGTCGAGCAACGCGATGAATTCGTCGAAGGTCTTTGGCTCGGTGCCGCCGATCTTGTCCATCACCGCCTTGTTGATCCACAGCCAGTTGACGGAGTGGACGTTGACCGGAGCCGCGACCCACTTGCCGTCATAGACCGAGAATTTCTGCAGGGCGGCCGGAACGGATTTGTCCCAGCCTTCCTTTACCGCCGCCTCGGTCAGGTCGCCCATCACGCCGGCCGCGGCATAATCGAGCACGGTATAGCCGAGCATCTGGGAGGCGGTCGGGTAGTTGCCGGCCGCGACCATCGCCTTCAGCGCGGTCATGGCGGCGTCGCCGCCGCCGCCGGCCACGGGCACGTCCTTCCAGGCAAAGCCTTGCTTGGCCAGATCCTCCTTGAGCACGTTCAAGGCAGCCGCTTCGCCGCCAGACGTCCACCAATGCAGCATCTCGACTTCCTTGACGTCCTGGGCATGGGCCGCGAACGCAAGACCCGAGCCGAGAGCCGTTCCGATAAGCAATTTGCGCAACATGTACTTCCTCCCTTGTTGCAGCTACACGACCGGCGATTGTCCGCCGGGTTCTTCCCAACTCAGCCGACCCACCATCCGGTGCGCTGGCCGCGATGAAACTGGATCGTCTTTTCCTCGGTATAGTCCTCGACGGCGCGCTTGCCGAGTTCGCGTCCGAGACCGGACTGCTTGTAGCCGCCGAAAGGCAGCTCGGGATAACCTTCCATGAACGTGTTCACCCAAACGGTTCCCGAACGCACATTCCGCGCCACCGACATGCAGGTGTCGATGCTGGCGCTCCACACGCCCGCCGATAGACCATAGGGCGTGTTGTTGGCGATGCGCAACGCCTCTTCAATCGATCCAAACGTCAGCACCGACAGCACCGGGCCGAACACTTCTTCACGTGCAATGGCCATGTCTTCGGTGACGCCGCGAAGGATGGTCGGGTCGAGATACTGACCGGCACAGGAGGCGATCTGCTTGCCGCCGATATAGACGCTGCTTCCGTCGTTTGCCGCCGCCGCGATGTAGCCGGTGACCTTGGAAAGGTGCTCGGAAGAGATCATCGCGCCGACCTTGGTGCTGTCATCGAGCGGATCGCCGACGGCGACCCTGGCGGTGAGCGCCTTCACTGCGCCGAGGAAGTCGTCGGCAATCGCCTCATGGACGATCAGCCGGCTGCCGGCGTTGCAGCATTCGCCGGCGTTGAAGAAGCCGCCGAACACCGCCGCGTCGGCGGCGGCTTCGAGGTCGGCATCTGGAAAGACGATCTGGCCGTTCTTGCCGCCGAGCTCCATCGAGACCTTCTTCAGCGAGTCTGCAGCCGACGCCATGGTCATCTTGCCGACCCGGGTGGAGCCGGTGAACGACACCATCTCGACCAGCGGGTGGGCGACCATCGGCGCGCCGACATCGGCGCCCAGGCCGGCGAGGATGTTGACGACGCCGTCCGGCAAACCGGCCTGCATCAGGATGTCGCCGAGCACGAAGGTCGAGGCCGAGGTCATCTCGCTCGGCTTGACCACCGCCGTGCAGCCGGCGGCGAGCGCGAACGGCAGCTTCTGGCTGACGATGAGGAACGGAAAATTCCACGGCGTGATGATCGAGACGACGCCGATCGGTTCACGCAGCACGACGCCCAGCATGGCGTCGCCGAGATTGGCGTAGGTCTCGCCATGCAGCGTGCGGGCAAGCGCCGCGGCATAGCGCCAGATGTCGACGGCGCCGCCGATCTCGCCGCGCGCCTGGGCGATCGGCTTGCCGGATTCCAGCACGTCGAGCCGGGCAATCTCCTCGAGCCGCGCCTCGATCAGGTCCGCCGTCTTGAGCAGGATCGCGGCGCGCTCGCCGGCCTTCATGCGCGGCCACGGGCCGGTCTCGAAAGCCTTGTGCGCCGCCTGTACCGCCGCCTCGACTTCCGCCTCGCCGGCTTGCGCATAGCGCGAAACGGTGAAGCCGTGGCCAGGGCTGTTGCGCTCCAGCGTGCGGCCGTCGCGGGCATCGACGAACTTGCCGTCGATCAGCAGCCGGTAGGTCTTCGGTGCTGCGGATGCCTCGGCGGGCATGGCTATGGTGAGGGGCAAGTTCATGTGAGGTTCCGCTCGCATTCTCATGATCTTGAAAACGCTGGTTTCTGCTTGGCCTTGAAAGCGTCGACACCAGCCTTGAGGTCTCCGGTCAGCGCGATGAAGCCGCTGGCCAGCGCCTCGGTCGCGGCGGCACTTTCCTCGCCTTCGGCGACCGCGATCATCAGCTTGGCGGCCTCGGTTGCCAACGGGCCGCGCTCGGCGATCTTGCCGGCCCAGGCCTTGGCCTCGATGAACGCCTTGCCCGTGTCGACCACCCGGTCGACGATGCCCAGAGCGAGTGCTTCGGCCGCCACGAACGTCTCGCCGCCGATTGCCATGCGCCGCACCGTCTGCGCGCCGAAGCGGCGCACCGCGCGCTGCGTGCCGGACCAGCCGGGCACCACGCCGATCGAGGTTTCCGGCAAGCCTAATTTCACCTGCGCCTCGGCGACGCGGAAGTCTGTAGCCGCCGCCAGTTCCAGCCCGCCACCCAGCGCATGGCCGGACAGCGCGGCGATCGTCGGCTGCCGCAACCGCGCCAGCCGGTCGAAGACGCGGTGGCCATAGCGCACCCATTGCACCTGAAAATCGGCGGCGCTCATTTGCGACCAGGCTTCGACGTCGCCGCCGGCGCAAAAGCCCTTGCCTTCGCCGCACAGCAGCACGACGCGGACGCCGTCCGCGGCCTCTGCCGTATCGAGCGCGGCTTCCAGCGCGCGCAGCATCGGGATGTCGAGCGCGTTGAATTTCTCCGGCCGGCGCAGCGTGACGATGCCGATGGCACCGTCTGTTTCAAAGCTGACGAGACGCTCAGACATGCGCCCCTCCAAGCGAGGCGCCGCCATTGAGCGACAGTCCGATCGGCCGGTCACGATAGAGCGCGTCCGGCGTCACTTTCAGGTCGTTGGCGACGCCAAGCGGAACCTCGGCCTGCGCCAGCACGTCGCGCTGAAGATCGATGCCGGGTGCCAGCTCCGTCACCATCAGCCCATCCGGCGTCAGCTTCATGACGCAGCGCTCGGTGACATAGGTGATGTCCTGTCCTTGCGCGACGGCACGTTTTCCGGAGAAGGAGATGTGCTCGACCTCGCCGACCACTTTTTTGACCTTGCCTTCCCCGTCGATGCGGATGCCGCCATCGGCCAGCGACAGCTTGGCGCCAGCATTGAAGAAGCCGGAAAAGACGATCTTCTTCGCCCGCGCGGTGATGTCGACGAAGCCGCCGGCGCCGGCGGTGACGTGCGGCCTCGCCGAAAGCTTCGACACGTTGACCGAGCCATGGCGGTCGATCTGAAGGAAGGACAGCAGCGAGGCGTCGAAACCGCCGCCCTGGAAGTAGATGAACTGGTGTGGCGAAGGCATGAACGCGTCGGCGTTCGACGAGCAGCCGAACTTGAAATCGAGCAGCGGCACGCCGCCGACCGCGCCCTGTTCGATCACCCAGGTGACCTTGCCGTGCTGGCCTTCCTCGAGAAGGATGCGCGGCACGTTGGCCGAGATGCCGAAGCCGATGTTGACGGCCATGCCGTCGGCAAGCTCCATGGCGACGCGCCGGGCGATAACCTTCTGGACGCTCATCTCGGTATTGCGGAAGGTCGACAGCGGCCGGAAGATCTCGCCGGAGATCGCCGGGTCGTAGGAGGTCAGCGTCGTTTGCAACTGGTCGGGCGCCACCACGATGTGGTCGACCAGCACGCCGGGCACGCGCACGTCATGCGGCTTCAGCGTGCCGTTCTCGACGACCCGCTTGACCTGCGCGATGATGGTGCCGCCATTGTTGCGGGCAGCGAGCGCCTGTTCCAGCCCGCCGAGATAGGCGCCCTCATGCTCATAGGTCAGATTGCCGCGCTCATCGGCCGTCGTCGCCCGGATGATCGACACGTCAGGCACGATCGAGCGGAAATAGAGCCATTCCTCGCCGTCGAACTGCTGCACCGAAACGATCGGCTCGCTGGCGGCCGCGTTCATGGCGCAGCCCTGATGACGCGGGTCGGCGAAGGTGTCGAGGCCGACCTTGGTCAGCACGCCGGGGCGCTTGGCAGCGGCCTCGCGATGCATGTCGAACAATATGCCTGAGGGCACATTGTAGGCGGCGACCGAATTGTCGCCGATCATCTTCCAGATCTGCGGCGGCTCCGAAGAGGACGGGCCGGACGGATAGGAGCCGCAGAGCGTGCGCTTCAACAGGCCGGGCTTGGCCAGATGGTCGATACCCCTGATGCCGTACATGTCGCCGGCGGCGATCGGGTGCAGCGTCGTGATGTTCTTCGGATGGCCCTCCGCCTCGAAGTGCTCGCCGATCGCGGCGAGCACCGCATCCGGGCAGCCGAGACCGCTCGACGACGATACCGAAACGACCATGCCGTCC
This sequence comes from Mesorhizobium ventifaucium, assembly GCF_935822925.1. Lineage (GTDB taxonomy): Bacteria > Pseudomonadota > Alphaproteobacteria > Rhizobiales > Rhizobiaceae > Mesorhizobium > Mesorhizobium ventifaucium. The sequence goes on from NZ_CAKXZS010000022.1 coordinate 30,726, forward strand.
CTGATCAGGCTGGCGGCTTGGACTGCGGAGACGAGTTTGGTCATCCTGCGCCCCCGAGGTTCGGATCGATCGCGACTGACTTGCCGGACCTGGCGGATTGCAATGCCGCTTCGGCTGATGTCAACGACCAGACGCCGTCCTCGCCGGTGGCCGACGGCTGGCCTTCGCCACCGATCGCCTCATGGAATTGGCGCAGGGAACGGACATAGAGATCTTCGCGGTCGAAGCTCAATTCCTCCTCGCCTTTTGCGGTGCGCAGCAGCACAGCGCCGATCGGCTTCTGCGTCATCACATCTTTCGCGATCAGCGAGCCTTCGCTGCCATGCACCTCAAAGCCGGTGCCGGCGAATTTCGTCGTAAAACCCTCATGTGACTGGGCGATGACGCCCGATTTGAAGCGCCAGATGCACATGGCGCCGTCTTCCAGCCCGCCGCCGGCCATGCCTGCGGCCTGCGTGAACGCCGAAACGTCGAGCGGATCGTCGCCGAGCACGAAGCGCAGCGTGTCGGCATCGTGCACGGTGATGTCGAGCACGACGCCGCCGCCGGCTTCCGGCCTGGTGATGCGCCAGCCTTGCAAATTTTCAGGCAGATAGACGGAGTGGAAGGCGCGCGCGGCAATCGGCTTGCCGATGCGGCCGGCGGCAATGCTCTCGCGCATCGCCCGGTGCGAGCCGGCATTGCGCAGATGATGGTTGGTGCCGAGCACGATGCCGGCCGCTTTGGCCGCGGCGACCATTGTGCGCGCATCGGCGCTGGTCAGCGCCAGCGGCTTTTCGCACAACACATGTTTTCCCGCCGTGATGGCGGCTAGTGCCTGTTCGAGATGCAATTCGTTGGTGGTCGAGATGTAGACGGCGTCGATGTCGGAGCCGAGCAATGCATCGAGCGTCGAGACGGCAAGCGCAATGCCGTTCTCCCTGGCATAGGCAGTGGCGCGCTCCGGGCTGGAACTCATCACCGCCGCGATCTCGCCGTTCGGTTGCGCGCGGATGGCGTTGATCATGAATTGCCTGGCGATCGTGCTTGCGCCGATCAGTCCCCATTTCACGGTCATGCCGCGTCTCCCATTCCGGCAGGGCGATGAGGACCGCAACTGTCCCTGACGACGAGGTTGACGGCGCCGATATGATCCTCGGCGCGCGTGGTGCGCGACTGGATCATCCTCAGCATGACATGGGCGGCGCGCTCGCCGAGGCCTGCCGAATCCACCGCGACGCTGGTCAGCGTCGGCATGTAGTGCTGGGCTTCGATGACGTCGTCGAAGCCGACGACGGCGAAATCCGCGCCGGGCTCGAGGCCGCGCTTGCGCAGCGCCAGCATGACGCCGAATGCGACCGCATCGTTGAAGCACAGCGCCGCGGTCGGCGGATCGGCCATGGCGAGGGCCGTCTCCAGGCAGGCAATGCCGCCCTTGCGGCTGGTTTCGCCTTCGACGACCAGTGTATCGCGTTTGGCGATGCCAAGAGCCTCGCAGGCCTCGCGAAAACCGCCCAGCCGCTCGTGATAGACCACCAGGTCCGATGAGCCGCCGAAGAAGGCGAGCCGGCGATGCCCTTTGCCGATCAGATGGGCGGTGGCGAGCCAGGCGCCGCGATGATTGTCGGGCGCGATCACCGGGATGCGGCTTTCGGGGAGGCGGCGCATGGTGAAGACGATCGGAAGGCCCGCCATCTCGATGCGGCGGAACGCACCGGGAGTCGTGCCGCGCGCCGGCGATACGATCAGCCCGGCGACACCTTGCTCCATCAGCGATTTCAGCACCTCCTCCTGGCGCACCGGGTTCTCCGCCGTGTTGGCGATGAACGGCACGATCCCCGCCGACTGGAAGACGCGCTCCATGCCGACCGCCATTTCGGCGAAAAACGGGTTGGTGAGATCGTTGATGACCATGCCGATGACATTGGAATGGGCCTTGCGCAGATTGGCGGCGCCGCGGTTGTAGACATAGCCGACATCCTCGATCGCCTTGCGGACCTTCAGCGCGGTCTCAGGCCGGATCAGATCGCTGCCCTGCAGCACCAGCGACACCGTCGACTTGGACACGCCCGCCTCACGGGCAATGTCGAGTATCGTCGCTTTGGGCCTGCTGGCCATCCAGATCCGTCCTCCGGCATTTTCTGGTTCGAATTTATTGGAACGTTCTAATTCTGGGCTGCATTTGAGTCAATCAGAAATTTTCCCCAATTTGAAAAATCTGGCACTCGGCGGCTGAAAGCGGCGCTCTTAAACGGCTTTGTCGCGGCGATGCAGCATTTTTGGGGTGTGGATTGAGAATCAAAAATGTTCTTGATTTGTTGGAACGTTCCATTTAATAGGCGCGACCAAGGGAGAGATCGATGGACATTGCCTTGCCCGGTGAGGGCGGTCGCAGCACTCGCTACCGTCTTGTCGGCCAGCCGGTACAGCCGGTGACCGGCGCGCGGTTTTCGCGCATCGCCTATGCCGCCGCCCATGTCGTTGCCGATCCGCTCGCGATGACCGATCCATGGTCTCATCCTGCGGTCGACTGGGAGCGCACGATGGCGTTTCGCCATCATCTGTGGCGGCTCGGCTTCCGTGTCGCCGAGGCCATGGACACCTCGCAGCGTGGCATGGGTTTCGACTGGGCAAACGCCAGGAAATTGATCCGCCGCTCGATCGCCGAGGCGCGAACCGTCGAGGGCGCTGATCTCGCCTCAGGTGCCGGAACGGAGCATCTGGCGCCAGGCGCCGCCAGGACGCTCGACGATGTCATCGCGGCCTATGAAGAGCAGTTCGGTTTCATCGAAGGCCTGGGCGGCAAGGCGATCATGATGGCCAGCCGCGCGCTCGCGGCTGTCGCCAGGGGTCCCGAAGACTATGCAAGCGTCTATGAGCGCATCCTGTCGCAGGCATCCGGCAAGGTCATCCTGCACTGGCTGGGCGACATGTTCGATCCGGCGCTGAAGGGTTATTGGGGCAGCCATGATTTCGAGACTGCGCTCGATACGGTCGTCGCCATCATCGAACGCCACGCCGGCAAGGTCGAGGGCATCAAGATATCGCTGCTCGATGCCGGCAAAGAGGTTGCCCTGCGCAACCGGCTGCCGAAAGGGGCCGTCATGTTCACCGGCGACGACTTCAACTATCCCGAGCTGATCGCCGGCGACGGCGAAAGGCATTCGCACGCGCTGCTCGGGATTTTCGACGCCATCGCGCCGGTCGCCAATGCCGCGCTGGCGAGACTGGCCGCCGGCGACCGCTCAGGCTACGACGCGCTGATGGCGCCGACAGTGCCTTTGTCGCGAAAGATCTTCGAGGCGCCGACCGAGTATTACAAGGCCGGCATCGTCCTCATGGCCTGGCTGAACGGCCACCAGGACCATTTCTCGATGGTCGGCGGCATGCAGTCGGCGCGCGGCATTTGCCACTACGCCGATGTGTTCCGTCTTGCCGACCAGGCCGGATTGCTGGCCGACCCGGAGCTTGCCAGCACAAGAATGAAAAACTTGTGCGCCGTGGCGGGCGTCTGAGCGCCATACCACAAGAAGAGCTCGTCCGAATCTCCGATTTGCCTTGTCCGGGCAAATCTGTATGCGCTATGCGTCCGGTGCCGACCATCCGGCGCGCCGACGCCAGATTGTCATTGCGGCCGTTCTGCACAGGGATACCTCAATGGATTTCGACCTAAGGGGCAAGCGCGTTTTCGTGGCCGGGCATCGCGGCATGGTCGGCTCGGCCTTAGTGCGCAGGCTGGCGGACGAGGACTGCGAGGTCCTGACCGCATCCCGCGATGAACTCGACCTGATGGACCAGGCCGGCGTGCGGCGCTGGATGGCTGGCCACAGGCCGGACGCGGTGGTGATGGCGGCGGCCAAGGTCGGCGGTATCCTGGCAAACAACAGGTTGCCGGTCGATTTTCTGCAGGACAATCTCATCATGCAGACCAATGTTATCGAGAGCGCCTTCCGCAACGAAGTGCAGAAATTGCTGTTTCTCGGTTCGTCCTGCATCTATCCGAAGTTTGCGGCGCAGCCGATCTCCGAGGATGCCTTGCTGACCGGTCCGCTCGAGCCGACCAACGAATGGTATGCGATCGCCAAAATCGCTGGGCTGAAACTATGCCAGGCCTATCGGCGCCAATACGGTGTCGAGTACATCTCGGCGATGCCGACCAACCTCTATGGCCCCGGCGACAATTTCGACCTCTCCACCAGCCATGTCGTACCGGCCCTGATGCGCAAGGCGCACAAGGCCAAGCGCGCTGGCGACAAAACCCTGGAGGTCTGGGGATCGGGCACGCCGATGCGCGAGTTCCTGCATGTCGACGACGCCGCCGACGCTCTGGTCTGGCTGCTGAAAAACTATGCCGGCGACGGCCACGTCAATGTCGGCTCGGGTGAAGACATCACCATTGCCGAGCTGGCCCGCACCATGCTCTCCGTCGTCGGCGCCGATGCGGTGCTCACATTCGATGCGACGAAGCCGGACGGCACACCGCGCAAGCTGATGGACGTATCGCGGCTGTTTGCCACCGGCTGGCGCCCGCGGTACTCGCTTCAGAGCGGATTGGAGCAGACCTATGCCTGGTTTCTCCAGCATATTGAGACAGGTGACCTCCGCCTCGGCGCGGCTTGATCTCAATCGACGCTGATTGCTGCCACCAGACATGACGGCTTGGGCGGCCGTCTCTTGGCCATGGCCAATGCAAAATCGCTCGTCCGACACGGGTACGAGAGACGGCGGATTGTCTGGATGGTGGGCGTGACAGGGATTGAACCTGTGACCCCTGCAATGTCAATGCAGTGCTCTCCCGCTGAGCTACACGCCCATCCGAAGCCGCGCATACACCATTTTTGCCACGGCGCGTCAATAGCGGGAAAAAGGAAAGAAGGTTCGCCTTGCCACGCCGTCGAAGGCGCGCCGGAAGCCGGCGGCGGAAAGCGCGTCAGGCTGCCTGCAGCATCTTTTCGACCTCGTTGACGAGATCGCGCAGATGGAACGGCTTCGACAGCACCTTGGCGTCTTTCGGCGCCTTGGAATCCGGATTGAGCGCAACGGCGGCGAAGCCGGTGATAAACATGACCTTGAGGTCGGGATCAATCTCGGTGGCGCGGCGGGCGAGTTCTATGCCGTCCATCTCCGGCATGACGATATCGGTCAACAGCAGTGAGAAAGGCTCTTCGCGCAGCCGCTCATAGGCGCTGGCGCCATTGTCGAAATCGCTGACCTGGTAGCCGGCACGCTCCAGCGCCTTGACGAGGAACCGGCGCATGTCATCGTCGTCTTCCGCCAGTAAAATGCGTGCCATCTTATCCCGTCCGAATCACCCGCCCGGGACTGCCGTGGGGCAGCCCGTTAACCATCCTGTATATGAGGAGGTGAGGGTAAACATCAAGTGAACGATAAAGGCCCGATCCGCCTTAACCAAGCGGTCCGGACGCCGAAACGCTGGACATGCGGCCGGGGAGGTGGCACCTTTCAATCATGATGCATTGGTATTTCCGGGTTCGTCCAAATTGAAAACGGCAGCCGAGGATTTTTCGGTCGTTCCCCCCTTCGAAATCCGGTCGGGCGCCGAACAGCGCGTCCCCTTCCTCTTCAACTCGCCGCATAGCGGCCGACACTATCCGGACCGGTTCCTGGCGATGGCAAGGCTGGACCGAAACGCCATCCGCCGCTCCGAAGATTGCTATGTCGACGAATTGTTCGGCGGCGCCGTTGCGCTTGGCGCGCCGATGCTGGCGGCAAACTTCCCGCGCGCCTATCTCGACGTCAACCGGGAGCCCTGGGAACTCGATCCGCGCATGTTCGCCGAACCCGTGCCGTCGTTCTGCAACATCCGCTCGGCGCGCGTGGCCGGCGGGCTTGGCACTGTGCCCAAGCTGGTGGGAGAGGGGCTCGAAATCTATGCCGGCCGCTTGCCGCTGGCGGAAGCCGTCGCGCGCATCGAGGCCGTCTACAAGCCCTATCACGAGACGCTGAAACGGCTTTTGACCAGGACCCATGCGCGGTTCGGCTTTGCCGTGCTGATCGATTGCCACTCGATGCCGGCGAGCATCAGGGTCGGCGACAGCGGTGTCAGGCCAGACTTCATCGTCGGCGACCGTTTCGGCATGTCGGCCTCGGCAGCGTTGACCGAGACGGCGATCGGCCTGCTCATCGGCATGGGCTATACCGTCGCCCATAACAAGCCCTATGCCGGAGGCTTCATCACCGAGCACTATGGCCGCCCCGTGCGCCATCTCCATGCGCTGCAGATCGAGGTCAATCGCGGGCTTTACATGAACGAGCGGACGTTCCAGAAATCCGCCGGCTTCGATGCGCTCGCCGATGATCTGGCGCAATTCTCGGCCGACCTGATGGCAATGCCCGACCACAATTTTATCGATCTGCCGCTTGCCGCCGAATGATGCCGAAAATCGAAACGAGATCTTGCGCCAGACAAAGGCGTCGGCGTGCGGTCGGAACGCGCAATCCGGTGGAGGCCGCGCCGAAAAAAAGACCGCATCGTTTGCACGACACGGTCGAAGTCTAGGGAGGAAACGCCCAAGGAGGGCATGGACAGGAAAACCTGTCCGAGAACAAATCTATTGTGCGATGCACAAATGTCAAGCCGCCAACAGACGTTTTTAATTCACTATGATGTGGAAATTGCATATCGAGGGCGCCAGCGTTGCATTCGAGCAACAGTTGTCGACGCGCAAAAGTTCCGCACGCCCTTGTCTTGGCGCAAGACCGCAGGCAAACGACGGTTCCAGCAGGCTACATCGCGGGGAGACTCAGTTGGATATCAGCATCGATTTCATGCGGCGCCTTGCGGATGCCGCCGCAGCCGAAACCTTGCCGCGCTTCCGTAGCCAAGGCGCGGTCGCCAACAAGGAGCAAGGCAGCTTCGACCCGGTCACCGAGGCCGACCGCGAGGCCGAGCGGGTCATCCGCGCGCTTATTTCAGCGGAATATCCCGATCATGGCGTCCTCGGCGAGGAGCATGGCAGCGAGAACATTTCCAGCAGGCATGTCTGGGTGATCGATCCGATCGACGGCACCCGTGCCTTCATTTCCGGCCTGCCGGTGTGGGGAACGTTGGTCGGGCTGACGGTCGACGGCGATGCCGTTGCCGGCATGATGTCGCAGCCTTTTACCGGCGAGCTTTTCTACGCCAACGCGTCCGGTGCCCATTATGAAGGCCCGGGCGGACCGCGAAGGCTGACGACACGCAAGACGACAAGCCTCGCCGAGGCGACGCTGTTCACCACCACGCCGGCACTGTTCAAGGGAGACGCGCGCCTGCGCTACGACCTGTTCGAGCGGCAGGTCCAACTCGCCCGCTACGGCACCGACTGCTATGCCTTCGCCATGGTCGCGGCGGGAAGCGTCGACATCGTCGCCGACCCCGGTTTGAAACCCTACGATATCGTCGCGCTGATTCCGATCATCGAGAAGGCCGGCGGCGTCGTCACCACCTTCGAAGGCGGGCCGGCGGAAAGGGGCGGCGATATCCTGGCTGCGGCAACGCCGGAGCTTCATGCCGCCGCGATGGCGGCGCTGCGTGGCTGAGCCGGCTGGGCACGCGGGCCGGCGGAAAGGGGCGGCGATATCCTGGCTGCGGCAACGCCGGAGCTTCATGCCGCCGCGATGGCGGCGCTGCGTGGCTGAGCCGGCTGGGCAGCTGGCCGTTTCACAGCCCACGCTCCTGACGGGAGGGTGTCAGCAGCTCTCGGCTATGGAGACAATGTCACGGGAGGGAATCACATGCCGACGCAGTCAACAGCCAGCCGTTCCGAAAATGCTCCAGCAGAAAATGCTCCAGCAGAAAATACCCTGGGAGATGGCCGGGCCGATTTCGATTTCTTCTTCGGGCGCTGGAACGTCAGCCATCGAAGGTTGCAGGAGCGCCTACAAGGCGACACGAACTGGGACGTGTTTGGCGGGACATGCGAGGTGCGCCCGATCCTTGGCGGGCTCGGCAATGTCGACGACAATGTCATTGAATTGCCCGGCGGCGCCTATCGCGCCGCCACACTGCGGACCTTCGATCCGGCGACGAGACAATGGTCGATCTGGTGGATCGACGGCCGCAACCCGGCGACCATCGATGTTCCGATGCGCGGCGCCTTCGAAGCAGGCGTCGGCACGTTCCTGTGTGAAGACGTTTTCGACGGACGAAATATCCAGGTTCGCTTCCTGTGGTCGCGGATCACTGAAAAATCGGCGCGCTGGGAGCAGGCTTTTTCACCGGATGGCGGCGACATCTGGGAAACCAATTGGATCATGGATTTCGCCCGGCAAGTGTAGGCCGACGATCGGCTTGGCAGGTATTTTTCACCCCAAGTCATGTTTTCAAGCCAAGTCATGGATTTTCAATGAGTTGGAGCGGTCTTCTGCGCGTCCGGAGGGAGTGCGGCACTCAATCAGGCGGTGTCGTCGCATCCCGGGATGAAGGCATCGAAGGCGGCAAAGAACTGCTCGCGAAAAAAGTCGGCTTCCTGCAATATTTCATGGCGTGCGCCATCGATCACCAGCAGCGAGCCGAGCCGCAGGCGTCTGGTGTAGGTTTCCACCGCCTTGGTCGAGACGACCTGGTCGGCGCCGGCAGCGACCACCAGCAGGGGAACCTGGATCCTGGCCATGAAGTCGGGATCGCTGACGGCCTCGGAGGCCTCAGCCGCCGCTTTCAGCCAGCGAATCGTCGGGCCGCCGAGCGCCAGTTGCGGGTAGGTTTCGTAGATCAGCGTGTTGCGCCGATACCGCTCCGGATCCGATGTCACCATATTGGCGGCAAACGGAATGGTTCTTCTGGGCCGCGGACCCCAGGCGGCATAGAGGCTGCCAAGACCCAGCAGACAGAACAGCGAGCAGAGACGGCGAACGGTGGTTGTCGAGACCGGCAGGTCGGGAACGGCCAGGAATGGCGCGATCAGCACCATGCGCCGTACGCGGTTCACCATCGACGGCCCGGCAAGCAGCGTGATCACCGCCCCGGCCGAATGGGCCAGGATATAATATGGCCCCCGGCAGTCGGGCAGCACGATCTCCTCGAAGAACTGTTCCAGGTCGCGGGTGTAGTCGAAGAAGCTGCGGACATAGCCGCGGTCGCGGTCGCTGATCAGCCGGTCGGAACCGCCCTGGCCGCGCCAGTCAAAGGTGGCGACGCCAAAGCCGCGGTCGGCGAGGTTGCGAATGGTCTCGAAATACTTTTCGATGCACTCGTTGCGGCCGGTCAAGACGACCACAGTGCCCTTCATCGGACGGGCAACGGTGGGAAAGAGGCCGTAGCGGATCTTCTTGCCGTCGCGCGTGGTGAAGAAACCACCGGCCGCATTTTCCGGTAGCGGATTGCCCGGAATTTCGCGGAAGAGGGGAATTTCGCGGAAGGGGGGGATTTCGTCGGGGAGGTCCGTCATTCGGCGCTGCGTTTTAAGTGTCGCTGCCTGCATGGCGCAAGCTTTGGTAGGCATAGACGCCCATGCAGCAAAAGCAAAGGAATTCCGGACGCGTTGGAAGGCTGAAGAGGCAGCCAGCGAGTGAGGCCGAAAGCAGCTTGCGGCATGCTTCCGGCCCCCGTCGATCCGGGAGGAAGGGACGTTACACCCGGTCGGCCTCGTTTGCGGCATCTCGCGCACAGCCCCGAAAACCGCAGCCGATTTCGCTGTGAATCATGCGCAATCAAAGTGTTACAGCTTTCTTTTGCGTGTCCGAGAGGACGCGCGACGCGTAACCGCCGCCTGTTCCTTGATCCTGGAAGCAGTCTAGCGCGACTTAGCTGAACGCCCGCCGAAGCCGCGGTTCATCTGCCGTTCATCGAGGCGGCAGAATCTTGAAATGCCTTCTCGTGCTCCCCAAATGTCTGTTGCGGCCGCCAATGTCGGGGCCGCTGGCCCATCCGGAACGCCGTCACGGGTTTCGCACCGGCCATACGCAAACCTTGTTGCTCAACAGGAGAACACACTATGCGTCACGTTGATTTTTCCCCGCTCTATCGTTCGACCGTCGGTTTCGACCGGCTGTTCACAATGCTCGATTCGCTTGCGCAGCCGGAAGGCGCGCAGACCTATCCGCCCTACAACATCGAGCGCACCGGTGAGGATTCCTATCGCATCTCGATGGCGGTCGCCGGCTTCTCGGACGATGAGCTCTCGATCGAGGCTCACCGCAACGTTCTGACTGTCAAGGGTGAGCGCAAGGAGGAGGGCAATGGCGAAGCCTCCGAACTGCTCTATCGCGGTATCGCCAGCAGGGCCTTTGAGCGCCGCTTCCAGCTTGCCGACCATGTTGACGTCGTCGGCGCCTCGCTGAAGAACGGCCTGCTCTTCGTCGACCTCAAGCGCAATATTCCCGAGGAGTTGAAGCCCCGCAAGATCGCGATCACCGCGTCTTCGGCGAAGGCCAAGCAGATCGAGGCCAAGACCGCCGCGTAAGCTGCGTCACAAAGACGACCTCAGGGACGAAGGGCGGCGCTTGGCGCCGCCCTTTTTTATGGATGTGGATAAGGTGCCGCTATCCAGCAATTAGCTGGCCAAAGCGGTCGACCTCTTCGGTCGTGGTCGCAAAGCTGGTGACGAAGCGGTAGAGCGCCTCGTCCTCGCCGATATGGCCATCAAAGTCGTGCAGCTTGTGCCAGTCGTAGAAGGCGGCACCGGCCAAATGCAGCCGTTCGGCCTCGGCCTTTTTCATCACCGCGAACACTTCGTTGGCTTGCGGCTGCCAGGCCAGACGCGCCGACGGGGAATCCTCGATCAGTGCTGCGAGGCGTGCTGCCATGGCGTTGGCATGCCGGGCCGTGTCGAGCCACAGTTCGTCCTTGAAATAGGCTTCGAACTGCGCAGCGACGAAGCGCGATTTCGAGAACAATTGCGCCGCGCGCTTGCGCAGGAAGGCCAGTTCCCTGGCGCGGTCGAGGTCGAACAGCACGATAGCCTCGGCGCACCAGCAGCCGTTCTTGGTGCCGCCGAAAGAGAGGATGTCGACGCCACCCTTCCAGGTCATCTCCGCCGGTGTTGTTTCGAGCGCGACCAGCGCATTGGCGAAGCGGGCGCCATCCATGTGCAGGGGCAGTTTGTGATGCTTGGCGATCGCCGAAATCCTGGCAATTTCGTTCAGTGTGTAGATGGTGCCGACCTCGGTCGACTGGGTGATCGACACCGCCATCGGGCGCCCGGAATGGACGCTTTCAGGCGCGAACCGGCCGACTGCCCTGTCCAGCCTATTCGGATCGATCTTGCCCAGCGCACCGTCGACGGCATAGAGCCGTGAGCCGCCGGTAAAGTATTCAGGGGCGCCGCATTCATCCTCGATGACATGCGACTCTCGATGGCAAAAGGAAATGCCGCCTGATCTGTTGTAGGCGGTCAGCGACAGCGAATTGGCGGCGGTGCCGGTGGCCACGAAAAATACCGCGACCTCGCGCTCGAAGATTTCGTTGAAGCGCTGGTATGCGGCCTCGTCGAGGGCGCCGTCGCCATATGCGGTGGAAAAGCCGCCGGCATGGGCCGACAGGCCCGCGGCGATGCTGGGATGGGCGCCTGCCCAATTGTCGGAAGCGAAATTCATGCGTTTGCCTGTGCTGGGAAAATCGAGCCGACCTTGGCCGCTTTCGCATGCCGCTCGCAAGTGCCAAGCGGCGGAAAAGCGGGTAAAGCCAGCGAGAGGACGGGACTTAATGCCGCGACTGAAGGTTGCGTTTTGGCAGGGTAGCGCGTAATTTTCTGTCTCTAGATGCCCACGATTGTTGTGAATCGGTCTTGTGCGCATCCGCAATTTCTGTCATAAAAATTTAGGACAGTAGTGCTGTCTTATTTTGTCGCACAAAACAGGCTGGATTGGCGTATCATTGGGCCTCTCCGGCCGTTGCCGCGAGCGACAGGTGGACAGCCCGGCTCTGGCCTGTACGATTGCCGGATGCGAACCAGGTCGCCTGGTTCCGCAAGGATTTCGCAAGACGTGCCGCAAGGATGAGAGGGAAGCTCATGCGCTTCCCAACGGAAACCAGCGCCCTAAGGGCTGGCTTGGAGGACAGGACGATGACGGAAGTGACGCCATCTGCGACGAACGGCCCGGCCGCGCAGACGAAAGCGCCAGCCGTCAAAAATCCGTCCATCGCCACTGGCCTGTCCGGGTTTGGGCGGACCCATACCGGGTTCGCCGCCCACGGCCTTTACGATCCGCGCAACGAGCACGATGCCTGCGGCGTCGGCTTCATCGTCAACATGAAGGGCGTGAAGTCGCATCAGATCGTCACGGACGGCCTGGCGATGCTCGAAAATTTGACGCATCGCGGCGCCGTCGGCGCCGACCCGCTGATGGGCGACGGTGCCGGCGTGCTGGTGCAGCTTCCCGATCGCTTCTTCCGCGAGGAAATGGCCAGCCAGGGCGTCGAACTGCCCAAGCCCGGCCACTACGCCGTCGGCCATGTGTTCATGCCGCGCGATCCTGAGCTTCAGGCGCATATCGAAGGCATCATCGCCGAGGTCGCGCAGCTCGAAGGCCAGCCGCTGCTCGGCTTCCGCGACGTGCCGGTCGACAATTCATCGCTGTCAAAGGCGCCTGATATCGCTGCTTCCGAACCGGTCCAGCGGCAGGTGTTTCTGGGTCGTGGCGCCGAGATCGAGAGCGACGACGACTACGAGCGGCGGCTCTACATCCTGCGCAAGGTCATTTCCGGCCGTATCCATGAAGAGACCAAGGGCGTCGACAATGGCTTCTACGTCGTGTCGATGTCATCGCGGACCATCGTCTACAAGGGCATGTTCCTGGCCTATCAGGTCGGCGCCTATTACAAGGATCTGACCGATCCGCGTTTCGAGACGGCGCTGATCCTCGTCCACCAGCGTTTCTCGACCAACACCTTCCCGTCGTGGAAGCTGGCGCATCCCTATCGCATGGTCGCCCACAATGGCGAGATCAACACGCTGCGCGGCAACGTCAACTGGATGGCGGCGCGGCAGGCCTCGGTCGATTCCGAACTGTTCGGCAACGACATCTCCAAGCTGTGGCCGATCTCCTATGAGGGGCAGTCGGACACCGCCTGTTTCGACAATGCGCTCGAATTCCTGACGCAGGGCGGCTACTCGCTCGCTCACGCGATGATGATGCTGATCCCTGAGGCCTGGGCCGGCAACAAGCTGATGGATCAAGATCGCAAGGCCTTTTATGAATACCACGCCGCCCTGATGGAGCCGTGGGACGGGCCGGCGGCGGTGGCCTTCACCGACGGCCGCCAGATCGGCGCCACGCTCGACCGCAACGGGCTGCGCCCGGCGCGCTACATCGTCACCGACGACGATCGCGTCATCATGGCCTCGGAAGCCGGCGTGCTGCCGGTGCCGGAGGAAAGGATCGTCAAGAAGTGGCGGCTGCAGCCCGGCCGCATGCTGCTGATCGACCTGGAGAAGGGTCGCATCGTTTCCGACGAGGAGATCAAGTCGGAGATCGCGACCAGGCATCCCTACAAGAGCTGGCTCGCCAACACCCAGCTCATCCTCGAAGACCTGAAGCCGGTCGAGCCGCGGGCGCTGCGCAGGGACGTCAGCCTGCTCGATCGCCAGCAGGCGTTCGGCTTTACCCAGGAAGACACCAAGCTGTTGATGTCGCCGATGGCGACCACCGGCCAGGAAGCGGTCGGCTCGATGGGCACCGACACGCCTATTTCGGCGATGTCGGACAGATCGAAGCTGCTCTACACCTATTTCAAGCAGAACTTCGCCCAGGTCACCAACCCGCCGATCGACCCGATCCGCGAGGAACTGGTGATGAGCCTGGTCTCGTTCATCGGGCCGAGGCCTAACATCTTCGACCTCGTCGGCAATTCGCGTCGCAAGCGGCTCGAAGTGCGCCAGCCGATCCTGACCAATGGCGATCTTGAGAAGATCCGCTCCATCGGTCATACCGAGGACCGTTTCGACACCAAGACAATCGACATCACCTATGCCTCGAGCGAAGGCGCGGCCGGCATGCAGGGCGCCATCGACCGGCTGTGCGAGCGCGCTGAGGCGGCGGTCGCCGGCGGCTACAACATCATCATCCTGTCCGACCGTCAGCTCGGGCCGGACCGCATCGCGATTCCGGCATTGCTGGCGACGGCGGCGGTCCACCATCATTTGATCCGCAAGGGATTGCGGACGTCGGTGGGGCTCGTCGTCGAGTCCGGCGAACCGCGCGAGGTGCATCATTTCTGCTGCCTTGCGGGTTATGGCGCCGAGGCGATCAATCCCTATCTCGCCTTCGACACGCTGCTCGACATGCACAAGCGCCGCGAGCTGCCGGCCGAAGTCGACGCCAATGAGGTCGTCTCCCGCTACATCAAGTCGATCGGCAAGGGCATTCTCAAGGTGATGTCGAAGATGGGCATCTCGACCTACCAGTCCTATTGCGGCGCGCAGATCTTCGACGCCATCGGGCTGAAGACCGATTTCGTGCAGAAATATTTCACCGGCACCGCGACGCTGATCGAAGGCGTCGGGCTGGAAGAGATCGCGGCCGAGACGGTCAGCCGCCACGCCGACGGCTTCGGCAACGACCCGGTGCTGCGCAACAGCCTCGAGGTCGGCGGCGAATACATGTTCCGCATGCGCGGCGAAGCGCATATCTGGTCGCCCGATGCGGTGGCCACCCTGCAGCACGCCGTGCGCCAGGGATCGTGGCAGACGTTCAAGGACTATTCCGCTCAGATCGACAGCGAGACGGCGCGGGCGCAGAGCATTCGCGGCCTGTTCAAGATCAGGCTAGCCGAAGAAAGCGGGCGCAAGAAGGTCGCGCTCGACGAGGTCATGTCGGCTGCCGATATCGTCAAGCGGTTCTCGACCGGAGCGATGTCCTTCGGCTCGATCTCCAGGGAAGCGCACACCACGCTGGCGCGCGCCATGAACGCCATCGGCGGCAAGTCGAACACCGGCGAGGGCGGCGAAGAGGCCGACCGTTACCTGCCGCTGCCGGGCGGCGGCAAGAACCCCGAGCGTTCGGCGATCAAGCAGGTCGCTTCCGGGCGTTTTGGCGTGACGGCGGAATATCTGGTGAATTCCGATGTGATGCAGATCAAGGTCGCGCAAGGCGCGAAGCCCGGCGAGGGCGGTCAGCTGCCCGGTCATAAGGTCGATGCCACCATTGCCAAGGTCAGGCATTCGACGCCCGGAGTCGGCCTGATCTCGCCGCCGCCGCATCACGACATCTACTCGATCGAGGATCTGGCGCAGCTCATCTACGACCTCAAGAACGTCAACCCGGCGGCGGATGTCTCGGTCAAGCTGGTCTCGGAAGTCGGTGTCGGCACGGTTGCGGCCGGCGTCGCCAAGGCGCGCGCCGATCACATCACCATTTCCGGCTATGACGGCGGCACCGGCGCATCGCCGCTGACCTCGCTCAAGCACGCCGGCAGCCCGTGGGAAATGGGCCTTGCCGAGACGCACCAGACGCTGGTGCTCAACGGCCTCAGGTCGCGCGTCGCGCTGCAGGTCGATGGCGGCCTGCGCACCGGCCGCGACGTCGTCATCGGCGCGCTGCTTGGCGCCGACGAATTCGGCTTCTCGACCGCGCCGCTGATCGCGGCCGGCTGCATCATGATGCGCAAGTGCCATCTCAACACCTGCCCGGTCGGCGTCGCGACGCAGGATCCGGTGTTGCGCAAGCGCTTCAAGGGCACGCCGGAACATGTCATCAACTTCTTCTTCTATGTTGCGGAAGAGGTCCGTGCGCTGCTCGCCGAGATGGGCTACACCCACCTCGACCAGATCATCGGCGACACCGAACTGTTGGAAAAGCGGGCACTGATCCAGCACTGGAAGGCGCGCGGGCTCGATTTCAGCAAGATGTTCTTCAAGCCGCATGCCCCGCATGAGGCGGTGCACTGGACCGAGCGGCAGAAGCATCCGATCGACGACGTGCTCGACCGCAAGCTGATCGAGTTGGCCAAGCCGGCGCTGGAAGCCAGGCAGCCGGTCAGCATCGAACTGCCGATCCGCAATGTCGACCGTTCGACCGGCGCCATGCTGTCGGGCGAGGTGGCAAAGCGCTTCAAGCACAAGGGCCTGCGCGAGGACACGATCTCGGTGAAGCTCACCGGCACCGCCGGCCAGTCCTTCGGCGCCTTCCTGGCGCGGGGGGTTTCGTTCGAGCTGGTCGGTGCGGCCAATGACTATGTTGGCAAGGGCCTGTCGGGCGGCCGCATCGTCATCCGCCCGCCTGAGAACACGAAGATCGTCGCAGCGGAGTCGATCATCGTCGGCAACACGGTGCTTTACGGCGCGACCGAGGGCGAGGCCTATTTCTGCGGCGTCGCCGGCGAGCGTTTTGCGGTTCGCAATTCGGGCGTGGCCGCCGTCGTCGAAGGCGTTGGCGACCATGGCTGCGAGTACATGACCGGCGGCATTGTCGTCGTCATCGGCCAGACCGGCCGCAACTTTGCCGCCGGCATGTCGGGCGGCGTCGCCTATGTGCTCGACGAGGAGGGTGATTTTGCCGAGCGGTGCAACATGGCGATGGTCGAACTGGAACCCGTTCCCGAAGAAGACGACCTGATGGAGAAACTGCTCCATCATGGCGGCGACCTCGACCACAAAGGCCGCGTCGACGTGTCCGGCGACATGACCAGCCATGATGAGGAGCGGCTGTATCAGCTGATCTCGAACCACGTCCATTACACGGGTTCGGTGCGCGGCCGCGAGATCCTCGACAACTGGGCGGCTTTCCGGCCGAAATTCCGGAAGATCATGCCGGTCGAATACCGCCGCGCGCTGATCGAAATGGAACGCATGCGCATGGGCGTTGCGGCGGAATAGGCTTTGGGAGTTGCCGGGAAGCCAAGCTTCCCGGTCGACGCCTTCATCAACAATCCTGGCCTCGGACTGAAGGTTGCCATGGCTGCCTTATGAGGTTAACGGGTGCGTCGTCGAGCGCGCCATCTGGACAGCAGGGACTGGACTATGGGCAAGGTAACAGGGTTTCTCGAGATCGACCGGCAGGTGCACAAGTACCAGCCGGCTTCCGACCGCATCCGGCATTTTCGCGAGTTCACGCTGCCGATGTCGGACAAGGAGGTCGAGAAACAGGCCGCACGCTGCATGGATTGTGGCATTCCGTACTGTCACGGGCCGACCGGCTGCCCGGTCCACAACCAGATCCCGGACTGGAACGACCTCGTCTACAATGGCGACTGGGACAATGCGATCCGCAACCTGCATTCGACCAACAATTTCCCGGAATTCACCGGCCGCATTTGTCCGGCACCCTGCGAGGAAGCCTGCACGCTGAACCTCGAGGACATCCCGGTCGCCATCAAGACGATCGAGCAGGCGATCGCCGACAAGGCCTATGAAACCGGTCATATCAGGCCCTATCCGCCGGAAAAGAAATCCGGCAAGCGCGTCGCAATCATTGGCTCGGGGCCGGCCGGCATGGCAGCCGCCCAGCAGCTTGGCCGCGCCGGCCACGACGTTCACGTCTATGAGCGCGAGAGCCGGCCGGGCGGGCTGATGCGCTACGGCATCCCCGACTTCAAGATCGAGAAGCACTACATCGACCGCCGCATCGAGCAGATGCAAGGCGAGGGCGTGAGCTTCCATTGCGGGATCAATGTCGGCGTCGACAAGCCGGTGGCGGACTTGTTCGCCGAATATGATGCTGTGCTCTATTGCGGCGGTTCGGAAACGCCGCGCCCGGCCAACATTCCCGGCGACGATCTCGACGGCGTGCATGACGCGATGCCCTATCTGGTGCAGCAGAACAAGCGCATAGGCGGCGAGCCGATCCAGTCGGTGGCGTGGCCCTCGCCGCCGATCGTCGCCGGCGGCCAGCATGTCGTCGTCGTCGGCGGCGGCGACACCGCCTCCGACTGCGTCGGCACCGCCTTCCGCCAGGGCGCCGTGCGCGTCACCCAGCTCGACATCCGGCCGCAGCCGCCGGAAAAGGAAGACAAGCTTTCGGTCTGGCCCTACTGGGCGACGAAGATGCGCACCTCGTCCTCGCAGGCGGAAGGCGCCGAGCGCGAGTTCCAGGTGGCGACGCTCGAATTCATCGGCGAGGACGGCGCGTTGACCGGCGTCAAATGCTGCGAGGTCGATGAAAAGCGCAAGCCGATCGCCGGCACGGAATTCGTCATCCGCGCCGATCTCGCCTTCATCGCCATCGGCTTTGCCGGGCCGGTCGCCGTCGGGCCGGTGTCGGAGCTGGCTGGCCAAATGACGATCGCCATCGACAGCCGCCGCTCGAACAACGTTGAGGCCAATGATCGCGACTACAAGACCAGCGTCGAAAAGCTCTATGCGGCGGGCGATGTGCGCCGCGGTCAATCGCTGGTCGTCTGGGCGATCCGCGAGGGCCGTCAGGCAGCGCGTTCGATCGACGAGGCGCTGATGGGATCGAGCGTGCTGCCGCGCTGAGACCGTTCGGAAACTCTACTCCCGCGGCCATCTGAGGGCGTTTCTGCGCTTCCGGCCTTCGCCGGCCGAAGCACTTGTGAGCGGTCGTGGCAGTTAAAGCTACGGCCGGGCGTAGGCCGGCGGCCGGAGCAGGTTTACGGAGTGATCGCCGTGGTCGTTTCGGGCACGGCCGGCGCCGCAGGCTGCTTCCTTGGCGGCCAGGAAAAATCGTCGGCGCGGCCGGGCGAAGCAGCTGATGCCTTACCCCCGACGACGCGTTTTTCGCCGGGCCCGTCCGCCTGTGCCGGCGCTGCGGCGCCGAGAAGTTCCGAACCGCCGTCGAGTGCCGGATCGCTGAGCAGCATCGGCACGGTGCGGTCGACGGGCATGGGTGTCGGGGCCGGCGCCCCGACGGGAGCGCCGGCTGGCGCATACGCTGCCAGTGTGCCCGGAGGCGAGGTCATTCCAAGGATCTTCAGCAAGGGTTTTTCGGCATAGAAGGCGAGCTTGCGTTTGCCGGCTTTCGACACACGGATGCCGTCGTCGGTGCGCAGGCGCACCGGCTGGCCGTTGATATCAGGCCCGCTGGTGACAAAGGCGCCGTCCTCGTCGACGAACCCGTCCCAGATGTCGATGAATTCGCCGCCATGACTCTCGGCCGTCGAGCGGTAGATTTCGTTGAAAGCCAACATGTCGGAGGTCATCTTCGGCGCCTTGAAGGCCGGCATGCCGACCCACAGATACGGCACCTTGGCCGATGCGATGGCCTTGCCGAACGCTTCGGTACGGCGTTCATATTCCTTGGTCCAGGCCTCGGACCGCGGCTGTTCGCGTTCACCGTTGACACGCATCTGCTGCCGATCGTTGGAGCCCAGCATGACGATCACGGCCGCCGGCTTTTCGGTCTCGATCAGCGACTTGATCTGTTCAGGCCAGTTGTAGAAATCGTCACGCGCGAAACCGGACGAACCATTGCTGCGAACGACGATCCTGACCTTGGTGTTTTCGGCAAAGGCGGTATCGAGACCTTCGGCGAGGCCGGTCGCCATGAAATCGCCGACCACCAGAACGGTGCGGGCATCCGGCGCCTTCTCGACAATGGGGGCTGCCGGCTCAGCCGGCCGGCGCGGCGCGGCACGGGGCTTTCTGGCTTTTGGCTTGCGTGGCCCGATCCTCTGAATCTGTCGCGGCTGAATCAGTCGCGGCGGCTCCACCCGCTCGCTTCGGCGCAGAAACAACAAGTCGCGCAGCGACCAGCCACGCCTTTGTTCTTCCTGCGCCACGGCCGGCGTGTGAAAGACGGCGGCAGTGCCGACGGCCAGGACGGCAATAGCCAGAATCAGGATCGGCACGCGACGAAGGATCACACGAATACGCGCAGCCGAAACCAATTACCGTCTCCATCCCTTAGGAGCGCCGGACTCCAATACAACCGTGCCGCCGCTCTTATCTTGATTGAGCATCGGATTCCTCAAAACCGGTTTGGGTCCGATGCTCCAGGTGTGCCCCTTATGCGAGGCTAGTTCTGCCTGAGCCATTTGAGCACTTCCATGCTCGGATGTCCGTCCTGGGTCAGGCCAGCCTTTGCCTGGAAGGCCATGATGGCGGCTCTCGATCCCTCGCCGATCTTGCCGTCGAACTTGCCGTCGTAGTAGCCGTACTGGGAAAGCCGTTGCTGAAGCTCCTGCCGCTCCTCGAAGGAGAGCTTCGTGAAAGGCCGCTTCCAGTCCTGCACAAGCCCACCATGGCCGGCGATTTCGTCGGCAAGAAGGCCAACGGCAACCGCGTATTTGTCGGCATTGTTGTAGCGCTTGATGACCGAAAAATTCTTGACCATCAGGAAAGCCGGGCCGCCGCGGCCGCCTGGCACCTTCAGCGTGGCCTTCTCCGCGCTATTCCTGAACGGCTTGCCGTTGACACGCGTGACACCCAGCGCTTGCCATTGCGACAACGACTTCGATCCGGCCGGGAACTTCTTTCCGTTGGGAAGGCTGACTTCATAGCCCCAGGTCTTGCCGGCCTGCCAGCCGTTCTTCCTGAGCAGATTGGCGGCCGTTGCCAATGCATCGGGAATCGAATTCCAGATGTCGCGCTTGCCGTCACCGTCCATGTCGACCGCATAGGCCTGATAGCTGGTGGGAATGAACTGGGTATGGCCCATGGCGCCGGCCCATGAGCCACTGAGGTGGCTTTTATCGATGTCGCCCCTTTGCAGGATCTTCAGCGCCGCGATCAACTGTGTGCGGGCAAACTTCGATCGTCTCGAATCGGCATAGCCAAGCGTTGCCAGCGAACGCACGACATTGCGCATGACATCGTCGCGCTTGAGGATTTCGCCGTAGTTCGATTCCATCGACCAGATCGCCAGTAGGATGTGACGGTCGACGCCGTATCTTGCCTCGATCCTGTCCAGCCACGGCTTCCACTTCCTGGCCATCTGCTTGCCAACAGCGACCGATTGGTCATGGACGCGGTTGTCGAAATAGTCCCAGGCGGGCGCGGTGAATTCGGGTTGATAACGGGCTTTTTCCAGCACGACCGGGTCGGCATCGCTGATGCCCTCGAATGCGCGGTCGTAAACGGCGCCGGAAACGCCGCTCCGCACCGCGGTGGCGCGGAAACTCGCCACCCATTGCCGGAAACCGGCGTCGGCAACAGCCGATCCGGTTGAAATCAGCAAGGCAAGCGAAAGGCTGGCGGCCGCAACGATGCTTGTGAAGCGCTTTGCGGCGTTGCGAACGGACATCTATTCCTCCTTCTTCATCACAGGAAGATCATTCATCGCCGAACCCGGTTAGCATTTAGTTTACCATAGGTGCCGTTGGGAACGAAAAGGCGGGTGGGTGCTTTACGGACTACAGTTTTTTCTGACCAGCCGTTCCATAATCCCAGATTCCGGCACGAAAATGTCTTGAAGCGGGATTGCCGAACAACCTTAGAAGCGGATATTTGACAGCATGAAGAGAGTTCGCAAGGCAGTTTTCCCGGTCGCTGGCCTCGGCACGCGTTTTCTCCCGGCCACCAAGGCCATACCCAAGGAAATGCTGACCGTCGTCGACAGGCCAGTCATCCAGTATGTGGTCGACGAGGCACGCGAAGCCGGCATCGAGCATTTCATCTTCGTGACCGGACGCAACAAGGCGGTCATCGAGGACCATTTCGACGTTCAGTTCGAACTCTATGACACGCTCGCCCAGCGCGGCAAGGACGACGAGCTCGCCCGCCTGCAGCGGCTGCAACCTTCGCCAGGGCAGACCAGCTTCACCCGCCAGCAGGTGCCGCTTGGCCTTGGCCATGCCGTCTGGTGTGCCCGCGAGCTGGTCGGCGACGAGCCCTTCGCGCTGCTTTTGCCCGATATGATCATGCAGTCCGAAAAAAGCTGCATGAAGGAGATGGTCGAGCTTTATGCCGAGACCGGCAACAACATCGTCGCGGTTCAGGAATGCGACCCCGCCGAGGCCCATAAATACGGCATCGTCGGCCGTGGCGAGGATACGCATCACGGTTTCCGCATTACCGGTATGGTGGAGAAGCCGAAGACCGGCACGGCGCCCTCCAATCTATACATCAACGGGCGCTACATCCTGCAGCCGGAGATATTTGGGATTCTCGAAGGCCAGGAGAAGGGCGCCGGCAATGAGATACAACTCACCGACGCGATGCTGAAGCTGGAGAAGCAGCAGCCCTTCTATGGCTGCCACTACCGGGGGCGCACCTTCGATTGCGGATCGCCGGAAGGCTTTGTCGAGGCCAACGTCGCCTTCGCGCTGTGGCGCAGCGACATGAACGGCCGCATGGCGGGCATTATCAGCAGGCTTCTCGACGAGATGAAACCGTCACAGCAGCGTGGCGCGGCGTTCTAAGCCGCGTTCAGGTCTCGAAAACCACCGTGCTCGCCACCGCCTGACCCGAATCCTGGGACACCTCCAACCGCTTGGTTTACGGCTGCAGCGTCACGCCGACAAAGATGCTGTGGGCGGTGTAGTCGCGGCCCTCGAGGTTGCTGATCTGTTTTTCAGTTCTGGCGCGGGTGGTCAGTCCGGCATATCGGTTCAGCCACCATGTCAATCCGGCCTCGGCGCTCAGCGTCAGATCGTGGCCGTCGGACCCGATGTAGTCGCGCCAGCCCACGCCGAAAGCTGCGTTGCCAATCAGGTTGGCACGGATTTCCCGCTCGCCCGTCAGGAGGCCGGAGTAAAGGATGTCGCCGCTTTCGTTGGCGGTTGTCGTGCCCTCGACGGTCGTTTGTCCGATGAGGCCAATCGTGGTGCCGCGTTCCGGCGACCATCTGAGGTCGGCGTTCACCGTGGCACCCGAAATTGCCGGCAGCCGGTCGTCGTCGATCGCCTCGCGCAGCCAGCCGGCCGAGAATTCGCCGGCAAGCTTCTCGCCGAGGTCGAGCTCGGCGCCGGCCCGAATCCCAAACCCCGTCGAGGATCGTTCGAAACCATTGGTGTCCACGCGCAAATCATAGACCCGGCGGCCGATTTCGACTTCGGTGAAGGGGGTGATAGCGGGGGAAATCTCGTAGCCGGTGCGCAAGGTGGCGGTATAGAGCGTCGAGTCGCGGTCTTTCTGCGACAGCGTTCCGCCCGTCGAAAGCCTGGCGTCGCCGTAGATGTCATGCTCGACTGCGCCGGTGAGGGCGAAGCGCATCTTGCCGGCATCCTTCTCGACCGCGAGGCTGCTGTTAATGCTCTGACGCACCGGCTGCTCGACGGTGCCTTCGATGACGACCGGCGACGAAGCCGATTCCGGCGCCGCCTCGTAACCAAGGTTCGCGATAGCGCGCAGATCGTTGTCGAGGTCGATATTGAGCGTGCCGTCGACAGCGCCCCGTGCCTCCTCAACCTCGTCGCCCGATATGGTCTTGAGAAAGATGCCATAGCCGTCGATGACAGCCGAATTCTCGCGCCAGTCGGAGATGGCATTGAAGCGCAGCGCCGTTTCGGACAGCAGGGCCGGCTTTCCTTCGCTGCTTGAATCGGCATTTGACGACGCCCTCAGGCCCTGCTCGAGCGTCGGCCTGATCACGAAGGAGCCGAGTTTGATGCCGGTGGCGGCGAACGGGTCGTCCTCGGCCCTCCTGTCCCGGCCTTCGATGGCTTCGACGCGCTCGGCGCCCGGATCGAGCTGCCTGTCGGCGGAATCGATGGTCACGGCACGGGAATTGACTGGGTCCTGGTCGGTCGCGGCGCTGTCCTCGCCATCCGTCGTGACCGTCGTCGCGGTGGCGGCCTGTGTCTCGGCGGCTTGTGTCTCGGCGGCTTCGTCTCGATCGGCTGCGCCCTGCGTTGCGCTCGATGGCCGGCGCGGCGGGATTGGAGCGGGCGTGTCTGCAAACGGATCGTCGGTTGCGTCCGGCGGATCAAAAATACTGCCGGTCGCGGGTGCCGTGTCGTCGTCCTGCACGGCGCCCGGGCTGGCCGGCTGATAGGTGGGCGTCGGCGCAGTGCTCTGCGTGGTTGCACCGGCCTGCGCCGTCTGGTCCTGGGCATTGGCCAGGCTCAATTGCCTGGTCTTGCGCTGCTGGTCTTCCAGAATCGCCGATTCGGAAACCTCGCCGCGCAGCTCGGTCACCTGGGCATAGGGCTGCGCAGGCCGCAGCAAGGCGAAGACGCTGGTCGCCAGCAGCAAGGCGCAGACCGCTTTGCCGTTTCGTCCTCTTTTCTTCTCTGGCTGGGCCCCGGACATCGCTACCACTGCTTGCGCGGCGCACGCGCGCCATACTTACCGAACCGTAAACGGGGATGGTTAACGCAGGGTTGAGGCAGCGGTCGATCAAAGCCCGCCGGATGGCTGGCGGATGGCAATTCCGTTGGACAGGCGCGCGGCAAAGCGCTAATCGCATCAGCCATGCATGCGGGATCCCCAGACAAGAAGCGGCTCGATGGGCAGGCTTCGATCGCCTCGGCGCTTAGAACGGTAGCGACCGAGCAGGCCGGTGTCGCGGCGCTGGCGGCCGCGCTCGAAAACGGATTGACCGAACCGTTCGCGCGCGCCGTCGATATGGTGTCGCAGATTGCCGGCCGCGTCATCGTCACCGGCGTTGGCAAGAGCGGCCATATCGGCTCAAAGATCGCGGCGACGCTCGCCTCGACCGGCACGCCGGCTTTCTTCGTCCATTCTGCCGAAGCCAATCATGGCGACCTCGGCATGATCGCCAGGGACGACGCCATCATCGCCTTGTCGTGGTCGGGCGAGAGCCGCGAGCTCAAGGGCATCATCGCCTATTCCAGGCGCTTCTCGATTCCGCTGATCGCAGTCACCGCCGGAGAGCGATCGGCGCTGGCGCGGGCGGCCGATGTGGTGCTTTTGCTGCCGCGTGCGCCGGAAGCCTGCCCGCACGGCCTGGCGCCGACGACATCGACGCTGCTGCAACTGGTGATCGGCGATGCACTGGCCATCGCGCTGCTCGAAGCGCGCGGCTTCACGCCGGACCATTTCCGCACCTTCCATCCCGGTGGGCAACTTGGCGCCAATCTGACGCAGATCCGCGACATCATGCATGTCGGCGACAGGCTGCCGCTGGTGCCTTCCGGCACTGGAATGCACGAAGCGATTCTCGAATTGTCGCGCAAGGGGTTTGGCTGCGTCGCGATAATTGCTGCGGATGGTGCGCTGATCGGCATTATCACCGACGGCGACATCAGGCGCCACATCGGCAGCAATCTTCTGGCAATGAGCGTCGATCAGGTCATGACCAAGGAGCCGAAGACGGCCGGACCGGATACGCTGGTGGCGACGGCGCTGCAGACGATCAACAGTTCGACCATCTCCAGCCTGATGGTTGTCGAAGGCAGACGGCCGGTCGGACTTGTCCATCTGCATGACCTGCTGCGCATCGGCGCGGCCTGAGAGTTCTCAGGCCTAGGTCGCTCGCCGGAGATGGTGGGCTCAGTCCAGGACCGCCTCGACCGTCAGTTCCAGATCGGTGTCGGCCGCGCCCGTCACGCGCACCTGCGTGCCGGCCGGCAGGTCGGGGCCGGAGACGCGCCATAGCGTGTCGCCCAGCTTTATGCGGCCGCGGCCGTCCCTGATCGGCTCGTCCAGGGTGGCCATCCTGCCGATCATCTGTGCGCCGCGGCGGTTGAGCAGTGGCTGGTCGGTGCCATCATCGCGCCCGCCCACCAGTCTCTTGCCGACATAGGTTGAAACCAGCGACATCGCCAGGAAAGCGAGAACCTGGATCTGCCAGGTCCAGAAGACCGCGTCCCAGATAAGCAGTGACACCACGCCGATCAGCAGCGCGGCGATGCCGATCCACAGCATGAATATGCCCGGTGCGATGACCTCCATCACCAGGAGGACGAAGCCGAGAACCATCCAAACCCAGGGGCCGAGTTCGGAAACGATGCGGTCGAACATGGCCTCAGGTCTCGCTGGGACGAACCACGGGCGGGCGTGCAGCTTGCCGCGTGGTGCCGGCAGTGCCGTCGCTGCCGAAAACCTCCTTGGCGATGGCGCCGATGCCGCCGAGCGTGCCGATCAGTGATGAAGCTTCCATCGGCATCAGCACGACCTTGCTGTTTGTGGCGGAACCGATCCTGGTCAGCGCTTCGGTGTATTTCAGCGCAACGAAGTAGTTGAGTGCCTGCACGTCGCCCTTGGCGATCGCTTCCGACACCACCTGCGTTGCGCGGGCCTCGGCCTCGGCCGAGCGTTCGCGCGCTTCGGCGTCGCGGAAGGCGGCTTCCTTGCGGCCCTCGGCTTCCAGGATCTGCGACTGCTTGAGGCCTTCGGCGTCGAGGATCTGCGCGCGCTTGTTGCGCTCGGCCATCATCTGGCGACCCATCGACTCGACGAGATTGGCCGGTGGATTGATGTCCTTGATCTCGACGCGGGTGATCTTGATGCCCCAGGGATGTGCCGCCTCGTCGACGACGCGCAGCAGGCGTTCGTTGATGGCGTCGCGGTTCGACAACAGCTCGTCGAGGTCCATCGAGCCCATCACGGTACGGATGTTGGTCATCGTCAGGTTGAGGATGGCGTTCTCCAGCCCGGCGACCTGGTAGGCGGCCTGCGCGGCGTTGAGCACCTGGTAGAAGGCGACGCCGTCGACGGCGACGGTGGCGTTGTCGCGGGTGATGATCTCCTGGGTCGGGACGTCGAGCACCTGCTCCATCATGTTCAATCTGGAGCCGATGCGGTCGACGAACGGCACGATGAGGTTGAGGCCGGGGCTCAATGTCTTGGTATAGCGGCCAAAGCGTTCGACGGTATAATTGTAGCCTTGCGGGATTGTCCGGATGCCTTTGAAAAGCACGAGCACGACAAGAGCGACAAGGACAAGAAGCGCGATATCGAAACCACTGAAATCCATTTGGCTCTCCCTCAGATGCCGGCCACGAAATGTTTCTACGCAACCGACTTCACCAAACACTTAAGTGTGTTTCAGGAACGTTACAATCAGGTGATAGTGCATGTCGCGCAAAAGCATGCCGTCGGGCTTGAACCGAGGGTGGGCAGCGGTTTTGCGATAACGACATGCATAAAAACAACAACCTAAAGCGCGTCGCATCAGGCCGCTCAGACGCGACGCGCTTTAGTGGATTACCGGTGCATGGAAAGCCGGCCCGCGGCGCTCGATTGTATTCCGCTTCAGATCCAGCCAGACAGTTCGCGCCGCACCATCGCCTCGATCACCGCCATGCCCGCGGCACTGTCGTTGAGGCAGGGAATATGCGCGAATTTCTCGCCGCCGGTATGATGGAAGGTCTCGGCCGCCTCCCTGCCGATCTCGTCCAGCGTCTCGATGCAGTCGACAGAAAAGCCCGGATTGACGATGGCGATCGATCTCACGCCTTCTGCGGGCAATTTCTCGACCGTCTGGTCGGTGTAAGGCTGCAGCCATTCCTGCGCACCGAAGCGCGACTGGAACGTGGTGATCAGCTTCTTCTCATCCCAGCCGAGCTTTTCACGCAGCAGTCGGGTCGTCTCCAGGCAATGCGCCTGATAGGGGTCGCCCTTGTCGGAATAGGCTTTCGGAATGCCGTGATAGGAGGCAATGACCGTTTCCGGCTCGAAATCGAGGCTCGCCAGATGGCGCTCGATCGAACGGGCAAGCGCCTCGATATAGACCGGTTCGGCATAGTAGGGCGGCACGCTGCGGATCGCCGGGGCGCGGCGCATCTTCATCAGCGCGCGAAACAACTGGTCGTTGGCGGTCGCGGTCGTGGTCGCGGAATATTGCGGATAGAGCGGAAAAGACAGAATGCGGTCGCAGCCTTGCGCGACCAGCCCTTTGGCGACGCTCTCGGTCGAAGGATTGCCGTAACGCATCGCCCAGTCGACGGTGACGCCGGGCAGGTCGCGCAGCGCCTCGGTCAGCTTTTCGCTCTGAGCGCGGGTGTAGGTGCGCAGCGGCGACTCGTTACGCTGCCGGTTCCAGATCCTGGCATAGTTGGCGCCCGACTTCTTCGGCCGCGTGGTGAGAACCAGCCCGTAGAGGATCGGGTACCAGATCGCCTTGTTGAGCTCGATGACGCGCGGATCGGACAGGAATTCCCTGAGATAGCGCCACATCGGCTTGAATTCCGTGCCGTCGGGCGTGCCGAGATTGACCAGCATGACGCCGATCCCGCCCGCCCCGACCGGCGACTGTCCTGCCGACAGCGGGCCGACGACCTTCGCGGCTTTTCGATCGGCAGGGTTCGAAAGCGTCATAAGGGATCTCCGGACACCGCGCGAAACTAGCGATGCCGCGCCGGTTTTCAATGCAGCGTCTGGCCGCACCTTATCAGCGAAAGCAGAAAAACCCGCGGGGTTAACCGGACGGGTTTTCCAACGATGACGAAAGTATTCAGTTTGCCGCCGGGATGGTCAAGCTTGCGCCGACGGGAAGGCGGCGCGGCTCGTAGTCCTTGTTGGCGTCGGAGATCGTTTTCCACCTGGCGCCATCGCCATAGGCCTTTTCCGCCAAATCCCAATAGGTATCGCCGGCAACGACCACATGGCTGCTTTCGGCCGGCTTTGCCGGCTCGGCAGGCATAGCCTCGGCTGGCTTCGCCGGCTCAGCTGGCGCCGGCGTTGCCGGGGCGGGTTCCGCCGGCACGGCTGGCGGTGTCGTGGCAATATCGTCCGAACCGGCCGGCGGTTCGGGCATCGCCGGCTCCGCCGCTGGGGCTGGAGCCGTTTCTGCTGGTTTTGCCGGCTCGGCCGGAGCGGGCGCAGCTTCGGCCGGCTTCGCCGGCTCCTGGGCCGGTACCTGGGCCGGTTCCGCCGCGGCAGCGGCCGTGACCTCGGTGATGCGGCCATCGAGCTTCGGCGTATAGGGCCGATGCGCGCCGAGGTAATCGGCGACCACCTGTTCGAGGCCCGGACCGTAATCATAGGCGTTCCTGGCCTTGTCGGCGAACACTTTATAGCCGTCGCCGCCCTGGCGCACATAATTGTTGGTCGCGACCAGGTAGTCCTTGTCTGGACTGATCGGCGTCCACGCGCCACCTGCCATGACTTCGACAGACTTGACGCGCCCGGCATTCGGGGCAGCCGATTTGTCGAATGAATACTTCAGGCCGGCAACCTGCGGGAAGCGTCCGGCGCCGTCCTCGATCTGGCTGAGCCCGTTCTCGAGCCCGGCAAGCAGATCCTTGCCGGAAATCTGGAAAGTCGCCACTGTGTTCTGGAACGGCAGCACGTTCAGCACTTCGCCCATGGTGACGGTGCCCTGGTCGATCGAAGCGCGCAGACCGCCGCCATTCGTGATGACGATCTCCACACCCTGGTCCTTGACGCGGTCGAGGACGGCATCGGAGACGAGATTGCCCATCTCGCACTCGCGGGTGCGGCAGTTCTCACGGCTGCCGTCGATCGCCTTGGTGGTCTCGGCGACCTCCTGGTTCTTCAACGCCTCGATCGGCGCGCCGAGTTCCTGGATGCGGGCAAGCACGGCTGGGTCTGGCGTGATCGACTTGTCGAGGTAGATCGGGTCGCCGCTGGCCTGCTTGACGACACCGTTGTCGTCGAACACGACCTTGAACTCCCCGAGATATTTCGAATAGGACGCCGCCTGGACGACCGGCACCTTGTAGCCGTCCGGATTGTCGACCATCGTTGGGTAGGGGCCTTCAGCCTTGGGGTCGGAGTTGGACAGCAGCGAATGGCTGTGGCCGCCAACCACCACGTCGACACCCGGGATCTTGGCGATGACGTCACGCTCGCGCTTGTAACCAATATGGGTGACTGCGATGATCTTGTTGACGCCTTCTCCCTTCAACCTCTCGACCTCTGCTGTGATCGACTTGACGTCGTCCTCGATCGTAACGTTTGGGCCTGGCGAAGCGAGCTCCGGCGTGTCGTTGGTGACCGCGCCGACGACGCCGATCTTCTGGCCGCCGACCTCGATCACGATCGACGGTTTCACGCGGTCGCCGAGCCTGGATTGCGCGTTGGCCTTCACATTGGCGCCGAGCACCGGAAACTTGATCATATCCAGGAACGGCGCCAGCGCCGCCTCGCCGTCGTCGAACTCGTGATTGCCGACCGCCATGGCGTCGAATTTCATCTGGTTGAGGAATTCGCCTTCGGTCTTGCCCTTGTAGGTCGTGTAGAAGAGCGAACCCTGGAAATTGTCGCCGGCGCTGAGCAGCAGCACGTTCTGGCCGTCCAGCTTCTTGCGCTCCTGGGCGATCGCCGTGATCAGCCGCGCCGCGCCGCCTGTGCACTCGCCCTTGGTCTCCTCTTCGGCCGAGCAGGTCGATTCATACTTGTTGTTGCTTTCGATGCGGCTGTGCCAGTCGTTGATGTGCAGGATGTTCAGCGTGTAGTCGGCAAAGGACACGCCGGTCGACAGGCCAAGCGTCGACGCCGACAGGGCGGCAATGGCGGCGATCTTCTTCATCTTCGTCTCCCGGATGACCAGTTTAACGCCCCTGCTTGACTGCAACATAACAGCCAGCTTTTGGCGCATGTTCACATCGCGTTTTAGCCGATGCAAGTGGAATCGGGGACAGTTTTGCCGGCGCAAAAAAGGACGGAGGCTCAAGCCGCCGTCCTTGCAAAGCAGTTCAGTAGAGGCCTCAGGTGCGTCGCGTCAGCACAAAGTTCTGCCCGCTCACGCTGGTGCAATTAAGCTGCGAGGTGGAGATCAACAAGCAGTTGAAGCTGATCGGCGTCTGGCGGATCAGCGAAGTGCCCTGGATTTCGACCGAGGTGCCGCCGGTCATGGTGTAGCTGCCGTCGGCAAGTTTTTGGCCGGTGTCGGTCGCGACGGTCTTGAAGCTGCCGCCGGCGAAGGTCGACAGGCCCGTGCCCTGCGCGTCGATCCATGAGCCTTCGACCGGACTCCGCGCGGCCAATGGCGGCCCGCTCGGGCCGGCTGTGGTGCACGCCGCCAAGGCGGCAGCGGCCGCGACAATGCCGGCCGAAAGCAATTTGCGCGCAATCGTCATCATCAAGATCCTCTCCTCTCGCATTGACCCGAAAATCGATTCGATTTTTCGGAAAGCACGATGCGTACGCTCAAAGCGCCAGAGCGTGCTTTACGCGTCCAGATGGACGCACGTCGCTCCAGACCGCCTTCCTTCAATCGCCCGATTTCCAGCCGATTGCAAGGCAGTGAGACATTGCTATCGAACGGGGATGCTGCACTATCGAACGAGGATGTTGCGGAACTGCCATGGGTCGTTTTTGTCGAGGTCTTCCGGGAACAGCCCAGGGCGGTTGTCGAGCGGCGTCCAGTCGGTGTAGTGGCCCTTGATCGGCCCGAGATAGGGCGACTGCACTTCCAGGCAGCGCCTGTAGTCCATCTCGTCGGCCTCGACGATGCCGGCCTCGGGATTTTCCAGCGCCCAGACCATGCCCGCCAGCACTGCCGATGTGACCTGCATGCCGGTGGCGTTCTGATAAGGCGCCAGCTTGCGCGCCTCCGCCAGCGACAGCTGCGAGCCGTACCAATAGGCGTTCTTGTCGTGGCCGTAGAGCAGCACGCCGAGTTCGTCGACACCGTCGACCAGTTCGTTTTCGTCGAGCACGTGATGCACCGGTTGGGCCTTGCCGGCGGCGCCGAACATCTCGTGCAGCGACAGCACGGCGTCGTTGCAGGGATGGTAGGCGTAGTGACAGGTCGGGCGATATTGGACCTTGCCCTTCTTGCCGCGCAGGGTGAAGAAGTCGGCGATCGAGATCGACTCGTTGTGCGTCACCAGGAAGCCGTATTGCGGGCCCGGCGTCGGGCACCAGCTGCGCACACGCGTGTTGGCGCCCGGCTGCTCCAGATAGATCGCGGCCTTCGAGCCATGCTTGTGCTTCTTGCCGTTCTTCGGCATCCATTTCTCATGCGTGCCCCAGCCGAGTTCGGCCGGTTGCAGCCCTTCCGAGATGAAGCCTTCGACCGACCAGGTGTTCCAGAACACGTTCATAGGCTTCGGCTTCTTGGTGCGCTGCGTGTCGCGCTCGGCGATGTGGATACCCTTGACGCCGGCCTTCTTCATCAGCCTGGCCCAGCCTTCGCGATCGTGCTGCGCGGGCTCCGAGAATTCGTGGCCAAGATCGGTGGCGAGGTTGACCAGCGCCTGCTTGACGAACCACGAGACCATGCCTGGATTGGCGCCGCAGGTGGAGATTGCGGTCGCCCCGCCGGGATGCGCGTGCTTTTCTTCGATCATGGATTCACGCAGCGCGTAGTTGCTGCGGCTGGCATTGTCGGCCTTGGTGTCGAAATAGAAGCCGAGCCATGGCTCGACGACGGTGTCGATGTAGAGCACACCGAGCTTGCGACAGAGCCGCATCAAATCCACTGAGCCGGTGTCGACCGACAGGTTGACGCAAAAGCCCTGGCCACCGCCCTTGGTCAGCAGCGGCGTCAGCAGCTTCTTGTAGTTCTTGCTGGTCACCGCATCCTGCATGAAGGTGATGTCGCGCTCGTCGAGCAGCTTGCGGTCGGTGTCGCGTGGGTCGATGACCGTCATGCGCGACTTGTCGAACCTGAAATGGCGCTCGATCAGCGGCAGCGTTCCCCGTCCGATCGAGCCGAAGCCGATCATCACGACAGGGCCGGTGATCTCACCGTAAACGGGCCAGTTTTCATTCGCCATTTTATCGATTACTCCCTCAGATAGGCTGAAAAGCCGGGCAAACAGACGCAAAGCGGAGCATTTTTTTGCCAGACCGCCACGCGCTACAACCACAGATCATTGTCATAAACCAGCGAAAAGCCGCGAGCGACGCCGCATTCGCCATGGGTTAAGGACGACGACCAGTCGATCATGGCCGTCAGGACCTTGTCGCGTTGGGCAAACCCGAGCGCCAAAGATGCGCGACCTAAGATGCGGCGAGCATCAGCTCGTCGATGGTTCCGGATCCGGGCCGCAGCCCTACCTCCGCGCCCCACAGCGTTGGCCAACAGGCCAAAACAACCTGCCGATGCGCCGACCTATTCACCCTTGCGGCAGATCGTGTGTCGTCTCCGCACGTTGGGAAGGCCGGCGTCTGTTCAATGCGCGCAAGCCTCGCATAGACCCGAAAGCTCCACCGTGGCCGAGTTGGTTCGGAAGCCCTGCCGTCGGGCAATGCGGCGCAGCACCCGCTCCAATGCCGGGTCATGAACCTCACTTGCCCGCCCGCAATTCGCGCAGATTGCAAAGGCGGCGCGCCCATGGGTGCCGCATTCGCCGTGGACGCAGAGCGCAAACGCGCTCAGGCTCTCGATCCGGTGAACCAGGCCCTGCTCGACGAGCCGATCCAGAGCGCGATAGATCTGTAGCGGTGAGCGGAGCCCTTCCTGGCGAAGAAGTCCAAGCAGTTCATAGGCCCCCATCGGCCTGTCGGAGCGCGCCAGCGCGTCGAGC
Organism: Mesorhizobium ventifaucium; assembly: GCF_935822925.1. Taxonomy (GTDB): domain Bacteria; phylum Pseudomonadota; class Alphaproteobacteria; order Rhizobiales; family Rhizobiaceae; genus Mesorhizobium; species Mesorhizobium ventifaucium. Next base: position 63,826 of record NZ_CAKXZS010000022.1, read on the forward strand.
ACCAGCTGCTGGTTGCGTCCAGGCATCCGCTGTTCCCCCGTGATCCATGCAGTTTTGTTCCAGGCAGTTTTGATCACAATGGCGAGCGTCGGTTATAGTATAACATTTTCGATTGACGAGCGTGATAACATAACATAACGGATCGTCAAGAGCGGGGCTGACTTTGATGGCTGCCGCGGAGATGGATCGAATGGCGGCCTGTGTGATCTTTCAAGACCTGACGCTGGGCAGCCATCCCGCCGCTTCGACGGGATCGTGCGGCACGACGATCATCTGTCGGCCGGCACGATCCACATTCCCTTCTAGCTCTGCCGGGACGCGCGGCTGCTTGCCACGCGTCCGGCGCATCTCCCACAGAACCGCTTGAACAAAGGAGTCGATAGAATGTCCAGGACGCTGAAGCTCGCCGCCGTGATAGGCGCTATAACATCCTTGCCAATCGCTCCCTCGGTGGCCGCTGCCGAGAACCTTAGGGTTGTCGCCAGTTTCTCGATCATCGCCGATTTCGCCAAGAATGTCGGCGGCGATCGTGTCGACATCGTCACGCTGGTCGGCCCGAATGGTGACGCACATGTCTACGAACCGAAACCGGCCGACGCGGCCACCGTCGGTTCGGCCGACGTGGTGCTGGTCAACGGCCTCCAGTTCGAGGGTTTCCTCCAGCGTCTCGTCGAGGCGAGCGCCACCAAGGCGCCGATCGTCGAATTGACCAAAGGCGGCGAGGTGTTGCGCAACACCGAGGAAGAAGGTCACCACGATCAGCATAAAGCCGCCGAGGGCGAGGGAGGTCACGCCGCGGCGGCGGAAGAGGGCCATGAGGAAGGGCACCATCATCACGGCGAGTCCGATCCCCATGCATGGCAGTCCGTGCACAATGCCGAACTCTATGTGAAGAACATCGCCGACGCGTTCTGTGCCGCCGATGCAGCCGGCTGTGACACTTATCGGGCCAATGCCAAATCATACGGCCAGCAGCTCGAGGCACTGGAAGCGGAGATCAAAGCCGCCGTAGCCGAGATCCCCGAGGACAAGCGCACGATCATCACATCCCACGACGCGTATAAGTATTTCGAACACGAATACGGCATAAAATTCCTGGCACCGGAGGGCGTCTCCACTGAATCGGAGGCTTCAGCCTCCGATGTCGCGGCCCTGATCAAACAGATCAGGCAAGACAAGGCATCGGCAATCTTCGTGGAGAACGTCACCAATCCGCGCCTGATCGAGCAGATCGCCAGCGAGACGGGCCTGAAAGTCGGCGGTGAACTCTACTCCGACGCCCTGTCGGATAAGAACGGTCCGGCTGCGACCTATCTCGAGATGATGCGGCACAACATCACGACGATCAAAGGCGCGATCCTCGGAAGCTGACCGCCACGACGGAAAGGCGGAGAAATCCGCCTCTTCGTCGATCATAATGCGTTATGTAATAACATAAAGGAGAATACCATGAGGACAAATTGGGCGTCAGCCACGGCCATCGCGCTGCTTCTGTCCCTATCAACAAGTGCTGCCCATGCCGAGGAGGTGACCGCATGGCGCCTCTTCATCTCGGATCACGCGGACCCGAAGGTGACCGTAATCGATGCGATCGATGGCGAAAAGCTCGACACGTTCGAGATCAAAGGGCCAGCGTCGCTCCATCGCAGCGAAAGCGGCAGGACCGTGTTTGCCGTGCAGGGCTCGGCCGGCGTCGTTGCCGGGATCGCGAGCGGCATTTCCTTCGAGGACCATGGCGAACACGGCGACATCGACGTCGAAGCGCCAAAATTTGCCGGTGTCGAGATCACAGGCAACAAGCCGTCGCATTTCGTCGAGCATGGCGGAGACTTCGCCGTTTTTTTCGACGGCGAGGGTGTCGCCCGCATCATCTCCGAAAAATCCGTCCTGGAAGGCAAGCCGGATTTCATGGAAGTCAAGACCGACGCGCCGCAGCACGGCGTCGCAGTCGCCTATGGCTCCCATGTCCTGCTGTCGGAGCCGAACCGGGAAAAGCCGGACGAACTCCCGGTCGGCATCAGGGTCACCGACAAAGCCGGCGCGCCGATCGGCGGCATCCACGCTTGCCCAGACCTCCACGGCGAGGCGTCTTCCGGTAACATCCTGGCTTTCGCCTGCGCGACCGGCCTGCTTGTCGTCAGCCATGGCGACGGCAGCCCGGCGGTCCGTCATCTGCCCTATGCCGACAGCCTGCCGGATGGCAAAACGACGACGCTGATCGGTGGCAGAGGCCTGCAGTATTTCCTCGGCAACTACGGCGCCGACAAGGTGGTGCTGATCGATCCGACGATCGAGAGCGACTCATTCCGGCTGATCAACCTTCCGACGCGCCGCGTGCATTTCGCGGTCGACCCCGTTTGTGCCAAGTTCGCCTACGTCATCACCGAGGACGGCCAGCTTCACCAGCTCGATGTGGTCAAGGGGGAGATCGCAAACTCGCTCAAGCTGACCGGCCCCTATTCGATGGACGGTCACTGGAGCGATCCGAGGCCGCGTGTCGCGGTGGCCGGCGACAAGATCGTGGTCACTGATCCCCTGCAAGGCGTGCTGCATCTCGTCGACGCGACGTCGTTTGAGAAAACCGGCGACATTGCCGTCGAAGGCAAACCCTTCAACATCGTTTCCGTCGGCGGCTCCGGTCAGACCCACGCAGGCGAATAGTGTCGCTCCTCCCAAGCGGCTGCCACGCGTCCGGCCCATTTTTTGTCGGGCCGGACGCATCTTACAACTCAAGGGGAGACAAGCGAGGCGCAATCATAGGCTGTATCGTCGGTGCCTTGATTGCGTTTCAGCCCAGCCGCGCCGGGATCAGTCCGCGCAGTGAATTGCCGACGAACAGCGCTTTGGCCGACTTCAGATCGTCCAGGCTGTAAATTGCCTCGCGGGCGCGGCCTTCATCCAGCAATTCGCCGCGCAAGACGCCAGGCAGCAAGCCGCAATCGAGCCGCGGCGTTGCCAGCACGCCGTCGCCGAAATCGGCAAACAGATTGGTGATCGTGCCCTCACAGAGTTCGCCACGCTCGTTGGCCAGCAGCACCTCGTCGGCCCGGCTGATCAGATATTCGGCTCGCGCCCGCTGATAGATGTCCCGGCGGCTCGTCTTGTGGCGCAGCAGCGTGTCGCTTGATTGAAGCCGCACCCGCGCCAGTTGCAGCCTCCAGACCTTGTCGGCCGCGTGCGGCTCATAAGGCAGCGCCGAGACCGTCACCTTGCCGCTGCGCGACAGGACCAGGCGTGTGCGCAAGGCTATGTCAGGCCGGTCGACGGCGTTCCTGAGCATCTCGCCGACCTTCTGCGGATCGCAGGCAAAACCCAGTTCGGCTGCCGAGCCATAAAGGCGCGCCAAATGGCGGTCGAAACGGAGGAAGCCTTGGCCCGGCTGCCAGCGCATGGTTTCGATCAGGTCGAAATCGGCGGTGTTCCCGTCGCGTAGCGCGCTTTCAGCAGGCACTCCTGATACTCCTCCTCTGCCGTCGAATCGAAGACGACGCCGCCGCCGACATTGTAGACGGCCTCGCCGCTGGAAAAGAGCGATATGGTGCGGATCGCCACCGAAAAGCGCATCGTGCCGCCGGGCGCGATCCAGCCGATGGCGCCGCAATAGACGTCGCGCGGCGTGGCTTCCAGATCGTGTAGGATTTCCATGGCGCGGATTTTCGGAGCGCCGGTGATCGATCCGCATGGAAACAGAGCGGCGAAGATCCGGCGGATGGTGAGGTCGGGCAACAGCTTGGCCCGCACGCGGCTCACCATCTGGTGGACGGTCGGGTAGCTCTCGATGCGGAAAAGCTCCGGCACCTCCAGCGTGCCGACTTCGCTGATCAGCGAAATGTCGTTGCGCAGCAGATCGACGATCATCCGGTTCTCAGCCTGGTTCTTCTCGTCATTGAGCAAGAACGCCTTCAGCCGCTTGTCCTGCGCCTTGGTCGCGCCGCGCGGGGCGGTGCCCTTCATCGGATGCGTCTCGATCATGCCTGCGGCGTCGATCTCGAAGAACAGTTCCGGCGAACGCGACAAGACGACCGGATCGCCGAGCGCGATCAGCGCGCCGTATTTCACCGGCTGGCGCTCCGTCAGCGCATCGAAGGCGGCCAGCGGATCGCCCGACCACTGCGCATGAACCGGAAAGGTCAGATTGCCCTGATAGCAATCACCCTTGCGAATGTGATTGTGGAGCCGCGCAAAGCGTTTTGCGTAGTCTTCTGAAGACCAGGCGGCCCTGGCGTTGAAGATCGGGGCGTCGATGATCGGGCCGTTGGTCGCCGGCGCGTTGCCGGGCACGACCGGCTGTTCGACAGGCGCGTCGAAGATCCCCAGGCAGACAAGCGGGGCGCGGCGTCCGCCCGGCAGCAGCGGAACGAGTTTCGGCTCGAGCAGGTAGCCGGCCTCGTAGGAGAAGTATCCGGCCAGCCATTTGCCGGCGTCATGCGCGGCCTGCGCAATTTCCAGCGCCGGCAGGAAATCCTCCGCCTCATGCGCCACGATGATGTCGGCCGGCCGGTCGAAGACGAGCTGATGTGCGCGCTCGTCATTTCGAAAAATTGCAGAGGGCAGGGGCATGGGACTCGGATGCTGCGATCAATGACGCCAGCTATCGCTCTATATGGCGGCTCGATCGCGCGCAATCGAGAGGCCGGCGTCTCAAGACGCAAACGCAGCCTTGCTGCAAAAGCAAACTGGCGGCGCCTCGCGGGTGTCGCCGGTCTCTTATGTGCTCGATGCCGGCAGGCAATTCAGCTGTTGGTCCCGGTCCCCGCGGTCGGGAAGCGGCGCGCAAATTCCTCCTCTTCGCCGGCGGCAAGCAGTTTCGCCTGCTCGATCCAGCGCTCACGCTCGATGCGGCCGTCGAAGTTCAACGTCTCCTCGATCCGCTTGACGTCGGCGGCCGTCCAGGCGGCGATTTGCGCATAGGTCGTGACTCCGAGCCCGTGGAGCAATCGCTCGTTGGCCGGACCGATGCCGATCAGGCGGCGCAGATTGCTGGCTGTGTCCGCCGCCGCCTTTGCTGTCGCGGCTTTCTTTGCCGCCGGCGCAGCGCTCTTTGGCGCAGCACTCGATGCGGGAGGTGTTGGCGCACTTGCCTGCGACGCGCTCGCTTTCGACGCACTCGCTTTCGGCGCACTCGTTTTCGACGCACTGGCCTTCGGCGCGGCTGAAGCCTTCGCGGCCGCCGGCTTCTTGGACGTGGTCTTTGCTGGCCCGGACTGTGCTGGCGCGGCCTTTGCTGGCGCGGCCTTTGCTGGCGCGGTCTTTGCTGACCCGGTCTTTGCTGGCGTCGTCTTGGCCGGTGTCGTCTTGGCGGGCGTCGTCTTGGCCGGCGCCGCCATCAATGCCGAGGGTGCCGGGATTGCTGCCTTTGTCGCACCGGTCTTGGTGCCTAGTGCCTCGCCCAGCTGGCGCTCCAGGTCGGCGCGGGCGCCGCGGCATGCTTCCAGCTCACGGGTCAGGCGGTCGGCGTCGGCGCGCAGCCTGTCGCGTTCGCTGCGGGTGCGGTCCATGTCACCCCGTAGGCTGTCGCGCTCGCGTCCCCAGATGAACCAGCCAACCAACACACCTACCAGGAACGCCAGGAGCATGTAGAAAAAAGTGCCCATTGTCTCTCTCCAGTGCGATCCATCTGCCGTGGCCTGGGACCTTGGCACAAGGACCATTCAATGGTGTGCTCCGCTGCTCGCGGAACGGCCGGCTTAAATCGCGCTGTCGGCGACCGGCTTTTCCTGCCATGGCCAACGGCGCTGTCGCAATCGTTGAAGCGCCGTGACCGGCCGAAGATTTGGCCTTAGCCCGGCGCCCGACTGCGGTTGAGACGGGACGCTATCATACAGCTTCCGGAAAGCTAACGGAAAAATTCCACGGAGAGTTATTTAAGAACAGATATTTAGGGCAAGAATAGAACGGCCGCAATATGCATTGCGGCTAAACTGTTCTGTCGAACCTGGATATTCAGCGCTGCGCGTCAATTGTCCAAAGCTTCGAGCTCGTCGATCAGCCCGCCGATCACGCCAAGTCCGATCTGCCAGAAGGCAGGATCGGTGGCATCGAGACCGAAGGGTGCCAGGAGCTCGGAATGATGCTTGGTGCCGCCGGCCCGCAGCATGGCAAAATACTTGTCCTGAAAGCCACGCTCTGCATTCTGATAGACCGCATACAGCGAATTCACCAGGCAATCGCCGAACGCATAGGCGTAGACGTAGAAAGGCGAATGGATGAAGTGTGGAATATAGCTCCAGAAGACCTCGTAACCTTCGCGTAGCTTGATCGCCGGCCCGAGGCTTTCCGCCTGCACTTCCAGCCAGAACTGGCCAAGCCTGTCCGATGTCAACTCGCCGTTTTTGCGCTCGGCATGCACCTTGCGCTCGAACTCGTAGAAAGCGATCTGGCGCACGACCGTGTTGATCATGTCCTCGACCTTCTGGGCAAGCATGGCCTTGCGCTCGCGCTTGGCCGTGGTCTGGTCCAGCAGCGAGCGGAAGGTCAGCATCTCGCCGAAGACGGACGCCGTCTCGGCCAGTGTCAGCGGCGTCGAGGCCATCAGCGCGCCCTGGCCTGCGGCCAGCACCTGATGCACGCCGTGGCCAAGCTCATGCGCCAGCGTCATCACGTCGCGCGGCTTGCCCATGTAGTTGAGCAGAACATAGGGATGCGCCGACGGCACGGTCGGATGCGCGAAGGCGCCCGGCGACTTGCCAGGCCTCACCGGCGCGTCGATCCAGTTGCGGTCGAAGAAAACCCGGGCGATCTCCGCCATGTCAGGTGAAAAGCGCTGATAGGCGGAAAGCACCGTGTTCTTGGCCTCGTCCCAGCCGATGATCGTTTGCGGGGTCTCCGGCAACGGCGCGTTGCGATCCCAGTGGTTCATCACTTCCATGCCGAGCCAGCGCGCCTTCATCGCGTAGTAGCGGTGTGACAGGCGCGGGTAAGCGTCACGAACGGCTGAGGCCAGCGCATCCACCACGCCGCGCTCGACGCGATTGGCGAGATGACGCGAATCGGCGATGTCCTCGAAGCCGCGCCAGCGGTCGGAAATCTCCTTGTCCTTGGCCAGCGTGTTGGTGATCAGCGTGAAAATGCGCAGATTCTTGCGGAAGGTTGCGGCCAGCGCTTCAGAAGCCCGGCGGCGCACCTCGCCATCGGGGTGCTGGAGGCGGTTCAGCGCCGGCTCCAGGGTCAGCTCTTCGCCATCGATGTCGAAGCGCAGATCGGTCATCGTCTCGTCGAACAAGCGGTTCCAGGCGCCGCGTCCGGTAATCGACTTCTCATGCAGAAGCTGCTCGACCCGGTCTTCGAGCTGGTAGGGTTTGTCCATGCGCAGATCAAGCACCCACGGCCGGTAGTGAGCGAAGCCGGGATCGGCAGCAAGCGCGGTTTCGATCGCGGCATCGTCGACAAGATTCAGCTCGAGCGCGAAAAACAGAAGATGCGCGCTGGCGTCGGTCATCTTCTCCTGAATGTCGCCATAGAGCTTGGCGCGCTGCGGATCCGCGGTGTTGCCGGCATAGATCAGTCCGGCATAGGAGACGATCCGGCCGATCAGTTCCTCCAGCGCTTCATAGGCGGCAAGCGCCTCGCCCAGCCTGCCGCTGTCGGCACGCTCCGCCTCGGCGGCGAGCGTGCCTTTCCAGCGGCTCTCGAAGCTGATGGCATCGGCGATCGCCTTGGAAATGTCGCGTTTCAGCTCGGGGGCGTCCATGCCCGAATAGAGATCGGCGAGATCCCATTCCGGCAGATCACCAAGCTCCGCCGCGCCCTGACCGGACGCCGCCGCCGCAAGCTGCCGACCAAAAACCATGCTCATTGCCGAAACTTTCCAGATTGCAAGACCTGAGAGACCGTTTGGAAACTCTACTCAGGCGGCCATCTGATGGCGTTTTCTGCGCTTCCGGTGCTCACGGACCCAAATGTCCGCTGCGCGCCGGTTCTCGAAACCACCACCATATGACTCGCCCTGAGCGAATTTCGAAACAGTCTCTAAGCGGTCAGACCCAAAGATTCAAAGGGCCAAGATTCAACGGGATTGAGAAAGCCGGTCAAATCCTAAGGAATTCATTCACCGGGTTTTTTGAAAGCTTATTTAGAACCCTGTGTCAGGATGATCCATAGGGTTGGCTTCCCCATTGGGTGGGCACAGTGGGGTGGGCATATTGGGCGAGCATCGTTGAACCAGTCATGACAGGTTCCATACTTATAGTCGATGACGATCCCGTGCAGCGCAGGCTGCTCGAGGCGGCGGTGACGAGATTCGGCCACAGCGCGATCATCACGGATGGCGGCGAGGCCGGTCTCGATGCGCTCGACGGGCCCAATGCGCGCAGCGTGTCGGTGGTCATCCTCGACCTCGTCATGCCGGGCCTCGACGGCATCGGCGTGCTGAAGGCGATGCGTGAGCGCGGCATCCAAGTTCCGGTCATCGTGCAAACCGCCCAGGGTGGTATCGAGACCGTCGTTTCGGCCATGCGTCACGGTGCTTTCGATTTCGTCGTCAAGCCGGCATCTCCCGACAGGCTGCAGGCATCGATCGGCAACGCGCTCAAAGTCGAGGCGGTCGAGGGTGAAGTGAAGCGCACGTCGCGGCGGCGCGGCGGCCATTTGACCTTCAAGGACATGATCACGCACAGCCCGGCGATGGATCGGGTGATCCGCCTCGGCCAGAAGGCGGCCGCGTCCAACATTCCGATTCTTATCGAAGGCGAATCCGGTGTCGGCAAGGAGCTGGTGGCGCGCGCCATCCAGGGCAGCGGCGATCGCCGCTCAAAACCGTTCGTTACCGTCAATTGCGGCGCCATCCCCGACAATCTGGTCGAATCGATCCTGTTCGGCCACGAGAAGGGCTCGTTCACCGGCGCCACCGAAAAACACACCGGCAAGTTCGTCGAGGCGCATTCGGGCACGCTCTTCCTCGACGAGATCGGCGACCTGCCGCTCGACGTGCAGGTCAAGCTGCTGCGCGCCGTGCAGGACGGTGAGGTCGATCCGGTCGGCGGGCGCTCGACCGTCAGGGTCGACATCAGGCTGATCTCGGCGACACACCGCAATCTTCTGCAGCAGGTCAAGGACGGCAAGTTCCGCGAGGATCTGTTCTACCGCCTGAACGTCTATCCGATCTTCGTGCCGCCGCTGCGCGACCGTCGCGACGACATTCCGTATCTGGTCGAGCATTTTCTGGACAAGGTCGCGCCCACCGATCCACGTCATCGCCTGCACGGCATTTCGGCTGCGGCGCTCGCCATGCTGCAGGCCTACGACTGGCCGGGAAATATCCGCCAGCTGGAAAACGCGGTCTTCCGGGCCTCGGTGCTTTGTGAAGGCGATGTGCTGACCGAAGAGGAGTTTCCGCAGATCCGGGCGCAGGTCGAGGGCACCGTCAACCTCGATGCGCATGGCATGTTGCCAGGGTCGCCTTTGGTCCCGGAACCGCTTGGCGAGGACGCGCACGCCAATAACGGCATCGCTGTAACCGAGTTCGATCCGCCAGCCAGGCCGCAGCCTCGCTTCGGCACGCTGCGGGCGCTGGACGAACGCGGCAATGTGCGGACGCTGGCCGATGTCGAACTCGAAATGATCAAGCTCGCCATCGACCATTATAGCGGCCAGATGAGCGAAGTTGCCCGCCGCCTCGGCATCGGCCGCTCGACCCTCTACAGGAAGCTCAAGGAATACGGCATCGATCCGGAAACAGGTCGTATCGACCGGCTTGCTTCCTGACAAGTCAAGTCCTCCCTGACAAGGCAAGTCCTTCCTGAAGGCAAGACTGGCCAGCTTGCCGGCCTGGCATCAGAACAGTCGACAGTCGTCGATCGGGCGTGACGGGCGTCACGGGTGACGCGCTTGCCGGCAGTGTTCACGCATTGAGGCGCCTGGTAACAGATCGTGTTCAGGCAAAGCCGGAAACATCATCTAAACCAGCAGTTTACCAAGAAACCCCGCGCAACATTTTTGACGGGATATCGCCACGGTGTTACCGCATTTCGGCTTCAATAAGCGATGATTAACCATTAGGATCGATATTCGGATACGAACACCACCGCATCCGTTGGTCAAATCCGGGGACAAACGGCAGCCTGCAAGGCCTTTTGATTTGAACAAAGTCGAACGACACACAAACGGGCGGCACGATCACATGAGCGCCTGGCCGAGATGGCTGGCAGCGGTGATTCTCGCCTTTGGCTTCCTTAAAGCGGCTGCGACCGGCGCCAGCGCCCAGACACGTTCGCTGAAACTTTACAACCTCCACACCAAAGAGAAGGCGGAGATCGTCTTCAAGCGCGGCGGCCGCTACGATCAGGCGGGTCTGAAAAAGATCAACGTCATCCTGCGCGACTGGCGCCGCAACGAGCCGACCAGGATGGATCCGCGGCTGCTCGACCTGGTCTGGGAGGCCTACCGGCAGAGCGGCGCCCGCGACTACATCCAGGTCGTGTGTGGTTATCGCTCGTCATCGACGAACTCGATGCTGCGCAGCCGCAGCAGGGGCGTCGCCAAGAAAAGCCAGCATACGCTCGGCAAGGCCATGGACTTCTACATTCCCGGCGTGCCGCTGAAGAAACTGCGCGACATCGGTCTGCGGATGCAGGGCGGCGGCGTCGGCTATTATCCGAGGTCCGGCTCGCCCTTTGTCCACATGGATGTCGGCAATGTGCGGCACTGGCCCGGCATCAGCCGCCAGGAACTGGCGCGCGTGTTCCCCAATGGCAAGACGCTGCATGTGCCAAGCGACGGCAAGCCGCTGCCCGGCTATTCACAGGCGCTCGCCTCCTACAAGGCGCGCAAGGGCGCCGGCGCTCCCGCCATCGAAATGGCCAGCGCAGGTGGCGGTTCCAAAAGATCTGGCGGTCTGCTGGCGGCTTTCTTCGGCGGCGGTGAAGACGAGGCCGATGACAGCGCCGATGTCGCAGTCGCGCCAACGCCGAAGTCAACCGTGAAACCGGCGAACGTGAAGCTGGCGACCGCCAAGCCGGCGCCGGCCGCCAGGAACAGCAAGCTTCCAGGCATTGCCATCGTGTCGCCTGAGGATGCGAAGCGCGCAGAGATTCCGCAAATCGCCGATGCGCCTGCTCCGGAACCGGAGGAGGACACGCCGGAAACGATCATCGCGGCGCTGCCGGCGCGCAGCGTGCCGCTGCCCGATTTCGCCCCGCGTCCGAAGGCCGATGTCGCTCAGCCGCCCGAAAACGTTCCGTTCGGCGTGGCGGATGCCACCGCCACCACCGAACAGGCGGTGACGACCGCGCAAGCGCCGGCAAACGCTCCCTTCGGCGTGGCCGAACCGGCCGTTGTCGCCGCCGATGCGGTGCAGGTTGCGGCCAAAGACATCCCGTTGCCGACCTGGCGTCCCAATCACTCGCTGCCGGCCGACCTTGCAGCGGCCGACCTCGCGCCGCAGGACAAGGAAGTGCTTCTGGCGCTGGCGGACACCGCCGGGCACGGCAAGACCGCTACCGATGTGTTCTCGGTGCTGCCGTCGGCTCGGCCAAATATGGCCCAGCCCGACTTGGCCCAGCCCGACTTGGCCCAGCCTGACCAGGTCCAGTCAGCCGCGGTCCAGTCTGACGCGGTCAAAGCCGTCCTCGAGCGGGTCAGCGCAACCGACGAATACCAGGTCGCCTCGCTTTCCCAGCCAAGCTCGGTCCTCGGTGAGCTGGCGAAGGGCAATGCCGCATCGCCGCGCGAGGCTGTCTTTTCCCGCCCGGCTGGCTCCGATCCGGCCGCGGCGATCGGCACGGGTGTGAAGACCACCCGCAAGGCAGCCAGGGCAACCGCCCGTGACCTGAAGCCTGGTCCGAAGTCGGTGGTGGTCGCCGCCGAGCCGAAAGCGGCGCGCTGGGCGTTGAACAGCGGCGAGAATGTCGCCACCGTCTCCAGCGCAGCGACGGCGCCGCGCTACGCCTACAATATCGTGCACACGCCGCCAACCGAAGTCTATACCTTGGGCTTCCAGGCGGACGATCAGCTGGCCGACGCCAACCGGTTCACCGGCAATGCCGTCAAATTCCTGTCGGTCGCCCGCTTCCAGACCAAATAGCGGATCGACCAGCAAGACAAAGCCGCCGGGTACCCGCGCGGCTTTTTGCTGTTCGCAAATAAAACGCCGCAATGCTGCCAGTCCACTTCGGGATAAGAGTTGTCTCTATCGCCCGAGCTTGCTCGCGGCGCGCGCCAGGGCTTCGATTTCGTCCCATTTGCCGGCCTTGACCAAATCGTCCGGCGCCACCCAGGAGCCGCCGACGCAGATGACGTTGGGCAGTCCCAGATAGTCGCCGGCGTTCTTGTCAGTGATGCCGCCGGTCGGGCAGAATTTGACGTCGGCGAGCGGCGATGCGAATGCCTTGAGCGAGGCGATGCCGCCCGACTGTTCTGCCGGGAAGAATTTCAGGAATCGCAGGCCTGCCTCGCGAGCGGCCATGATCTCACCGGGCGTGATGGCGCCGGGCAGCAACGGGACGTCGCTGTCCTTCGCCGCCGCCAGAAGCTCGCGGGTGATGCCGGGGCTGACGATGAACTTGGAGCCGGCTGCTGCCGCCTCGCCGAACTGGCGGGCGTCCAGAATGGTGCCGGCGCCGACGATGGCGCCCTCGACCTCGCTTGCCACAAGCCGGATCGCCTCCAGCGCATCAGCGGTCCGCAGCGTGATCTCGATCGCCGGCAGGCCGCCGCGCGCCAGCGCGCGCGCCAGCGGCACGGCGTCAGTGAGATTGGCGATCTTCAGCACCGGGATAACCGGTTGGCCGTTGAGCAGCGACAGGAGCTTTTCGGTCTTGCTGGGCATTTGTCGTCTCTCCGGTATTTGATCCGTTCAATCGGTTAGCAGAAGGCCGGTTTTCTGTCCACGAAGCGAAGCGTGTCGCGATGTCACGCGCCGCCCACAAGTCCGTCAGACCGGCCGTCAAAGCCACCGAGGAGAAGCTGCTCCGCGCGCAAGCCTTGAATCGGCTTTGATGAGCGTTTAGTGGCTTCGGCGATGACACTGCCCAATCAACCCTTGCGCGTTGCCGCGATCTACAGGTTTGCCCGGCTCGACGAGTTCGAGGCATTGCGCGCGCCGCTCGCCGCCTTCTGCTGCGGACGCGGTATCAAGGGCACGCTGCTGCTGGCGCATGAGGGCATCAACGGCACGGTCGCCGGCGGCGAAGCTGACATCGCCGCGCTCATCGATCATCTCGAATCCATCGAAGCTCTCGCCGGTCTCGAGGTCAAGTACAGCAGCGCCGCGCAGATGCCGTTCCACCGCATGAAGGTGCGGCTGAAGCGCGAGATCGTCACCATGGGCGTTAGCGATATCGATCCGGCGGCAAGCGCCGGCACCTATGTCGCACCGGCCGACTGGAACGCGCTGATATCGGATGCGGACACGATCGTCATCGACACGCGCAACGCCTACGAAGTATCGATCGGCACTTTCAAGGGAGCGGTCGATCCCGCGACGACCAGCTTTCGCGAATTCCCGGCCTGGGTCGAGCAGCATCGGGCCGAGCTCGTCGGCCGGAAGGTGGCCATGTTCTGCACCGGCGGCATACGCTGCGAGAAGGCAACCGCCTATGTGAAGTCGCTCGGCTTCGAGGATGTGTTCCATCTCAAGGGCGGCATCCTGAACTATCTCGAAGAGGTGCCCGCCGAGCAAAGCCTCTGGCAGGGCGAGTGCTTCGTCTTCGACGAACGCGTCTCGGTGTCGCACGGCCTGGTCGAGGGGGAGGCCGAACTTTGCCGCGCCTGCCGGCATCCGCTAACCGGGCAGGACCTGCTGTCGTCGAAATACACCGCCGGCATCTCATGCCCGCATTGCTTCGATGCCCGTTCCGACGAGGATCGCGCCCGCTACGCCGAGCGTCAACGCCAGGTCGAGCTTGCGCAAGCGCAAGGCAGGGCTCCGCACATCGGACGTTAGAGCGACGTGCGTCCGCTTGGGCGCATCACCGGCAAAGCGCCCATCCGTCATTGTATGTCCATATGTGGGGCCTACCTGTTCAACGTCCGAAAACCTGCCCGGCGCTTTCGGCCGGCCAATTCTGGAGGCATTGATGTTCGATCCCAAGAAGCTCCTCAACGATCTGCTCGGCTCGCAAATTCCAGGAACGGGGTCGACCGTGCGCGACAAAGGGGGTCAGGCGATGCAGATGGCCAAGGACAATCCGCTGGCCGCCGGCGCGCTGGCCGCGGTGCTGCTCGGAACCGGCGCCGGCCGTCAGGTCACCGGCACGGCGGTGAAGCTTGGTGGGCTGGCCGTTGTCGGCGGTCTCGCCTACAAGGCCTACCAGAACTACAAGAACGGCAAAGCGCCGGCGGAGGCGACGGCCGGCCAACCGGAATTGCTGCCGCCGCCCGCCGACACCAGCTTTCATCCCTCACAAGCGCCGCAAGGCGAGGACGAATTCACGCTGACGCTGGTGCGCGCGATGATTTCGGCGGCGAAGGCCGACGGCCATATCGACGACGACGAACGGCAAAAGATCGCCGGCAAGCTCAGCCTCGCGGGCATCGACTCCGACGCAGAGAAATTCCTGATGTCGGAACTGGAAAGGCCGCTCGACCTGGATACGCTGGTCGCCGGCGCCCAAACCGACGCCCAGAAGCTCGAGCTCTACACCGCCTCGCGCCTCGCCATCGATCCGAATACTCGTGCCGAACGCGGCTATCTCGATCTGCTGGCCGGCCGCCTCAGCCTGCCCGATGCACTGCTCGACCACGTCGAGGCGACGGTATCGGCGGCAAAAGTGCCGGCGCCAGAGGTGTCAGGGGTGCCGGCGTCAGGGGTGCCGGGATCGGGCAAGGCAACCGCCAATTCGCGCTGGTAGGCTTCACGGCCGCGGAGAGCGGGATGCCGACGTCCTTTCGCGTTAATGTCTCGTTTACCCAGGAAGCGCATGATTTTAAGCAGTCGGATCGGCTTTCCTCCTCCCAGGCCGGTTCAGATCAGGGCGGCCGCCAATGGCCGCCCTTTTCTTGAGCGGGTTAGCGCATGAGCCGAAATCGGAATCGATTTTTGGAAGGGATCATGCGCAAGATGCTCGAAATCAAGGTGCTATGGCGTCCCTGCGAACACGCGGCGCTGCAGGAGGACAGTTATGACAGACTACAAGACAGCCATCGTCACCGGCGCCGGCACGGGCATCGGCAAGAGCGTTGCTACGGCGCTCCTCAGGTCCGGCTGGAACACGGTATTTTGCGGTCGCCGCAAGCCGGTGCTGGACAAGGCGATCACTGAGGCCGGACCGACGCCGGCCAAGGCGCTGGCGGTCGCCTGCGACATCAGCAAGGCCGAGCAGGTCGACGAGATGTTCGAGACGGTGGCGGCGGCTTTCGGTCGTGTCGACCTGCTCTTCAACAATGCCGGCGCGGGCTACAGGTCGACATTGATCGACGAGATTCCCGTCGAGGTGTGGAACGACATCGTCGGGGTCAATCTCACCGGCTCGTTCCTGTGTGCCCGCGCCGCCTTCGGCGCCATGCGCAGGCAGCAGCCGATGGGCGGCCGCATCATCAACAACGGCTCGGTGTCTGCCTACGCGCCGCGTCCGGGCTCAGTACCCTACACCGCGACCAAGCACGCTATTACCGGGCTGACCAAGACGCTGGCGCTGGACGGCCGGCCCTTTGATATCGCCTGCGGCCAGATCGACATCGGCAACGCCCTGACCGACATGGCGCAGGCCATGACGGTCGGCGTGCCGCAAGCCAACGGCTCCATCGCCGCGGAAGCGGTGATGGATGTTCAGCACGTCGCCAATGCCGTCGTCCACATGGCCAGCCTGCCGCTCGACGCCAATGTGCTGTTCATGACCGTGATGGCGACGAAGATGCCATATGTCGGGCGAGGGTAGTCGCTCAACGAGCGGTCCTAGGACTGCGTAGCCGAAAGCGGCACGCCGGGAAGATACAGCGAAATCGGGCGGATCTCGTAGACGGCGGTCGGATTGACGCGGCGAAGGTCGCGCGCAATCGCGATCGCGGCGTCTCGCGTGGCGCAGTCGACGACGTAGAGCCCCAACAATTGTTCCTTGGTTTCGGCGAAGGGCCCGTCAATGACCATTCCGGCGCCCGGGCCGCGCAAGGTGCAGGCGTCTTTGGTCGCCCCGAGCCGCGCCGCCGGGCCGAGCCTGCCTTCCCGGTAGAGCCGTTCGTGGATCTGGAGCAGGTCGGTCATCAGCGCCGCGTCCTCCTCCGGCGTCAGCGCCGTGATCACTTCTTCCACGTGATAGGCGAGGATGGCATAGAACATCTGACATCTCCTTTCGTCGGTCGTGTACCCGCCCTCACTTGCCCAGAAACGTCTTGATACGCTCCAGCGCGCGCAGGATGTTCTCCTCGGAATTGGCGTAGGACAGCCTGATATAGCCTTCGCCGAGAACGCCGAAATCCGGTCCGCCGATCAGCGCCACGCCGGCATCCTCAAGCAAAGCCGAGGCGAGTTTCTTGGCCTTCCAGCCGGTTTTTGAGACATTGGGGAAGGCATAGAAAGCGCCCTTCGGCGTGATGCAGGAAACGCCTGGCAAGGCGTTCAAACCTTCGACTACGACCTTCCTGCGGCGGTCGAAGGCACGCATCATCTTGTCGACGTCGTCCTGTGGGCCGTCGATGGCGGCGATGCCGGCATACTGGCTCGGCGCGTTGACGCAGGACCAGCAATTGACCGCCAGCTTGCGCACCTTGTCGTAGAGGTGGGCGCCCTTGTCGCCGTTCGGCCAGATCGACCAGCCCATGCGCCAGCCGGTCATCGCCCAGGTCTTCGACCAGCCGTTGAGCACGATCAGCCGATCGCGGATCTCGGGGAAATTGAGCAGCGAGCAGTGCGTCTCGCCGTCATAGCTCATCACGTCGTAGATCTCGTCGGAGAGGATGGCGACGTCCGGGTGCGCTTCCAGTCCCTTGACCAGCTTCTCGATCTCGGCGCGGGGGGTGACCCCGCCGGTCGGGTTGGCCGGCGAGTTGAGGATGAGCAGCCTGGTCTTCGGCGTAATCAGCGCCAGCGTCTCCTGCGCCGAGAAGGCAAAGCCGTTCTCCTCGCGCATCGGCACCGGTATCGGAGCAGCACCGGTGAACTCAATCATCGAGCGATAGATGGGAAAGCCGGGATCGGGATAGAGGATTTCGGCGCCCGGTTCGCCGAACATCAGGATCGCGGCGAACATGGTCGGCTTGCCGCCGGGCAGGATCATCACCGCCTCGGGCGACACCTCGACGCCGGTTGTGGTCAGCGTGCGGCGCACCACCGCTTCGCGTGTCGCCAGCAGGCCGTTGGCCGGCGTATAGCCGTGATGGCCGTCGCGCAGCGCCTTGATTGCCGCCTCGACGATATGCTGCGGCGTCTTGAAGTCGGGCTGGCCGATGCCGAGATTGACGATATCGCGGCCCTGGTGGGCGAGCGCGGTGGCACGAGCCAGCACCGCGAAGGCATTTTCCTCGCCGAGGCGGTCGAAGGCCGAAATCGTGTGGAGCATTTTTCCCGTCCGTGTGGTTCTTTCGCCGAGCGAGCGTTTTTGTGAGCGTCCTTTCGCAAAAGTCAAACGGATTGGAGCTTTGGGTGTCGGAAAATCTCAAGAATTGGCAGCCGCGCCCGCGGCCGGAGCGCAAGGTGCTGGAGGGGCGCACTGTCAGGCTTGAGCGGCTGAGCGCCGAAAAGCATGGCGACGGCCTGTTCGAGGTGTCGTCGGTGCCTGATGTCGACGGCCGCTTCGCTTGGCTGCCCGATTATCCGCCGCAGACCCGCGCCGCCTTCCAGCCGTGGCTGGACAAGGCCGAAGCCAGCGAGGACCCGCTGTTCTTCACCGTCATCGACAAGGCCAGCGCGAAGGTCGCCGGACGCCAGACGCTGATGCGCATCGACCCTGCCTATGGCGTTATCGAGATCGGCAACATCTATTGGGGTCCGCTGATCTCGCGCAAGCCGGCGGCGACGGAAGCGCAGTTCCTGTTCATGAAATACATCTTCGACGAGCTTGGCTATCGCCGCTACGAATGGAAATGCAACAACCGCAACGAGCCGTCGAAGCGCGCGGCGGACCGTTTCGGCTTCAAGTTCGAGGGCATTTTCCGCCAGCATCTTGTGGTCAAGGGCGAAAACCGCGATACCGCGTGGTACTCGATCATCGACAAGGAGTGGCCCGCACTGCGCAGAGCCTATGAGGCATGGCTCGATCCGGGCAATTTCGATGGCGACGGCCGGCAGAAGCGACGGCTCGAGGATTTCCGCGCCGAGTTCGGCGCCTGACCATGATCCCGAAAAGTGGAAGCCGGTTTTTGCTGCGCTGACCTTCGGTTCGGGCAAGATCATGGTCAAAACAAGAAGATAGAGCCTCCCTCCGATTCTGCCGGGATGGATCAGGCTCTGACAGGAGTTCGCAGGTGGCGCATACCCACGACCATGGTTCGCAAGGGCATGACCGCAGCCATGGCGCCGGTCATGTGCACGGCTCGACCGACAAGAAACGCGTGCTGGTCGCGGCCTGCCTGACCGCCGGCTTCATGGTCGTGGAAGCGCTTGGCGGTCTGTTCACCGGATCGCTGGCGCTGCTGGCGGATGCCGGCCACATGCTCGCCGACTGTATCGCGCTCGGCCTTGCCTGGTATGCTTTTCATCTGGCCGGCCGGCCGGCCACCGTTCGCCTCACCTATGGTTTCGGCCGGGTCAAGACGCTGGTCGCCTATACCAACGGCATCGCCATCTTCGCCATTGCGCTGTGGATCATCTATGAGGCCTGGGAACGCCTGCTGACGCCTGCGCCCGTGCTCGGCGGGCCGATGCTGGTCGTGGCGATCGCCGGCCTGCTGGTCAATATCGGCTGCTTCTTCGTGCTGCATGGCGGCGACCGCGACAGCCTGAACATGCGCGGCGCCATCCTGCACGTGCTCGGCGATCTGCTTGGCTCGGCGGCGGCGATCATCGCTGCGCTGATCATCCTGGCAACGGGCTGGATGCCTATCGATCCGATCCTGTCCGTCCTTGTCTCACTGCTGATCCTGTCCACGGCCTGGTCGCTGATGCGCGAAGCAGCCCATGTCCTGCTCGAAGGCGTGCCGGCGAGCCTCGATCGCGACCTGATCGCCAGGGACATAGAAGGGACGGTGAACGGCGTCCGCGAGGTGCATCACATGCATGTCTGGTCGCTTGACGGGTCAAGCAACATGGCGACGTTGCATGCTTGCCTCAACGATGGCGTCGATGCCCACAAAGCGGTCAGCGCCATCAAGAAGCGGCTTGCCGCGGCACATGGCATTGCCCACGCCACCGTGGAACCGGAATACGGCCATTGCGCCGACAGCCATGATAAGCACGATGGCGAGCACGACCATGCGCTTGATGCGGCTCCGCATCATCGCCACCATCACTGACCCCAGGAGTTTCATGGCATTGGTAGCGAAGTTGATGAATTCCCGCCCTGTCAGGGCCGCGTGATGGATCGCGACACGCGCAACGCGGCGATCGGCGCCCTCTGGGTACTGCTGCTGTTCGGCATCGCCGCCTACTATTTGCCAACCGTGATGCTGGCGGTCGGCCGCGTCTCGACCATTCTTGCCGCTCTCATTGCCGCTGTCTTCATGGTGGCCATTTTCGTCGTGTTTTGGCTGCGTGGCCGCAGCCAGCGCAAAAAGGATCATTGATATGCGTGTTTTGATTACCGGCGCGGCAGGCATGGTCGGCCGCAAGCTCATCGCCCGGCTGGCGAAGGACGGAACGCTCAGCGGCCGGAAGATCGCCGCGCTCGACCTTCACGATATCGTGCCGCCGCAGGCGCCGACACTGGAAGGCGTCGACGTCACCATCCATACAGGCGATCTCGCCGCGGCGAGCGCGATGGAACGGCTGGTCGCTTCGCGCCCAGACGTGATCTTCCATCTCGCCGGCGTCGTGTCGGGCGAGGCGGAAGCCAATTTCGATCTCGGCTACCGCGTCAATCTCGACGGCACAAGGTTGCTGTTCGATGCCGTAAGACTGGCGGGGTTTGCGCCGCGCGTCGTCTTCACCTCGTCGATCGCCGTTTTCGGCGCACCGTTCCCGGACATCATCCCCGACGAATTCCACCCGACGCCGTTGACCTCCTACGGCACGCAGAAGCTGATGGGCGAAGCGCTGCTCGCCGATTATACGCGGCGCGGCTTCTTTGACGGCATCGGCATCAGGCTGCCGACCATCTGCGTCAGGCCGGGCAAGCCCAACAAGGCGGCGTCAGGTTTTTTCTCCGGCATCATCCGCGAGCCGTTGAGCGGCCAGGAGGCCATATTGCCGGTGCCGCGCTCCGTCGTGCACACCCACGCCAGCCCGCGCTCGGCGGTGAATTTTTTGATCCACGCAGCAGCGATCGACGGCAGCGCCGTCGGGCCGCGCCGCAATCTGACGATGCCCGGCGTCGCCGTCACGGTCGGCGAGCAGATCGAGGCCCTGGAACGCATTGCCGGCGCCAGGGCGGTGAAACTGATCCGCGAAGAGCCCGATGATACGATCTGGGCGATCGTCAATGGCTGGCCGACACGGTTCGAGGCGCGGCGGTCAAGGGAGCTTGGCTTTGCCGCCGAAACCAGCTTCGACGACATCATCCGCGCCCATATCGAGGATGAACTGGGCGGGAAGATCTAACTTGCGTTGATATTCAGGTCACGGTGGGCTGTACTACGCCAATTGCCGACCTCGGCGCCGCCCCTCACCTGCCTGCCGGCATCCTCTCCCAGTATAGTGACGGGGAGAGGGGGCTGGCCGCACCCTCGCCGCGTCTTTGCAGCGCTGGATATTGGCGAAATCCTTTGCGAAGGCACCCTTCTCCCCGTCACTATACGGGGAGAAGTGCCCGGCAGGGCGATGAGGGGCGGCGCCTGCGTATCGAGACGTCATCCGCCAGCCGTCAGGCTCGCCGACAACAGCAGCAACCCGAACAAAAAGACAAAGGCTGCGCCGCCGATCTCGACGATCGAGTGGATGCGGTTGCCCATGCGGCCGTCGCCGGCGAAATAGACTGCCCAGTTCTTGGCCGTCACCGCCAGCGTCGCCAGGATCGAGACCGTGATCGCGGTGCCGAGCGCCATCGCCAGCACCGACAGGATGCCGCCGAACCACAGCCCGTTGAGCATGGCAAAGCTCAGCACGATCAGCGCGCCCGAGCAAGGCCGGATACCAACCGCAGCCACCGCCGACCAGGCGGTGCGCCAGTCGAAGCGGTCGCCGGAAAGCAGCGCCGGGTCGGGCGCGTGTGAATGTCCGCACGTCTCGCAGACCTCGCCCGCCGCATGATGATGATGATCGTGCCCGTCATGGTCATGGTGATGGTCGTGTGCGCCATGATCATGGTCGTGGCCATCATGGCCATGTGCGTGAAGCGCATGGGAATGCGCCGAATGAGCATGTGCGGAATGTGAGTGGCCCGCATGGGCCGCCGACAGGCTGTAGGCAGGGTTGGCGCCGGCCAGGCGAAGGATGGCGGGGCCGGCCTTGCGCCACAACAGCCAGGCGCCGAACAGGGTGATGAAGACAAAACTTGTGACTTCGAGGAACCATGCCGCAACGGTCATCGATATGGTGGTGCCGCGCAGGACGAAGTAGGCGAGCATCATCACCAGGATCGCCGTCAGCGCCTGCAGCAGAGCCGAGACGAAGGACAGCATGATGCCGCGCTTGAGCGCGACTTCGTTCGCCACCATGTAGGACGAGATCACCGCCTTGCCGTGACCGGGGCCGGCAGCATGGAAAATGCCGTAGGCGAAGGACAGGCCGATAAGCAGCCACAGCTTGCCGCCGTCCTCGCGCATCGCCTTCATCGCGCCGGCAAGCGCGCGGTAGAATTCCTGCTGGCGCAGATTGATCCACATCAGGATTTGGGCGAACGGGCCGGTGGTGGGAGCTATCCCGTCATTGGTGCCGATGCCGAGCGAGCTCTGGGCGTGGGCGGCGCCGAGGACGTGCGTCGTCACAAGGGCGACGGCCAAAAGGCCGAGGGCCAAACGCAGGGACGGTTTCGTCACCGGATTATCCTTCTGGCTGACAGTTCAGTTCAAGCTTGGTCGCAAAGATCTTGCTCATATCGGTGCCTGTCGGATCGTTGAAGAAGGCGTCCGTCAGGGTCTTCTGGTTCTCGGCGATCGCCTCGTCGGGGTTCGGACGAACGACCTTGCTCGTGCACGTCGACGGCAAGCCGGCGACCTGCATATTGGCATCCTCGGTGAAGTCGATCGCCGTGTAGAAGGTCGGGTCATAGACGCCGATATCGATCTTGCCGGCCAGCCTGGTCGGCGCCTTAGGTTCGGATTCGAACAGGATAATGAGCTGGTCGTTGTCGAAATTCGCCATCAGCTGCGGCGGCGGGCTCATCGCCTCATCCTTGCCGTTGACGGTGACGAGCTGGAAGTAATTGAACTCCGCCAGCGAAGCATGGACGGTGTCGGCGACTTCCTTCAGTTCGTTGTCGTCGAGCTTCAGGTCGGAGTTCTTGTCGAACTCCATCATCACTGTGCTCGAAAACAAATCGTCGAAGCGCCAGACATGGCGCAAGGCCTTCACGCTTTGGTGATCCGGGCTGAGGATCACTTCGAGGCGAGCCTCGGCGAAGACGTGGGGATGCACCTCGGCTGGCCCGACCGTGGCAAATATTGCCGCCATGGCCGAAGCCATCATGATTGCTTGCCGCTTCAGGTGCATTCTGAGTGGTGATTCCATTGACTTCGTTGACTGTCGAGAGTTACCAGAAAGCGGGCGAAAATGGGACCCCGGGCGGCTAAAAGCTCATGCATTGTCAATCGTCTTGAACCACTGCACCAGGAAATCAACAAAGACGCGAACTTTCGCGGGCAAATAGCGCCGGTGCGGATAGACGGCGAAAATACCGCCACCCGGCAGGATGCGGTCATCCAGCGCGGTCACCAGCCGGCCATTTTCGATATCGGGCGCGGCGATGAAATCCGGCAGGATGGAAAATCCCAATCCCGCCACGGCGGCGGCCCTTGCCGCCATCGGACTGTTGACCTCGATCGGACCTGAGACCGAAACGGTCACCGTGTCTCCGCTGTCGCCCTTGAACGGCCAGTTGGTCAGCCAGCGGCCATTGGTGTCGATGATGCAGGGCACGCGGCCAAGGTCCTGCGGCCGCGCCGGCATGCCGTGCCTGGCGATCAGCTCGGGAGATGCGCAGAGCCGCACCGAGAACGGCGCCAGACGCCTGGCGATCAGCGAGGAGCTTTCCAGCCGCGAAATGCGCACGGCGAGATCGAAACCTTCCTCGACCAGATCGACGAAGCGGTCGTCGAGATGAATGTCGAGCACGATGTCGGGATGCTGCTTTGCGAAGTCGATCAACGATTGGCCGATCGGCGCATCGGCAAAGGTGCGTGGCGCCGACAGCTTGATCCTGCCGCGCACGTCGCCGGAGGATTCGCGCACCGCATCGGCCAGGCTGTCGACCTCACGGACGATTTCCGAGGCGCGGCGGTAATAGGTGTGGCCGGCCTCGGTCAGCGAGAACTGCCTGGTGGTGCGGTTGAGCAGCAGCGCGCCGAGCTCGTCCTCCAACTCGCGCACATATTTCGACAGCAGCGCCTTGGAGCGGCCGATTTTGCGCGCCGCTGCCGAAAATCCTTCGGCCTCGACAACGTCGATGAAGGCGCGCATGCGGGTCAGCGTGTCCATGTCATGCGCTCCTCTGGTGGGCTGAAAGGATGCGCGCGGCAAGCGCCATCAGCTGGCGGTCGCTGTTTTTCGGTCCGAGCAGCGAAAGGCCGAAGGGGGCGCCATCGACCCGGCCCAGCGGCAGAGTGATCTGCGGAAAGCCGGACAGGCCGGAAAGACACAACAGTCTCAGCGCGCGTTCGCGATAGGTCTGCAAATCGTCGAACGAGGCGGCCTTGAGCGGGGCGGCACCTGGAGCGGTCGGCAGCACAAGGACGCCGTCCTCGCCAAGCAGGTCGGCAAGCTCAAGACGAAACGAGACGCGACGTTCCGTTTCAAATTGTGCGGCTGCTGCGTCGATGGTCGCACCATGCTCGAAGCGCTCCTTGACGCCGGGGCCGAGCATCCGATCGCTGCCGGCGATCCAGGCACCGTGATTTTGCCAGGCCTCGTACCCCTGCAGCTTGCGGAAGCACCAGTAGAGATAGTCGGTGGAATGCGACAGCGGGGCAACGGTGCGCGGCGCGCCGCCCAGCACCGATGCGACAGTGCGGACCAGGGCGCGATACTCGTCGGCCTCCTGCGGGCCGAGCACGAGCCCGTCCAGCGCACCCAGGGCGAGGGGACGCTGGAACTCGTGGTGGTGCAGATCGTCGCCGAGCAGCACCGCGCCGACCATGTCATAGGTGGCCATATCCTTGGCGAACCAGCCGAACGTGTCCAGTGAAGGGGCCAGCGGCATGGCGCCTTCGAGCGAGATGCGGCCATGCGTGGTCCTGAGGCCGATCAGTCCACAAAAGCTTGCCGGGGCGCGGATCGAGCCGCCGGTGTCGGAGCCGATGGCGATGTCGGCAAGCCCGCCGGCGACCGCGGCGGCGGAACCGGAGGAAGAGCCGCCGGTGACGCGATCAGGTGCTGCCGGATTGACCGGCGACGGAAAATGCGCGTTCAGCCCCATCAGCGAGAAGGCCAGTTCGTCGGTCTGCGTCTTGCCGACGAAGCGCGCGCCCGAATCAAGCAGCGCCTGGACGGCCGGCGCCGTCGCCGAGGCGGGTGAGGCCTGCTGGTATTTTTGCGGATTGCCGCAGCCGGTGCGGTAGCCGGCGACGTCGTAAATATCTTTGACGGCCAGCCGCAGGCCGGCAAGCGGGCCGGATTGAGCATTGGATACAGGTATACTGTCGAGGTCGAGAAAAGCGTTCAGGGGGCCACGAGTGCCTGTCATGCGTTCGATATCCGGATACAGTTGTTGCAACATTGTTCGACGCCAGGATTTTTACAACCTGGCGTACGATTTTTATTGATTGTGAAATCCTACGACCTTATATCGCGCTTGCCCAAAGTCGCACGTGCCTGTGGGTGTCCGCCGATCCTCAAAATGGTGAGGGATATCGGTAAGGTAACTGGAGCTAACCCCTCCAGTCGGTTTAGCGGCCAACCGCCAGACCGAGGACACCTTGAAGCAACGACGGTGCGGGCCTTTCTGGTGTTCTGCCGGTCGTCCAAAGACCGGGGTTACTGAAGAGGCACACCTTCATTGCCGGCAGTGCGGAACGGGTTCTCCCAATCCAAGCCAAGGCAGACAAAGCGAACCGAGGCCGGGCAAGGCCGAGGTTCACCGCCGCGAGACGGCGCTTCATGGTTCCGGGGTCTCCACCGGCTGGTTCCATGGATTGACGTCCCGCCTTTGTCCACCGCGTGTTCGCGAGGTCGATGACCCGTGTCCCGCAGCCTTTGTGCGCGCCGAAAGGCGCTGATGGAGAGACCCCGATGGCTACCCAGCGCATCCTTGACTTCCTCGCCACCCGACGTCCGAACGGCCCATGCCTGGTCGTCGATCTCGATGTCGTGCGCGACAATTTCCGCGCCTTCGAGAAGGCGCTTCCCGATTCGAAAATCTACTATGCGGTGAAAGCAAATCCGGCGCCGGAAATCCTGCGCCTCCTTGCTGCGATGGGCTCGTCCTTCGACACGGCTTCCGTTGCCGAAGTCGAGATGGCGATGGACGCCGGCGCGCCGGCGGACCGCATCTCCTTCGGCAACACGATCAAGAAGGAGCGCGACATCCAGCGCGCCTATCAGCTTGGCATCCGGCTGTTCGCGGTGGACTGCGTCGAGGAGGTCAATAAGATCGCCCGCGTTGCACCCGGCGCCCGTGTGTTCTGCCGCGTGCTGACCGACGGCGAAGGCGCCGAATGGCCGCTGTCGCGCAAGTTCGGCTGCGTGCCGGCGATGGCGGTCGACGTGCTGCGCCGTGCCAGGGCGCTCGGGCTCGACGCCTATGGCGTGTCGTTCCATGTCGGCTCGCAGCAGACCGACCTGGCCGCCTGGGACCGCGCGCTCGGCGACGCCAAGAAGGTGTTCGTCACGCTCGCCGAGGAAGGCATCGTGCTCAAGATGGTCAATATGGGCGGCGGTTTTCCGACCCGTTACCTCAAAGACGTGCCGGTGGCGCAGGCCTATGGCCAGGCGATCTTCTCGGCGCTGCGCAAGCATTTCGGCAACGCGATTCCCGAGACCATCATCGAACCGGGCCGCGGCATGGTCGGCAATGCCGGCGTCATCAAGTCGGAAGTCGTGCTGATCTCGAAGAAGGCCGACAACGATAATGTGCGCTGGGTCTTTCTCGACATCGGCAAGTTCGGCGGTCTCGCCGAGACTATGGACGAGGCAATCCGCTACCCAATCGTGACCGCGCATGACGGCACCGAGACCGCGCCATGCGTGCTCGCCGGCCCGACCTGCGATTCGGCAGACGTGATGTACGAGAAGACGCCATATCCGCTGCCCCTGTCGCTGACCATCGGCGACGAGGTGCTGATCGAGGGCACTGGCGCCTACACGACGACCTACGCCTCGGTCGCCTTCAACGGCTTCGAGCCTCTCCGATCCTACGTGATCTGACGGCTTCGGCCCTCAGATCACCCGAGGTGGGCGCCTGTCGCCCGCCCGGGCTCGCCTGTGGAACAATCCGCTCGTGAAGGATCGCGGCAATGGAAATTGTGGATTTCATTGTTGAAGGCGCTGCGGGAGTCTCCCCCCTTGAGGGGGAGATGGCCGCAAAGCGGCCAGAGGGGGTCGGCTCAGCCGTCGCGACCTCTCTTGGGCTGTGTGGGGCCGGCGCTTCACGCGCGTCGACCCCCTCTGTCGCCTTCGGCGACATCTCCCCCTCAAGGGGGGAGATTGCTGGCGCTTTCGTCATCACCGCTGAAACCGCTGCTGACGTTTCGGCGCGCGAGGCTTTGCTCGATCGCGCCATGGGGCCGAAGCGCCGGAAGAAATCATCGGAAAAGCTGCGGCGCGGCCGCCGGCCTTCGGAAGGCCTGGCCTTTGTCGCGCGTGATGGGTCGGGCGCTGTCACTGGCACAGTGCGGCTCTGGGACGTCGTGCT
The DNA here is from genome assembly GCF_935822925.1 of Mesorhizobium ventifaucium. Lineage (GTDB taxonomy): Bacteria > Pseudomonadota > Alphaproteobacteria > Rhizobiales > Rhizobiaceae > Mesorhizobium > Mesorhizobium ventifaucium. The sequence goes on from NZ_CAKXZS010000022.1 coordinate 90,792, forward strand.
GGGCGAGGGCGGTAGGTCTGCCCTTCTGCTTGGCCCGCTCGCCGTCGATCCGACAATCAAGAATGCCGGCATCGGCTCGGCGCTGATGCGCCATGCAATCGCTGAAGCCGCGCGCCTCGGCCATGTGGCGATCCTGCTGGTCGGCGATGCGCCCTATTACGAGCGCTTTGGGTTTTCGGCCGAAAAAACCGGCTCGCTCGCCATGCCAGGCCCTTATGAGCGGCACCGCCTGCTGGCGCTGGAGTTGGTGGAAGGCGTGCTCGCCGGCGCGCAGGGCACGCTGAAGGCGGCGGGGCGCAAGCTGAAGGCACAGCGGCTGCCGCTCGCTGCCTGACGATCGGAAACAAGCCGCCGCCATCGGGCGGCGGCTTGTTTCATCCCGAATTGGTTGGATCAGCCGATCAACTGGCTCAGCGCCATGGCGACGCTCATGTCGCCTTCGACCTTTATCTTGCCGGACATGAACGCCATCGTCGGGTTGAGATCGCCCGATATCAGCGACTCCAGATCGTCGAGCGAAAGCTTTATGGTGCAGTCGGCGGGCGCGTCGGTGGTCGACACGTCAGCGCCGTCGATGACGATGACACCGTCGTCACCGGTATCGAATTTCACGGAACGATCGAACCCGGCACTCGCCACGCGCGCGCTGATCTTGTCGGCAATTTCCTGAACGCCCATGGCCGTTCTCCTCGTCTGGGGCACTTCGGTCTGGACACTTCGATCCGGCCGAAGTCGCCGTCTTGCGCATTTTGCGATCACGGTCGCTGGCGCATATAGCTTTGGGTTGACGTTTACGTCAACGCGATTCCCCAGCTGAGATGGATTTTATCGCCGCAGCGAAGCTGCGACGTCCGTACTGCCAGTTACACGGTTTGCATCATTCAAACAGACGAGGACAGTGGCCAAGCCTGTCCCTAGCGTGGCTCGGCTCATGCGCGACCGCGCGATCAGGGGATGGGGATGAACCCGTATCCGGGAGGCGAGGATCGCGGCCCCATGATCGCGGTAAAAGGGGATGTTCAGTCATGAAAATCAAAAGTCTGATCAAGCGTGCCGAGACGGTGGACAGGGCATTCAAGCAGCTCGAAGCCGATTTGGCGGATGCCTTCGATGAGTGTCTCAACCTGGACGACGAGCAGTGGCCGAACGTCCCGGATGAGAATCTCGCGGCATGGAATGACAACTCTCAGCCTGAGGACGATGCGGACGAGATCGCATTGCGGCTGACTTCCCATACACAAACCCGCCTGGCTGCGTTAAGTGCCGTTGATGGACTCTTTGACGATGCGCGCGAGTATCTGGAGGAGATCAACACGAAACTGTCGGAGGTCGCGACCTCGCATCATCTGACAAGCGAATTCCTGAAGCTGCTTCACGGGGACATCCTTCGCGCCAACGAATTGGAACTGGCAAATGTCAGCCTGACCACGCAGCAAAGAGTGCTGGCGGAGCAACTCCACGATGCGACCAGAAAGCAGAGCGAGCGTGAAAGCGCTGTCGCGGCCCTGCAGCAGCGCGAGACAAGCCTGGTCGAGGACAAGGAGGCCCTTCGCGGTGAGTTGGCTGCAGCAAGGCTGGAAGTCGTCGTGGCAGGCAATGCGAACGCAAAACTCGAAGCGGAGTTCGGCGACCTCGTCAGAACGCTTTCGGCCAGAACGGCCGAGGCAAACAGATGCGCGCGCGAGAACGAGATATTGCGGGAAAAACATGTCTGCCTGTCGATCGACTTCGATAAGGCGCTGAAACGAGAAGCCGAGTCGCGGCACAGGCTGGATGAAATCTCGACGATTCATGCCAATGACGCAGCGCGAATTTCAGAATTGCTGGCTGCGCTTGGCAAGAGCGAGAAGGAGGAACTGCGGCTGCAGAAATCGCTCGATATCGCGCAAGCGAAGCTGTCGGAAATGACGGAAGCGGCCCGTATCGTGGAAGGTGACAGGGAGGCCGAGCGTGCACGTAGTTTCACCGAGATCGGCGGCCTGCGCTCTGAAATTTGGAACCTCCAATCGCGGTTGGAGGCTGCCTCGAACGAGAACAGTCAAGCCGCCAGCGAGATCGCCAATCTCAAGGCTCAATGGAGCGACGCTGTCGCCGAAAAGCAAATTGCGGAGGAAAGGTTGTCCGTTCTCAGAAAGGAGAACGAGAACGACAAGATGCACCTTTCGACGGTGAGCGCGAATTTTTCGCAGCTTTCGCTGCAGCAGGCATCCGAACAGATACAGCTCGATGTCCAGAGGCAGGAATGCGAGGATCTGCGAGCCGAAGTCGCGTTGCTCGATGCCCGGGTCAAGGAATTGTTGCCTTATGAGCGTCTCCACAAGGTGACAAACGCCAGACCAAATGAGAACGGCGTGGTCGAGATCACCGGTGTCGTTGCGGAGAAGGCCCGCGCCACGAGCAGGCGGCGCGTCCGTACTAGCCTGCGCGCTGCATCCTGAGCGCGGATGTTTATACGCCGCAGTCTTTACGGGAACAGGCTGAAGGGCACACCCACGGCCTGATCAGGCCTCGAGGAAGTCCAGGGCCTTTTCCACGAAGGCGGCGTGATACTGGAAAATGGCCGTATGCCCGCCGTCCTCGTACAGGACCAGTTCGGCATTGGGAAAGCGCCGTGCCAGGTCGACGGAATTGCTGGTGGGCACCATTCTGTCGTGATCGCCATTAACCACGAGGACCGGGTGCCGGATACGCGACAGGTCGGCAGGGCGCTCCTGGCCAAAGGCACAGATAGCCTTGAGCTGCTGTCTGAAAGCGCCGAGCGCGATGGGCTTGTCGCGGTCATTGGTCCGTTCCTTCAGGCGCTGCAGAAACTCGCGCGCCGCCTTCTTGCCGTTGGGGGTTTGGGTGAAGAAGAGGTAGTTCTTTGGGTCCTTAATGGTCAGCGCGGCGCGGACCATGTCGAAGATGGTGACGAATGGGTAAGAAAGATTACCGGCACCCCTGACGTGGGCCCGAGCTCGCGGTAGGCGAATTTCGTACCCCCGACGTCGACCGTCTTCGTCGGCACGTCCCTGTGTTTGATGATCGCGGCAGGTCGCGACAGATGATGCACGTTCATGATGGTTTCCCTTCTTCTGGCTTGTCGTTCTCGCGGGGCTGGAGCAGCGCCTTCGCCGCCACCGCGCCAGCCTCAAGAATGCGATCGGACAGCTCGGTTCCGTTCACCGCGCGCGAAAGCTCAAGCGTGCCGATCAGGGTTGCGAAGACGCCAAATGCGACGGCCTCGGGGTCGCGGACGTCGGGCGTCAGCTCGGCCGCCATCAGGCGTACGAGCTTGAGCAGGTGCTCGGCGTAAACCTGGCGCGTCTCGAGCGGCTCACGCGCAATTTCGGGCAACAGCGCGGCTGAAGCGCAGCCTTTGCCTGGATTGTCTCGGTGTTCCGCCGACAGATACGCATCGATGGCCATTGACGGCCCTCCGGCCGCCAATAGCTCCTGAATCTGGGTCGCCTGAGCCTCCAGGGCGGCGGCCACACTCTCACGCACAAGCGCCGCCTTGGACGGAAAATGGGGATAGAAAGCGCCGTTGGTCAGTCCCGCCTCGCCCATGATGCCGGCGAGACCTGATGCAGCGATGCCATCGGAGCGAAACCGTTCGGTCGCCACATCCATGATCCGCTGCCGCGATGCGTCCTTCCTGCCCTTCTCGTAGCGCATGTCATTTCTCCTTCCATCTGCTATTGCATTATAATCATAATATCAGTAAATGCTCGTAATGCAATAGGGACGCGTCACTCCGGGTCTCCTCAATTTGGGAAAGCTGCAATGAAGGCCTTCATCGTCGATCGATACGCAAAGCACGCTCCCCTGCGGCTTGGAGACGTTCCGGAGCCGGAAGTCGGGGAGAAGGACGTGCTGGTGCAGATCCATGCCGCCAGTCTCAATCAGCTGGACTCCAAAATCAGGGACGGAGAATTCAAGCTCATCCTGCCCTACCGCCTGCCCTTCGTTGCGGGCCATGACGTGGCCGGAACGGTCATTCGCGTCGGCTCGAAGGTCCGGCAGTTCAAACCGGGCGACGAGGTCTATGCGCGACCGCGCGACGGTAGGATCGGAGCTTTCGCCGAGTACATCGCCATTGATGATGCGGACGTGGCCTTGAAGCCAAAAAACCTCAGCATGGAAGAGGCTGCGTCGATTCCGCTGGTGGGTCTGACCGCCTGGCAGGCGCTGGTCGAAAGGGCGAAGCTGAAGAAAGGACAGAAGGTCTTCATTCAGGCCGGCTCCGGCGGAGTGGGAACATTCGCCATCCAATTGGCAAAGCACCTCGGCGCGACGGTCGCCACGACAACAAGCGCCTCGAACATGGATATGGTCAGAAAGCTGGGCGCTGATGTCGTCATCGACTACAAGAAGGGCGACTCCGAGAAAGTCCTTTCGGGCTACGTCGTCGTCCTGAACAGCCAGGATAGCAAGACGCTCGAAAAGTCGCTGCGTGTGTTGAAGCCAGGCGGCGTCGCCGTTTCGATCTCCGGTCCGCCCGATCCCGGCTTTGCCAGGGAGAAGGGTCTGAGCATGGTGCTTAGGTTAATCTTGCGCCTTTTGAGCGCCGGCGTCAGGAGGCGAGCGAAACGCGCAGATCTCCGATATTCGTTCCTGTTCATGGCGGCCAATGGGGCGCAGTTGACCAAGATCACGTCGCTCATCGAAACGGGCGTCATCCGCCCGGTCGTGGATCGCGTCTTTTCGTTTGAGCTGACCAATGAGGCCTTGGCCTACATCGAGCAGGGCCGGGCCAAGGGCAAGGTTGTCATCAAGGTGAAATAGCTCTCAATGCTTCAGGCGACCACGTCCGCCTCTTGGCACAACTTTAGGTTGAGGAGGACTTCTGCGCGACATGCATTAATGCTCGATTGGTCCTTTCGGCATGACGATCGCGGTGCCGGCGGTTGTCGGACGCTCGATCATGCGGCGGACGCGCGGCGGCTCGTCGCCGCTGTGCAGCGCCCGCACGCGCTCGCCGATAACAGCGTCGGCATGGGTGGCCCGCTTGTTGTGGCGGATGTATTCGAGCCATGTCGGCGTGTGATAGTGCTCGATCCATATTGCGGGATTTTCGAGATCGCGCGCCAGCGTCCAGTTGCGGGCGCCGTCACGGCGGCGGATGCGGCCGCGTTCAGCCATGGTGGCTAGGAATTCCGGCACGTCCTCCTCGCGGATGATGTACTCGATCATGATGGCGATGGGGCCGCTGCGCAGTTTTAGGTCGAGCGCAAGATGCGGCTCCTTGAAACGGTTCAGCGGATCGAGGTTGAGAACCGCCTGCTGCGGCAACGGCAACAAGAGGCCAACCGCACCGCCCGCCAGCATCGCGACAGCGGCCGCGGTCAGCGCGAACTCGGCGCCTTGCGCATCGGCGACAACACCCCAGATCCAGCTGCCGAGCGCGATGCCGCCGAAAGTTGCCGTCTGATAGACCGAGAGCACCCGGCCGACCACCCAGCGCGGCGTCGACATCTGCACCGTGATGTTGAAATGCGACAGCGCTACCACCCAGCAGGCGCCGCCGATGAGCAGCCCGAGCGACGTTTGCCAGGCCTGATCGCTGACGGCGGCATTGAAGGCGCAGAGCGCAAAGCCGGCGAATGCCATGCGCACCATCGTCTCGCTGGACAGCATCTGCCTCAGCCGGACGCTGATCAGCGCGCCGCCGACGGCGCCGATACCGAAAGCACCGAGCATGATGCCGTAGGTCAAGGCATCGCCCTTGACGACATCGCGCGCCACCAGCGGTAGCAGCGCCAGAACCGCGCCGGCGCTGAAGCCGAAAGCCGCACCCCTGACCAGCACCTTGCCGATATTGGGCGACATGGCGACGTAACGCAGGCCAGCACCCATCGCTGCGCCCAGCGTCTCGCGCGGCAGTGTCGAGGCCGGCAATTCCGGTTTCCAGCGGGCCAGCACGATGATCAGCCCGACATAGCTCAATGCGTTGGCGGCAAATGCCGCTGCAGCACCTGCGGCGGCAACGATGATGCCGCCGATCGCCGGGCCGACGCTGCGCGTCAGGTTGAAGCCCAACGAGTTGAGCGCGACGGCAGCCGGCAGCTTGGCGCGCGGCACCATGTCGCCGACAGAAGCCTGCCATGACGGGTTGTAAAGCGCCGTGCCGCTGTTGATCAGGAAGGCGAAGGCGAGCAGCGTCCACGGCGTTATCAAGCCAAAATAGGTGAACACGGTCAGCAGAACCGAGACGACCAGCATGAAGATCTGGGCAATCAGCATGACCTTGCGTCGGTTGAAGCTGTCGGCGATGGCCCCGGCAACGAGCGCAAACAGCATGATCGGCAAGGTGGTCGAAGCCTGGACCAGCGCAACCTGATAGGGCGAGGTGGCGATCGTGGTCATCATCCAGGCGGCGCCGACGCCCTGGATCAAGCCACCGAAATTCGAAACCAGACTGGCGGACCATACGGCGCGGAAAATGCCGTGTCGGAACGGTGCCAGCGCCGAGACGCGTTCGCTGTCCGGCTCGTCGTCGATCATGGATGCTTCCCCGACTTCAAATGCTGCGTTCTTCCAGAATCGGTGCCCTCATGCCGTCCCTTAGAAGTAGAGCATGACTTTGCAAAGGGCGAACGCCTTTTCAAAGAAGATCATGGTCCAACAATAAGATAGCGGTGGCCGGGACAGTTCAGCGGCCATTCTTGCAGGCCGCGTGAAGCGCGTTTCGGCCGCCCGCTCCAAGAACTCGGCGCGTTGGCAAAAAATACTTAGCGACTTGACGAAGTTTTCGCTTGCGCCACCGGCAAATTGGGCGATAGTTAGCGATATGGCTAAGCATTATCTTGATCTCTCGCTGCTCTTCCACGCGCTCGCCGATCCGACCCGCCGGTCGATCCTGACCCGGCTCGCCGAAACACCTGCGCGGGTAACGGATCTGGCTGGGCCCACGGGACTACGGCTGCCCACGGTGATGCGGCACCTTTCCGTGCTGGAGGAGGCAGGGTTGATCACCACGTCCAAAGACGGGCGGATACGCACCTGCGCCATCGTACCCGAGGCTCTGGATCCGGTGCGGACATGGCTCGATGAACAGCGGGCCATCTGGGAAGCTCGGCTCGACCGGTTGGACGCATTTGTGATGAATGTGATGAAGGAAAGCAAAGAATGACACAGAACCTGGATCCAAGTAGCACGGCCCGTACGACGCCTGATGATAGGAGGGACCGTTTTGCGACGCTGACCTTCGAGCGGGACGTGGCCGCGCCGTTGTCGGTGCTGTGGCAGGCTTGGACGGCCCCTGCCGCACGGGCAGTCTGGGCTGCGCCATCGCCCTCGGTAACCGTGGAGTTTTTGGAGGCAGACACCAGGGTGGGTGGTCGCGAGATCTCGCTCTGCAAGATAGAGGGCGAGCCGGACATCCGCTGCGAGTGCGGCTGGCTGGCGTTGCAGCCGGGTGTCCGCAGCGTGAACTACGAGGTGGTCTCCTCCGGTGGCGTGACGCAATCAGCGGCGCTGGTGACGGCTGAGTTGTCAGGCACGGACAAGCGCAGCCGGCTGGTCGTGACGGTGCAACTTTCCTCGCTGGCGCAGGACATGGAGGCCGGCTATCGACAGGGCTTCGACGCAGGACTGAACAATCTCGCCGGAGTTGCCAAGCGAACCATGGTGCTGCAACGGGTCATACAGGCGCCGCGAACCGCCGTCTGGAACTCCTGGATGAACCCCGAGACGCTGCCGCAATGGTGGGGGCCGGAAGGCTTCTCCTGTCGAACGAAGAGGATCGACTTGCGAGCGGGCGGCGAGTGGGTATTCGACATGATCGCGCCTGACGGCACGGTTTTCCCGAACCACCATCTCTATAACGAGGTCCGGCCCGAGGAGAGGATCGGTTATACCCTGTATTGGGGCGAGAACGGGCCGAAACATGCCGACGCCTGGGCCTCGTTCGAGGATCAGGACGGGGCAACGGAAGTAACGCTGGGCATGGTATTCAGCACGGCTGCCGAGTTCCAGGAGGCGAAGGGCTTCGGTGCCGTGGAACTAGGACTGCAAACTCTGGGCAAACTGGAACGCTTCGTCGCCTCCCGCTGAATTGCTGCGACTTCCCGTCGGCCGAGAATTCACAAAGGGATACACGAAGAGGAGTGTTCTATGAGAAAACTGATCATATGGGACATGGTGACCGTCGACGGCTTCTTCGAAGGTCCTGACAGGGACATCAGCTGGTTCGTCTTCGAAGAAGAACTCGAGAACTACATTCGTGCGACCCAGGAATACGCCGACACGCTGATCTTCGGCCGCGTGACCTACGAGCTGATGGCAGCCTATTGGCCGTCCGAGCAAGGCTGGATCGCGGATTTCATGAACAAGATCGAGAAGGTGGTCTTCTCGCGCACGCTGAAAAGCGCCGACTGGAACAACACGAAGCTCTTCAACGGCAATGTCGCGGAAGAAGTCTCCAAGCTGAAGACCAGGGACGGCGGAGACATCTTCGTGTTCGGCAGCGCCGACCTCACGGCGACCCTGATGGAGCACGGCCTGATCGACGAGTATCACCTCGGGATCAACCCCGTCATTCTCGGGAAAGGCACGCCGCTCTTCAAGGGCGGCCCGAACCGGATACCCCTGAAGCATCTCGAGACGAGGACGCTCAAGTCAGGTGTTGTCATCCTCCACTACGCGCCGGAGAGCAGACAATGACGATCGATCCACTCTTTGCCGTCAACCAGGCTTGTCGAGATGGGGGAGGGCCCGAGGAAGCGGCGCGCTCTAACTCCTTGACAAGGCTGGGAGCCGTCCCCGCCGGCACCTTAGCTGGTGACGAACTCCACAAGGTCGGCGTTCAGCACGTCGGCATTCACCGTCAGCATGCCATGAGAGAAACCGGGATAGGTCTTCAACGTGCCGTTCGGCAGCAGCTTGACCGCCTTCAAAGCCGAGGCGGCGATCGGAACGACCTGGTCGTCCTCACCGTGCAGCACCAGCGTCGGCACGGTGATCGCCTTGAGGTCCTCGGTCTGGTCGGTTTCCGAGAAAGCCTTGACGCCATCGTAGTGCGCCTTGGCGCTCCCCATCATGCCCTGCCGCCACCAGTTCTGGATCACGCCTTCATGGACGCCGCGCCTCGCGGTTGAAGCCGTAGAACGGGCCGGACGGGACGTCGCGGAAGAACTGTGCACGGTTGCCGGCCAGTGCCGTCCGAAAGCCGTCGAAGACCTCCATCGGCGTGCCTTCGGGGTTGTCGTCGGTCTTCAGCATCAGCGGCGGAATGGCGGCGACGAGGACGGCTTTGGCCACCCGGCCCGCAGGTTCGCCATGTCGCGCCACGTACCGCGCCACTTCGCCGCCACCCGTGGAATGGCCGATGTGAACCGCGTTCTTCAGGTCCAGCGCCTTGGCGACGGCAAACGCGTCGGCCGCGTAGTGATCTATGTCGTGACCGTCGGCGACCTGCTCCGAGCGTCCGTGGCCGCGCCGGTCATGCGCGACGACACGATAGCCCTTCGACAGGAAGAAAAGCATCTGGGCGTCCCAGTCGTCGGAGCAGAGCGGCCAGCCATGGTGAAAAGCGACGAGGCCGAGATCAGGACGTCGCGGCGGTTGAGCGGCAGGCCGAGGGTGAAGGTGGGAGGCATCGAGGAGTCTCCGCGAGTTGTTCAAAAGGCGGCGGGTGGGATCACACGCAGTCGCCGCACATGAACGGATTTGTTTCGGTAGAAGGCTTCCCTGTGAGGTGAGGGTGGCGAGGGCCGGCAAACGGATCGATTCCGACCCTCACCGAAATGCTCGCCATGCCGACCGGGATCAGCCAGCTACTGGCGTGTTGAGAAGCTGCTGCTCCCAAAGATACGCGATGCCGCTGCCGCCGAAGTGCTGGACGAGAATCTCGGTCAGTTCCTCGACATGCTCGGTGCGCGCCCAATCGCGTTGCCATTCGCCAGCGAGCGCCATCACGGTCATCACGTTCGCGCCGGCCGCGATCATTCGCTGGATGGCAACTTCGTGAGACTCCTTCGAAATCCCGCCCGACGCGTCGGTGATCACGGTCACGTCCCAGCCTTCGCCGGCGGCCTGGATCACAGGCATTGCGACGCAGACCTCGGTCCACAGGCCGGCGATGATCAGCTGCTTGCGGCCGGTCGCCTTGACGACGTTCACCACATTCTCGTCCTGCCAGGTGTTCACCCAGGTGCGATCGATGACTTCCTGGTCCGGAAATACGTCGGTGATCTGCTTAAAGAGAAGTCCACCGCGCGCCGCGATCACGCTGGTGAGAATGGTTGGAACATTGAAGGTTTTTGCTAGCTTCGCCAGCGCGGTCGTGTTGTTGACCACCATGTGCGGATCGTGGCTGTTCAGGTTCGCGAGTTGATAAGGTTGGTGATCGATCAGAACGAGGACCGAATCTTCGGGACGAAGAAGCGAATCGAGGCCGTTACGAGGGGTCATCAAAACTTCCTTTCTCTGCCGCTATGGACGGCGATGGGTTCACGGGAGACATCCGCCAGCGGGCGACGTTGCCTGGACGCAATTTGCTGTTCCTTTTGGTGGTGCGGTAGTGCCATGGTCGGGCAAGCTGTGTCGCGAAATAAGGAACGCCGGAATGGACATCGAAGACCTACAGACATTTGTCGCAGTGGCCGATGCCGGGGGCGTATCGGCCGCCGCGCGCCGGCTTGGCGTCTCCAAGTCAATCGTCAGTCGACGGCTCTTTCGGGTTGAAGCAGAGCTTGGCGTTCAGTTGCTTGCACGAACGACCCGCGGCGCCGCGCTCACGGAAGCGGGGATCACGTTCAGGGACCATGCGGCCAGAGCCAGCGCCGAGATCGACACCGCCAAGGAAACGATCCTCCCGACCGGCGACCTTCGCGGCCGCCTGAGGGTTGCCATGCCGCTTACTTTCGGCCCAACCCACTTCGCCCCGGTGCTCGCGGACATGGCGCGCCAGCACCCGCAGCTTCACATTCATACCTCCTACAGCGATCGCTTCGTCGATCTCATCGCAGAGGGTTTCGATTGCGCGATCCGGGGCGCCTACCTTCAGGACTCCAACCTGATCGCGAAGCGCGTCGGGCCAATCCATGGAAAGCTTGTCGCCAGCCCGGATTATATCAAAGCGCACGGATCACCCGAAACGCTGGACGAACTCGTCACCCATCAGGCCCTCATGCAGGGAACCGAAGCCTGGCAGTTCATGGATGGCGACAAGATCGTCACGGTCCAGCCGCAGGGCAGGTTCAAGGCCGACAGCGCCACGGCGCTTGCCGCCGCGGCGGCGGCAAGTCTCGGCATCGCCTGGCTCCCTGATTGCATCACACATGAATATGTGGCCTCCGGCGCGCTGGTCCCGATCATGACACGCTATCCGGTGCCTTCGGGGGCCGCGTATGTCGTCCGCCCGCCGGGTCAGCACCCGGCACGCAAGATACGCATACTCACCGAAATGCTGATCGAGCATTTCGAACGAAATCCCCACCTCTGGGGTCTCGACCGGTAAAGCACTGACATCCGCGAAGCTTTTGGCAGACGAGGCGCTCGCCTGCGGGCCACCGGCCTCAGAGACCGTTTGGAAACTCTACTCTGGCGGCCATCTGATGGCGTTTTCTGCGCTTCCGGTGCTCACGGACCAGCGCATGACCCCGGAAACCGGTTTCGGTTTCCGGAAAGGATCATGCGCAAATGCAAAGTGTTAGAGCGTCCTTTTGCGCGTCCAATTGGACGCGCCGCGCTCTAATGTCCGCTGCGCGCCGGTTCTCGAACCACCACCATATGACTCGCCAGAGCGAATTTCGAAACAGTCTCTCCGCGACATTTATTGCCGGCACGTTCCACTTTCCGCGACACAGCTTGGCGCATTGCGTGGCTAGTTGCAGAGACGGCTGCTCACTAGTTCGGGCCGTCGTCGGGCGGGTAGCACTCAAGGTCGAATGGCGCGCTGAGAACAAGGGACGCTTCGATCTCCCGATCGATGACCGGGATGAGCAAATTCCTCTTCCGGACTGACCGGCGCTGATAAGGTGATCGCGCGGACACGGCTCGGGCGGTCTAGGACGGCATGAACGACGTCGCGTGCCGGTTGAATGCAGAATGGAGACAGCGAAAATGAGCAACAAGTGGCCCCACCTCGACTACCTCAGTTGGCGCGAGACGTGTTCCGCACTGCATCTATACTTGCAGATCGCCGCGCCGACTTTCAACGGCCAGCCGAACGAGGTGCCGAACCCGGTGCCGTTCAACGAGGATCATCGCGAACGGCCCTATGACCGCGACGCCGTTCAACGCTTCCATCACGCGTTGGCGTCGGTCGACAGGGTCTTCAAGACGTTCCGGACCTCCTTTCTCGGCAAATCCAGCCCGGTTCACCTGTTCTGGGGCGCTCTCGATCTGGCCGTCACGCGCTTCTCAGGGAGGCGTGCTCCTCTCCATCCGGGCGGCATTCCGGCATTGCCGGACCACGTGACGCAGGAGGCCTACGACCGCGAGGTCTCCTCGGCAGGCTTCTGGCCGGGCGGCGGCGGCATCGATTATCCCGCCTTCTACGCCTACGCCTATCCGACGCCGAACGGCTTTCGAGGCGCATCGGTCCGGCCGGATGCGGCGTTCTGGCATGACGGCCTGTCGGAGTTCATCCTGCCCTACGATGCCGTGCAGTCGGCGGCCGATGGCGACGAGACGCTATTGGCGTTTCTCGTCTCGACCTACGAGGCCGCCGCCGATCTCGGAGGATGGGACCGCGATCTGCTGGAGTGCCTGCAAGGGCGGCCGGGGCAGGTGCGGCCGCCACACGCCGAGCTGCCGAAGGCCACTTTATCGACCGACGAAAAGGTTGAACGAGAGGATGGCGCATCCAAGGGACGCTACCGGATGGTCATCGATGGCGTCGAAGCCGAGATGACCTATAGCCGGGCCGGCGAGGGACTGATCATCATCGACCATACGGAAGTCCCAGCAGCCTTGCGGGGCCGCAAGGTCGGCGAGCAAATGGTGCGCCAGGCGGTCGAGGATGCACGACGCGAAGGGGTCAATATCATTCCGCTTTGTCCGTTCGCAAAAGCGCAGATCGACCGTCATCCGGAATGGCAGGATGTGCTTCCTCGGTCATAGGCTGCCAACAGCCCGACCACGCGCATTGGGGCGATATGCATCACCGATCCTCGAATCCGGTCAGCACGCCGACGGCGTTGATGCCGATTTCCTCGACGGCATAGCCGCCTTCCATGACGAACAGCGTCGGCAGGCCGAGCTTGGCGATGCGACGGCCAATCTTGGGATAGTCGGCGGTTTTCAGCTTGAACCTGCTGATCGGGTCCTTCTCGAACGTGTCGACGCCGAGCGAAACGACCACGACCTCGGGAGCGTAAGCCGCAAGTTTTGCGCAGGCGTCCTCCAGCGAAGCATTCCAGGCATCCCATGTGGTGCCGAACGGCATGGGGTAGTTGACATTGAAGCCTTCGCCGGCGCCGGCGCCGCGCTCGTCGGCATGGCCAAGGAAGAAAGGATATTCGGTCATCGGATCGCCATGCAGGTTCAGCACCTGCACGTCGCCGCGGCTGTAGAAGATCTCCTGCGTGCCGTTGCCGTGATGGTAGTCGACATCGAGGATCGAGACGCGCCTGGCGCCCTGGTCGCGGAACCATTGCGCGACGACCGCGGCGTTGTTGATGTAGCAATAGCCGCCCATGAAGGCAGCACCGGCATGATGGCCGGGCGGCCGGCAGAGCGCGAAGGCTGATATCTCGCCGCCCTTGACCAGGGCGGCTGCGGTCAGCGCCACATCATAGGACGATTTGATCGCCTCCCAGGTGCCTTTGACGAAGCTGGCGCCGCCGTCGAAGGAGTAAAAGCCAAGCAGCGCATCGATGCTTTGGGGGCGCATATCGCCGCGCAGGCCGCGCGTCGGCCAGGTGAAGGGGAGGGCCGAGCCCGTCCGCCCCGACTCTTCCCAGAGCGGCCATACGGTCGGCAGGAAATCGATGTAGTCGCTGGTATGCACCTTCCTGGCGGCAGCGAGGTCGTGCGTGGCGGGCGGCAGCACCGGGCCGAGCTTTTCGCTCTCCACCCTCGCCTTGATGAACTCGGCGCGCGAGGGCTTCTCGAAGGCCGGCACGATGGCGCCGGAAATGAGCTCGAAATTGCCGGCATGACCGGCGTGGAGAGGGGAGAAAACAGTCTTCATTTTGGCGACCGGCTCGCTCTTCGGATTGCGTATCCGTCATTGACGGATTGCTTTGTGGCAGAGAGTTTCAGCGCCGCCAAGAGGCATCCAGACAGTTGTTGCGAGTGGCAGCGGGACGGCTTGCCAGACGCCAAGACTCTGCTAGCCTAAGCTCAAACGGGAGAAAATTATGCCGCCATCGGCCGATCTGATCGTCGAGAACGCCAGCATGTTGACGATGGATCCCGATACTCCCCGCGCCGAAGCCCTAGCCATCAAGGGCGGCGAAATCATTGCGATCGCAGATCGCGCGACCGTGCTGGAGCACAAGGGACCCGGCACGCGCGTCATCGACGCCGAGCGCGGCTCCGTCGTTCCCGGCTTCATCGAAGCGCATATGCATCTTTTCGCCGGCGCGGCCGAACTCGATCACCTCCAACTGATGGGCGTCCACGGTTTCGATGCGCTTTGCGACGCTGTGCGCAACTATGCCGCAAAGTGGCCGGACCTATCCGTCCTGCAGGCGCAAGGCGCCGACTATACCATCCTGTCGGCGACGGAGCGGGTCAGCCGCCATCACCTCGACCGCATCCTGCCGGACCGGCCCTTCGTCATGGCAGCGCCCGACCACCACACAATGTGGGCGAACACCAAGGCGTTGGAACTGGCCGGCCTGCTGAGAGGCAAGCGGCTTGGTCCCGGCAACGAGATCGTCATGGGCGACGACGGGCTGGCCGGTGGCGAATTGCGCGAGGGCGAGGCTTTTGGGCCGCTGATCGCGCTGGCCGGCGAGGATCGCGTGCGGCTCGGCCTGGCCACCGGCGGCGAGCCGGACCCGAAGCCGACGCCGGCGGAGCAGGCCTGCGACCGGGCGATCATGCGCCGAGGTCTGGAATGGTGCGCCAGGCACGGCATCACCTCGATCCAGAACATGGACGGCAATCTGCACCAGCTCGAGCTCCTGTCCGAGATCGAGGCCGAGGGCGGCTTGCTATGCCGGGTGCAGGTGCCGTTCCACTACAAGAACTTCATGACGCTCGACATGCTCGACAAAGCCTCTGATATGGCTGAGCGCTACAATGGCGAATGGCTGTCGTCGGGCATGGTCAAGGTGTTCTACGACGGCGTGCTCGATTCTTGGACGGCGGTGATGGTCGAGCCCTATGCGGACCGTCCGGATTGGCTGGGCGAGCCGCTGTTCACGCCGCAGCAATTCATCGACCTTGCGGTGGCCGTCGACAGGCGCGGGCTGCAGATGGCGGTGCACTCGATCGGCGACGGCGCCGTGCGCTCCGTGCTCGACGGCTATGAGGCGGCGCAAAAGGCGAACGGCAAGCGCGACAGCCGGCACCGGGTCGAGCACATCGAGGTGGTCACCGCCGCCGACGTGCCGCGCTTCGCAGAGCTTGGCGTCATTGCTTCGATGCAGCCGCCGCATCCGCCGGGCAGCATGGGCTTGCCGCTGGAACCAACGGTGTCGCGCATCGGGCCTGCCCGCTGGCCGCTGAGCTATGCCTGGCGGACGCTGAAGAATGCCGGCGCGCGCGTCGTATTCGCTTCCGACTGGCCGGTGTCGCCGATCGATCCGATCTTGGGCATTCAGGCGGCAGTGCAGCGCAAACCATGGGCAGACGGCGATCCCGACCAGAGCTTCTCGTTGCATGAATCGCTAGCGGGCTACACGGTGGAAGGCGCCTATGCCGAGTTCATGGAGCATCGCAAGGGCCGCCTCAAGCCAGGCTTTATGGCCGATCTGGTGGTGCTCTCAGCCGACATCGAAGCGACCGCGCCGGAAGCGCTGCATACGGTGCGGCCGGTGACGACGGTCTGCGGCGGCAAGATTACCTACCAGGCCTGACGGTGGCACGGGAATTGCGTTCTGAATCGACATTCAGATGTATGGTCGACATTCAGACGTAGGCTTGCCAAGCCATGCGCCGTGTGCTGACAATCGAGTGGGAACTGGATCCGCCAGAAGAGCGGACACAAGAATGGGGTAATCGTGCCGGAACAACCGGGTAGAAGTGCAATTGAAGTTCGTGGCGTCCGCAAGGTCTTCGGTACCGGGGAGTCACAGGTCGCCGCCCTCGATACGGTTTCGGTGTCGATCCGCGAAAATGAGTTCTTCACGCTGCTTGGTCCGTCCGGCTGCGGGAAGACGACGCTCTTGCGGCTGATCGCCGGCTTCGATTTCCCCAGCGCCGGCGAGATCCTGCTGCACGGCCAGGACATCGCGCCGCTGCCGCCGTTCAAGCGGCCGGTCAATACCGTGTTCCAGAACTATGCGCTGTTCCCGCATATGACGGTGGCCGAGAATATCGGCTTCGGCCTCGAAATGCTCGGCAAGCCCAAGGCCGAAGTCAAGGCGCGGGTCGCCGAGATGCTGAAGCTGGTCAAGATGGAAGCGCTGAGCAACCGCCGCACCAGCCAGATTTCCGGCGGCCAGCAGCAGCGCGTGGCGCTGGCGCGGGCTCTCGCGCCGCAGCCGAAAGTGCTGCTGCTCGACGAGCCGCTGTCGGCGCTCGACTTCAAGCTGCGCAAGGAGATGCAGATCGAGCTGAAGCGGCTGCAGCACGAGACCGGCATCACCTTCATCTTCGTCACCCACGACCAGGAAGAAGCGCTGACCATGTCGGACCGCATCGCGGTGATGTCGTCGGGCAAGATCCTGCAGGTCGGCACGCCATGGGATATCTATGACAAGCCGGCCGAGCGCTTCGTCGCCGACTTCATCGGCGAAACCAATTTCCTCACGGCAGCCATAACCGGCATGGGCAACGGCAAGGCACGCGCAACGCTCAAATCCGGCGCGACGATCGACGCGACCGTGGCAGAAGGCTTCCAGCCGAAGGACAATGCCACCGTGGTGGTCAGGCCCGAACATGCCAAGCTGACCAGCGGCAAGGGCGACCTGTCGGGCACGGTCGAAAACATCGTCTATTTCGGCACCGACACGCACATCCATGTTCGCCTGGACAGCAGCGAGACCTTCACCGTGCGCCAGCAGAACACGCGCAGCGCCGGCTGCGGTTTCGAGCGGGGAGACAAGGTCGGCATTTCGATCGGCAACGACGCCGCGCAAGTGCTGAGGGATTGATGGAGAGCGCGGAACAGGTCGCCAAGGACGCCGAACGCCGAGAGATCCGCGATCGCTGGCTGCTGTCGGCGCCGGCACTGATCATCATCTTTCTCGCCGCGACCGGCCCGCTGCTGATCGTCGTTGTCTACTCCTTCCTGACGCCTGGGCCGTATGGCGACGTGGTGTGGAAATTCTCGACCGACGGCTGGCTGTCGGTGCTGATGCAGCGCGACATCTTCGACGATACGCTGGCCTTCGCCGACGCGCATTTGTCGATCTTCTGGCGCTCGGCCAAGCTGTCGTTCATGACAACGATCCTGACGCTGCTGTTTGGTTTCCCGACCGCCTATTTCATCGCCACCCGGCCGGCGCGGCAGCGCGACATCTGGCTGTTCCTGATCACCATCCCGTTCTGGACCAATCTCTTGATCCGCACCTTCGCCATCCAGGAGGTGATCCGCAACGAGGGCATCGCCAACACGGTGCTGATCAAGCTCGGCATCATCAGCCAGCCGATCCAGATGATGTTCACCGATTTCGCGCTGATGGTCGGCATGACCTATGTCTATCTGCCGCTGATGGTGCTGCCGCTCTATGCCAGCATGGAAAAGATCGACTTCCGGCTGGTCGAGGCGGGTTACGATCTCTACGCCAACCGCTTCCAGGTGTTGAGGCGGGTCATCATCCCGCTGGTCAAGCCCGGCATCATCGCCGGCTCGATCCTCGTCTTCATCCCGGCGCTGGGCGCCTATGTCACCCCGCGCGTGCTCGGCGGGTCGAAGAATATGATGCTCGGCAATCTGATCGAGCTGCAGTTCGGGCAGGGCCGCAACTGGCCGCTCGGCTCGGCGCTGTCGCTGTCGCTGATGGCGATCGTGATGGTCGCGCTGCTGTTATATGTCCGCGCCGTCGGGCGCCGGGGTGGCGCGCATGGCTAGCCGCTTCGACATCCGCCGGCAGACCGGCTTCACCACCATCGCAATGATCTGCTTCTTCGCGCTGTACCTGCCGATCGTCACGCTTGTTGTCTATGCCTTCAATTCAGGCAATTCGATCGCGGTCTGGGAAGGCGTGTCGCTGCGCTGGTTCTACCAGGCCTGGAACAACAACCAGGTCGTCGATGCCGCCATCCGGTCGCTACAGATCGCTTTGGTCGCCGCGACTGTTGCCACCATCGTCGCCACCATGGCTGCACTCGCCACGACACGAACCAAGCCCTATCCCGGCCTCGGCTTCAAATACGCCTTCATCAACCAGCCGCTGATGGTGCCGGAGATCGTCACCGCTGTAGCGCTGCTGATCTTCTTCTCGCGCATCAAGATCTGGACCGGCTATTCGGGGCTGGGCTATTTGATGGCGGCGCATACCGCCTTTTGCATTCCCTTTGCCTATCTGCCGATCCGGGCGCGGCTCGAGAGCATGGATCTGTCGTTGGAGACCGCGGCGGCCGACCTCTACGCGACTCCCTGGAAGGCTTTTCGGCGCGTCACCTTTCCGCTGCTGTGGCCAGGCATCCTTGCCGGGCTGATGCTGGCCTTCGTCATCTCGCTGGACGACGTCGTCATCACCGAGTTCGTCAAGTCCGGCGGCCAGGACACGTTGCCGACTTACATGCTCGGCCAGTTCCGGCGCTTTATCACGCCGGAAATCAACGCAATTTCGACGGTGTTCCTGCTGATCTCGATCTTGATCGTCACCGTCTTCTTTTTCATCAGCAGGAAGAAGGATCACGAGTGACAGGAGAGAAACGATGAAGTGGAAACTGACTGCGACGGCACTCAGCGCCGCGCTGTTCGCCTCGGCGGGTCTCGCCCGCGCCGACGGCGAACTCAACATTTACAATTGGGGCAACTACACCAGCCCCGAGCTCGTCAAGAAATTCGAGGAGACATACAAGGTCAAGGTGACCGTCACCGACTACGATTCCAACGACACGGCGCTGGCCAAGATCAGGCAGGGCGGCAGCGGCTTCGACGTCGTGGTGCCTTCGGCGAGCTTCGTGCCGATCTGGATCCAGGAAGGGCTGCTCCTGGAGACGGAGCCGAACAAGATGGAGAACTTCAAGAACATGGATCCGAAATGGGTCGATGTTCCCTTCGATCCGGGCCGCAAATACACCGTGCCGTGGCAGTGGGGCACGACCGGCGTCACCGTCAACACCTCAGTCTACAAGGGCGATCCCAATACCTCGGCGATCTTCATGGACCCGCCGCCGGAACTGGTCGGCAAGATCAACGTCGTTCCCGAGATGGCCGACGTCATGCATCTCGCCATCAGATATATCGGCGGCGAGCCGTGCACCGGCGACAAGGAGGTGCTGAAGAAGGTGCGCGATGCGCTGGTGGCGGCAAAGCCGAAATGGATCTCCATGGATTACGGCACGGTCGAGAAGTTCGCCAAGGGCGACTTCGCCGCCAGCGTCGACTGGAACGGCGCATCGTTCCGCTCCCGCCTGCAGAACAAGGACATCGTCTATGGCTATCCGAAGGAGGGCTATCCGATCTGGATGGACAATCTCGCGGTGCTGAAGGACGCCAAGAACGTCGAGAACGCCAAGCTGTTCCAGAACTTCGTCATGGATCCAAAGAACGCCGCGCTGATCTCGTCTTTCGCGCGCTACGCCAACGGCATCAAGGGATCGGAAGCCTTCATGCCTGAGGACATGAAAACGGCGCCGGAGGTCAACATCCCGGCCGAGTTCGCCGACAAGGGCAAGTTCATGCTGAACTGCGCGCCCGACGTGCAGGCACTCTACACCAGGATCTGGACCGAACTGCAGAAGTGATCGCATCGTTGACGGACCCGGCGGCTGCAGCCGCCGGGTCCGTTTTCATGTTTGCCGGGACGCATCTCATGACCTCCTACCGTAACAGTGAACCGGTGCCGCCGATCATGCAGGGCTCGCCACCCAAGATGGTGCCGCCGAAGCTCGACTGGGACCGGCCGCCATGGAACCGCTGGGCGTTCCAGCACATCCGCGAAACCCTGCCGACCGTCGAAGTCTGGCGCGGCAATGGCCATCGCCGCCGGTTCGAGCGGAGCGAGGTCGATCTCGACGCGCTGCCGGTGAGCGACAGCACGGGTCAGCCGACGACGCTGGCCGGGCTGCTGGACGAAACCTATACGGACGGGTTTCTCGTGCTCAAGGACGGCAAGATCGCCTATGAGCGCTATTGCAACGGCATGACCGAGCGCACGCTGCATTTGTCGCAGTCGATGGCGAAGTCGGTCACCGCTTCGGTGTTCGGCATACTGGTCGGGCGCGGCCTGATCGATCCGGCCATGCCGGTGACGACCTATCTGCCGGAGCTGGAAACTACCGGCTGGGCCGGCGCCAGCGTCCAGCATGTGCTCGACATGACGACAGGCGTGCGTTTTTCCGAGGAATACACCGACCGCTATTCCGACATCGGCCAGGTCGACGTCGCCAGCGGCTGGAAACCGGTGCCGCCGGGCAGCGACCCGGCCTTCGAGTGGCCGTCCCATATGTTCGAATTGATCCTGCGACTCAAGGAGACAAGCCGGCCGCATGGCGCTGCGTTCGAATATCGTTCGATAGAGACCGACGTCCTCGCCTTCATCATGGAACGGGTGACTGGCAAGCGGCTGGCGCAGCTGGTTTCGGAAGAACTCTGGCAAAAGCTCGGCGCGGATGAAAGCGCCTGCTTCACCGTCGACAGCGCCGGCTACGCCATCGCCGATGGCGGCTTCAACGCCACGCTGCGCGACTATGGCCGTTTCGGCCAGCTGATCCTCGACAATGGCGGCGGCGTCGTGCCGGCCGACTGGATCGAGGCGACGCGCACCGGCAGGCATGGACCGGATTTCAATCCCAGCCTGCCGGGAGGCAGCTACCGCAACCAGTTCTGGATCGAGGACCCTCGCTCTCGCGCGCTGATGTGCGAGGGGGTGTTCGGGCAGCTGATCCATATTGACTGGAACACGAGAATGGTTGTGGTGAAGCTTTCGAGCTACCCGGATTTCACCGACATCGCCTATTCGGTGGCGACGCTGAAAGCCGTGCACGCGATCGCCGCCGCGCTGGCCTGAGTTCCAAAGAAAACCGGAAGGAAACGCCATGACCGGCAAGACCGCGTTCGAGACCAGATATGGCTTTGGCCGCAACCAGGTGCTACTCGGCAACTGGCGCGAAAGCCCGTTCAGCCGGTGGTCGTTCCAGAATGTCGGCGAGTTGGTGCCGTGCGCAACTGTCGCTGCAGCGTCAAGCGGCAGTGAGGCGCCGGCACAGGATCTTGACGGGCTGCTTGGCGAAAAGATCGCGCTGGCCGGGGGACCGGAGACCGTTGCGGCCTTTCTCACGCGATCCGATAGCGACGCGCTGACGATCATGAAAGCCGGCAAATTCGTCGGCGACTGGTTCGCACCGCATATGGAGTTCGGCGCCCGCCACATCATCTTCTCGATCAGCAAGTCGCTGACCGCGATTCTGGCCGGCATATTGGAAGGCGAGGGGATTTTTGATCCGCAGGCGCCGGTGACCCGCTATCTGCCGGAAGCTGCCGGCTCGGCCTATGGTGATGCCAGCGTTCGGCATGTGCTCGACATGAGCGTGAGCCTCGACTTCGAAGAAGCCTATCTCGATCCGGAAAGCGCCTTTGCCCGCTATCGTCGCGCGACGCTGTGGAATCCGGGCGGCGGCACGGAAAGCCTGGCCGACTTCATCCTGACGCTGCAGCGCCTTGCCGAGCCGCATGGCCGGACCTTTCGCTATCGCTCGCCCAATTCCGACCTGCTCGGCATCCTGCTCGAACGCGCGTCCGGCCAGCGCTTCGCAGAGCTGTCGCGCGAAAAATTTTGGCTGCCGCTTGGTGCAACGAGCGAAGCGTCGGTGACGGTCGACAGGGAAGGCACAGCGCGCACGGCCGGCGGCATTTCGGTGACGCCGCGCGACCTGGCGCGTGTCGGTGAGATGATGCGGCAGGGCGGCATGGCCGATGGTCGCCGCATCGTGCCGGAAGCCTGGGTGCGCGACACAGTCAGCATAGGCGGAGACAGCGAGGCTTGGCAGCGTGGCGCGATGGCATTCCTCTTCCCGCAAGGCCGCTACCGCAACAAATGGTACCAGACCGGCGCGGCAAGCGGCGCCTTCTGCGGCATCGGCATCCACGGCCAGTGGCTCTACGTCAATCCCAAGGCGGAGGTCGTCATCGCCAAGATGTCGTCACAGCCGGAACCGGTCGACGAGCCGCTCGATCTCGACATGGTCGCCTTCTTCGAAGCGCTGAGCCGGATGGTCTAGCAGCCCAATCGTATACGACTGGCAATGTCGGCGCTGCCCCTCATCCGCCTGCCGGCACCTTCTCCCCGTATAGTGACGGGGAGAAGGGGCTGAACGCAAAAGTCGGCGCTTATTTGCAACGCTGGAAATTGGCGAGGGCAGCGCGAACGTCTGAGGGGCACGGGCAAATCCAGGCGTGGGCGCATTCTGCCATGCGAATTTCCAACGTGCTTTCCTGTGGACCTCTTGGTCGGTCGAAAAGACCGAGGTTGGCGCGGCTGATCTCCCGGCCTATGGTCGCCGCTCTTTTCGACAGGACAGCAGGACCGACATGGCATCCGAGCGCATCGCAGCAATCATCGCAGCCGAGATCGCGGCCCGGCCCGAACAGGCCGCGGCGGCGATCGGGCTGCTGGACGAAGGCGCGACGGTGCCGTTCGTGGCGCGCTACCGCAAGGAGGTCACCGGCGGCCTCGACGATACGCAACTGCGCCTGCTGGCCGAGCGGCTCGTCTATCTGCGCGAGCTCGACGCGCGTCGCGACACCATCCTCGGTTCGATCCGCGACCAGGGCAAGCTGACCGAAGAGCTTGAAGCCAAGATCGCAGCGGCCGCCACCAAGGCGGGACTCGAAGACATCTATCTGCCCTACAAGCCGAAGCGCCGGACCAAGGCCGAGATCGCGCGCGAGCGTGGGCTGGGACCGCTGGCCGAGGCCATCCTTGCCGATCGCGCGGCGGTGCCCGCCGAGCTGGCGCTGGCCTACATCAGTGAAGAGGTGGCCGACGCCAAGGCGGCGCTCGAGGGCGCGCGTGACATCCTGTCCGAGCAGTTCGCCGAGAATGCCGATCTGGTCGGCAGGCTGCGGACCTACATGAAGGAACGCGCCTTCATGCGGTCGCGCGTCGTCGACGGCAAGCAGGAAGCCGGCGCGAAATTCTCCGACTATTTCGACCATGTCGAGCGCTGGGCCAACGTGCCCAGCCATCGCGCCCTGGCGATGCTGCGCGGTCGCAACGAAGAGGTGCTGTCGCTCGATATCGAAGTCGATGCCGACGACGCTTCACCGGTGAAGCCGGTCGAACGGATGATCGCCGACGCCTACGCCGTCGGCCGCCAGCTGCCGGGCGACCGCTGGCTGATGGAGGTGGCCGGCTGGACCTGGCGCATAAAGCTGTCGCTGCACCTGACGCTCGATTTGATGCGGGATCTGCGCGAGCGGGCCGAGGAGGAGGCGATCCATGTCTTTGCCCGCAATCTGAAGGATTTGCTGCTCGCCGCCCCGGCCGGCTCGCGGGCCACGATGGGGCTCGACCCCGGCATCCGCACCGGCGTCAAGGTGGCGGTGGTGGACGGTACCGGCAAGCTGCTGGCGACGACGACGGTCTATCCGTTTCCGCCAAGGAGCGATGTGCGCGGCACGCAAGCCGAACTCGCAAAGCTCATCCGCCTGCACAAGGTCGAGTTGATTTCCATCGGCAATGGCACCGGCAGCCGCGAGACGGAAAGGCTGGTGACCGACATGCTGTCGGACATGCCGTCGGATTCTGGGCCGAAGCCGCTCAAGGTCATCGTCAGCGAAGCGGGTGCTTCGGTCTATTCCGCCTCGGCAACTGCAGCGGCGGAATTTCCCGGCCTCGACGTGTCGCTGCGCGGTGCGGTGTCGATCGCGCGGCGGCTGCAGGATCCACTCGCCGAACTGGTCAAGATCGAGCCGAAGTCGATTGGCGTCGGCCAGTATCAGCATGACGTCGACCAGTATCGGCTCGGCCGCTCGCTGGAAGCGGTGGTCGAGGACGCGGTCAATGCCGTCGGCGTCGACCTCAACACCGCCTCGGCGCCGCTTCTGGCGCGGGTTTCGGGTCTTGGCGCATCGCTGGCCGAGGCGATCATTGCGCACCGTGACGCGGCCGGCCCCTTCGCCAGCCGCCGTGACCTGTTGAAGGTCTCTCGCCTTGGACCCCGCGCGTTCGAGCAATGCGCCGGCTTCCTGCGCATTCCCAACGGCACCGAACCGCTCGATGCCTCGGCCGTGCATCCGGAAGCCTATGGCGTGGCGAAAAAGATCGTCGCCGCCTGCGGACGTGACCTCCGTTCGCTGATGGGCGACAGTGCCGCTCTAAAGGCGCTCGATCCGCGTGTCTTCGTCGATGAGCGGTTCGGCCTGCCGACGGTGCGAGACATACTGGCGGAACTGGAAAAGCCCGGCCGCGATCCGCGCCCCGGCTTCAAGACCGCGACCTTTGCCGACGGCGTCGATGACATCAAGGATTTGAAGCCAGGCATGCTGCTGGAGGGCACTGTCACCAATGTCGCCGCGTTCGGCGCCTTCGTCGATATCGGCGTGCATCAGGACGGCCTGGTGCATGTCTCGCAACTGGCCGACCGTTTCGTCAAGGACGCGCATGAGGTGGTGAAAGCCGGCGACGTGGTCAAGGTGCGCGTCGTCGACATCGACATCAAACGCAAGCGCATCGGCCTGTCGATGCGCAGGGATGCTGACGGCGGCACACCGAAGCCGCGCGACAATGGCAACAGACCGGCGCCGCGCGCGCCGGCGCCGCAGCGCCAGCCGGAGCGGCCGGCGCAACAGGGCGCTTTCGGCGCTGCGTTGGCGGAGGCGATGAAGCGAAAGTAGCTGATAGATCGGCCAAAGAGAAACTGGCGCTGTCGATGTCGGCGCTGCCCGCTGCCGGCACCTTCCCCCGTATAGTGACGGCGCAAGCAGCGCGGCTCTTCCTTCTCCCCTTGTGGGAGAAGGTGGCCTCGCGAAGCGAGGTCGGATGAGGGGTGTTCCAGCTTGGCACCGACAGCACTCCGTCCAACACCCCTCAACCGTCTCGGCGCTACGCGCCGATCCACCTTCTCCCACAAGGGGAGAAGGAAGAGCTAACAGATGCCCGGCAGGGCAATGAGGGGCAGCGCCAACTTGAGGTGATTGCCCGGAGGTAGAGCATGTTTGTTCTTGCTTTGTGCCGGCAGCTATGCTAATGATTCAGGCCTAATGCACATGTGCGCCACTGACCCGCCCAAGAGGCGGGTTTTTTGCGACCGGCGGATGGCCGCGCTTGTCGTGCGGCACGACGAGGTAATAGGCGCCGCGGCTCTGCATCGGCCGGGCCCGCCTCGAAGGCGGCAAGGGCGCCGATACCAGGCAAAAGGCGGCGCTGCACGTTCATGATCCATTACTAGCGCTCATTAATGGCGAAGCAATTTCGTTTGATTTTTTCGAGCCGGAAGCCGATAAGCCGCCCAATTCCGTGATCTGGAGACCGAGGCCATGGCCGCCGACAAGAACGCATTCGTCTGGGATGATCCTTTCCTGATCGAGGACCAACTTTCGGAAGACGAGCGGATGGTGCGCGATGGCGCAGCGGCATTCGCCGCCGACAAGCTCGCTCCCAGGATTGAGGAAGCCTATCTCGAGGAAAAGACGGATGCCGGGATCTTTCGCGAGATGGGCGAGGTCGGGCTGCTCGGCATCACCATTCCGGAAGAATATGGCGGGCTCGGCGCCAACTACGTCACCTATGGGCTTGTGGCGCGCGAAGTCGAGCGCATCGACTCGGGCTATCGCTCGATGATGAGCGTGCAGTCGTCGCTGGTGATGTATCCGATCCATGCCTATGGCTCGGAGGCGCAGCGCAAGAAATACCTGCCGAAGCTGGCGTCAGGCGCATGGATCGGCTGCTTCGGCCTGACCGAGCCGGATGCCGGTTCCGACCCCGGCGGCATGACGACGCGGGCCGAAAAGACGGCGAACGGCTACAAGATCTCCGGCACGAAAATGTGGATCTCCAACGCGCCGATCGCCGACGTGTTTGTCGTCTGGGCGAAGTTGTCCGACAAGAGTGCGGGCGCGCAGGACAACGAGATTCGCGGCTTCGTCCTGGAAAAAGGCATGAAGGGGCTGTCGGCGCCGAAGATCGACGGCAAACTCAGTCTCCGCGCGTCGATCACCGGCGAAGTGGTGATGGAAGGCGTCGAAGTCGGCGAAGACGCGCTGCTGCCAAATGTGTCGGGCCTGAAGGGGCCGTTCGGCTGCCTCAACCGCGCGCGCTACGGCATCTCCTGGGGGGCGATGGGCGCGGCGGAGGATTGCTGGCACCGGGCCCGCCAATATGGCCTCGACCGCAAGCAGTTCGGCAAGCCGCTGGCCGGCACGCAGCTGTTCCAGAAGAAGCTCGCCGACATGCAGACCGAGATCGCGCTCGGTCTGCAGGGTAGCCTGCGGGTCGGGCGGCTAATGGACGAAGGCAAGATGGCGCCGGAGATGATCTCGATCGTCAAGCGCAACAATTGCGGCAAGGCGCTCGACATCGCTCGCCAGGCCCGTGACATGCATGGCGGCAACGGCATCCAGATCGGCTACCACGTCATGCGCCACGCGCAGAACCTGGAAACGGTCAACACCTATGAGGGTACGCATGACGTGCATGCGCTGATCCTTGGACGGGCGCAGACCGGCTTGCAGGCGTTTTTCTAAAGACGCCTAGGCCGGCAACGCTGCTTAATTTAGGTGCAGCGCAACATCTCTGCTTGGAGAATGGCCAGCATTTGTGTCAGGGTTCGGCGAATTCGTTTGAAACGCCGACTTTCGAGGCCCCATGGCAATTCTGGCAGCCGTCTACCACCTGACCCATTACAAATATGACCGGCCGGTCGTCCTCGGCCCGCAGGTCATCAGGCTGCAGCCGGCGCCGCATTCCCGCACCAAGGTGCTCAGCCATTCGCTGAAGGTCGGGCCGGCGGACCATTTCGTCAATCTGCAGCAGGATCCCTACGGCAATTTCCTGGCGCGCTTCGTGTTTCCGGAACCGGTGACGGAACTGAAGATCGAGGTCGACCTCGTCGCCGACATGACGGTCTATAATCCATTCGATTTCTTCGTCGAGCCGTCGGCCGAGACCTTTCCGTTCGAATACCCGGAAGAGATCAGCGCCGATCTCGCCATCTACCGGACGCCGGAACCGGCCGGACCGCTGCTGTCGGTGTTCCTGCAAACCATCGATCGCCACCCAACCAACACCATCAATTTCGTCGTCGACCTCAATGCGCGGCTGCAGCGCGAGATCGCCTATATCGTGCGCATGGAAACCGGCGTTTTCTCGCCGGAGGAAACGCTGGCCGCCAAGAAAGGCTCGTGCCGCGATACGAGCTGGCTGCTGGTGCAGATCCTGAGGAACCTCGGCATCGCCGCGCGCTTCGTTTCCGGCTACCTGATCCAGCTGAAGCCCGACCTCGTCGCGCTTGACGGTCCGCCCGGCACGGCGATCGACTTCACCGATCTTCATGCCTGGTGCGAAGTCTATCTGCCGGGCGCCGGTTGGATCGGCTTCGACCCGACCTCCGGTCTGCTCACCGGCGAAAGCCATGTGCCGCTGGCGGCCACGCCGCATTTCCGCAACGCCGCGCCTATTTCCGGCATGGCGAGCTTCGCCAATGTCGAGTTCGGCTTCGACATGCGGGTCGACCGCATCGCCGAGCACCCCCGCATCACCAAGCCGTTCTCCGACGAAAGCTGGCAGGCGCTCGATACGCTCGGCAAGCAGGTCGACGCCGCGCTGGAGGCTGGGGACGTACGGCTGACCATGGGTGGCGAGCCGACCTTTGTGTCGATCGACGATTTCGAGGCGGAGGAGTGGAACACCGCCGCCGTCGGCCCGACAAAACGCGAAAAGGCCGATGCGCTGATACGCCGGCTGCGTGAGCGTTTCGCGCCGGGCGGCTTCCTGCATTACGGGCAGGGCAAGTGGTATCCGGGAGAAAGCCTGCCGCGCTGGACCTTTTCGCTGTACTGGCGCGCCGACGGCGAGCCGGTGTGGAGCGACCCATCGCTGATCGCACGGGAGAACAGCAAAGCAGATGTCGGACCGAAGCAGGCCGAAGGCCTGTTGACCGCGATTGCCGATGAACTCGGCATCGACAACACCATGGTCAGCGAAGCCTATGAGGATCCGGCCGAGTGGCTGCTCAAGGAAGGCAAGCTGCCGGAGAATGTCGATCCGTCCAATTCGAAGCTGGACGACCCCGAGGAGCGCAGCCGCATGGCGCGGGTGTTCGAACGGGGCCTGACCAAGCCGTCGGGCTATGTACTGCCTGTCCAGCGCTGGAACAGCCAGGCGTCGGGACCGCGCTGGCGTTCGGAGAGATGGAAAACGCGGCGCGGCAGGCTGTTCCTGGTGCCGGGCGATTCACCGGTCGGCTACCGCCTGCCGCTCGGCACGCTTCCCCATGTGCCGCCGGCGCAGTTCCCCTACATCGTGCCGGTCGATCCTTCGCTGCCGCGCGGGCCATTGCCGGTGCGCGAGGCGATGTTGCCGGGAGCTGCCCCTGTGCCGGAGGCGGCACTGGCCGAACTTGAAGGCGCCGACGAAATGGCGCGCCGCCAGCAGGCGGCGTCATTCACCGCCGCGACCGGCCAGCAGGACCGTGTCGAACAGGAGATCACCGAGATCGGCGGCGCGGTGCGCACAGCGCTGTCGGTCGAGCCGCGCGACGGACGGCTTTGTGTGTTCATGCCGCCGGTCGAGGCGCTGGAAGACTATCTCGAACTGGTCGCGGCGGCCGAGAACGCGGCAAAAACTATCGGCCTGCCGGTGCATATCGAGGGCTACGGCCCACCGCACGATCCGCGCCTCAACGTCATCCGTGTGGCTCCGGATCCCGGCGTCATTGAAGTGAACATCCATCCGGCTGCGAATTGGCAGGACTGCGTGGCGACGACTACCGCGATCTACGAGGAGGCGCGGCAGACGCGCCTCGGCGCCGACAAGTTCATGATCGACGGCCGTCATACCGGCACAGGCGGCGGCAATCATGTCGTCGTCGGCGGCGCGACACCCAACGACAGTCCGTTTCTGCGCCGCCCCGATTTGCTGAAGAGCCTGGTGCTGCAATGGCAGCGGCACCCGTCGCTATCCTATCTATTCTCGGGTCTGTTCATCGGTCCGACCAGCCAGGCGCCACGCTTCGACGAGGCGCGCCACGATTCGCTCTACGAGCTCGAGATCGCGATGGCTCAGGTGCCGCATCCGAACCAGGGCGCGGCACCCCTGCCGTGGCTGGTCGACCGGCTGTTCCGCAACCTGTTGACCGACGTGACGGGGAACACCCACCGCTCGGAAATCTGCATCGACAAATTGTTTTCGCCGGACGGCCCGACCGGCCGGCTGGGGCTGGTCGAGTTCCGCGGTTTCGAAATGCCGCCCAATGCGCGCATGAGTCTCGCGCAGCAACTGCTGGTGCGCGCCATTATCGCTCGCGCCTGGAAGAACCCGCTCGAGGGCCGCTTCGTGCGCTGGGGCACGTCGTTGCATGACCGTTTCATGCTGCCGCATTATGTCTGGGCTGACTTTCTCGACGTGCTGGACGACCTAAAGCTGAACGGCTTCGAGTTCCGTCCCGAATGGTTCGACGCGCAGCTCGAATTCCGCTTTC
This sequence comes from Mesorhizobium ventifaucium, assembly GCF_935822925.1. Classification (GTDB taxonomy): domain Bacteria; phylum Pseudomonadota; class Alphaproteobacteria; order Rhizobiales; family Rhizobiaceae; genus Mesorhizobium; species Mesorhizobium ventifaucium. Next base: position 120,651 of record NZ_CAKXZS010000022.1, read on the forward strand.
CGTTCTGCGGCGAGGTCCAGCATGCCGGCATCAAGCTGGAGCTGCGGCAGGCGCTGGAGCCGTGGCATGTCATGGGCGAGCAGGGCGCCATCGGCGGCACCGTGCGCTTCGTCGATTCCTCGGTCGAGCGGCTGCAGGTGAAGACCGAAGGGCTCAATCCGGAGCGTCACGCCGTCGTCTGCAACGGCCGTATCGTGCCGATGAAGGTGACCGACACCAGAGAGACCGCGGTGGCGGGCGTCCGTTTCAAGGCGTGGCAGCCGGCATCGGGGCTGCATCCGGCGCTGCCGGTCAACACGCCCCTGGTCTTCGACATCTACGATCGCTGGTCGGGCCGGGCGGTCGGCGGCTGCGTCTACCATGTCGCACATCCCGGCGGGCGCAGCTACGACACTTTCCCAGTCAACGGCAATGAAGCGGAGGCGCGACGGCTTGCCCGCTTCGAGCCGCGTGGCCATACGCCGTCCGCCTACGTGTTGCGCGACGAACAAGCCTCTGAGGATTTCCCGATGACCCTTGACCTGCGGCGGCCTGCAAGACTCTGATCAGCCATGGCAAAGGGGAATCACAAGGAAATACGCGGCCGGCCGCACAACCTGCTGGAGCATTACCAGCCGATTGACGGCGTCGTCGATGAGATGGTCGATGCATCAGGCAATCCCCGTCCGGTATGGAAGGAGTTCATCGAGGCGCTGGAAGAACTGGGACCTGAAGAGCTCGCCCAGCGCTTTGCCCGCGCCGACCAGTATCTGCGCGACGCCGGAGTCTATTACCGTCTCTACGATCAGGCCGGCGCCAATGAGCGCGAATGGCCGCTGGCGCATGTGCCTCTCCTGATAGAGGAGCAGGAATGGGCCGCGATCAGTGCCGGCCTGGTCCAGCGGGCCGAACTTTTCGAGGAAACGATTGCCGATATCTACGGGCCGAACCACCTGGTCGGGAAAGGCATCCTGCCGGCGGGGCTGATCGCGGCCAGCCCGGAATATTTGCGCCCCGTCGTCGGCACCAGACCGGCCAGCGGCCATTTCCTGCACTTTTGCGCTTTCGAGCTCGGTCGTGGACCGGATGGCCGCTGGTGGGTGCTGGGCGACCGCACGCAGGCGCCGTCGGGGGCCGGCTTTGCGCTGGAAAACCGCGTCGCCACCACGCGTGCGCTGTCCGACATTTATGGCGAGATGCATGTGCACCGCCTTGCCGGCTTCTTCCGTCGCTTTCGCGACGCGCTGAACGGCATGGCCAAGGTATCGGGCGGCCGTGTCGCCATCCTGACGCCGGGGCCGCTCAACGAAACCTATTACGAGCATGCCTATATCGCCCGCTATCTCGGCATCATGCTGCTCGAAGGCGAGGATCTGACCGTTTCCGGCGGTCGATTGATGGTGCGCACGGTTTCCGGGCTGATGCCGGTCAGCGTGCTGTGGCGGCGGCTCGACGCGGCCTTCGCCGATCCGCTGGAGTTGCGGCCGGATTCGCAGATCGGCACGCCAGGGCTGGTCGAGGCGATCCGCCGGGAAGCCGTTTCAGCCGTCAACGCGCTCGGCTCCGGGCTGATGGAAACGCGGGCGCTGTTCGCCTTCCTGCCAAAAATTTCGCGCGAATTGCGCAACGAGGAGCTTCTCTTGCCGAGCGTCGCGACATGGTGGTGCGGGCGGGACGCGGACCGTGACCATGTGCTGGCCAACCTCGACCGCATGGTGATCGGTCCGGCGCTGTCGACGCGGCTTGCCTTCGAGGATGACGGTTGCACCAGGCTGGGCTCGGCGCTGGTTGCCGGGGCACGGGCCGAATTGATAGCCCGGATCGAACGGGACGGCGGCGCCTTCGTCGGACAGGAAGCGGTAACGCTTTCGACCACGCCGGTCTATGTCGGCGGCTGGCTTGAGCCGCGGCCGGCAGCCCTGCGCGTCTATCTGGCGCGAACGCCGGAAGGCTGGACGGTGATGCCCGGCGGTTTCGCCCGTGTCGGCTTTTCGCTCGACCCGACCGCAATCGCCATGCAGCGCGGCGGCCAAGCGGCGGATGTATGGGTGGTCAGCGACGGGCCGGTGGAGCGCGAGACGCTGCTGCCGCAGGAGCATGACAGCTTCACCCGCACCTCGCCAGGCAGCCTGCCCAGCCGCGCAGCGGAAAACCTGACATGGCTCGGCCGCTATATCGAGCGATCGGAAGACACGGTGCGCATCCTGCGCGCCTATCACGTGCGGCTGGCCGAGGCCTCCGACCCCGACATGCCTTTGCTTGCCGATATCAGAGACCATCTCGAACCGTTCGGCATCGACGTCGCGGCGGCGATCCCGCCGGGGCTGATCGGCACGCTGGACAGCGCCGTCTACAGCGCCGGGCAGATCCGCGACCGCTTCTCGCCCGACGGCTGGCTGGCGCTGAACGATCTGTCGAAGACGATTCATCAATTCGCGACAACGGTGGCGCCGGGCGATGACGCGACGCGGGCGATGACGGTCATCCTGCGCAAGCTCGCCGGGTTTTCGGGCCTGCTGCATGAGAATATGTACCGCTTCACCGGCTGGCGCTTCCTGGAGATCGGCCGGCGGTTGGAACGCGGCATCCAGATCGCCCGCACGCTCGCCCGGCTGACCGGGGCTGCGGCGCCCGAAGGCGCGCTCGACATGATGCTGGAGATCGGCGACAGCGTGATGACCCACCGGCGGCAGTATCCGGTGCAGGCCGGCAGGCGCACGGTGATCGACCTCCTGGTGCTCGATCCGCTCAACCCGCGCTCCATCCTGTTCCAGCTCGAGCGGCTGAAGGCCGAAATCGCGCTGTTGCCGTCTATCGGCGGCGAGGGGCATATGTCGCCGGCGGCAAAAGAGATACTGCAGCTCAATACCGCAATCGCCATCAAGGAGCCATCGGACATGACGGCGAAGGCCCTGGACGATCTCGCCACCGAGATCGGCGGCCTCTATAACAGCCTCGCCAAGGCCTATTTCGGCTAAGGACGGGGTCCGGATAAAGGCTGGCATGCTCTACGACATCAGGCTCAATCTGCGTTACGATTACGATGCGGCGGCGGGCGGCGGCCGTCATCAGGTGCGCGTGCTGCCGCCGACGATATCGGGCGTGCAGCGCGTGATCGCCGCTTCGCTGTCGTTCGCGCCGGCGCCGAGCGAACGCTCCGACTTTTCCGATTTCTTCGGCAACAATGTCACGTCGATCGCCTTTCGCGATGCCCATGATGCGCTCGACATCAGGATGAGCGCGCGCGTCGCGGTCTCGCGGCCGGAACCCGGGCTTGACGTGTCGCCCGACATTCGCCGGCTAAGGGAGGAACTCGAAGCGGTGCGGTCGCTGTCGCCTGATACACCGCATCACTTTCTGGCCGCCAGCGACCATGCCGGCGTCGACGCTGATATCACGGGATATGCGCGGAGCAGTGCCGGCAGTTCTGTCGTCGGTACCGCCATGAACCTGTGCAACCGCATTCATCGCGATTTCACCTATGATGGCGAGGCGACCACGGTGCAGACCCGGGCGAGCGATGCCTTCGACCTGAGGCGGGGCGTGTGCCAGGACTTTTCGCATATCATGATCGCCGGCCTGCGCGGTCTCGGTATTCCCGCCGGCTATGTCAGCGGCTTCCTGCGCACCATTCCGCCGCGCGGAAAGCCGCGACTGGAAGGGGCCGATGCTATGCATGCCTGGGTGAAGGTGTGGTGCGGGCGCGACACCGGATGGCAGGAGTTCGATCCGACCAATGGCATGCGGGCAAGCAACGATCACATTACCGTTGGCTACGGCCGCGACTACTCGGATGTCGCGCCGATCGTCGGCGTCCTGAAGACGACGGGCGGACAGGTCGGCGAGCAAGCAGTCGACGTAATTCCGGTTGTGCTGGAAAAGGCATGACGGGCAAGCGAGGCCGCAATCGATCTTGAACATCGGCAGAAGGCTGCTTCTCAAACCCGCATGCGGTGAGCCCGGCATCTTTGTGGAAGCCATGTTTGTGGAAGCAATGGCGGAACCAGCGGCCGATCCGTTGCTTATCTACGGGAAAATTCCGTGGAGAGGACATGCTGGACAAATCCGGGTCGTCGCCTGGCCGGTCGGCTAGCAGGAAGATTGCACCAGGGGCGCCGACAAATGGGTCGCAAGCCTCTGCCGATCGAACCTCGCTTACCTACCTCACCGATACCGAGCGCGGTATCCGCCGTTTCAGGGCCGGCAGGGGATTCTCATACAAAGGGCCCGACGGGCAGGGTGTCGACGAGGGCACCGTGGCCCGCATCAAGGCGCTCGCCATCCCGCCGGCGTGGACGGATGTGTGGATCTCGCCGGATGCCAACGGTCACATCCAGGCGACGGGCCGGGACCAGCGCGGACGCAAGCAATATCGCTACCATGCGCTGTGGGCGGAGGAGCGCGATGGCGTCAAATATTCGAGCCTGGTTGCCTTTGCAGAGAGCCTGCCTGAGCTGCGACGCCAGATCGACGCCGATCTGCGCCGTCACGGCCTGCCGCTGGAACGCGTCGTCGCCGCTGTGGTCTGGCTGCTCGACAACACGATGATCCGCGTCGGCAATGCCGCCTACGCCCGCGACAATAACAGCTTTGGGCTGACCACGCTGCGCGACCGCCATGTCGACATCGAAGGCTCGAGCCTGCGTTTCGCTTTCAAGGGCAAGTCCGGCAAAGAATGGAAGCTGAAGCTCGTCGATCGCCGGATCGCCAGGATCGTGCGCGGAGCGCAGGATCTGCCGGGCCAAAAACTGTTCCAGTATCTCGACGAGGACGGAAGCAGGCGACCGATCCGCTCCGAGGACGTCAACCGCTATATCAGGGAGATGGCAGGGGCCGATTTCAGCTCCAAGCATTTCCGAACCTGGGGCGGCACCATCCACGCTGCGTCGCTGTTTGCGCAAACCGAACGACCCGAAAGCCAGGCACAACAGAAGCGGGTGATGAACGGCGTCATCGACAAGGTCGCCGAGCGGCTGGGCAACACGCGCGCCATCTGCCGTAAATGTTACATCCACCCACAGGTCTTCGAAGCCTGGTCCGAAGGACGGCTGCTCAGCGAAATGGCGGATGTGAACAAGCGGAAGCGATCGATAGCCGGCCTTGACGACGAAGAAGCCCTCGTTCTGAGATGGCTGAAGGCGCAGCAAAGCTGAACCGAACAGAGCAGCCACAGGCCTTCATCGTGGTATTCGGTAGCAAAAAGCGCGCCTGGACCTGTTCCGTTAGCGGGCATTGAAAAAATCATCCTTCCTGCTATGTTGTCCAAAATCGATTTTTGTTAAACGGGAAGGTGAGGCACCTGATGGCGAAGGCAGCTGTGCGTCGCGGCCTCGCCGTGGGCAAGCGGACGAAAACGCTTCCCAAAGCGGCTGCGAAATGCAGATGCGTCGCCTAGCTAGAATCAATGCCGTCCTGCAGAGGGCGGAAGAATCCGGCCTGCGCGCTGAGAAGAACGGCAGGATTGCGGGACGGGTGAGTGCCGACCTGATCAAGAAGGCTAAGGCTCGAACCGGATTGACGTCTGATACCGAGCTGGTCGAATTTGCGTTGGCAAATGTAGCCTTGGAAGACAATTTCGCCGAGACCTTCAGGAAAACACGGGGAACGGTGGATCCGACGCTGAAGCTCGGATTCTGAATTGGCCGATTTCGACTTCGGTGCGGCCGTCAGATGGTCGCGACTTGACCCCCAGAAAACTTTAAGCCGCCGGCCCGACAGGGAGCTGCCGATCATCGGTAACCTTGTCGAGGCGGGACAGGAATTGCTGCTGGATACCTGTGTTTACCTCGACGGTTTGCAAGGCCGAGCGCCAGAAGCCGTTGCCGACCTCCTCGACATCAGGCAGGTCAATCATTCCACCGTAGCCATCCAGGAACTGATGCACACGGTTGGCGTCCTTAAGCCGAAGCACCCGGGCACCGCCGAAGCGATGAAGCAGATCGGGACCATGATCGAGGATATGCCGCCGCATCGGGTTTTTGCAGCAGATCCCGATGTCCTGGGCCGAGCCGCACTCCTCTCAGGAATGCTGTGTCGCCTGCAAGGCTACAACCATGACTCCAGGTTGCGGGCACTTCAGGATTGCGTGCTGTTCCTGCAGGCCCAGAAATTGGGATGTAGCGTTCTAACAGGCAACATCAGCGACTTCGATTATTTGCTGCAGCTGATCCCGACGGGCCGGGTTTTGATGTATCGGCCGATCCAAATATAGCTGCACATCCGGGCTTCTGGCGATGTCGAAATCTGGTGGTCTTTGCTGCGTAATGCCAGACTTCAGCGCTCCTCACTCTCCAACTGAGGCGATGGTGAGCCTGGAATGCGCCCCAGAAGTCCGGGCGCGTCCGGCGCCTGGCGGTTGCTACCGAATGGCGCTTCACTGTGCTCGCAGGACATGATTTTTTTATCGACGTTGTGTCGGGATCGGTCCTACTGTTTCGTCCTTTGACAGAGAAAAGGACGCACCCATGCTCTACGCTATCCTCTGCTATGCCTCCGAAGACGTCGTCTGCTCGTGGAGCAAGGAACAGGACGATGCCGTCATGGAAAAACTCCTGGGCGTGCAGGAAAAATACGCTCAGGCTGGCCGGCTTGGCCCGGTGGCGCGGCTGCTGCCGACGACCGCTGCGACAACCCTGAGAAAGGTCAAAGGCGAATCGGTCGTCATCGATGGTCCGTTTGCCGAGACCAAGGAACAGTTCCTCGGCTTCTACACGCTCGAATGCGCCGATCTCGACGAGGCCGTCGATTTCGCGCGCGAGCTTTCAGAGGTCAACCCGAGCGGCGGCTCCTACGAAATACGGCCGGTTTCGCTCTTCAGTCCCGCCAAGGTTTCCGCATGACCGACCTTACCTGGATCAGCACAGCGATCAGCACCGCCCGCCCACAGGCGATGGGCGCGCTGTTGCGCTACTTCCGCGATCTCGACGCGGCGGAGGAAGCTTTCCAGGACGCTTGCCTGCGAGCTCTGAAGAACTGGCCGACAAACGGCCCGCCGCGCGATCCGGCAGCCTGGCTGATCTTCGTTGGCCGCAACAGCGGCATCGACGCGGTGCGCAAGCGTGCCAAGCAGGCGCCGCTGCCGGAAGAGCACCAGATCTCCGATCTGGAAGATGCCGAGACCGACATCGCCGAACGGCTGGACGGCGCGCACTACCGCGACGACATATTGCGGCTGCTGTTCATCTGCTGTCATCCCGACCTGCCGGCGACGCAGCAGATCGCCGTGGCGTTGCGCATCGTTTCAGGCCTGAGCGTCAAGCAGATCGCCCGCGCCTTTCTCATCGGTGAAAGCGCGATGGAGCAGCGCATCACCCGTGCCAAGGCGCGCATCGCCGATGCCGGCGTGCCGTTCGAGACGCCCGGCGCGGTCGAGCGCTCCGAGCGGCTCGCCGCGGTCGCCGCCATGGTCTACCTGATCTTCAACGAAGGCTATTCGACCAACAGCGGCGAGGCACCGGCGCGCGCGCCGCTCTGCGAGGAGGCGATCCGGCTGGCCCGGCTGCTGCTCAGGCTGTTCCAGACCGAGCCGGAGATCATGGGCCTGACGGCGCTCTTGCTTCTCCAGCATGCGCGTGCGCCGGCGCGTTTCGACGAGAACGGCGAAATCGTGCTGCTCGAAGACCAGAACCGCAGCCTGTGGAGCCGCAAGATGATCGACGAGGGGCTGGCGCTGGTCGACAAGGCGCTGCGGCACCAGAAGCCCGGTCCCTACCAGGTGCAGGCGGCGATCGCCGCCCTGCATGCGCGCGCGGCAAAGCCCGAGGACACGGACTGGAACGAGATCGAGCTGCTCTACAGCCTGCTCGAGCAGATGCAGCCGTCGCCGGTGGTGACGCTCAATCGCGCCGTCGCGGTCGCCAAGGTGCGCGGGCCGGAAGCCGCACTTGCGATGATCGAGCCGTTGGAACAAAGGCTTTCCGGCTATTTCCATTTCTTCGGCCTCAAGGGTGGCCTGCTGATGCAGCTCGGTCGTGGCGAGGAGGCGCGCATTGCCTTCGATCGCGCCATTGCGCTTGCCAATACGGCCGCCGAGGCGGCCCATATCCGCATGCATATCGACCGGCTGATGAAGGAAGGCGCCGTGCGGGGTGCGCAGACAGCGCGCTGAGACGACTCGCTGGTTCAACGGTCTGCCTTTGGCTTAGACCATGCCGGGGTGGCGATTTTTCCCTGAAACGAGTAATGCCACGCCATGACAGCGCCTGATGTGCCGATCGGCGCAGGGACGCCATGGCACAAGGCTTTGACTTTGGTTTTATGCATGTCGTTGTCCCAAAACCGCTGCGCACTTTTGGGCGGCATTATGAGCGACGGGATCTGAAAGGGAAAGAAAATGACGATTGCGAAGGAATCAGCCGGGCTGCTGGCGAAACTGGGTGTTGCCGAGGCCGCGCTTTCGGGCGGCGATCTCATTGTGCGCAGCCCGGTGACGGGTGAGCAGATCGCCGCGCTGAAGACGATCTCGCCGGCCGGCGCGGCAGAGACCATCGACAGGGCGCATAGAGCCTTCCAGACATGGCGGCTGGTGCCGGCACCGAAGCGCGGCGAATTGGTGCGGCTGCTTGCCGAGGAACTGCGTACCCACAAGGCCGAGCTTGGCCGGCTGGTGTCGATCGAGGTCGGCAAGATCCCGTCCGAAGGGCTCGGCGAAGTGCAGGAGATGATCGACATCTGCGATTTCGCCGTCGGCCTCTCCCGGCAATTGTACGGCCTGACCATCGCCACCGAGCGCTCGGGTCATCGCATGATGGAAACCTGGCACCCGCTGGGCGTCGTCGGCGTGATTTCGGCCTTCAACTTCCCGGTCGCGGTGTGGTCGTGGAACGCCGCGCTGGCGCTGGTCTGCGGCGACGCGGTGGTGTGGAAGCCGTCGGAAAAGACACCGCTGACGGCGCTCGCCTGCGAGGCGATCTTCAAGCGTGCGGCAGAACGTTTCGGCGATGCTCCGGAAGGCTTGATTTCGGTGCTGATCGGCGACCGCGCCGTCGGCGAAATTCTGGTCGATCATCCTGATGTGCCGCTGGTCTCGGCCACCGGCTCGACCCGCATGGGCAGGGATGTCGGTCCGCGGCTGGCGAAACGCTTTGCCCGCGCCGTGCTGGAGCTCGGCGGCAACAATGCCGGCATCGTCTGTCCGACCGCCGATCTCGACATGGCCCTGCGCGCCATTGCCTTCGGCGCCATGGGCACGGCCGGCCAGCGCTGCACGACGCTCAGGCGCCTGTTCGTCCATGAGAGCGTCTACGACCGACTCGTTCCGCGCCTGAAGAAGGCCTATGAAAGCGTCTCTGTCGGCAATCCGCTGGAGACATCAGCGCTGGTCGGACCGTTGATCGACAAGGCAGCCTTCGCCAGCATGCAGAATGCGTTGAAGGAAGCCGCCGCTCAAGGCGGCAAGGTCACCGGCGGCGTGCGGGTCGAGAATGGCCATCCCGACGCCTATTACGTTCGTCCGGCGCTGGTCGAGATGCCCAAGCAGGTATCGCCGGTGACGGAAGAGACCTTCGCGCCGATCCTCTACGTGATGAAATACTCGGACTTCGACGCCGTGCTCGACGAGCACAATGCGGTCGGAGCGGGGCTGTCGTCGTCGATCTTCACCCGCGACCTGCAGGAATCCGAACGCTTCCTCAGCGTCGAGGGGTCCGACTGCGGCATCGCCAACGTCAACATAGGCACATCGGGGGCCGAGATCGGCGGCGCCTTCGGCGGCGAGAAGGAGACCGGCGGCGGCCGCGAGAGCGGTTCGGACGCCTGGAAGGCTTACATGCGGCGCGCCACCAACACGGTGAACTATTCCAAGGCGCTGCCGCTGGCCCAAGGCGTATCCTTCGACATCGACTGAGAACGCTGCTCGTGGCGGCTACGCCATAGCTGCCGCAATTTTACCTCGGCCGTCAGCGAACGTCCTGGAGATCCGGAACAGCCTGCGAAAGCTGCATCGATGATGGCGAGCTACGCTGGCTTTTCCCATGATCTTGCCATGGCGAAATCTGTGGAGCGACGGTGGCGAGATCGCAGGTCATGCGTGCCTGTTCGTCAGCGGCCAGATCGAAGCTGCCGCGGCCCGTTCGGCCTTCCGCACGAAAATCACACACATTGACGTTAATTTAACAGCATTGTATGGTCGATTCCGTTGGTTAGGAATTTCCATCGCTGTGCGGCTGCGCGACGGGCAGCTTTCGCCTTTGTCATGCGCAATGCACCACATCCTATTCGCAACCCGTATCGGCAAGCGCTGCGCTGAGAGGTAGCCATGTCCAGCCTGCTGGGGATCGACAACGGCCTGACGGTGACGAAGGCGGTGATCTTCGATGCCGACGGCTCGCAATTGTCGGTGGCCCGCCGGCGGGTGCCGCAATCGATGCCGCATGCGCGCTGGGTCGAACGTGATATGGCCGGTCTCTGGCAGGCGACCGCCGAAGCGATCCGGGAAGCCATTGCCTCGAGCGGCAGGCCGGCTAGCGACATCAAGGCAGTGGCGGCGACAGCGCATGGCGACGGCCTGTACCTGCTCGACAACGAGCGACGGCCGCTAGGCCCCGGCATATTGTCGCTGGACAGCCGGTCAGGCGAAATCGTCGACAGATGGTCGCAAGGTTCGGTCTTCGCCGAAGCGCTCGCCCTGACTGGCCAGGTGCCGCACGCTTCCGCACCGTCGTCGCTGCTGGTTTGGTTGCGCGAGCACGACCCGGAACGCTTCAGCCGGATAGCGCACATATTCGCCTGCAAGGACTGGCTGCGTTTCTGCCTGACCGGCACCATCGGCACTGACCTCACAGAGGCGAGCACCTCGTTCACCAATATGCGCACACAAGGCTATGGGCCGGAGGCGATGCGCATCTTCGGCCTTGAGGCATTGTTCGAAGCTTTGTCGCCGGTGGCGCATTCGGCCGATATCGTCGGCTACGTCACCGCCGGTGCAGCGGCACTGAGCGGGCTTGCGAAAGGCACGCCGGTCGCTTGCGGCTTGCATGATGTCACGGCTTCGGCGCTTGGCATCGGCGGCCACGAGGAGGGCGTGGTCAGCATCGTCGCCGGCACCTACTCGATCAACGAAATCGTCTCCACCGAGCCGCGCGTCGACCCGCGCTGGTTCTGCCGCAACGCCATCGACCTGGGGCGCTGGAACAATATGTCGATCTCGCCGGCCTCGACGGCGAATTACGACTGGTTCCTCGATACGCTCTGCCGCCCGGAACAGGATGAAGCAAAAAGGTCCGGCGGCTCGATCCACGAGATGCTGGCGGCAGAGATCGACGTGGCCCTTGGCAAGCCCTCGACGATCTTGTTCCATCCCTATCTGTTCGGCTCGCCTTACGGCAATGCAGCCAGTGCCAGCTTTCTCGGCCTGCATGGCTGGCATGACCGCGGCGACATGCTGAAGGCGGTGCTGGAAGGCATCGTCTTCAACCATCGCACTCACGTCGAAGCGCTTCGCGACGGCTTTGCCGTTCGTCAGGTGCGGCTCACCGGCGGCGGTTCGCGCAATCCGGCTTTCGCACAGATGTTTGCCGACGTACTCAACGTGCCGGTCATCGTGACGTCGACCGAAGAGGCGGCGGCCTTTGGCGCGGCGCTTTGTGCCGGCGCCGCCGTCGGCCTGTTTACCACGCCGCAACAGGGTGCGCGCGCCGTCAGCAAGACGAGCCACGAATACCTGCCCGACGCGGCGCGCAATGCGGTTTTCGAGGAGCGGTTTGCTCTCTATTGCCGCATTGCCGAATCGCTCAAGCCGCAATGGCCGGAGATCGAAAGGCTGGCGGGGCAAAGCACTGAGGGGGCTGCATGATCAAAGCCGACGAACGGCGCGAGGAAATCGCCGACTATGTGATCAAGCTCGGCCAGGTGCGCATCGACGACCTGGTCGAGCATTTCGGCGTGTCGCGGATGACCATCCACCGCCATATCGACCAGCTGGCGCACCAGGGCGTGCTGCGCAAGCTGCACGGCGCGGTGACGGTGCAGCCTTCCGGCCTTTATGAAAGCGCTTTCCGCTATCGGGTGACGGTCGGCAGGGCCGAGAAGGATGCGCTGGCGCATGCGGCGCTGGATTATATCGAGGCCGGCCAGGCCGTCATGCTGGACGATTCGACGACGGCGAACGCGATCGCGCCACTGCTGCCCGACATCAAGCCACTGACCGTCATCACCAACAGCGTCGCGACTGCAGCACTGCTGACCAATGTCGACGACATCGACTTCATCTGTCTGGGCGGGCAGTACCACCGCACCTACAACGCCTATATCGGCATCGTCTGCGAGAACGCCGTGGCGCAATTGCGCGCCAATCTTCTGATTTGCTCGGCTTCGGCGATCTCAGGCACCACGGCTTTCATCCAGGACCAGCATGTGGTCCGGGTCAAGCAAGCGATGGTCGCTGCCTCGACCAGGCGCATTCTTGTCGTCGACCATTCCAAGTTCGACAAGGTCGCCCTGCATGTCTTCGACGATCTGACCCGTTTCGACGCCGTGCTGACAACCGACGGCGTAAGCGATGCGCAGGCGCAAAAACTCGAACAGGCCGGTGTGAAGCTGCGCATCGTCAAGATGGCTCAGCGATGAGCCCTTCCGACGACGCCGGCGCATCCGACCCCGGCTCAGCCGACCCCAACGGGCGCCTCGCCCTTATCAACAAGACGGGCGACGTCGACGTCGTCATTCTTGGCGCCGGCATCAATGGGGCTGGCCTGTTCCGCGACCTGTGCGCGCAAGGCGTCAGTTGCCTGATCGTCGACAAGGGCGATTTTGGCTCAGGCACAAGTGCTGCGCCGTCTCGGCTCATCCATGGCGGCCTGAAATATCTCGAAACGGGCGAGTTCGGCCTGGTGGCGCAGTCGACGCTGGAGCGCAACTTGCTGTTGAAGAACGCGCCGCACTATGTCAGCCCGCTACCGACAGTCATCCCGATCTTCTCCTGGAGCAAGGGCATATGGGCGGCGATGCGCACGCTGCTGGGCTCGACCAGCGCGCCGCGCAGCCGCGGCGCCGTCCTCATCAAGATCGGCCTGACGATCTATGATTTCTATGGGTCGCGGCATCGTGTCATGCCGCGTCACCGACTTGTCGGGCGACGGCGGGCGCTGAGCGACATGCCGGCGCTGACCAGGTCGATCGTCGCCACCGGCACCTATTACGACGCCAGGATCAGTCATCCCGAAAGGCTGGTGCTCGAACTGATCACTGACGGGCTGGCAGCAAATGCCCTCGCCGCGGCCGCCAACTACACGACGCTGGTTTCGTCGTCCAATGGCGTGCTGACTGTTCAGTCAAAAGACGGGGGCCAGTCAAAAGACGGGAGTCTGCCCCAGAATGGCGCCGTATTTGCAGTACGGCCGAAACTGGTCGTCAATGCCGCCGGTCCATGGATCGACGATGTCAACGCCTCGCTCGGCGCGCGGTCGAAAATGATCGGCGGCACCAAGGGCTCGCACATCCTTCTGAAGCACGACGAACTGGTACGAAGCCTGGCCGGCCGCATGCTCTACTTCGAAGCCGACGACGGCCGCATCTGCCTTGTCTATGACTATCTCGGTCTGGCGCTTGTCGGCTCGACCGACATTCAGGCCGACAACCCGGATACCGTACGCTGCGAGCCGCAGGAGATCGATTATCTGCTCGAGAGCGTGCGTGCGCTGATGCCGGGCATGAGCTTTGGACGCGACCAGATCGTCTATGCCTATAGCGGCATCAGGCCGTTGCCTGCATCCGACGCCTCGGTCCCCGGTTTGATCAGCCGGGATCATTCGGCACCGGTCGTCGAGCCGGAAGGTTCGCGTCCGTTTCCGATTATCTCGCTGGTCGGCGGCAAGTGGACGACGTTCCGCGGCTTTGCCGAGGAGGTTGCCGACACGATACTCGACCGGCTGGGATGCCGCCGCAAGGTCACCACGCGGTCGATGCCGATCGGCGGCGGCAAGGGTTTTCCAACCGAGCCTGCGGCGCGAGCCGCCTGGCTGGCCGATGCCAGATCGGCCTCGGGCGTCGACGAACGCCGTCTCGACCAGCTTCTGTCGCGCTACGGAACCAAGGCGTTGCCGATCGCCCGCCACCAAAGCCGATGCGACAATGAAGATCGCCTGCCGGGGGCGAGCGACTACAGTGCATCCGAGATCGATTACATCGTTCGTAACGAATTCGTCGAGCATCTGGCCGATATCGTCATGCGGCGCACGACTCTGGCCATTGCCGGTTCCCTGACCATGAGCGATTTGAAGCAGATTGCCGCCATTGCCGGCCGGGTGCTTGACTGGGGACCGGAGCGGATGTCCGACGAACTCGATGCCGCTGTCGCGCAGCTCAGCGACAGGAATCTGATGCGATTGTGATGGCGCCCTGATTTGGGACGGGCACGGCGTCGGGATGTGCCGTTCGAAAATACCACATGAAAACAGTCTCTAGGCATTTCCGGGTTCCGTCCCGTCTCTCGTCTCACGTGAGATTAGGCGAAATATCACATCTATTGACGTGAAATTAACACTACCGTATGGTCAGTTGACTGACGAATGAGCAACGCGATCGGTGACAACTTCGTGCAGTCACCGACCACCGGCTGTTGGTTCGCTTCCGCAATCAACAAGGAGCCTCTCGATGGCGTCGCTGACGCAGATCCCTCCGACGCCGATTGACAAGCGACATAAACGCGTGAAAAATTTTTCAACTTAAGATAATAATATCATCTCGGAGGAGATGGAATGCAATCCAGCAGCGCTGCCAATCACGGACTGATCGGTGCCACGTCACGGGTCGTCGCGCCATGAACTCGCAGCCTGCCACTCCGATCAATCGGCGCGTGGCACCGGGGGTCCGTCGCATCATCGCCGCGGCTGCGGTCCTGATCTTGCTCGGCGCGATGGTTCTCGACACCAAGGTTGTCATAATTGGTTCGGCGGAAGACGCGCGTAAGGCCGCGTTCTCCCCGGAGGAATACGGCAAGTCCGAGTTTCCGAAGGTTCAATCCGCCGTGGAGCAGCGTGCGGTGAACGCTGCTACCCTTGCATCGGCCATCGCCAAGGACAAGGCGGCAGCGGAGAAGGAATACGGCGTGCCGGCCAATGTCGGTACGGAATTCTCGGTCAAATTCACCGGCGTGGTCGGCGAGGGAAAGTCCGGCATCTACGCCGTCAAGGTCGACGAGGTTCCCAGCAGCTTGGTCATTCGGGTGCAGACCGGGCCGGCAATCAACGGAACCGACCTGCGCGATGCCACGGGAACGATCACCTTCGGGCAATTCACCAACCAGATCGAGTATCAGAACGCAGGATCGGCCTTGAACAACGAGATGAAGAAACAGGTGTTGTCGGCCCTCGACAATTCCAATCTCACCGGGAAGACGATCTCGGTGGTTGGCGTGTTCAAGTTGATCAATCCCAAGGGCTGGCTCGTCACACCGGTCAAGCTGAGCGTTCAATGAATGCGGCACCTCAATTCGAGCCTGCGGCCGGCGACACCGTGCTCGCGGCGCGCAACATCGTAAAATCCTATGGCGGAACGCATGCCCTCAAGGGGGTCGATTTCGACATCCGCCGTGGCGAGGTCACCACGCTGTTCGGAGAGAATGGCGCCGGCAAGTCGACACTGATGAAGATCCTTTCCGGTGTCGAGACGCCGACGTCCGGAAGCATCGAGCTCGATGGCCGTCCTGTCGTCTTCTCCTCGACCGTCGACGCGCGGGATCGAGGCATTTCGATAATCCATCAGGAGTTGAGTCTCGCGCCCAATCTGAGCGTGCGCGACAATATTTTCATGGGCCGTGAGTTGCGGGGCGCGACCGGCCTCGACTTCGCAGAAGAGGCTCGTCAGACGCGGATGCTGATGGCCGATCTCGAGGAAGACATCGATCCGATGACCCTGGTGCAGGATCTGCGCCTCGGCCAGCAGCAGATCGTCGAAATCGCCCGCGCGCTCTCCGTCGATTCACGCATCCTGATCATGGACGAGCCTACCTCCGCATTGAGCGCGACCGAGGTAGAAGTGCTGTTCAAGGTAATCCGGGACCTGACCGCCCGCGGCGTCTCGATCGTGTACATTTCTCATCACCTCGAGGAGGCGCTGCAGATCACCGACCATGCCGTGGTGCTGCGCGACGGAACGATCACGGCGACGGCCAATGCGAAGAACATCGATCTCGAATGGATCGTCCGCAACATGGTGGGCGAGAACTTCGACCTGGGATCGCCCCCCACCGGTTACGCATTCGGCGATGTTGCCCTGTCGATCGACGATGTGAGCATCGCCGATGTTTCGGGTTCGGACCGCCTGGTCGTCGACCGGCTGTCGCTCGATGTGCGCGCCGGCGAGATCGTCTGCATTTACGGGTTGATGGGCGCCGGGCGCACGGAATTGCTGGAGTGCGTCGCCGGACGACTGCCGATGACGGGCGGACGGGTCTTGCTGGAAGGCAAAGATATCTCCGGCCTCAGCATCGCCGAGCGCATATCAAGGGGGCTTGTGCTGGTGCCCGAGGACCGCCAACGCGACGGGCTGGTCCAGACGATGTCGGTAGGGGCAAATCTGTCGCTCGCCAGCATCGGCGCCTTCGTCAAAGGGATGATGCTGTCGCGGTCGCGGGAGCGGTCGCTGATCGACGGAACCATTCGCGACGTGCGCGTCAAGACGGCGGGCGCAGGCGCGCCCATCGGATCGCTGTCCGGCGGCAATCAGCAGAAAGTCGTCATCGGCAAGATGCTGACGACCAATCCCAAGGTCATGCTGCTGGACGAGCCCAGTCGCGGGATCGACGTCGGCGCCAAGGCGGAGGTGTTTCGGCTGCTCGGCGAGCGCGCCGCGCAGGGGCTCGCGGTCGTGTTCTCGACCTCGGAAGTTGCCGAGTGCCTTGGTATCGCGCACCGGATCATCGTCATGCGCCGCGGCAGGATTTCGGCTCAGTTCGGCGCCGACGTCACGAAAGAGCAGATCATGGCCGCCTCGGGCGAGGCCGTGCTTGTCTGATCATGCAGAATACAGGAGCCAGACCGTGACCAGCGCCAGTCAGAATCGTAGCCGTCCCGGCTCGACAACATCAAGCGATGGCTTCAGCGTGGCCAAGCTGTTGCTGGAGGGCCGGGCGTTCCTCGCGCTGATGGTGATCATCCTCGTCTTCTCGATGCTGTCGCCCTATTACTTCTCGCTGGGCAATTTCCTCACCATGGCGTCGCATGTCGCCATCTTCGGCATCCTTGCGGTCGGCATGCTGCTGGTCATCCTCAATGGCGGCATCGACCTGTCGGTGGGGTCGACGCTTGGGCTGTCGGGGGTCATCGCCGGGTTCCTGATGCAGGGCGTGCAGTTGCAAACGCTCGGCATCGTGCTGTTTCCCCCGGTCTGGGTGGTCGTGGTGCTGGTGTGCGTGCTCGGCGCACTGGTCGGCCTGGTCAACGGCGTGCTCATCGCCTGGTTGAAGGTGCCGGCGTTCGTTGCCACGCTGGGCATGCTCTATGTGGTGCGCGGCGCCGCACTGCTGATGACAAACGGCCTGACCTATAACGATCTCGGCGGCAAGCCGGAGCTGGGCAATACCGGCTTCGACTGGCTGGGCTTCAACCGCCTGTTCGGCATTCCCATCGGTGTGCTGGTCATGGTCGTCATAACGATCATTGGAAGCATCATCCTCAACCGCACTGCCTTCGGCCGGTGGCTTTATGCTTCCGGCGGCAACGAGCGCGCCGCGGAGCTGTCAGGCGTGCCGGTGAAAAAAGTGCAGGTGTCGGTGTATATGCTGTCCGGCATCTGCGCCTCGGTGGCCGGTCTCATCCTGTCCTCGGAACTGACCTCGGCAGGACCGACCGCCGGCAATTCATACGAACTGACCGCCATTGCGGCCGTCGTCATCGGCGGCGCCGCACTCACCGGGGGTCGAGGCAATATCCGCGGCACGCTGGTCGGGGCCTTCGTCATCGGCTTTCTCTCCGATGGCCTCGTGATCATCGGCGTGTCCGCCTACTGGCAAACGGTGTTCACCGGCGCGGTCATCGTGTTGGCGGTGCTGCTCAACGCCATTCAGTATCGCCGTCGCGTCAAGCTCCCGGGCTCGACCGGCGGCCCTTCGACTTCTCCGCAACAAGCCGGCAAGGCCCGAACGGCCGATCCCGCTCACGAGAAGATTGCCGGTTGACCGGTACCATCGCTAACCAAGGAGGAAATTTCATGTATGGCAAGGCAAGAATTCTAATGCTCGCGGCCTTTGCGCTGGCCGCTCCGGTCCTCGCAGGGTCGGTGACCGCAGCGTCGGCCGAAGGCCTCATCTCGATCATCGTCATCGATCCCGCCAACCCGTACTGGCTCACCGAAGGCAACGTGGCCAAGGCCGAGGCCGAAAAGCTCGGCTACACCGCGACTGTCGGCGCATCGAAAGCCGACACGAACACGGAAAGCAGACTGATCGACACTGCGATCACCAACAAATCCGTGGCGATCATCCTCGATCCTGCCGATGCCAGCGGATCCATCGGCGCCGTGAAGAAGGCGATTGCCGCAAACATTCCGGTCTTCCTCGTCAATGCCGAGATCAACCAGGAGGGTCTGGCCAAGGCGCAGCTCGTTTCCAACAACGCACAGGGCGCAGCCCTTGGGGCACAGCAATGGGTGACTGATATCGGCGAGAAGGGCAACTATGTCGAACTTCTGGGCGCCCCGTCCGACAATAACGCCGCCACCCGGTCGAACGGGTACGAGACCGTGATCAGCCAGTATCCGGACCTCAAGAAGGTCGGCTCGGAAGTCGCCAACTGGGACCGCACCCAGGGTCACGACAAGATGCAGAGCCTGCTGCAGGCCCATCCCGACATTATCGGCGTGACGAGCGGCAATGACGAGATGGCGCTCGGCGCGATCGCGGCGCTGAAAGAAGCCGGAAAGCTGTCGAGCATCAAGGTCGGCGGCTTCGACGGCTCCCCGGATGCCGTCGCTGCGATCAAGGCTGGTGACTTGCAGTACACCGTTCTCCAGCCAGTGGCCGTCTACTCGGCTAAGGCGGTACAGCAGGCCGACTCCTTCATAAGGACCGGCAAGACCGGAGCGCCGACCGAGAAGCAGCTGTTTGACTGCCTTCTCATCACCAAGGACAATGTCGATAAATACACGGCACCCTTCACCCTCTCGGAGTAAAAAACCGGGCGAGGAGTGTTCCTTCGGGACACTCCTCGCCTGATCCGAGACGGCGACATCTTTGATCGGGCCGACGCACCGCTCACATAAGTGACGCTAAAACTGAAACACGGCCCATGACGGAAAGACGGCCCGTGACGATTGAATCCGCCCGGGTGGCTCTATGGAGCGGCTGATGTGGCCCACCCCATGTCGTTGAAACGTCATCCGTGCCGTCCCATATGTGCATTGCGTCGGATGTTTTCCTCCCATTGCGTCCGGCGCGTTCCCCTCTGGAGGTTTTGAACCTTCATGCCTGGCCGGACTTTAACAGTCCGGCCTTTTTTCTTTTTGGCCCTGTGAAGCTGCGCTGCTGCGAGCGAGCTGTAAAACCGCCGTAGGTCGGAGCATCCACGGCCGGGCAGGCCGCGGTGCTGGCCGCGGGACGGGCGCCCAACCGGCATAACCAGCCCAATGACCGAGAAATGGCCATTTTCGTCACACTCGACAGCGGCCTGGCAGTAGGGGTGCGGCAACGGAAGCTGCCATTTTATCGGGAAATCCACTAGTCTCGCTTGGTTTGCGAGACGGCGAGAGATGCCCGGCCTGAAACAGATGCCCGATATGAGACAGATGAGATTGCTCGGCATCGTCGCCGCGACGGTGATCGGCCTGTATGTCTGCTATCTCCTGGCGTTGCCTTTTTTGCCTGCATTGACCTGGGCGCTGGTGTTGGCAATCGTCCTGTATCCGGCTCATCGACGGGTCGAGGAGAGGCTCAAGAACCAGAACCTGGCTGCACTGATATCGGTGAGCGTCGCGGCGATAGCGGTCGGCCTGCCGCTCATCTTCGTGGCACAGCAGCTTGTTGGCGAGGCGGTAAACGGCGCCACCTATATGGAGGAGGTCATCCGGGGCTGGAACACAGATGCCTTCGTGTCGGGCTATCCCAGGCTTTCGGCGGTTGCCCAGTGGATCGAGAACCAAATCGATCCGGCCGGCACGGTCGCCGCATTTGTACAATGGCTGACGGCACAAAGCACATCGCTGTTGCGCGGCTCGATCAATCAGGCCGTGATGTTCGTGCTGACATTCTATCTGCTGTTCTATTTTCTGCGGGACCGTGAATCCGCCCTGCGCGGGATCGAGCGTCTCTCGCCCCTGCGTACCGCGGAGACGGCATATATGCTGTCCCGCCTTGCCGAGACGGTACATGCGATCCTGATTGGCACCGTGCTTGTCGCCGCTGTGCAGGGGACGCTGGGCGGCCTGATGTTCTGGTGGCTCGGCCTGCCCACTCCGGTCTTCTGGGGCCTGGCAATGGGACTTCTTGCCATCGTGCCGGTGCTCGGCGCATTCCTGATCTGGGTGCCGGCAGCGATCTATCTCGCGCTGGAGGGGGCTTGGGCGAGCGCGGCGATCCTGACCGTCTGGGGCGGCGGCGTCGTCGCCGGCATCGACAATCTGCTCTATCCGATGCTTGTCGGGAGCCGGCTGCGGCTCCACACAGTGGTCGCCTTTATCGGCGCGGTCGGGGGCATCGTCCTCTTCGGAGCATCCGGGCTTGTCCTCGGCCCTGCGGTGATCGCGGTCACCGTCAGCCTCGTCGACATCCTCAAAAAACGACTGAAGGACCAACCCGGGGCGGAACTGACGCCAAAGCGCGACACAAAGCCATCACGTCAGTCGAGAGCCGCGCCCAGTGAGTAAGCACCGCCGCGCGCGACCAGTTCATCATGCGGACCTTGTTCGACGATGCCCGTATCGGCGACCACCACGATGCGCATGAGCAATTGTCCCAGCATCAGCCCGTCCCGCCCTGCGATTACGACCAGCACGCCGACCCGGCTCTGGCTGGACTGGTTCGGCCGTGCGCTCGACAGGGCGGCAGCAGCGCGTCGAAGCTGGTCGATGCAGTTCCGATCAGTCCGATCCTGCTGGTGACGACGGCGAGCCCGACAGGATGGATGCGCCGCGGCGGGCTCATTTTTCGCCGTCCAGATAGGCGTTGCTGTAATAGGCCGCGAAATCGGGTCGTTCGCCGACCGGGTTTCCATCGCCGTCGCGCAGGGCGCCGGCCTTGAACAGGTAGTTGCCGATAGCCTCCATCTTTGCGGGATCGATCGTGCCGATCGCGCCGGCGGGGCTTTGCAGATAGTGGCCGTCGACCAGCGCCTTCAGCGATGCCTCGATCAATGGACGGTCAGTCAGCACGTCGTTGTTTGCTGCGATCAGGATATCAGCCGCTTCTTGCGGATGTTCGACAGCGAAGGCATAGCCGCGCCTGGTCGCGGCGATGAAAGCGGTTGCCGTGTCCTTGTTCTTCTCGAGATAGGCTCGGCTCGAGCCAATGAAATTGGTGTGCTGGTCGGGCACGCCGAAATCCGCGTAGCGGAAGGCGCGCTGGGCCTTGCCGTCAAGTTCCGCCTTGATCCCCTCCCAAGTATAGACTTCGAGCGTAAAATCGACGGCGCCATTGGCCAGGGCCTCATAGGCGGAGGTGCCCAGCGTCACTGTTTCGAATTTGCCCTCGCCACCGTCATGGCGGATGATGGTGCCGATCAGCGCATTCTCCCAGGCGCTGCCAAAACCGCCATAGGTCAGGCCGTCCAGATCCCTGGGGGACTGTATATCGGCGCGGTCGGCGTTGAACACCAGCCTGCCGGTTTCTGTCTGCATGATGGCGTAGGTGGCGACAAGGTCGGCGCCGGCCGTGCGTTGGGTAAACAATCCTATGGATCCCAGTATACCGAAATCGGCCACGTAGTTGGCGGTCAGCGTACCGGCCGCAGTGTCGGTGTAGGGCAGGATCTGCACGTCGAGCCCGGCCTCGGCGTAGAAGCCTTTCGCCTGGGCGACATAGAGCCCAACATGATTTGTGTTCGGCGTCCAGTCTAGCGCGACGGTGACAGTCTGCTGAGCGGAGACGGACGTGACGGGTCCGAGCCCGGCGATTACTGCGGCAGCGATGAAGAGGCGTCTGGAGAGCATGGTCATGTCCTTTGGGCGAACTGTGGATCGAGAAGTGTATCAAGGATGTCGGCTTCGATGGCGCTGGCTTCCGGCGAGGCAAGAGCCTTGCGCGCGCGCGGAAGAGGTATGGCGATTTCGCGCAGCACTCGGGCAGGGCGGGCGCTCAGCACATAGATCCGGTCGGACAGGAAGACCGCCTCGCGGACGTCGTGGGTGATCAGCAGGACGGTCCAGCGGTGTCGGTCCCACATCGTCTGAAGCCAGCGCTGCATGCCGGTGCGCGTGAGGGCGTCGAGTGCGCCGAACGGTTCGTCGAGCAACAGCATGGCGCGGTGCTGCACGACGGTACGCAACAGCGCGGCGCGCTGGCGCATTCCGCCCGAGAGCTGCGCCGGATACTTTTGCTCGAACCCCGCCAGGCCGAATTCGCCGAAGAGCGGCGCCACCTTGTCGCGCGCCGCCTTGCGGGACATGCCCTGCACTTCCAGACCGAGCGCGGTGTTGTCGATAACCGTGCGCCAGGGCATCAGGGCATCGCGCTGCGGCATGAAGGCAAACGGTCGGCGCGTGTCGGCCAGTGGCCGCCCATCGAAGTCGACATCGCCGCCGTGGCCTTCGAGACCGCCGGTCAGCAAGCTGAAGATCGTGGACTTGCCGGCTCCGGAGGGGCCGAGGATTGAAACGAATTCGCCCGTCTCGATGTGCAGGGTGATGTCGGCAAGCACGTCGATGTCGCCAAAACGCTTGCTGACTTGGCGCAGCTCCAGCCGCCTGCTCATGATTTTCGCGCGCCATCGAGCCGCTCCCATGGCATGACGACGCGCTGAATCAGCACCGTAGCGGCAAACAGGGCTAGCGTGAGCAAGGCGCTGACCAGCACGGCTGCCAGCACGAGATCGGGCCGGAAATTGTTCTTGGCGTTGAGCATGTAGATGCCGAGCCCTTTGGCCGCACCGGCATATTCCGCGAAGATGGCGCCCACCACCGCATAGGTGATCGAGATGCGCAGTCCGGCGAAGAAATAGGGCAGCGAGAAGGGCAGGCGGGCCAGCAGGAAAATGCGCAGGCGGGAAGCGCCCATCGAACTCAGAAGCGCCGAGATGTCCCGATCCGTCGAGTCGTAACCCTGCACCAGCGCGACCAGCATGGGAAAGAAAGTCACGAGGGCGACCAGCATGATCTTCGGCGTCAGCCCGAAGCCGAACCAGAGGACGATCAGCGGGGCGATCGCCACCAGCGGCAGGGTCTGGCTGATGATGAACAGCGGGAACAGGGCGCTGCGTAGCGGTTTGAGGAAGTCGATCAGCACCGAAAGGATGAAGGCAACGGCCAGCGAGCAGGCGAAACCCGCCAATGTGGCGCTGATAGTCGGCACGGTGTTGTCGAACAGCGCCTGGCGCTGCTGGATGGCCTGGGCGAGAACGCGTGACGGCGCGGGCAGCGTGGTGGGCGAGATGCCTGAGAGGCGCGCATAAAGCTCCCAGGCCAAGACCAGCGTGCCAACCGATAGCAAGGCCGGTCCGACCTTGGCGAACAGGACTGCGATTCGCGGCGCGGCGGAGGATGGTTGGGACATGCGAGACCTGTCTGGCGCGAAAGATCAGCGCGGCGCCGGGCCGTTGGCCGAAACCGTGAGGTCGATCGTGACATGGCCTTCGAGCGGGCCGACCGGTAGCGTCGAAATAACGTCTGTCCCTGTGCGCAACCGAGCGCGGCAAGGGTCGAGCGCATCGAGCGCGGAGACGCCGACTAAATCGCCGGTCATCAGATAAAGAGGAATCTGTGCGTCAGAAAACATTGCCCGCCTCGCTCCGCTGGTATTATCCAGATCAGCTCTAGGGTTTACGGGCTTGCAGCCCATCTCTCAGCCCCGGCGATACGGAGCACCCCTGTGGATGGCGGCAATTAAACAGAAATGGCGTGGAGCTGCAAGTCTGCGTCCGGCCCGTGAAACCTCAGGGGAGGTGGTCGCAGTGCTATTCGATCGCAGCGGGTGCGGAGAAAGGCGTCGATCGGGTGGACAGTTTACCCTTCGTCGTCCCATTATCGATGCTAGGCGTTTGGTGAGTTGTGGAAGCATGAAGATTGCATGCGTTGTCGGCAGCGGGTTCCTCTTTCGTCGAGTACGACCGCGCTTTGTTGGAGAGCCAAATGCAAGAATTCCTTCTTTTTGTGATCGTAGGGTTTTTAGCTCAGGCTGTGGACGGCGCTCTCGGCATGGCCTACGGCGTGGTTTGCTCGACAACACTACTGGGGTTTGGCGTGTCTCCTGCCCACGCTTCGGCTTCAGTTCACGCGGCTGAGTTGTTTACCACTGCCGCCTCAGGTTCGGCTCACCTTTATCACCGCAATATCGACTGGAAACTTTTCTGGCGGCTGATGCCATTTGGCGTGCTCGGCGGCGTTCTCGGCGCTTTTGTGCTCACCTCGTTTGAGGGGGCCGTCATGAAGCCGTATGTAACCACATACCTTGCGCTTGTCGGCGCTTGGCTCCTGTTCCGTTCCTTCCGGCGGGTCCCAAGCAATCCGGTCCCTGCAGGTGCGGTACCTCCGCTTGGACTTGGTGGTGGATTTCTCGATGCGGCAGGGGGTGGCGGATGGGGACCCATCGTGACGACGGGCCTTCTCGGTTTTGGTGGGACGCCCCGCTACGTTATTGGTACGGTAAATGCGAGCGAGTTCCTTATCACGCTCTCGGTGTCTCTGACCTTCTTGTTTGCATTACTAACGGGCCATTGGGCGGAGGCAGGAGAGCTAACGGAAAATCTACTCTCTGTCGCCGGCTTGATCCTTGGCGGCGTAGTCGCAGCGCCGATGGCCGGTTGGGTAGTGAAGTCAATCGCAGAAAAGACGCTTCTCAGGCTCGTTGGTACTCTCATCATACTGCTTGCAGGCTGGCAAACCGCGCAACTCTTCAAATTGGTGTAAACTGAAGACACATCGAACATGTTGTCGGCATCGTTCCCTGCGGCCCCGGAGACAAAAAACTCAATTTTCAAATGGAACGAAGAGGCTCCGTTGTTGTTTGATGCCGTGGACAACCGGAGGCCGAGTCGATGAAAAAATTGGTTGTAGCAACAGGGTTGGCGCTGGCGGTCGCGATGCCTGCAGCGGCTCAGGACGCCGCGACCGCGAAAGCCGAATTCGTCAACAGGGCTGGCGAGAAGAATGGAACGGCCACGCTGACCGAGACGGCGCAGGGTGTGCTGATAGAGTTGGAGGTGACGGGACTGCCGGCGGGCGAATGGGTTGCGTTCCATGTTCATGAGACCGGAAAGTGCGACCATCAGACCGGCCATGACTCGGCCGGTGGACACTTCAATCCGACGAATGCCGAACATGGATATCTCACTGGGAAAGGCCCGCACGCGGGCGATATGCCAAATCAGCGGGTCGGCGCCGACGGCGTATTGCGTGCCCAGGCCTTCAACAGCATGGTCAAGCTGGATGGCGGAGAAACGGCGATACGAGGCAAGGCATTGATGATCCACGGCGGAGAGGACGACTACAAAAGCCAGCCGGCCGGTGATGCCGGAAATCGTCAGGCCTGCGCCGTGATCGAGTGAGAAACCCCAAGAAGCAGCCGACATATGATCTGACCGGCGCTTCAGCTTGGCGGCCAGGTAATGTCGGAGCCTCTGGCATGAGGACAAGCCAGACGGTAAGCTCGTGCGCCTGCAGAGGAATTGACGCGCAGCCATTGCGCCGAAGTTGGCCTTCATTTTGCGACTGCCGGATGATTGCATGAACGATACTTCTCCGATGGGTGTGCCCGCCACGGGTCTTGCCCAGCCAGCCATTTCCGCCCGCGGCCTGGTCAAGACGTTCGGCAAGCTGCGCGCCGTCGATGGTATCGACCTCGATGTGCCGCGCGGCATGATTTTCGCCATCCTGGGTCCGAACGGCGCCGGCAAGACAACGCTGATGCGGATGCTTGCGACGCTGTCGCGCCCCGACGCCGGCTCCGCGACCGTGATGGGGCACGATCTCGTGCAGGCCCCGCACGAGGTCCGTGCAGCAATCGCGATGACCGGGCAGTTCGCTTCGCTCGACGAGGACCTGACGGGCCGGGAGAACCTCGTCCTGCTCGCCCGACTCTGGGGTTTTCGGGGTCGCGCCGCGAAAGCTCGTGCGGACGACCTGCTCGCGGCTTTCGGCTTGTCCGAAGCGGCGACGAAACAGGTGAGGGACTATTCGGGTGGCATGCGAAGGCGGCTCGACATAGCCGCCTCGCTGATCGTCACGCCGGGCGTACTGTTCCTCGATGAGCCGACCACAGGCCTCGATCCGAACGCCCGCAAGGATGTCTGGGGCATGATCCGCGGCCTCGCCGAGGCCGGCGTCACCATCCTGCTCACCACGCAATATCTCGAAGAGGCCGATCAACTCGCGGCACGCATCGCCGTCATCGACCACGGCAGGAAGATTGCCGAGGGCACCAGCCGCGAATTGAAGGCGGCCACCGGTTCCGGGTTTCTCCATGTCGCGCTCGCCGATGTAGCGCGGCTGGACCAGGCGGCGACCATTCTGGAACGCCGGCTGGAGCACCCTGTCCAACGCAGTGCCGAGGGCGCCGAACTCTCCGTCCTTGCCGGCACGGCGAAGGCCGCCAACGAGGCGCTGGCCGACCTGGTCGCCGCCGGCATCGAACTGTCGGATTTCTCCATGGGCCAACCCAGCCTTGAGGAGGTCTTCTTCGCGCTGACGGGCCAGCCGAGCCTGGGTGAAAGCCGGAAGGACGACACGCCATGATCGACACGACATCCCTGCAGCGGCTGCAAAGGGTCGCCCGACCGAGGACCCCATCAGCCCTTTCCAATGCGCTGGTCTTCGGATGGCGCGCGGTGCTGAAATTCAAGCATGTGCCGGAGCAGCTGTTCGACCTGGTGATGACTCCGATCATGTTCACGCTGCTGTTCACCTTCGTCTTCGGCGGCGCGCTCGCCGGTTCGCCGGGCGAATACCTGCAGTTCTTCCTACCCGGCATCCTGGTTCAGACCGTGGTGTTCAACGCGGTCTATTCGGGCATGGGGTTGTCGACCGACCTCGGCAAGGGCTTGTTTGACCGCTTCCGATCGCTGCCGATCTGGTCGCTGTCTCCGTTCGCCGGTCTGATGGTGGGCGACATCCTGCGCCATTTGATTGCCGCTTCGATCATCCTCGCCATCGGGCTGATCCTCGGCTACCGGCCGGAAGCGGGCATCCTCGGCGTGCTTGCCGCCTTCGCCATGCTGATCGCCATCGGATTCGGCATGGGCTGGGTATTCATCGTGCTCGGCCTGCTGATCCGCACGCCAACCACAGTGATGACGCTCGGCTTTACCTTCCTGTTCCCGCTCGTCTTCGCCTCCAACATCATGGTCGACCCCGGGACCATGCCGGACTGGCTGCGGGCCTTCGTCGAAGTCAACCCGGTGTCGCTGATGACGACGGCGCTGCGCGGGTTGATGGGTGGCGGGGCGACACTCAGTCAGGTCGTCCTCGCCATGATCGCACCGGTGGCGCTGACCGCGATTCTGGCGCCGACGACACTATGGCTGTATCTCAGGAGGTGAGAGGCGTAGCGGGAGAGGTATCCCTACGCGACATGCACCGTGCGCTGCCTCGGCTTGATCGCGGTGGCGAGCAGCAGGCCGGCGACGATAAAGGCGGCGCCGGCGAGGTCGTAGTCGTGCAAGCTTTCCCCTAGGAAAAGATAAGCGAGCACGGCGACGAAGACAGTCTGCAGATAGAGCAGCATGCTGGCGCGCCCGGCGCCAAGCGTCTCGACGCTGCGGTTGTAGAGGTAATACATCAGAGCGCCGCCCGGGCCGGCGACATAGGCGAGTGCCAGAAGGCCGTTCGCATGCAGCGCCGAACGCTCGCCGGAAAACAGCTCCCAGAGATAGAGGGGCAGTGCGGCCAGCGCGCCGGCCCCCAGCAGCAGGACCACCGTCGGCAGCAGTTCGATAGCGAATTTGGCGCGACGCAGCAGCACGGTGTAGAGGCCCCAGCAAAACGCGCTGCCGACGATCCACAACTCGCCGGGATTGAACTGGAGCCGCATCAGCGCGGTAAGGTCGCCGCGCGCCACGATCACCACCATCCCGACCAGAGCGAGCAGCGCGCCAAGCGCCTTCCAGACGCCGAGGGGCTCGCCGAGCACGAAGCGGGCAAGCACCATGGTCATGATCGGCGACAGCGCCATGATGATGCCGGCGGTCGTCGCGTCGGTATAATTGAGGCCCGTGTAGATCATGCCCTGACAGAGGGTCAGCCCGATGGCGCCGATGGCCAGCACCTCGATCGCCCGGGACTGGATCAGTGCGAGCATCGCCCCGTGATGATGATGGACGATAGGCAGCAGGATCGCGCAGGCGAGCGCCAGCCGCCAGAAGCAGAGCGCCCAAGGCGGCATCTCGGGGGCAACCCACTTGGCTGCGATGTAGACGCCGGCGGACAGGAGCCAGCAGAGCGTCGCGGTCGAATAGGCGAGTGGAAGCGATGCGTCGGCTGTCGTCTTGGCAACGCTAGGATGGGCTATCGGCAGCGATTGCATACCCGTCTCCTCCCACCGCCGATCTTAGCAAGATTGTTGCGTCTTGCCGAGCAGCAACGTCAGCTATGTCACCAATTCCTGTGCGGCGGCTTTTTGTTTTCGGTGTGGAACACAGGCCAGCGACGAAAGTTCGGCTTCCGCAGCATCATTCCCGTAGACAAAGGCTGCCAGATCGGATCCTCCCGCCGATCAGAGCCCGCGACCTCTCCCGGAGGCGCGGGCTATTCAATTCACAGGCTGCGGCCGTTGATGCTCCGGCTGCGTAGATGAAGCACCTGGCCAGGTTCACGAAACTGGCTCCTGGAGAACCACCTGGTTTTGCCAGAGGGCGTTTGGCGGCTCTATGAAAGATTATTGGAAGGCTAGACGGGTCGAAGTGATCGCTATCGAGTGCTTCGCGCACTCTGTGGACATTCGAAACCATGATGTTTGACTAGCTTGAGATGCAATGCGCTCCATGGTCGGCACTGCCAGGCGGCAAATCAGGCCGGGAGCCGCCACATTCGCACACGACCTGTACCACGCAATTCCGTTTCCGCGAGTGGCTCGCAAGCAAAATTTGGTCCAAGCAGTTTGCGAGTTGCATCCGAAATACGGATTTCATCGGGCTCCGCTGACGTTTGAATACGTGCGGCGAGATTAACGGTGTCGCCCCACAGGTCATAGGCAAACCGCCTTTTGCCTATGACGCCCGCGACGATTGGTCCTGAGTGAATTCCAATTCTGAGTCTTATCGGTTCTCCTGCGAAGCGTTCGCGCTTAACCGCCTTCCGCAGTTCAAGTGCATAGTGCGCAAGGGCTTCTGCATGATCGGATCGCGCGGCGGGCAGGCCAGCGACCACCATCACACAATCGCCGATTGTCTTGATCTTTTCGCAGCCGTATTGTTCCGAGAGCAGATCCGCCGCCTTGAAGAAGTAATTTAAAATAGCGAGCGTTGTCTCGGCTCCGACGCTCCGCGCTCTTTCCGTAAAGCCGACGATGTCGGCAAAAAGCACACTCACGTCAGCATGGCTGTCTGCAATTTGTTCGTCCGCCTTTAACCGCTCCGCGATCGACGCTGGAAGAATGTTGAGGAGTAGGCTTTCGGCGCGCTGGTATTCACGCGACAATCCCTCTTGGCTCTGCTTCAACGCCTCGTTCGTCAATTGTAATTTTTCGTTGAGTTGACGCTCCCTCTCTTGCAGGAGTGTCATTTCATAAGCCTTCTGTTGAAGCCGCTGCCTATTGTCGCGTTCGGCAGTGGCGTCAAGAAAGAGCAGCCATACGCTGGCATTGTCGGCAAAAAGATGAAGGTCCGCGACACGCCCGCTGGGCAGTTCGACCATGGCCATATGATATGGAAGCTCCGGGCAAGGCAGCAAGCCTTCCATGAATTCAAGCTGCTCGGCTACGGGCTTGCCAATGCAAAGTGATGATAGGCCGTAATGTTCAACACTACCGCCCTTCGCAGCGATGCAAAGCTGGGCGTCAATTTTCAGATATGCGACAGAGTGCTCGTTGTAGAAGAAATCGTAAATCCAGTTTCTGACTTCTCTTGGCAATCCATGCATGGTCTATTTGGCAACCATCGAAGCAAGCTGACGAAACGCATCATCGACATATTCACCCGAAAGCGCACTCGTCAGATAGATTTGCCATCCAAGTTGCCTCAGTTCGTTAATCTCACTATCCGATATTGCCCACCGGTCGGCCAGATCGGATTTGTTGAACAGCAATACGAACGGCATAGCGCCGAATTCGGCCTCGGCCCGCTCGCGCAGCGTGAGCGCCACGGCAAGAGTAGCGGCGCGGGTTCCATCGACGACAAGCACGAGCCCGCTCGCACCCCGCACATAGCTGACGCGGAATGAGCCGATATCGTCTTCGCCGGCCAAATCCCACAAAATCAGATCCACGGTTTTATCCGGCAGTACAACACTCTTCTTGTCGATTTTCACTCCCACCGTGGTCAAGTAGGTTTCCGAAAAGATGCTTTGCACAAACCTGCGAACCAGACTCGTCTTCCCGACAGCGAACCCGCCCAACATGCAGATCTTCTTTTGCAATATCCCGGGCTCCGCCTAGTGGAAGTTTACCGTAACCGAAACTCTGCGATTGGCGGAGCTCCCGGTTCGGCTATTTTCAGTCTCCGCTGGCTCAAAGGTGCCTGCGCCGCGAACCAAGAGCAATTCCGGATCGACGCCGCGCTTCTTGAGAAGCGCACGAACTGTCTCCGCGCGGGCGGCGCTGATCGACACGTTGGCCGTCTCACGGCCCGTCGCATCCGAATGGCCGGTCAACATGAACTGTGCTGTTACGCCTGCCTTGCGGGCGTCCTTGGCCAATTCCTTCAACTGATTCGCCAATTTGTCGAGAACCGGCAGTTGCTCTGGTCCCGGTACAGCCTTGCCGGAATCGAAGAAAATGTCGACCGCTTGAATAGCCTCCCTCAAATGAGTGAGTTTCTGAGGGGTCAACTCACGCAGCTCGGAAATTTCTAGAGAGAGTCCGTCCGCGGCCAGTTGTTGGGCGGCGACCCGCGCCCGATCTATCCAGGCGGCAGGAGCCTCACCCACGACAACGATGCGATCCTTGATGATCGAAAATCGTACTGAATCCGGCGGAGTCAGCGACGCCATCAGCCGCTTCACCACGAACTTCGGATCAAGGCTCTGATAGAATTGCCAGTGTGAATGAACGCGAGCAGGATCGACCCCTGTTCCGGACAGCAGAGCCTGCGGGTCGGCGGCCTGCGGGTCTCTCAGGCCGGAAATATAGAAATGTCCGCCCCTCGCCGTTTGTTGGGCGACGATGATCCCCGGTTGGGCCTCAAGTCGCGACACATAATGCTGCCAGTGCTCCGCCGCGCGTGCTTCGGGGCTCACATCGCGAACCTTGGAGATGTCGAAGACCGGTCCGCCTGCCGAAAGCTGTCGGGCCGCTGCGCGCGCCCGATCAATCCAGGTGTCGGGAGCCTCACCCTCGGCAACGATGCGATCCTCGACGATCGAAAGCCGAACCGATTTCGGTGGGGTCAGCGACGCGGTTAGCCGCTTCAACACGAACTTCGGATCAAGGCTCTGATAGAATTGCCA
>NZ_CAKXZS010000023.1:0-547383 GCF_935822925.1 Mesorhizobium ventifaucium
TTGAACGTCCGATGCTCTAGACTAGCCTTTCCACTCCATCGATAGCCCGTGCGGATCGCAGACCGCGAGCGTTTTGACCTTGCGCTCGCCATTGAAGTATCTGCTGACCTTGAGAGGATTGAACGTCTCAGTGGGGTTGGGGTGTGCGACCTCGCCTTCCACGGTGACGCGCCAGACCGGCGCCGTCTTGCTCGCCTCCAGCAGGATATCGTTTATGCGTCGGTGTTGATCGCCAGAAAGCTGATAGCCCATTATCGTGTGATACACGCACCGGGCTTGATAGGGCGGAATTTCCGCCAGCGCAGAGCTCAGGTTCAACACGGCGTCGCCGCCTCTGATCCGGGGTGGATGCGCGGCGGCGACCTTCAAGGCGCCATCCAGTTTTGTAAGCCGGTCAATGCGCTCGGGCCAGACAAGCGCCTTGAGCCATCGGCGTTCATTTTCATCCCGAACATCGGTCGGATAAAGTTCGAGGCCGATCCTCGATGAAACGGGGGGCGGGAACATCCCCAATACAGGCACGCCAGGCCCTTCAAGGATGCAGGAAAGGACGAAATCCGCGTCGGTCCACCGCTCCAGCTTCGGAGCGCCTTTCCCGTCCGTATACCGATATCCATACCTGTCGAAGTTCAGGTTCAGGCCGGCGCTGGATCCGATCTCGACGAGCCCAAGGGGAGCGGCCGCTTCTCGCGCAACCAGATCGAATGCGGGCAGCAGCAGCGCGCTACGGCCAGCCTCGTTGGTATTGGTCGCGCGCTTCGAGATGATGTCGACGAGTTCGGCTTCGTGGGCACCGCAAAAAGCGGCGAAAAGTTCGAATGCGCGATCGTCGGCCGGCCGCGTTCCGCCCAGACTCGGATAGTAATCCTTGAGAGGATGATCGACGCCCCCAAGCAGGAGATACTGTACCGCGCCGAAGACAAGGTTCGCTGCCGGCTGACCCTTCCTGCGCCCTGCCGCCAGGCGCTGCAGCGCGACATTGTCCGCAATCCCAAGCGACAGCTTTTCATAGAGGGGAGAGCCGCCACGACGAGACTCGTTGGCAAAGAAGCGGTAATAGTGAGCGCTTGTTTCAAACACCACCATAGCACAAACCTAGCGGGCAATAGATGTCTTGGATGTGGCTTCCACCTGTAAGAGACTGTTTCGAAAGTCGCTCCGGCGAGTCATATGGTGGTGGTTTCGAGAACCGGAGCGCAACGGACATCTGGGTCCGTGAGCACCGGCCTACGCCGGCCGTAGCTTTCACTGCCACGACCGCTCATAAGTGCTTCGGCCGGCGAAGGCCGGAAGCGCAGAAAACGCCATCAGATGGCCGCCAGAGTAGAGTTTCCAAACAGTCTCTAATTGCCTTAAGGCTTTCGGTCCAGCGGGTCAAGGAACCTGGCCAACAATAGATACTTTCGAGCATACATTCCTGCGAGACTGGCGGATGAACGAAACCGTGGATGATTCACCTTCGGGATATACTGTCTTTGATGGCGCCTTTCGCGACGAATCGCGCAGCCGTTCGGTGCCGTACAGGCTTTATGCCCCGGCTCCCCTCTTTGGCGCTTACCCGGTAATCCTTGTGTCGCATGGCATTGGCGGATCGCGCGAGGCGATGCCTTACCTCGGGCGGCGCCTGGCGGAAAGCGGTTACGTGGCGGTGCACCTGCAGCATACCGGGACGGACAGTTCGATCTGGCAACACGCAAACTCTCTTGCGGAAGTCTACCGCATTCTTCGTGAAGCCATGTGGGACGCCAATGCTGCGCGCGCGAGATTTCAGGACGTGCCCTTTGCCCTGCGCGAGCTTGCGCGCATGAACGGCGAGGGGCGGCTCGCCGGCCGCCTGGAGTTGACACGCATCGGCATGGCCGGACACTCTTATGGAGGCGTCTCGACGATGGTTGCCGCAGGGCAGAGAATGGGTCCGGGCGGGCAATGGTCGTTCAAGGAGCCAAGAATTCGCGCCGGCTTGGTCATGAGCCCGAACATACCCATCCAGGGCGGCGACTTGGCCGCCCTTTACCGCGATATCAGTATCCCGCTCTTCCACATCACCGGCACGAAAGATGGCAATGCGGTGCCCGGCAACAAGGAATTCGATCCGATACAGCGGACCCTTCCTTACGAAGCGCTGACCATCCCTCATCAATATCTGCTGGTTCTCGACGGTGCCGACCACAATGCGTTTTCCGGCCTGAAGCACGGACCACACGCCCACGGCCCCGAGGAGGAGACCCGCTACACTCGCGTTGTACAAGACGGAGCAGTGCTGTTCTTCGATGCCTACCTGAATGAGAAAATGGCGTCTCTGGCGGCCCTTCGCCATGCGTTTCAATCCGGCCTTGAGCCGACCGATAGGTTTGAATGGAAATAGTTGGAAGTCCGCCAGCGTTTACCGAGATCCGTCAGGCCTCGTGTCGATCTCCTCCGACCAGTTCACTCCGACTGTTGATGGCTGGGTCGAATGGGAGATTCTTTCGTACACGATCTCCAGTTTCGGCTCACGTCTGCAAAACATGACCGACACCACAACCGCCGGAATGGGGATGGTTGCCCATGGCAACAGCGGCCCGAACTCAGGCGGGATATCGACGGGCGGTGCCCCGGTCGTGGCGGGCAAAGCCTATGCGATCCAGTATCACGCCAGCGGAGCCGCCGGAAACGGTCTTGGTACAGCTCTTTCGCAGGGGATCGAAGTCTACGCCCGGGTGAAATTCTGGAGGACGGCATGAGGTACGCCCGCATCATTGATGGCGTGGTGGATTCGATTTCGTACGATCTGCCACATTTCGAAGGCGGCCCAGAGTCGGGATGGACAGAGGTTCCCGACGATGTTTTCGCCGGCGTTCATTCGATGGTGAGAAGTTCACCGGCCCAGAGCCAACGCCGCCATCTCTTAAGACAGTTCTGAAATCGCTAGTGCAGTCTCGTATCATCGAAGCTGGCAAGATGGCTTCCGCCTATGCCGCCTTGACACAAAACCCGATCTATTTCGCCCGCTGGTTTGCTCCCGATCGACCCGAGGTCTGCTGCGACGATCCGGACGCCATCCTGCTAGTCACGGCTCTTGACCTCGACCCTGACGCGATTCTCGCGCCTATCGTTTGAAAGACGCTTAAATCCGGCAACGTCACCGTGCCGATCCGCTTATCCGAGGTAGGCTAGCGGGTGTGTTCCCAAATGGAACTTTAGTAAATCCTAATGATTGTCTGTGAGCAGTGGGCGCCCCCGGGCTTGCTCGCTGCAGATCGGGCCCCAACCCCCGATCGAGCCCGCGCTCTCCGCCAGAGGCGCAGGCTTTATTACTCGCACGGAACACCAGGCGCGGTCGCGCCTTTCGCCGGAATGAAGCAACTTCTCAGCGAAATGGCCGCTTTGGCAGATCCAGGCTTTTGGGTAGCGCTGGCGGTTGTTTTGGTTCCTTACGCCATCGGCGTCGCACTGCTTGTCTGGGTGGCTGGTTGACGGTTGATTGTGTCGCTCCCCGACAGCCGCCTTTTCCCTTCCCCCGCCGTTGAGTCGAGTCTTGGTAAAAATTTTACATTGGAAACTTGGAACATAAGTGAGGCAGAGAACATTGTTGGCGCCATGGACAAGAACGATGGCGACAATCTTCCTGAGGGGTTTCCGGGCAACCTGCCCGAGGATCCAGTGATCCTAGCCGATATCACGAAAAGAATTTCGAGAGAGATCGACGGTAAAATTGGGCCGGACGGTTTGGCGGTCACGGAGGCCAGGCGGGATCGCAATCTGGTTGAGGAATGGGAAGAAGCTGACCCCGCCCTCGACAGCCAGCCGTCCGTGGTTCCGTTGTTCCTGGTTCTGTATGCGCTCTCAATGTTGGGCTTGGCAGCGTACGCCCTCGCTAGTTGGTATCTTCCATAGCGCGCTTTGAGTTTCCGTTGCGCCAGCCTCTGGCAATAAGCCGAGCGATTCCTAATAGAGGCGTGGACTTTCCAGTTGAGAGCCGTAAGGTGCTCTTTTAGTCACGCGCTTGGGAACAAGCGCCAGATAGCGAGGTTACCAGCGTAAGGAGTTTCTCCTATGGCTGACGAACAGGATAGGGCGCCGAACAACATTGATATCGTCGTTCGACGCTTGGTCAAAGAAACCGGCATTACCGAAGAACAGGCCCGGGAGTTTATCTTCTTCCTTGGGCTTCAATGGGCATCGCTGCTCCGGGAAGCAAAGGTCCTAGCTGCCAAGCGGTAGGGCGGGCTTGTCATACTTCCGAATAGAGTCTTCTGCCCGATCTCGTACAATGAACCGTCGCCTGCTTTCGAACGGCACAGGGGCGATTGAAAGTGTCGATCGCTTTCGCCCTACCGCAAAAGGGAGTTGGCCCGATGCCCTTCACAGGAATAGCTGACCCGGAGCAGCTCAGCATTCTTCGCCAAGCTTTGGACGAGTATTGCCTCACCTGTGGTATTTCGGACGAGCAAGGCCGTGACGCCGCGGCGTGGCTAGTCATGTTGCTATTTAGAAATGGCGCGAACAGCCTGGAGGAACTCAAGGGCAGGGCTGACCGAAGAACGTCGCCGAGCTTAGGCGTCACGGATCTTCCCTGTTGCGGCGCTCTAGCCGATCGACGGTTTCGATGATCGCCTTTGCCAGCGCCTCGGCTTCATGGTTGGGCTCAGGCCCATAAGAAAAACGGCGCACAAGCAACCCACCCGCAAGGGCGCTTTACGCTAACCACGCGTCCCAGCTTTCGGATCATCCGGCGCGCTTTCCGATGGGTTTGCAAGCAGCCTCCGATCGCGTGCCACCAGCAACTTCTTTTTTCTTGCGAGCAGTTTGTCGCGATTTCCCTTAGCGGCCGCAGGGCCATGCTTTGCGGCAATCGCGTAGTCGGCTCTGTTCGTTCGATAGTCTTCGTTTTGCACAGACATGTTCCTATCTCCCGATACAGATTAACGCGCCACAACAGCAAGCAGTTCCTCAGACCCCATATGAACAATGGCGAGGTGCGATAATTCAATCTACTACCATGTCACGCAACGGCTTTTTTCGCTTCGGTGGCCTGTACTTATCGACTAGCCTGATCTTGTCGATGTCGACCGTCACCAGCGGTCCCATGGCGATTGTTACCCTGCCGCTTTCCTCGTCTATGCGCGTGATCTCGCCGGTGAGCTCGATCTGCTGCCCCTTCTTCACCTTCGTATGATCGATGATCGAATGCGGAAAGTTGTAGCTCGGAATCGAGACGCTCACGCGATCCTCAGTGACCCGCCTGCGGACGGCGGCCGTGATCGCCACCAGATCTCCGATCCCAATTCCCCGCGCCATTCCATAAGTCTGGTGCGGGCGGCATTTTAGTCAAGCGACAGCTAATATTCTTCAGTGGTGGGGAAGTTCATGCGGTGCCGCCAACGCCGCCGCCAGAGGCCCCATGAAGCTACGACCGGCAAACGCAGTGGGTGAAGCCGGGCATCAAAGCCCGTGTCAGGCGAGCCGCTTCTTTCGCGCACGAGGCTGAAATCAGCGGCAAGTCGTCTGCTACTTTTTCTTTGTCGCCAATCTTGTCCGGTCTGGACGGTATATGGCGCGACGCTAATTTAATGCCAATGGCACGTTTTCTGTTGAGCCTCGTTTCAATTTTGTTTTGCAGTACGTTTCTCCATGCGCAAGCGTGGCAGCCTTTCGGCGTCAGGCAGTTTGCCTTCATATTCGATGTTCCCCCTGGCTTTGTCCTGACGCAGCGTTCAGACCAGGGCGCGGAATTCCGGGGCGAAAACGATGCCCTTCTTGCCGTGTGGGGCGCAAGGCTCGGCGAGCACAGTTTTCGCGCCGAGATCGAGCACCGCATGGTCGAGGATGAAAAGGAGGGCTGGAAACTGACCTATAGGCGCGTCACGCCGAGATGGGCCAGCTACTCGGGTATCAAGAACGAACAGATCCGATATGTCCGCGCTATTGCGGTCTGCAACGACCGTGCCGCGCTTTTTGTCATAAATTACAGCAGCGATGAAAAAATCCCGTACGATCCGATTGTGGTGCGAATGGTGCGATCCCTGAAGGCGGAAGGTTGCTGAGGTTCGTTAAACAGTCCATCCATCTCAAACCCGTCATGGCGCTTTTCCGCCGTTGCTTCGAAGACTGATCGTCAGCCGGTCCAACGCTATGCTTCTTCACTATCATTCCTGACTACGAAGGCCAGCAGCGAGTGCGCAATCGCGACTGGAAACCGACGTTCGAACGAGGGGCTGAAAGTGGCCGGCACCCTTAGTCAAGTGATAGCTAATATAATGGACCGCTTCATCCAATCGATGGACGAAGCCCATCAAGGGCCGGTGCTATTTTGATTCATGTCGCGAGCTTACTTATCCCCGAGCCACCTTGCTTTCGCTATCCTCGCGATCAGCGTCAGCTATGCCGAAGCCGCGGACCGTAAGGTCGAAACCGCGACGCTCGGTACGTACGCCAATTCGAAGAACCTGCCGGTTTGCACCGCGTCAAGCTCACTCTTCGAAGTCCTCGGTGATAAGTGTTTTCTCGTCAAAGGTTCGATGATCTACGGCGACATCGCCGAACTATCCCAGATAGTCACTTTTAGTCGGTAGCTAACGGGGCGGGCGGTTTGCTCCAGTCCGGAATTCCGATTTGGAGGCCGCCATTGCACAGCTGCCCTGCGACATACGAGCTTGTCAACCAAATGGCCTCATCATGGGAGTCTCGTCATGTCCATTCGCCGGATTGCGTTGACCTCGGCAGCGGTCACGCTTGCCTTCACAACCCTCGCCCAGGCCAGGCCGGACACCCGCGCCATGACCTGCCAACAGACGCAGGCGCTAATCCAGAGCCATGGCTCGGCGGTGCTGACCACCGGCCCGAACACCTATGCCCTCTACGTCCGCCAGTACAGCAATGCGTGCGACTGGTCGTTAATCCCAGCGGTAGGGTTTGTGCGACGCGTGATGGCCGGTGCTTGGTTCATCGATGCAGAGAGCCGCTCTACACTCCTCCCGGCTGACGGTGACGAGCATAGCTACTCTGCCGCGCCTTTCGGCAGGAAGCCCCTTGGCCTCCACCACCGTTCTCGACATAGCGGCGACCGTTCGCCTGTCTGCCTTGGCCGCAAGGTAAGTTGCCAACTTGGCGACACACGGCCCGCTGCCTCACGGTGGCTTTTCATTGCTCGAACCATCCAACTGCACGACCGACCTCAACGCAGGCAACAACAACGGTGGCGATCGTCACGACCAGCGCCATGCCTCGCTCGAAATTGGCAAGACGCTTTTCAATCGCAAGCTCCTGTCCATCCCAGTGAAGTGTGTTGGTCTTCGGGTTTATCCCCAAGAGTGCGAGACCTTCCTGACTGATCCCGCGTATGCGATCGGGCCACTCCGCCGGTGGCGCATCTTTCGTGTACCGAAATTTTCGGTTGTGATCCCAATCTGTCATGTTCGCCCTCCTCCGGTTTTGACGAGAGGAGTGTGACAGGGATCGTTCGACTCGACAAAGCCAGAAGGAAATTGGCCAAACGTTGGACAGGAACGGGGAATTTTCCCCTAAGTGCTTGATTTTGTCTGGTACGCCCAAGGGGAATCGAACCCCTGTTACCGCCGTGAAAGGGCGGTGTCCTGACCGCTAGACGATGGGCGCGCTCAGATGTGAGCGCTTATAGTTGCGTTGCACCAAACCGGCAACCCGTCTGCCGCTACCTGCGACAACTTTTTTCAGTGACCACAAAACCGCGCATTTTCAGCGCTTTCCCCGGTTCGACGCAGCATCGCGTGCCGTCCTGCGCATTGCGGACGTTGCATAAGCGAGGGAAGAACCAGCCGTTACCGCCGCCGGCGGCAGCGCCAGTTCCAGTCGCGCTCGGGACCGACGTCGATGTGTACGGATTCGGTATGGCAGTAGGTGCCGACGCCGCCGCGCCCTGGCATGCTGCGGATGTAGCTTGCCAGTTGCGCTTTCGAGACGCCTGGAACCTGGATGTCGGCGGCGGCGCAATACATGTGCAGCGAGTTCTTGGCGCCGTTGGCGCGGCGGTTGCGGGCCGGGTCACGATAGCCGGAGGTGACGATCATCTTCTTGCCGTAGTGGCCCTCGATCGTCTTCAGCACGCGGACCAGCGAAGGTTTTAGGCAGGCAACGTCGACATTCTCGGTCTGCTTCAAAAGACCGTTGGGCGCCAGCCTGGCAAGCCCGGGAGCGTATGCCACCTGATAGGCGCCGCCCTCATCCTCGTTCAGATCGACGTCGCTGTCGTCGTCGAGGCCGGATTTGCGCTTGATCTCGAAAAGCGCGGTCTTGCGTACGCCAGGCAGGCCGTCGTCGGTGAAATGGCTGGTATCGCCGAGCGAAGCCAATTGCACCGGCTTTTCAGCCGATTTGGCTGAGGCCAGGGTGATTGCCGATTTTGCCACCGCCTTGGGCTGAGCGGCCTTGGGCTGCGCCGCCGGCGGTTGCTCGCCCGACCGGTTGCTGGCCTGCGGGGCAGGTGCTGCCGAGGCGGGCGTGGCGCTGAACAGAGAGGCAAGGAACCCCTTCTTCTTTGGCGCGTAGGCCTGCGGCTCTGCGGCGGTCACATAGACCGGATTGTTCGTCGCCGGCGCGGCGGCCTCGGCCTTGGACTTCGGAGCGGCCGTGCCGGCATCGGCGGTTTCAGTCTTCTGCGTAGCAGCGTCGGCCTGTTCAGCCGTCTGCGCCGCCTGTGGCTGCGGCGTCTGGCCCGCAGCCGTCGCTGCGCCCGCTTTAGCCGGGACGGGGAAGCCGGCATCCGACTTGGCGCCTCCCTGGGGGGCCTGCGCCCCTGGCTTGGCCACTGGCACATAAGCGACCTGCTCGGGAAGGCTTGCGTCGCCCTTGGCGGTCATCGTCATTTGTGAAGTCGTCATCTGCGACGACGAGTCAGTGGTGACCTGTTGGGTGCCGGAGGCGGTGCTGATGTCCGTAGCCGAAGCATTGTAGCCAGGCATGCCGACGGACAGGGACGGGTCGCCGGCCGAGGTGCAGGACGCCAGGAGCACGGAGAAAAGCGCGGCCGCAATGGCGCGGCTTTCTCCCTTCGCGAGGCGCGATCCTGCTGATTTCAAAACCAAATTCCCCCTCGATGTCCGGTCGGTACTTCATTGGCGGCGTCGAAACGTCTCGCCGCAATAAAACCTTGTCCCCGAACGGAAACGAGACCTGTGTCAAATCCGCAAGCCCCAGAGTAATTCGACGGCTAGATAAGAATCGGGAGTGCTTAAGGCTTGACGACACCATTTCGCCCTCTTTTACCGGCGCGTCAACTCACCACACATTACAGAAGGTTACACACGCACCTTGACATAGGTGCCTGGCGCATCGCCCAGGGTTTTCATGTGCTTGCCGGGCTTGCGGGCCGGCACGCGGGTGTCGTCCCTGGCCTCGATCCAGCGTTGCCAGTGCGACCACCAGGAGCCGGGATGGTTCGTGGCCTTGGCAAGCCACTCGTTGAAGTCGCCCGTTGGCTTGCCGCCGGTCCAGTAGTGATATTTCTGCGCCGCCGGCGGATTGACGACGCCGGCGATGTGGCCGGAGCCGGCCAGGACGTAGTCGACCTCGCCGCCGAAATATTTCGAACCGAGGAACACCGAAAGCGCCGGCGCGATATGGTCTTCCTTGGAGGCGAGGTTGTAGACCGGGATGGTGACATCCTTCAGCGATACCACGCGGCCCGCCAGTTCCATCTCGCCTTGCGAAAGTCTGTTCTCGAGATAGCAATTGCGCAGGTAGAAGGAATGGTTGGCTGCGGCCATGCGGGTCGAATCGGCGTTCCAGTAGAGCAGGTCGAAGGGCAGGGGATCCTTGCCGCGCATGTAGTTGTTGACGACATAGGGCCAGATCAGGTCGCCCGAGCGCAGCATGTTGAAGGCGGTCGCCATTTTGGTGCCGTCGAGATAGCCTTTCTCGTTCATCGCCTTTTCGACGGCCGCGACCTGCTCCTCGTCGACGAACACTTTCAGGTCGCCGGCGTGGGTGAAATCGACCTGCGTGGTGAAGAAGGTGGCCGATTTGATGCGGTGGTCGCCTTCCTGCGCCAAAAGCGCCAGGGCCGCTGCCAGAAGCGTGCCGCCGACGCAATAGCCGACGGCGTTGACGTCCTGTTCGCCGGTGGCCTTTTCGATCGTGTCCAGGCCGTATTGCAGGCCCTCTCTGATATAGGCCTCCCAGCTCTTGGTGCCGTGCCGCTCGTCCGGGTTGATCCAGGAGATGACGAAGACGGTGTGGCCCTGCTCGACGGCCCAGCGGATGAAGGATTTTTGCGGGTTGAGATCGAGAATGTAGAATTTGTTGATCCATGGCGGGCAGATCAGCAGCGGCCGATTGAGCACGGTCTCGGTCGCCGGATCATATTGCAAGATCTCGGCGACGTCGCTGCGGCCCACCACCTTGCCGGGTGTCGTGGCCAGGTTCTTGCCGATCTCGAACGACGAATAGTCGGCCTGTCTCAGTTTCAGGTCGCCCTTGCCGGCGGCGATGTCCTCGGCCAGCATCTTCATGCCGCGCACCAGGTTTTCGCCATTCGAGGCGATTGTCTCGCGAAACAGTTCCGGGTTGGTCAGGATGAAATTCGACGGCGAAATGGCGTTGGACACCTGCTTGACGTAGAAACCGGCCTTGTGGCGGGTGTGCTCGTCCAGGCCATCGGCGTGCTCGACCAGGTCGTTCGCCCAGCGCGAGGTGACGAGATAGGCCTGCTTGAGGAAATCGAAGAAAGCGTTGCGGCCCCATTCCGGGTCCTGGAAACGCTTGTCGCCGGGCTCGGGCTTGACCGCGTCTTCGGCGTCTTCGCCGCCGTCGCTGAGGCGCTGGATGGAGTTGGCCCAGACGGTCATGTAGCCGGAAAACAGCCGCGTTTGCGCCTCCAGCGCGCGCTGCGGATCGGAAAGCCAGTATTCGCTGAGCTTGGAGAAGGTTTTCACCATGTCGACGACCGGCTCGGCGACATGATCGCGCACGTCGCCTTTTTCGCGCGGCTCGGCCCATGCGGAAGCCGCCTTGCCGGCCTGCTCGATCATGCGGGCCATGTTCAAGGCGAAGCGTTCCGGGTCCTTGACCAGATATTGCTCGACGGTCGAAGGCCGGTCATCTT
The DNA here is from genome assembly GCF_935822925.1 of Mesorhizobium ventifaucium. Classification (GTDB taxonomy): domain Bacteria; phylum Pseudomonadota; class Alphaproteobacteria; order Rhizobiales; family Rhizobiaceae; genus Mesorhizobium; species Mesorhizobium ventifaucium. Next base: position 11,060 of record NZ_CAKXZS010000023.1, read on the forward strand.
CCGCTTTGCCCGAATCGGGTGTTTTGGACATGGTACGCGGGGTTCCTCCTGAAGCGTTTTCTTGACATATTATCATGGCACATCCGACAAGGTCCAACGCGCTCTATCTCGGCTGCCAGGGAAACATTATGACAATTAGTATTGGCAAAGCTTTTTTTTCTGGCACTGGTCGTTTTTGCCGCGTGGGCGCGGCGGTCGTCTTGCTGGCTATATCGGGCTGTTCGAGCACCAACATCGAAGGCGCCACGCCCGTCGCGGCTACCGACGGACCGAAGAACACCGGCACCTATCCGAACCTGAATATCCCGCCGCAGGCGGCGGCGGAGCAATTCACCGAGACGGAAAGAAACGCCAAGCTCGCCCAGTTGAAGGCGGAGGCTCAGGCGCAGGGCTCAAAGGGCGGCGCGGTCAAGGTCGCCAACCCGGCGGCGCTGAACACATTGGCGAAGCAGCACGGCACGGATGCGCTGAAGCAGATCGAAGCCAAATGCGATCCTGCCCTCGACCCTACCTGCAAATAAGGTTATATCGCGCGACCGACAAGCACCTTTGCCAAAACCGCTTTGACCGTCTGGAATTGACCCACCACTGGAACTGATATGGAAGAATTTCACAAGGTCCGCCGGCTTCCGCCCTACGTCTTCGAGCAGGTCAACCGGCTGAAGGCCAGCGCCCGCTCGCGCGGCGCCGACATCATCGACCTTGGCATGGGCAATCCGGACCTGCCGACGCCCAAGGCCATCGTCGACAAATTGTGCGAGGTGGTGCGCGACCCGCGCACGCATCGCTATTCATCGTCGCGCGGCATTCCGGGCCTGCGCCGCGCCCAGGCCAATTACTATGCCCGCCGTTTCGGCGTGAAACTCGACCCGGACACGCAAGTGGTGGCGACGCTGGGCTCGAAGGAGGGTTTTGCCAATATGGCGCAGGCCATCACCGCGCCCGGCGACGTGATCCTGTGCCCCAACCCGACCTATCCGATCCACGCTTTCGGCTTCATCATGTCGGGCGGCGTCATCCGCTCGTTGCAGGTGGAGCCGGACGACGGCTTCATTCCGGCGCTGGAGCGCGGCATCCGCCATTCGATCCCGAAGCCGCTGGCGTTGATCCTCAATTACCCGTCGAACCCGACGGCGCAGGTCGCCTCGCTCGATTTCTACAAGGAGGTGGTGGCCTTCGCCAAGAAGAACGACATCATCATCCTGTCTGACCTTGCCTATTCGGAAATCTATTTCGACGGCAATCCGCCGCCTTCGGTGCTGCAGGTGCCGGGCGCGATCGACGTGGCGGTCGAGTTCACCTCGATGTCGAAGACCTTTTCGATGCCCGGCTGGCGCATGGGTTTTGCCGTCGGCAACGAGCGGCTGATCTCGGCGCTGACGCGGGTGAAATCCTATCTGGACTACGGCGCCTTCACGCCGATCCAGGTGGCGGCGGCGCATGCGCTCAACGGCGACGGCGCCGATATCGCCGAAGTGCGCGACATCTACCACAAGCGCCGCGACGTCATGGTCGACGCCTTCAGCCGCGCCGGCTGGGTCGTCCCGGCGCCGGCGGCGTCGATGTTCGCCTGGGCGCCGATCCCGGAGCCGTTCAAGCATCTCGGCTCGCTCGAATTCTCCAAGCTTCTGATCGAGCACGCCGACGTGGCGGTGGCGCCGGGCGTCGGTTTCGGTGAGCATGGCGATGACCATGTGCGCATCGCGCTGGTCGAGAACGAGCACCGGATCCGGCAGGCGGCGCGCAACATCAAGCGCTTCCTGGCGTCCAGCGCCAAACAGCCCAACAATGTGGTGCCGCTCGCCGCGCATCGTTGAGTTGCCTGATATCACATCGACCAAATTCTTGAGGGGCGTCGCCGGACATGGCTGAAGCGTTGCGTGTTGGAATCGCCGGTCTCGGCACCGTCGGCGCGTCGGTGGCGCGCGTGCTGCGCGACAAGGCGCCGGAACTGACGCGGCAATGCGGTCGCGAGGTCGTCGTGTCGGCCGTTTCGGCCCGCGATCCCAAACGCGACCGCGGCGTCGATCTCGGCGCGGCCAAGTGGTTCGACGATCCGGTAGCAATGGCGCAGACCGCCGAGATCGATGTCTTCGTCGAGCTGATCGGCGGCGACGAGGGGCCGTCGCATTCATCCGTGAAAGCGGCGCTTGAAGCCGGCCGCCACGTCGTCACCGCCAACAAGGCGCTGCTCGCCAAGCATGGCGTGGCGCTGGCCGAGACCGCCGAGAAGAAGGGCGTCCTGCTCAATTACGAGGCGGCGGTGGCGGGCGGCATTCCGGTCATCAAGACGATGCGCGAGGCGATGGCCGGCAATTCGGTGACCCGCGTCTTCGGCATCCTCAACGGCACCTGCAACTATATCCTGACCCGCATGGAAGCCGAGGGCCTGTCGTTCGACGCCTGCCTGAAGGATGCGCAGCGGCTGGGTTATGCCGAGGCCGACCCGACCTTCGACATCGAGGGCCACGATACCGCGCACAAGCTGTCGATCCTGACCAGCCTTGCCTTCGGCACGAGGATTGCCGCCAACAACATCTACATGGAAGGCATTTCCAACATCAGCCAGGCCGACATCCGCGCGGCCGGCGATCTCGGCTACCGGATAAAGCTGCTCGGCGTCGCCCAGCGCACGGAAAGCGGTATCGAACAGCGCGTGCACCCGACCATGGTGCCGACGGCCTCGGTCATCGCGCAGGTGCACGGCGTCACCAATGCGGTGGCCATCGAAACCGATATCCTTGGCGAGCTTTTGCTTTCCGGTCCCGGTGCCGGCGGCAACGCCACCGCATCGGCGGTGGTCGGCGACATTGCCGACATCGCCAAGAGCCGGCCCGGCTTCCAGCACGGTCCGGTGTTCGGCCTGCCGGCGAAGGAATTGCGGCCGTACAAGAAGGCGCAGATGCGCAGCCATGCGGGCGGCTATTTCATCCGGCTGACCGTGCATGACCGCATCGGCGTCTTTGCCGCCATCGCCAAGCGCATGGCCGACAACGACATTTCACTGGAATCGATCGTGCAGCACGCCGCCGGGCCGGATACCGCCTTGCAGAAAACAGTGATTCTCGTGACCCACGAGACGACGGAAGCGGCGGTCCGCAGGGCAGTCGACGGCATCACCAGGGACGATCATCTGACCGACAAGCCGCAAGTCATCCGCATCGAGCGGGCGGAATAGGCATATCTCTTTTCTCCTTTAATCGATTGATATCGTTGTGTTTTCAAAAAAGACCCGGCCAAGTCTTGCTGTTGTCATGGAGCTTTGACACAACCGGCGCGCCTCTGGCGGGAGGCAATGTGCCAATGAGGATTGTCCACCGATGAACGTTGCCCAGAACATCGTCGCCGGCCTTGACCGAATACTAACCATGGAACTGGTGCGTGTGACCGAACGCGCCGCCGTTGCGGCAGCCAGATTGCGCGGACGCGGCGACGAAAAGGCCGCCGACCAGGCCGCTGTCGACGCGATGCGCGAAGAACTCAACCGCCTCGCCCTCAATGGCACGGTGGTGATCGGCGAAGGCGAGCGCGACGAGGCGCCGATGCTCTATATCGGCGAAGAGGTCGGTTCCGGCAAAGGCCCGGCGGTCGATATTGCGCTCGATCCGCTCGAAGGCACGACGATCTGCGCCAAGAACCTGCCCAATGCATTGGCGGTCATCGCCATCGCGGAAAAGGGCAGCCTTCTGTTCGCGCCCGACGTCTATATGGACAAGATCGCCATTGGCCCGGGTTATGCGGACGGCGTCATCGACATCGATGCTTCGCCGGCCGAAAACATCGCCAGCCTGGCCAGGGCCAAGGGCGTGGCGGTGTCGGAGATCACCGCCTGCATCCTCGACCGGCCGCGCCATGGCGCGCTGATCGAGGCGGTGCGCGCCACGGGCGCTGCGATCCGGCTGATCGGCGATGGTGACGTAGCCGGCGTCATCCACACCACCGATCCGGACGAAACCGGCATCGACATCTATCTCGGCACCGGCGGCGCGCCGGAGGGTGTGCTGGCGGCGGCAGCATTGCGCTGCACCGGCGGCCAGATGCAGGGAAGGCTGATCCTCGACACGCCGCAAAAGGAGGCACGCGCGGCGAAGATGGGCATCCTCGATCCGAAGCGGGTCTACCGCGCGCAAGACATGGCGCGCGGCGACGTGCTGTTTGCAGCAACCGGCGTAACCGACGGCAACATGCTGGCCGGCGTCAAGTTCGGCCGCAATTCCATCACCACGCATACGATCGTATTGCGCTCGTCGTCGCGCACCGTGCGCGAGATCAAGGCCAAGCACCAGGATCTGGAAAAGTTTTGATTCCCGACTCGGGCTTGCCGTCGCATATTGTGAGAAATGACAATCCGCAGACGGCGCGTCGCATGACGGGCGAAAACCGTATCTTCCTCGATGTCAGGCAGTCGGCATCAGGTGTTTCCTGGGAACACCGGTTGACCGAGCGGCAGGACATGATCGCGCTTGCCATAGCGCAAGGCTATGGCGTGCCGGACATCGTTGCGCGCGTGCTTGCCGGGCGCGGCGTGTCCGCCGAGCAGACCGAGCGGTTCCTTGATCCGACCATCCGCGATCTTTTGCCGGACCCGGCGTCGCTGACCGACATGGGCAAGGCCGCCGCCCGCATCGCCGGGGCAGTCGTTGCCAGGGAAAAGGTGGCGATCTTCGGCGACTACGATGTCGATGGCGCGGCCTCGTCGGCGCTGCTCAAGCGGTTCCTCACGCATTTCTCCGTGCCTGCGGAGATCTACATACCGGACCGTATCTTCGAAGGGTACGGCCCCAATCCAGAAGCGATGCGCGAACTCGTCTCGCGCGGCGCGACGCTGATCGTCACCGTCGACTGCGGCACCAACAGCGCCGTCTCCATCGACGCCGCGAACGCTGCCGGCGCCGATGTCGTGGTGCTCGATCATCACCAACTCGGCGGTCCGTTGCCGGCAGCGGTTGCGGTCGTCAATCCCAATCGCGAGGACGACCTTTCGGGGCAGGGCCATCTTTGTGCCGCCGGCGTCGTCTTCCTGGCGCTGGTGCAGACGGGGAAGATCCTGCGCGGTCGGTTGCCAGATGCCGCACCGCCGGATCTGCTCGGCTTGCTCGACCTTGTTGCGCTGGCCACCGTTTGCGACGTGGTGCCGCTGACCGGCGTCAACCGCGCCTTCGTGGTCAAGGGGCTGCAGATCGCACGCCAGCAGCGGAACGAAGGATTGGCGGCGTTGGCGCGAGTCTCGCGCATCGGCGAGCCGGTCAGCACCTTTCATCTGGCCTATCTGATCGGTCCGCGCATCAATGCCGGTGGGCGCATCGGCGACGCAGCACTCGGCAGCCGCCTGCTCGCCACCGACGACCCCGTCGAGGCCCGCACCATCGCCGAGACGCTGGACCGGCTCAATCAGGAGCGGCAGCAGATGGAACTGGAAATGCTGGCCGCCGCACGCGTCGAGGCCGATGCCGAGCTTGCCGGCGGCAATGGGCCAGCCATCGTCGTCACCGCCAGCTCCAACTGGCATTCGGGCATCGTCGGCCTGCTGGCCTCGCGGCTCAAGGACCATGCGCGCCGGCCGGCTTTCGCCATCGCCTTCAACGCCAATGGTGTCGGCACCGGGTCGGGCCGTTCGGTGTCGGGCTTCGATCTTGGCCGGCTGGTGCGCGAGGCGGCGATTGCCGGGCTGATCGTCAAGGGCGGCGGCCACGGCATGGCGGCCGGCATCACGGTGGAGCGGGCGAAACTTGGCGCGCTCAGGGCCTTTTTCGAGGAACGAGCGGCGGCCGAGGTGTTCCGGCTGCAAGGCGAGGAGAGCCTGGCGATCGACGGTGCGCTGGCCGCCGAGGGCGCGACGCTTGGCCTTCTCGATGCACTGGAGAAAGCCGGCCCGTTCGGCGCCGGGCATGTCGCACCGGTCTTTGCTCTGCCGCGCCATCGCCTTGCCGATGCGAGGCCGGTCGGCACCAATCACATCCGCGCCGAGTTGCAGTCGGAAAGTGGTGGACGCATCCAGGCGATCGCGTTTCGCGCCACCGATACGGCGCTCGGCGAATTCCTGTTCAAGAACAGGGGCAAGCCGGTGCATGTCGCCGGTTCGCTGTCGGGCAATCACTGGAACGGCAACCGCACGGTGCAGTTCCGCATCGTCGATGCCGCGCGCGCCTGAGAATCGCTTCCCGATTCTGCCGCGCGGATCGCGTTTAAGCCAGAACCGTCTGCAGGCGGGCCAACTCGTCGATCTGGGCCATCGTCACCTGATAGCCGATGCGGATCGCCTCGTCGGCGCGATGGAATTCGGTCAGGCCGATATGGCTGAGTTTTGGCTGCAGCGACATATCAGGCGGGTCGCCGGCAAGTCGCGCCCGCGAAATGCGGTCCTGGATGATGTTGAAGGCTTCGACCATAATCCCGGTAATGCCGAGCCGTGTCTGGTACTGGTGCCCTGTGTCGATCAGGCCGGGCCTTGGCGCGTCCTTCTCGACGACCAGTTCGCCGGCGCTGTGCTTGATGACGGCGGCGCGGCCGAACAGATCGTAGTGAAGGTTCACCGCGACCACGAGCGGCTGCTCGTAGGCGCGGCAGACCGAGACCGGGACCGGATTGACCAGCGCACCGTCGACCAGCACGCGCCCGTTGCAACTGACCGGTTCGAATACGCCGGGCAGGGCATAGGAGGCGCGCATGGCGGTGATCAGCGAGCCGCCCGACAGCCAGATTTCATGGCCGGTGCGGATCTCCGTGGTGACGCAGACGAAAGGCTTGGGCAGATCTTCGAAACGGATGCCGGCCATGTGCTCGCGCAGCCGTGCATCGAGCTTCATGCCGCCGAACAGCCCGCTGCCGCGCAAATTGAGATCGAGAAGACCAAAAATGCGCCGCTTGGTCAGGCTTCTGGCGAATTCTTCCAGCTCATCCAGCTTGCCGGCAAGATAACAGCCGCCGACCAGCGCGCCGATCGAGGTGCCGGCGATCATCGACACTTCGATGCCGGCTTCGTCGAGCGCGCGCAGCACGCCTATATGGGCCCAGCCACGCGCGCAGCCGCCGCCCAATGCCAGCGAAATGCCTGTTTTCCTGGCGGGGCTCGTTTTGGATGCACCGGCGGACGATGACAGGCCATTGGCCTCCCGAACGTCAGGTTTGTTATGCAATGACGCCCAGTCGAGCATCACAATCTCCCTTGTCCCGCGGCTAGCGTATCGGCAGGCCGTATCGAAATCATGAATATACGTGATTGCAGTTCGGCGAATGGTTCAAATGGATGGTTCATGGGGCTTTCGATACGTTTCTTGCGCATCCAACAGCGGCTTGCTGCCATCGCTGGCAAGCGTCCCCTTGCCGTCGATCAGTCCCACCGTCCGATAAAAGCAGGAACGCCGGCCGGTGTGGCAGGTTGCGTCGTGGCCCATCACTTTGACGCGCAGCCATATTGCGTCCTGGTCACAATCCGTGAGCATCTCGACGATTTTCTGGACATTCCCGGACGTTTCGCCCTTCTTCCACAGAGTGCTGCGCGAGCGCGACCAGTAGTGGGCAATGCCGGTTTCCAGTGTCAGCGCCAGCGCTTCGGCGTTCATATGCGCGACCATCAGCAGCATGCCGTCTTCGGCATCGGTAACGACGACGGTGACCAGGCCGCCGGCATCGAAGCGCGGCGAAAAGACCGTGCTTTCTTCCAGTGTTTTCTTGTCTGATGGAGCTTTCGGAAATTCCACTGCCGACATCGCCGGTCCTTATTCAGAGCCTCGTCCAGTCCGACAGGATCGGAATGGGCGAGGCTCTGTCTTGTTGTTTGGCCATGATCTAGATCCGAGAACCGGTTCTTTCTCGCGACCATGGCTGGCGGCCGGCGAGGATCGTTCAGCCCCTGCCGCCCCGCACCATGGTGACGAAACGGACCTGTTCCTCGGGGGTGTCCTTGAAGACGCCGGTGAAGGTCGAGGTCAGCGTCGTCGAGCCTTCCTTGCGGATGCCGCGCATGGCCATGCACATATGCTCGGCCTCGAGCATGACGGCGACGCCGCGCGGATTGAGCACATCCTGGATGACGCCGGCGATCTGAGCGGTCATCGCTTCCTGGGTCTGCAGGCGCTGGGCAAAGATATCGACGACGCGAGCGATCTTGGACAGGCCGACGACCTTGCCGTCCGGCAGATAGCCGACATGCGCCTTGCCGATGATCGGCACCATGTGGTGCTCGCAATGCGAATGGAACGTTATATCCTTGACGAGGACAAGGTCGTCATAGCCGGCGACTTCCTCGAAGGTGCGGCCGAGTTCTTCGGCCGGGCATTTGTCGTAGCCGCCGAACATTTCGCGATAGGCCTTAACCACACGCTTTGGCGTATCGACCAGGCCCTCACGGTCCGGATTGTCGCCGGTCCAGCGCAACAGCGTGCGAACCGCGGCCTCGGCTTCGGCTTCGGTCGGCCGATCGGTGACCGGCTTTTCCATATAGGCGGAAGGGGGCATGAATTTCTTGATGACGGCATCCATAAAGGCGTCTCCCGTAGTTCCCCTCTCAGGAGGAACGAGTTGAACGGACCACGACCTTTCGGGTGTTAGAAACGTGCCCTGTTTCCAGCCCGTAAGCGGCGTGAAGTGATTTGAGCAGGGACGCGGTGGTTGGTTGCCTTGTCCATACCCGAGTACCAGCATTATATATGATCGTTGCGAGCGAAAGGAAGACCGTCAGCGGCAATCGCTGTTCGCTCGGCGGCGACGGATTGGAAAAATATGATCGACGACGTCTACAATGCGAAAATTCTGGGATTTGCCGGGAATATCGCGCGGATCGGCCGGCTCGACCAGCCCGATGCAACCGCGCGCGCGCATTCCAAGCTGTGCGGCTCGACCGTGACCGTCGATCTGAAGATGGATGACGGCGTCGTCACCGATTTCGCCCATGACGTCAAAGCCTGCGCGCTTGGCCAGGCGTCGTCCTCGATCATGGCGCAGCATGTCGTCGGCGCCAGCGCGGATGAATTGCGCAGCGTTCGCGAGACGATGTTGAAGATGCTGAAGGAAAACGGCGCGCCGCCGGAAGGCCGCTTCGCCGACCTCAGATACCTCGAACCGGTGCGCGACTACAAGGCGCGCCACGCCTCGACCATGCTGACCTTCGATGCGGTGGTCGACGCGATCGGCCAGATCGAGAAGAAGCGCGCCGAACAGGCAGCGTAGCCGTCAAATGGCGATGGATCACACGCACCAGAGGCCGCGATACACACGCAACTGGCCGGGCCCCTGGCGCAAGACGCCCGGCCGAATCCTCGGCACCTCGCTCGTGCGCTTTTACCAGCTGACGCTGTCCGGCTTTGTCGGCAATTCCTGCCGGCATTTTCCGACCTGTTCCGAATACGCGCACGAAGCGATCGCCCGCCATGGGCTATGGGCCGGCGGCTGGATGGGTTTTTTCCGCGTGCTGCGCTGCGGGCCGGGCGGAACGCATGGCATCGACCGGGTGCCGGAGATGCTGGCCGAGCGCTATGTCTGGTTCACGCCCTGGCGATACTGGCGGATCGGAAAAAAACGCAGTGATCCGGAAACTGATGCCGGTGGGACGTAAGCTCTGCAAACAGAGCAGGATCTTTACGATTTGCTAGGGTTAACCGCACGTTGCGCATTTAAGACAAAATCGAGACAAGACGCCTCGCTAAGCCGCTCCTGATAGCCATCAGGAGAGATTGCCAATGCGCCAGATAGACCGCCGTCCATTCGTTTTCGCCGTGGTTATCTACCTTCTGGCCTGGCTTTTTGGTTTTCCGATCCGCGCTCAATCGGCGCCGCTGGAGGAGGTCGAATGCACACTGATCCTGGATGCTGCAAGCGGTGAAACGCTGTATCGGGACGGGGTCTGCGACCAGCGCTTCAGTCCCGCCTCGACTTTCAAGGTGCCATTGGCGCTGATCGGCTATGACGCGGGAATCCTGAGCGACGAGCACACGCCGGCCTGGGACTACAAGTCCGAGTTCAAGGCGGTCAAGCGGGACCAGAAAACCGTCGACCCGACGATCTGGGAAAAGGACTCGGTGCTGTGGTTTTCGCAGGAAATCACCCCCCGGCTCGGCAACGAGCGATTTGCAGGCTACGTCTCGAAATTCGACTACGGCAACACCGATGTTGCCGGCAATCCCGGTAAGAATGATGGCCTCACCCGGTCCTGGGTGAATTCTTCGCTTGAGATTTCGCCGGTCGAACAGGTGAATTTCATGCGCCGCCTGCTTGCCGGCGAACTGCCGGTTTCGGACAAGGCCTATGCCATGACCAAGGCGATCTTGCCGACCTTCGAGGCAGGTGGCTGGACGGTGCAGGGCAAGACCGGGACCACCAGGCTTGGCGACAGCGCCGACAAGCGCTCGCTTGGCTGGCGCTCGCTTGGCTGGTTTGTCGGCTGGGCCAACAAGGATGCTCGCAGCATCGTCTTTGCCCGCCTGGTAATCGATACGAAACGTTCCGATACGCCGAAGGGTCCTCAGACGCGAGCGATGTTCCTGAAAGAGCTGCCGAATCTCATCAACAAGACCAAGTGATCGGCCATTCGCCTTTACGGCACGGGAATCTGCCCATAAAAGACTGCCGCCGGACGCATCCGGCTTTTACTTGATGCATGCCGTCGACCCAAAACCGCTGCAAACTTTTGGGCCACATGCATTTCACCACCCGCGCTCGTTTGCGGGACTGGATAGGAGAATTTTATGCTGAATTCCGTTTCCCTGACATTTCCCGATGGCTCAGTCCGCGACTACGATGCGGGGATGACCGGAGCCGGCCTGGCGGAATCGATCTCGAAGTCGCTGGCCAGGAAGGCGGTCGCCTACTCGATCGATGGCGTGGTGCGCGATCTTTCCGACCCGCTCGGCAAGTCCGGCAAGGTCGAGATCATCACCCGCGAAGACCCGCGCGCACTGGAGCTCATCCGCCATGACGCAGCGCACGTGTTGGCCGAAGCCGTGCAGGAATTGTGGCCGGGCACGCAGGTGACCATCGGCCCGGTGATCGAGAACGGATTCTACTATGATTTTGCCCGCAACGAGCCGTTCACGCCCGACGATTTCCCGGTGATCGAGAAGAAGATGCGCGAGATCATCGCGCGCAACAAGCCGTTCACCAAAGAGGTGTGGTCGCGCGATAAGGCGAAAAAGATCTTTGCCGACAAGGGCGAGCGCTACAAGCTGGAACTGATCGACGCCATTCCCGAAGATCAGGACCTCAAGATCTATGCGCAAGGCGATTGGTTCGATCTCTGCCGCGGCCCGCATATGGTCTCGACCGGACAGATCGGCAGCGCCGTCAAGCTGATGAAGGTGGCCGGCGCCTATTGGCGCGGCGATTCGAACAACCCGATGCTGACCCGCATCTATGGCACGGCCTGGGCCGATCAGGCGCAGCTCGATGCCTATCAGACCATGCTGGAGGAAGCCGAAAAGCGCGACCACAGGAAGCTCGGCCGCGAGATGGACCTGTTCCATTTCCAGGAGGAGGGGCCGGGCGTCGTCTTTTGGCATGCCAAGGGCTGGAGACTGTTCCAGAACCTGGTCAACTACATGCGCCGCCGCCTCGACGAGCAGGGCTATCAGGAAGTCAACGCGCCGCAAGTGCTCGACAAGAGCCTATGGGAGACGTCAGGTCACTGGGGCTGGTACCGCGACAATATGTTCAAGGTGACGGTTGCCGGCGACAACACCGACGACGACCGGATGTTTGCGCTGAAGCCGATGAACTGCCCCGGCCACGTCCAGATCTTCAAGCACGGGCTGAAGTCGTACCGCGATCTGCCGGTAAAACTTGCGGAATTCGGCAATGTGCATCGCTATGAGCCGTCCGGCGCGCTGCATGGGCTGATGCGCGTGCGCGGCTTTACCCAGGACGATGCCCACATCTTCTGCACCGAGGAACAGCTCGCCGACGAGTGCATCAAGATCAACGACCTGATCCTGTCGACCTATGCCGATTTCGGCTTCGACGAAATCACGGTCAAGCTGGCGACCCGCCCCGAAAAACGGGTCGGCACCGACGCGATGTGGGATCATGCCGAGGGCGTGCTGCAGGACGTGCTCGACAAGATCGCGGCGCGCTCGGGTAACCGGATCAAGACGGGCGTCAATCCGGGCGAGGGCACGTTCTACGGGCCGAAGTTCGAATATGTGCTGAAGGACGCCATCGGCCGCGACTGGCAATGCGGCACCACACAAGTTGATTTCAACCTGCCGGAACGGTTCGGCGCCTTCTACATCGGCTCCGATTCGGAAAAGAAGCAGCCGGTGATGGTGCACCGCGCCATCTGCGGTTCGATGGAGCGCTTCCTCGGCATCCTGATCGAGAACTATTCCGGCCATTTCCCGCTGTGGTTCGCACCGCTGCAAGTGGTGGTTGCAACGATCACCTCCGATGCCGACGATTACGCGCAAAAGGTCGTCGCGCAGCTGAAGGCGGCCGGCCTGTTGGCGGAAGCCGATCTTCGCAACGAGAAGATCAACTACAAGGTCCGCGAGCACAGCCTGGCCAAGGTTCCGGTCATCCTCGTCTGCGGGAAGCGCGAGGCGGAGGAAGAGACTGTCAACATCCGCCGACTCGGCTCGCGCGACCAGGAGTCGCTTGGCCTTGGCCAGGCAGTGGCAATGCTTGCCGAAGAGGCGGTGACGCCCGACCGCAGGCGGAAACGCGCGGCCTGAGTTCAGCCGGATTGTCAATGGAATGGCGGTGGAGCGATCCACTGCCATTCACATGCACGCCATTCACATGCACGCCATTCACATGCCCGCCATTTCATACGCTTGTCACGCCAGCCCTGTAACGAGCCTCATGCTCAAGCTGAAGATGCGCGAAAGACCGTTTCCCGAGCTTTCCTATGCCAGCCCGCATCAGCCGGCGCTGACGCGCTGGTTCATCCACTCCATCGAAGGCCTGTCCGGCCGCGATCGCTTCGCGGCGCTCTATGACTTTTGGCGCCGCCATGTGGTGCCGACCGGCGAGCGCGTGTTCAGCCGCATGCTGGAGTTGATCGATGTCGAGGTGCGCACCAGCGGCCAATGGCCGCCGGAAAAATTGCCTGACACGCCGCTGGTGATCGTCGCCAACCATCCGTTCGGCATCGGCGACGGCATTGCGGTGCTGTCGCTGGCCGAGCAGCTGCAGCGCCCGTTCCGTGTTATGATCCACAAGGATCTGCTCAAGATCCGCGAGATGGAGCCCTATTCTCTGCCGATCGACTTTTCCGAGACCAAGGACGCGCTGAAGAACAACATGGCGGTGCGCCATGAGGCGGTGCGGCTGCTGAAAGACGGCGTCATCATCGTCGTCTTCCCCGCCGGCGGCGTCGCCACCGCGCCGAAAGGTTTTGGCCGGGCGCGCGACCTGCCGTGGAAGATGTTTCCGGCCCGTCTCGTCCAGGATGCCAAGGCGTCGGTTGTCCCGATGCACTTTTCCGGCCAGAACGGGCGGCTGTTCCACCTGGTCAGCGGACCTATGAACCTGGCCGAGCGTGACGGTCGCGTGGCGAAGTTCGTCGGCAGGGCTTCGCTGACGCTGCGCACTTCCCTGCTCATCCACGAATTCGCGCGGCTGTCCGGCAAATCGATCGACGTGCACGTCGGCGACGTGCTGGGATGGGACGAACTGGAGCCGGTGCGCGACCGCAAGGCTTTGCTCGAGCGGCTTTACCGGGCTGTCTTCGATCTGGCTCCGGCCGAACAGCGCGGCCGCGGCCAGTTTCTGCCGCGACGCATTCGCAAGGCGGCCTGATCGCCGAAACCCTGTAAGGCAGTGCCCCGACGATTTAGTCGGCGCCTTCTTGGGGATCGATCGCCGAGGCCTCTGTGGCCAGAACCTGGATTTCCTTGTTCTGCCCGGCCACGACGGTAAAATCCTTCTGGTAGATGCGGTCGCGGTTCTTGGCGATGATGGTGTAGTCGCCCTCGGCAAGCACCATCGAAGCAAAGGCGCCGACGGTTTCCTGGATGGGATCGCCGGATTCGTTGAGCAACGACCAGGAGGTGTCGGCGATCGCCTCTCCGCCCGGCTCGCGCACCAGCTTCATGGTCATCTCCGCCGCACGATGCTCGACGGCCGCTTCGGTCAGCTTGCCGGCCTCTACGCGGATGTCGGAGCGGATGACCGCGTTCACCGAGCCATAGGTCGAGACGACGTGGTAGACGCCCGCGTTCAGCCGCACGACGCTGTTCGGCTCGACGTCGGGTATGATCAGGGCGCGATCGTGATTGGGTTCGGCTTGGCCTTCATAGATCGAAAAGCGCAGTTTCTTCGGCGGTATGCGCACCCCGCCTGACAGCACGGCATCGAGCTTGAGTCCTCCGGCATCGAGCACGAGGCTTTCGCGCTTGGCGTCCTTGCCGACGGTGATGCGCTTGGTGGCGCCGGCCCGGCCATAAGAGGCATGGACCAGATAGCTGCCGGGCTCGAGTTGGAACACCGCGCTGCCGCCATGGGCGGAAGCGACCATCGGCAGCTTGCCGTCGCCGGTGGGGTCAGGCTTGAAGACGCGCCAGACGATGCCGCGCGTGATGTCCGCGCCCTTGTCGGTCAATTGCGCCGACAGCGTGATTGCGCCGCTGCTCCCCGATGCCAGCGGTGTCTCACTTTTGGGGGGCGCATAGGTCGAAATTCCGGGAAGTTTCAGATCACCGAGGCCGTCTGCATCCTGAGCTACGGCAAGCGAAACCGGCACCATCAACAGTGCGGCAGCGAGCCAGATCAGGATAAGACGCAATGTCCCCTCAAACATGGCTTGCGTTGAAGCCCAAGGCGGTGGCAATTTCAAGGCTTAAGAGTCTGATCAGATCCTGCTAGAGGCTCTCTGTGCGGCGCGCCGCGCCAATGCCCGAGCCGCCCGATGTCTGATGGTGCGCTTCAGCTCAAATTCCAAGGAGACTTGCGCCCATGGCGTCGTCGATTATCGACTTTCTGCTGACCCGAAATTCCGCGCCGATCCCGGAGTTGAAGGAACCGGCACCCAGCGACGCTGACATCGCGACGATGATTGCCGCCGCCTCGCGGGTGCCGGACCACGGCCGGCTCGAGCCCTGGCGCTTCATCCTCTACCGGGGCGAGGCGCGCGTCGAGATCGGCAAGAAGCTGGCGGCACTTGCCGCACAGCGCGAAGGTCCGCTGCCGGAAGGCCGCCACAACCAGGAACTGGCGCGTTTTTCGCGCGCGCCGCTGGTGATCGGCGTGGTTTCGAGCCCGAAGGAAAACCCAAAAATCCCGCAATGGGAAATGTTCCTGTCCGGCGGCATGGCGGCGATGAACCTGATGCTATCAGCCAATGCGCTGGGCTATGGCACCAACATGATCAGCAACTGGTATTCCGACGTGCCGGAGGGCAGGGCGATCCTGGGGCTGGCGCCGCATGAGCGGGTCGTCGGCTTCATCCATATTGGCACCTACCAAGGGCCGGCGCCGGAGCGGCCGCGGCCGGATCCGGCAAAGCTCTATGCCGACTATGCAGGGCCTTGGGTGGGCTGAATGTTCTACGAGTCGTCTAAAGGTCACGGGCTGCCGCATGACCCGTCCAAGGCGATCGTGGCGCCACGGCCGATCGGCTGGATATCGACGGTGAACAGGGCCGGCGAGGTCAATCTCGCCCCGTATTCCTTCTTCAATGCTTTTTCGACGCGGCCCTTCATCGTCTGGTTTTCGTCCGAAGGCGAGAAGGACAGCGCCACTTTCGCCGAAGAAACGGGCGAATTCGTCGCCAATCTCGTCAGCCGCGATCTCGCTGAAAAAATGGTCCGCACCGCGGTCGATGCGCCGCGCGGCGTCACCGAATTCGACTATGCCGATCTCGCCATGGCCCCGTCGCGGCTGGTTGCGCCGCCCCGCGTGGCGGCGGCGCCCGCGGCGCTTGAATGCCGGGTGACGGAGATCCTGCGGCCAAAGGCGTTGGACGGGACACTGACCAGCGCCATCGTCGTTGCCGGCGAAGTCGTCGGTGTGCATATCGACGATGCCTTCCTGAAAGACGGCATCTTCGATATCGTCAGGGCGGGCAATGTCGGCCGTCTCGGCTATATGGATTATGCCAGCGTCAGCGAGATATTCTCGATGCGCCGGCCTCATTGGGGAAAGGATTAGGGCTGGGGAAGGATCAGGCCGAAATCCCCGCCGCCCTGGCGCGTGCCAGAAGCCGCTCGGCAAGCCGCAGATGCGGCCGGTCGTACATCTTGCCGCCGATGCCGACGACGCCGGGATTTCCAGCCGCCTCGAATGCCTGGACGATCGCCAATGAGTGTTTCACCGCCTCGGTCGACGGCGTGAAGGCAGCGTTGATGACCGGCACTTGCGCCGGATGGATCGCCATCTTGCCGGTGAAGCCGTCGCGCTCGGCCTCGGCGCATTCCGCCGCGAAGCCGGCCATGTCGCGAAAATCCGGGAAAACCGTGTCGATCGCCACGACTTCCGCGGTACCAGCGGCGAGGATGGTCATGGTGCGGGCGAAGCGGAACACATCGGTGTAGCGGCCATTCTCGCCGCGGGCCGTGCGCGCACCGATTGCTGCCGATAGATCTTCCGCACCCCAGGTCACGCCGACAAGCCGCGCACTTGCGTTGGCGTAGGTCGCAGCCGCCAGCACGCCTGCAGCTGTTTCGGTGATGATCGGCAGAATTTTTAACGCACCATCCGGCACCCCGCTTTCGGCCTCGTGCACCCTGAGCTTGGCCGAGAGCTGCTGGACATCCTGTCCGCTGTTCGCCTTCGGCAGCATGATGCCGTCGGGTTTCACTGGCACGAGTGCCGCCAGATCGTCATCCGCCAGGCCGGTCGAGAGATCGTTGATGCGGACATAGATCGCGGACTTGGTCTGATGCCTGTGTCCGGCGATAAAGCGTGCGGCGATATCGCGTGCCAAGGTTTTGTTTTGTGGCGCGACCGAATCCTCGAGATCGACGATGACAACGTCGGCGCCCGGGCCAAACGCCTTGTCCAGCTTCTTTTCCGAATCGCCGGGAACGAACAGCAGCGAGCGCATCGGTCAGGCCGCCTTCTTCATCATCATCGCCTGCCTCGTGCATTTGGCGACGAGCATGTCGTCCTGGTTGTAGGCGCGGTGCTCGAATTCGACGATGCCGCGGTCCGGCTTTGATCTGGAGTTGCGCACCGACACCACCGTCGTCTCGACGCGGATGGTGTCGCCGTGGAAGACCGGATGCGGAAACACCGTCTCCTTCATGCCGAGATTGGCGATGGTGGTGCCGACGGTGATGTCGTTCACCGAAATACCGATCATCAGGCCCAGCGTGAACAGCGAATTGACCAGCGGCTTGCCCCATTCGCTTTTGGCGGCGAAGTCGAAATCGATGTGCAGCGGCTGCGGGTTCAGCGTCATTACCGAAAACAGCATGTTGTCGCTTTCAGTGACGGTTTTCCGCAGCGTGTGCCGGAAGACATGACCGACGACGAACTCTTCCAGATAAAGCCCGGCCATGGTCGATCTCCTCCGGTGCCGCATCGCCTCGAAAATCGGAATCGATTTTTGGAAAGCACGATGCGAAGATTCAAAGTATTAGCGTGCTTTGTGCGTCCGAAAGCGCGCACGTCGCTCTGGGGTTGATAGGCGCTGCATACCGCGCTCGCAAGCAAGTTAACAAACAGGGGCCAGTTAACAAACATGGTGAACCGTTCGTAAACCATTTCTGCCTACGGTCTTCACTGGGGCGGGAACGAACTCGGGCTAGGGGCGTAGCGGGCGGCATGGTTGTTTCGCATTTCCTGAAATGGATCCACACGGCAAGGGTCTCTGAGCGCGCCGCGGCAGCAAGCGCATTGGCTCGCGCCTACATCAATGCCGAGCTGCCTTTTGAGGATCGCTGCGCGGCGGAGGCGGCGCTGACGCTGCTGCTCGACGATGCTTCGTCGAAAGTGCGGCTGGCGATTGCAGAAGCGTTGTCGACGAGCCATCACGCGCCGCTGCAGATCATCAGCGCGCTGGCGTCCGATCAACCGGAAGTTGCAAGCCTGGTGCTGGCACGCTCGCCGATGCTCACCGATGCCGATCTGATCGACCGCGTTGCCGGCGGCCAGAAGGCGATCCAGAAACTGATCGCCGATCGTCCGCGCGTCTCCATGAAGGTCGCCGCGGCGATCGCCGAAATCGGCGAGCCGGAAGCCTGCGCCACGCTTCTCGCCAACAACGGCGCCGACATCGCTTCGCTCAGCTTCCGCCGTATCGCCGAACGCCATGGCCATCTGCCCTCGGTGCGCGAAGCGCTGATATCGGATGCGCGCCTGCCCGCCGACTGCCGGCATATGCTGCTGATAAAACTTGGTGAAACGCTCAAAGGTTCGCCGCTGGTGCTGGCGCTGATGGGCCGTGCCAGAACCGAGCGCGTCATGCGCGACGCCTGCGTCAAAGCTTCCATGACGCTGATCGAAGGCACGCGCCAGGAAGAACATGCGGCGCTCATCGAGCACCTGCGCCTGCGCGGCGACCTGACCGCAAGCTTCATCATTCGCACCATCGCGCACGGCAAGGTCGATTTCTTCGGCTCGGCGCTGGTCGCGCTCAGCCAGCAATCCGAACAACGGGTGAGGGCGCTGCTGGCCGGCGGGCACGACGTGGCGCTGCAGGCGCTGCTCCGCAGCGCCGGCCTTGCCGCGGCCACGCACGCCATCATCCTGCGCGCGCTAAAGATCTGGCGCGAGGTCGCCAATGGCAAGCGCCTCGCCGGCGTCCAGGAAGTCAGCTGGCTGATGCTGAAGGAATTGGGCGGGCAGTCCGCCGAAGGCGATCTCGCCGGATTGGTCAAATCGATCCACCTCGAGGCGCTGCGCGAAAACGCGCGCGGCCATGCGCTGGCGATCGCGGCGGCTTAGACCTTATCCTTCACGAAAGAAATCCGGGAACTCCGCATTCACGCTAGCTGGTTAGCTCAGATGTCCAGCACTTCCGTCTCGGCGAATTCCGCGCGTTCCTGGATGAAGCGGAAGCGGGCTTCCGGCTTGGTGCCCATCAGCGCGTCGACCGCATCCTTGGTCGCCGCCTCGGCGTCGATCACGTCGACCCTGAGCAGTGTGCGCTTTCTCGGGTCCATGGTGGTTTCCTTGAGCTGGGCGGCCATCATTTCGCCCAACCCCTTGAAGCGGCCGATTTCGACCTTGCCGCGCCCGTTGAACTCGGTGCGCAGCAGTTCGTCCTTATGCGCATCGTCGCGGGCATAGGCGACCTTGCCGCCTTGGCGGATCGAGTAAAGCGGCGGCACCGCCAGATAGAGATGGCCGTCGCGGACCAGGCTCGGCATCTCCTGATAGAAGAAGGTGATCAGCAGCGAAGCGATGTGGGCGCCGTCGACGTCGGCGTCGGTCATGATGATAACCCGGTCGTAGCGCAGATCCTGATCGCGGTATTTTGACCGCGTGCCACAGCCCAGCGCCTGGATCAGGTCGGAAATCTGCTGGTTGCCGGCAAGTTTGTCGTTGCCGGCGCTGGCGACGTTGAGAATCTTTCCGCGCAGCGGGAGCACTGCCTGGCTGGCGCGGTCGCGTGCCTGTTTTGCCGAGCCGCCAGCCGAATCGCCCTCGACGATGAAGAGCTCGGCGCCGGCCGCGGCATTCTGCGTGCAGTCGGCGAGCTTGCCGGGCAGCCGCAGCTTGCGCACCGCGCTCTTGCGCGAGACTTCCTTTTCCTGGCGGCGGCGCACCCGCTCGTCAGCACGCGCGATCACCCATTCGAGCAGCTTCGAAGCTTCCTGCGGGTTGTCGGCCAGCCAGTGATCGAAGGGATCGCGGATCGCGGCCTCGACGATCCTGATCGCCTCGATCGTCGCCAGCCGGTCCTTGGTCTGGCCGACGAATTCCGGCTCGCGGATGAACACCGACAGCATGCCCGCCGCCGAGATCATGACGTCTTCCGAGGTGACGATCGAAGCACGTTTGTTGCCGACCAGCTCGGCATAGGCGCGCAGGCCGCGCGTCAAGACGTTGCGGAAGCCGGCTTCATGGGTGCCGCCTTCGCCGGTCGGAATGGTGTTGCAGTAGGAATTGAGAAATCCGTCGCCGCCGAACCAGGTCACCGCCCATTCGAGCGAGCCGTGGCCGCCTTGCCTGTCGCTCTTGCCGGCAAAGATTTCGCGGGTGACCTGGAATTCGTCACCGAGCGAGGCCTTCAGATAATCCTTGAGGCCACCGGGAAAATGGAACTCGGCCTTGGCCGGCGTCGTGTCCTTCTCCTTGATCAGCGACGGGTCGCAGGTCCAGCGGATCTCGACGCCTCCGAACAGATAGGCTTTCGAGCGGGTCATGCGGTAGAGCCGCGCTGGCTCGAACGCCGCCCCCTTGCCGAAGATCTGCTCGTCGGGATGGAAGCGTATCCTGGTACCGCGCCGGTTATGCACCTCGCCGAGCTGCTCCAGGCCGGTCACCGGAACACCGCGCGAAAAGCGCTGGCGATAGAGCTGGCGGCCGCGCGCGACCTCGACCTCGAGATGGTCCGACAGCGCGTTGACGACGGAGACGCCGACGCCGTGCAGGCCGCCCGAGGTCTCGTAGACCTTGCTGTCGAATTTGCCGCCCGAATGCAGCGTCGTCATGATGACTTCGAGCGCCGGCTTCTTGAATTTCGGATGCGGATCGACCGGAATGCCGCGGCCATTGTCGGCCACCGCCAGATATCCGTCGGCCGAAAGCTCGACATCGATGAAAGTCGCGTGGCCGGCGACCGCCTCGTCCATCGAATTGTCGATGACCTCGGCGAACAAATGGTGCATCGCCTTGTCGTCGGTACCACCGATATACATGCCGGGCCGCCGCCGCACCGGCTCCAGCCCTTCCAGAACCTCGATGTCGGCTGCACTGTAGCTCTCGCTGCCGTCGCGGGATGGCGGGCGCTTCGCCGCTTGCACCAGCGGGTCGGCCGGGCGCGCGGTGGCGCGAACCGGTTGCGGTCGCTTGTCCAAATTGCCGAAAAGATCGTTGCTGTCGTCCATGCCGGTCCTGGATTGCGATGCTGCGAATCACCACCCGATACTGCCACGCTTTTTGCGGGCAGGCGACGGAGGTTCCTGTTACGTTCGACGATGGAGCCTCTTACCGCAAAACCATCCGGCAACCAAGCGGCGTAAATGGGTCGAAACTCCGGCCTTCAGGGGTTTGCCGCATCGTGCCACCCTCATTGCGTGTGCGCGGGAAATGAAGGGGCAGTCTGCCTCGCAGTCGGCTGGTTCTACTCCGCCGCCCCCAGATATTCCGACAGCGGCGGGCAGGAGCAGACGAGGTTGCGGTCGCCGGCGACATTGTCGATGCGCGACACCGGCGGCCAGTATTTGGCTGAAGTGTCGGCATCACCGGCCGGGTAGGCCGCCTCCAGCCGCGAATAGGGATGGGTCCACTGGCCGGCCAGCGCCTCGGCCGCGGTATGCGGCGCATTGACCAGCGGATTGTCGGCCAGGGGCCATTCGCCTTTCGCCACCTTGGCTGCCTCGCCCGATATCGCGATCATCGCCTCGCAGAAGCGATCGAGCTCGCTTTTGGGCTCGGACTCGGTCGGCTCGACCATCAGCGTGCCGGCGACCGGAAACGACATGGTCGGCGCATGGAAACCATAATCGATCAGCCGCTTGGCGATATCGTCGACGCTGATGCCGGAGTTCTCCTTGAGCACGCGGGTGTCGAGGATGCACTCATGGGCGATGCGATCGTGCCTGCCCTTGTAGAGCAGCGGGAAGTGCGGTGCGAGCCGCGTCGCCACATAGTTGGCGGAAACGATCGCCGTCTCGGTCGCCTGCTTCAGGCCCGAAGCGCCCATCATGCGGATATACATCCAGGTGATCGGCAGGATCGACGCGCTGCCGAACGGTGCAGCCGACACGGCATGGCCCGAGCCTTCGCTGACGTGGCCGGGCAGAAACCGTTGCAGATGCGCCTTGACGCCGATCGGGCCGACGCCGGGACCGCCGCCGCCATGCGGGATGCAGAAGGTCTTGTGCAGGTTCATGTGGCAGACATCGGCGCCGATGTCGCCGGGGCGGGCGAGGCCGACCAGGGCGTTGAGGTTGGCGCCGTCGAAATAGACCTGGCCGCCATGCTCGTGAATGAGGGCGCAGAGGTGGCGCGCGCCTTCCTCGTATACGCCATGCGTCGAGGGATAGGTGAACATAAGTGCGGCGAGATTCTTGGAATGCTCATTGGCTTTGGCACTCATGTCGTCCATATCGATATTACCATCCTCGGTGCAGCGCACGACGACGACGCTCATGCCGGCCATCGCCGCACTCGCCGGATTGGTGCCATGCGCCGATGACGGGATCAGGCAGACGGTGCGGTGAGCTTCGCCGCGCGAGCGGTGATAGCCGCGAATGGCGAGCAGCCCGGCATATTCGCCTTGGCTGCCGGCATTGGGCTGCAAGGTCACCGCGTCAAAGCCGGTGATTTCCGCCAGCCAGGCTTCCAGCTCGTCGATCATGGCGCGATAGCCTGCCGAATGCCTAGCCGGCGCGAATGGATGCAGATTGGCGACGCTTGGCCAGCTCACCGGCATCATCTCGGCGGCGGCGTTGAGCTTCATCGTGCAGGAGCCGAGCGGGATCATGGCGCGGTCGAGCGCCAGATCCTTGTCGGCCAGCCGGCGCAGGAAGCGCATCATCTCGGTTTCCGAGTGGTTTTCGTGGAAGACCGGCTGGCTGAGAAACGCCTTGCCGCGCGGCTTTCCGGGCATGGTGCTGCCGGCGACGGAGCCTGCCTTGGCGCCGAAGAGTGCTGCTATGGCGTCCAGATCGGCATCGGTCGAGGTTTCGTCGAAGCTGATGCCGATGTGGTCGGCGTCGATGACGCGCAGCAAGCGGCCGGTCTTTTCAGCAGCGGCGGCGATTGCACCGGCTCTGCCTTTCACTTCCACCGTCACCGTGTCGAAGCGGCTGGCGCCAAGCACTGAAAGTCCTGACGCCGTGAGACCGGCTGCCAGCCGGTTGGCCAATGCATGAATTCGGCCGGCAATCGCCTGCAGTCCGGCAGGGCCGTGCCAGATCGCATAGGCGGTCGCCATGTTGGCGAGCAGCGCCTGCGCGGTGCAGATGTTCGAGGTCGCCTTGTCGCGGCGGATATGCTGTTCACGCGTCTGCAAGGCGAGGCGATAGCCGGGCCGCCCCTTGCTGTCGGTGGACTGGCCGACAAGGCGGCCGGGCATCAGCCGTGTCAGCCTGTCGGAAACGGCGCAATAGGCAGCGTGCGGCCCGCCAAAGCCCATGGGCACGCCGAAGCGCTGCATCGGGCCGACGGCGATGTCGGCACCAAGCGCAGCCGGCGCGTCGGTCAGCGTCAGGGCGAGCGGATCGGCAATGAAGACGACCAGCGCGCCGATGGCGCGGGCTTTCTCGATTGCCGCCCTGTGGTCGCCATAGATGCCAAACGTATCGGGCCAGGAGACCAGCAGAGCGGCTGTGTTGTCGTCGATGGTTTCGCCGTCGACCTCGATGCCGAGCGGCTCGGCGCGGGTGCGCACGACGTCAAGCGTCTGCGGATGCGGCGTGCCGGCCAGCGCCACCTTGGTCCGCTTGTCGCGGTGGTGGCGTAGCGCGATGCCGACCGCCTCGGCCACCGCCGTCGCCTCGTCGAGCAACGAGGCCGACGCGACCGGAAGCCCGGTCAGTTCGGTGACCAAGGTCTGGAAATTGAAAAGCATTTCGAGCCGACCCTGGCTGATCTCGGCCTGGTAGGGCGTGTAAGCCGTATACCAGGCCGGGTTCTCGAATAGGTTGCGCTGGATGACCGGCGGCACGTGGACGCCGTGGTAGCCGGCGCCGATGAAGCTTTTCAGAAGAGTATTTTTCGCCATTGTCGCTGAAAGCTCGGCCAGCGCCTCCGCTTCGCTTGCCGGGGCCGGCAAGGCCAGCGGCCGGTCGAGCCGGATCGATTTCGGCACAGCCTGGCTGATCAGCGTCTCGACCGACGGAACGCCGATCGTCGCCAGCATGGCTCTGACATCATTGAGGCCAGGGCCAATATGGCGGGCCGAGAAGGGGTAGGGTGCTGCAGTCATCTTCCTGGTCCTGCTCTCTCAACCAATATGGGCTTTGTAGGCGGTCTCATCCAGGAGACCTTCGAGTTGGCTTTCATCGGCCAGCTTCATCTTCCACAGCCAGCCGTCGCCGGTCGCCGCCGAATTGACCAGGGAGGGATCAGACGAAAGCGCGGTGTTGGCCTCGGTGATCTCGCCGTCGACCGGTGCATAGACGTCCGATGCCGCCTTGACCGATTCGACCACGACGGCCGTGTCGCCCTTGGCCAGCTTTTTCCCAAGCTCCGGCAATTCGACGAAGACGAGATCGCCGAGCTGTTCCTGCGCGTAGTCGGTGATGCCGACGGTGGCGATACCGCCTTCGACGCGGAGCCATTCGTGATCTTCGGTGAAATAGGTCTTTGCCATGAAGTTCATCCTTTGCGGTAGCGATGAGGCGTGAAGGGCAGGGGATTGATATCGACCGGTATTTTGGTCCCGCGAACGTCGGCGAAGAGTTCTGCGCCAGGTTTGGCCAGCGACGCCTGGACGTAGCCCATGGCGACCGGATGGGCGGCCGAGGGGCCGAAGCCGCCGGAGGTGACGTGGCCGGCGGGATTGCCGTCGGCATCGAAAAGGGCTGCACCCGCGCGCACCGGCTGGCGGCCTTCCGGCTTCAGGCCGACGCGTTTCTGCGCCGGGCCGCGCTCCAGGATCGCACGCAATGCGTCGGCGCCGATGAAGGCGCCAGAGGCGCGAACCTCCTTCGGGATCGCCCACATCAGCCCGGCGCTGGCCGGGTCGATCTCAGGCGTGATGTCCAGTCCGTGCAGGCACAACCCTGCTTCGAGCCGCAGGCTGTCACGGGCGGCCAGGCCAACCCACATCACGCGCTCGTCCTCGATCAATTTGGCGACGAGATTTCGCGCGCCCGCTTCCGGCAGGCCGATCTCGAAACCGTCTTCACCGGTATAGCCCGAGCGGCTCATGAACCAGTTTTCGCGCGGCTCGAAGCCGTGCATGAACAGCAGCGATCCGGTTTCGATGCCGGCGCGCGACAGGGCGGCCCAGGCTTCGGGGCCCTGGATCGCCAGGAAGACGCGGTCGAGTGCTTCAATCTTGGCGTCAAACTCCCCGTTGGCATCAAAATCCAGGGCAAGCTGACGAAGGTGTTTTTCGTCGGCTTCAGCATTGCCGGCATTGGCGACGACCAAGAAGCGTTGCCGGCCGAGCCTAGTGACGATCAGATCGTCGATGATGCCGGCGGCTTCATTGAGAAAGAACGTGTATTTGGACTGGGAAATCTCAAGCGCGCCGGCGTCGAACGGGCAGGCACGATTGAGCAGCGCTTCAGCGCCCGAGCCACTGATCTCGAACAGCTTCATGTGTGAGATGTCGAACAAGCCGGCATGTTCGCGGGTATGAAGGTGCTCCTTCATCACGCCGGCCGGATAGGTGAGCGGCATCGACCAGCCGGCGAACGCGCCAAAGCGCGCACCGGCGGCCACGTGCAGGTCTTCGAGGGGAAGGTGTTTGGTGTCGTCGCCCGTCATGTCGTCTCCAGAGTCGCACGCAATCGGCCGCGAATGGCGACCAGTCCGTGCCCCTCTGTCTGAAGCCTGAGAGACTCGCGCCCCGTAACTCTGTCGGCAGCGCTTACACCTTCGGCGCGGGGCGAATAAAAACCCCGACTTTCCAGAGTGTCTTTCCCGTCTACGGTTCTTTTTGCCTGAGAGATTTCGGGCGATTTCCCCTTCGGCGGCAGCTCTCGCTGCTCTCTCCCGCAAACAGGTAGGACTCGATTCGAGCCCTCGACTCGTCATCCATAGCCTGTCGGCGACACCTTGTCACCTGCCAGCGACGGCGCAATCTTGCCTTCTCCCCTTGTGGGCCCGAAAGGCGGGCGAGGCCCGTGACTCGCCCCGGGCGGTGGATCGGCGCGCAGCGCCGAGACGGTTGAGGGGAAGGATCGCCGTCGGTGCTAAGCTGGAGCACCCCTCATCCGACCGAGCTTCGCTCGGCCACCTTCTCCCACAAGGGGAGAAGGGATAGCCGGTTTCGATCAGATGCCGCCGTACCAGTCGTAGCCATTGTCCTCCCAGTAGCCGCCTCTGCCGCCGCCGATAGCGGCGAAACTGTCGACCAATTCGATCCGGCGGAGATACTTTGGCATCTTGTAGCCGATCTGGCGCTCGACGCGGACGCGCAGCGGCGCGCCGTTCTCGACCGGCAGCGGCTTGCCGTTCAGGCCATAGGCAAGGATCGTCTGCGGGTGACGGGCATCGATCAGGTCGATCGAGCCGTAATATTTGATGTCGCCGGACAGGCTGCGGTCGATCGTGTCGAGGCAATGGAACATGACGTAGCGCGCCTGCGGCTTGACCACCGCCTGATCAAGCACCAGCGACAGCGGCGTGCCGGTCCATTTGGCGATGCAACTCCAGCCTTCGACGCAGTCGTGGCGGGTGATCTGGGTGCGGCTTGGCATGTTCATCAATTGCTCACGGGTCAGCGACAGCGGCTTTTCGACAAGGCCAGAGATCTCGAGGCGCCAGTCAGCGAAATCGTTGGCGAGCAGGCCCTTGTAGACATCGTCGTCCGGCGCGGTGACGCCGTTCGGCCGCTGCGGCTGGCGAATGTCGGCCTCGGTGAATTCCGGCGCCAGCGAATCGCCGGCGAGCAGCCGCTGCGCGCGCCAGGTCAGGCCGTTGGCGCCTTCAAGGAAACTGCGCAGGCCGTCGCCGACGCCAAGCTGGCTGTCGAAGGCATCGCAACCCGACAGCATGATGCCGGAGATGCCTAGGCTGGCCGAGGTCAGGAACTTTCTGCGGCTGATCACAAACTTAGGCATCTCACGCATCCCTCTGCGGCGTCTTGCTGCCATGCGCCGGCGGATCGGTCCGGGACCAGCCGGTGATGATGGAACGCAGCTCGTTGATCGGCCCGGCGGCGAGGATCATCAGCATATGGATGATGAAGAAGGCGACGAGCAGCAGCATCACGATGAAATGGATTGTCCGCGCAGTCTGGCGTCCGCCGAGCAGATCGTTGAGGAACGGCAGCGCCGCGTTCATGCTCGGCGACATGGCAAGGCCGGTGATGATCATCAGCGGCAGCAGCACGAGCATCACGCCGCCATAGGCCATCTTCTGCAGCGTGTTGTATTCACGCGTGTGGTGGAATTTGAGCCTGGCGTGGTCCACGATGTCTCGCGGCAAGCGCCTGAGATCGGCGATGCGCGGGACAAGATCGCGGCGCAGATGACCATTGATCAGGCTGGCGATCAGCCAGACGACCAGTGTCGTGGTCAGTATCCAGGCGAAGAAGAAATGGACGACGCGGGCGGTGCCGAGGTCGTAGTAGGAGGGGATCGTCGCCCAGGACGGGAAGGCGCGCGACGTCTCGCGACCCGCCGGCCCCGACCAGCCGAGCACACCGGTTGTGTCGAAGCGCTTGCCGAAGATTTCGGTGTAGCCGCGTGGGCCGTTTGCGGTGTTCTCGGCGCCGATGGCGAAGATCGTGTTGTTATATGCGAATCCCGATTCCTTGCCGATATAGAGCTGGGGGCGGGCGTTGAAGATCTGCAGGCCGGAAAGCAGCATGAAGAACAGCGAAATGGCCCAGAGCCAGTGCGTCAGCCGCGTCCAGCGCGACTGCCGGTAGATCAGCGTTGCATCCTTCGGCGCGGCAGTATGTGGCCCGACGGCGGATTGGCTCCTGGCAACCGATTGCATTTTTTCGTGTCCTTCCGGCCGTTCAATCGGCCTTTCCGATCGTTCTCCTCCCAATACGCTGCCAGCCAAAGCGATGTTTCATCCGATCACGGAATTATTACGGCCTGCCCGATACTACTGGCTCCCGAAACTGACGGCGAGGTTGACCGCGGCGGCGACGATCACTGTATTGAAAAAGAAAGACACGATCGAATGCAAAAGCACGATGCGGCGCATTTGGGTGGTCGAGACCGCGGTATCGGAGGTCTGCGAGGTCATGCCGATGGTGGCCGAGAAGTAGAGGAAATCCCAGCCGTCCGGCTGCTCCTTGCCGGGAAACAGGAGGCCGCCGACCGGCTTTTTCTGCTTCGCTTTGCTGCCCGGATCGGTCTCTTCGTCGTTCAGCCAGTAAA
This sequence comes from Mesorhizobium ventifaucium, assembly GCF_935822925.1. Lineage (GTDB taxonomy): Bacteria > Pseudomonadota > Alphaproteobacteria > Rhizobiales > Rhizobiaceae > Mesorhizobium > Mesorhizobium ventifaucium. The sequence goes on from NZ_CAKXZS010000023.1 coordinate 39,115, forward strand.
CATGTGCGTAGTGCAGCGCGGTCATGGCGTGGATGGTGAACCAGCCGAGCGGGATCGACAGCAGCGCGAAGGTGAGTTCGACAGGGTGCGCGCTGCCCTCGCGATTGATCATTTGGAACAACGAGATTACGGCGACAGCGACGACAATCAGCGTCACCGCAAAGATGACCAGCACCGGCTGGTCGGTGGCGCGGGCATTCTTGCTCAGATAGCGGCCGGTGAGCAGCGGCATCTGGGCGACGACGATGGCGGTGTAGGCGGCGAAAAACGCATTGGCGCCGATCGAGAAGGCGAGCGGAGTGCGCAGGACCAGCGCGATCGCCAGTGCCACCACACCGATGCAGGCCGACACCGCGAACTGGATGTGGCGGTGCTGTGGGTTCTTCAGGGGCAGCTCGGTCGTCATGGCCCGGTTGTCTTGAGACGTGCAAACGACATTGTAGCACTTCTGAAGTCTGCGCATGCCTGCGCCACTCTCCGCGAGGATCGGCTCGCCATAGGGGAAACACATCAAACGCTCTAGAAAACGCCGCCGATCCCAATGCCGCCGCTGATGTCGGGCGGCGGTGCAGCCGGACGCGAAGATTGCTGCTGCGACCTTGCGGCTTTTCGGCTGCCGGCCGCCTTGCGCGCCGGAGCCGCCTCCGATGCCACCTTCGCCGGCTTGATCTTCCGCACGACCACCGGATCCTTGCAAACCCGCCCGGAGTGCAGGAACAGGTCGCTCAGGAGCTCAACCGTGGGCTCGGTCGCGGATGCGGTTCTCGCGGTGTTCTTGTAGTAGTTGGTGAGCGCGCGCACGGAGCCCTTGCCCCAACTTCCGTCCACTGTCATCCGGTAACAGCCCAAGCGTCGCAATTCGGTCTGGATGCTGCGCGCGAGATCGGTCGCTTTTTTGGAATCCGTTTCAGTCGCCGAAGTACCGACGATCAGCGCTTCAAGTCCGGAGACGATACTCTGCCTCGCCCCCTCAAGGCTGGCGACCTGCGTGCCGGCGGGCTTGGCCGCAGCGTCGGGCAAGGGGGAAACCTCGACCGAACGCAATGTCTGGCCAACGATCAGCACGGCCGTCTGCAGGTCGTTGGAAGCGAGCTCGACCTTCAACCTCTCCTTGGCGGCAGGATCGGCCAGGATGCGCGACAGGCTGGCGCTGAGCTGGGCCGGGTCGAGCACTTGCTGCTCGGTGAAGTAAAACTGCTCGCGAAGGTTCGACTGGTCCCAAGGAACTTGACGACCGATGGTGATTGCCTCGGTCTCGTTGCGCACGCGGATCATCATGTCCGAAATGCTGAGCCCGGGAATCTCGACGTTCTTTAGCAATGCCGTGGTGAACGGGCTGTTGTCGCCCGAGCCGTCGACAGCAACGTTGCCAGGCTGTGTTGCAAAGGCAATGAACGTGTTTTCACCGACTTCGATCTGCGCGAGGCCGTCCATGGCGCTTGGGCCTTTGCCCATCGGGTTGTTACGACAGGCATCAAGAAACACGAAGGTCTGCCTGTCACGGCTGGCAAATCTCGAAATCACCTCGTTGAGCTTGACCGCGCTCCCAATCAACTCCTGCAGGCTCTCGGCGCTGGGCGTATCGACCGGCAGAAGATAGTTCTCGCCCCCGAGTTGCACGCCGTGGCCCGCGTAGAAGATGAGGACAGCACTGGCGCTTGCCAACTTGCCCTCGGCTTGTTTGAAAAGCTTGGCAAACCCGTCGGACGACAGGTTGGTCGCCGTTAGCACATCGAATTTCAGCCTCTTCAGGCTTTCAGAGATTCTGGCGGCGTCGTTTGCTGCATTGGCCAGTTGCGGGAGACGGGCGCCCCGGTAGTCGGAGTTGCCGATGACGATCGCGAGCCGCTTGCTCGGCTGTGGCGACTGGCTTTCCTCGACCGCGGCTTGAGCGCCGAGGGATCCGACAAGTGAAACCAGCAGGACCACAGCAATGCGCAGGAGGAGACGGTAGCTCATGGCAAGGGCTCGTTTCGGCGCGTGACATCGTCAAGTCGCCGAAGCGTCCGCCCGACTGGCGCCGTTCTGCTCATGCGCCGGAACCGCTATCTCCGAAGACCGCCGCAATTTTTACACCAGAACCCATATCAAAGGAAGCGCAAGGCGCGACCCGCCTGCGATCTGGCCGAACTCGGTTTCCCTGAAGATGCCTCGGGGTCCAGCCGGAAGGTAGCCGCCGCAGCCATTTCGGTCCGCCGGAAGCGGTCCACTCGAAATCATATCCACGGCAGAGATAATTTGTTATGCTCCTACCGGCGCTGGCTTAGTGTTGCACCCGCATCTACTGCAGTCAGTGATGCTTTTCATAGCTCAACTGCGCATTGCATGTCCTGATATTTGAGCCAGACGACACAAGTAGCAGGGGAAGGGGACAATGAAAGGCAGGAGTTGGCGATTGCGCCTGTGCGCGAGTTCAATTTCGATTGGTGCTGCCTTGGTTTTCCTGCCTTCGAAGGCAAACGCCTGTATCGAGGTCAGTGAAGGGGACATCTCCCTGCTGCCGGGTTGCTATGGCGGCGTGACCGTCAATAGCGCGATCGTCGACACGTCTCTGGATGCGCTTCTCAAATTGTCTGACGACATCATCCAGGCGGGTGTCGTCGACCCCGCAAACGCAGCTTTGCCGGCCCAGTCTTCACCGTTCGGCGTCTTCGCTTCCGGCCAATTAGCCCACACGGAGCATGACGGCTTCATCGTTTCGAACGATTCGGACGTCTTTGACGGACCGAGTTTCGACGTCGATGAATTTTCCGCTGCCGTCAGTGTCGACTTCAATGCGGCAAAGCACTTCGGGTTCGACAGCAAGCATGGTTTGAACCTGGGGCTGTTCGGCGGTTATGCCTCGGCTGACGTCAATGCCGACGATTTTGGAGTTGGAGACGCGACCAACAGAAGCGGGATGTTCGGCGGCTATGGGCTTTATCGTCGCGGCACCAGCTATGCTCTTGTGGCCGCGTCGGCTTTCCTGGGCAACACGGACGTCAAGGAAAATGACGGCAGCTACAACACGCAAGGCTACGCCATAACAGGGTCGATCGGCCGGATCTTCAACTTGACCGATCGCGTGCGTTTCGATCTTCGCGGCGGACTGTTGGGTGTTACCTTTACCGGCGACGCATACAGGGACGACTCCGGCGCTGAATTTGGAAAGAGCCGTTTATCGTTTGGCGCGATCAAGTTCGACCCTGGGGTTTACGCGGATTATCAGCTCGGAAACGGCATGGTCATCAGCCCCTACGCGCGCGCGGATCTGCAGCAGCGTTTCGGCTATTCGAACACGGCAAGCGTTTCTGGTCTGAAGAGCAATTTTGAGGATGCGGACTTCTCGGTTGCGCTGTCCTCCGGCTTCAATCTGAAGATGTCTTCATCGACAACCGTCAGCACTGAAATTCGCGGCAAATTGTCCGATGACAGTTCAACCGTCAGCGGCAAGCTGGGCCTCAAGATCGCGTTCTAATCCGGTGCGGCGGATTTCAGCGCACGCCGCAAGATGCGGTCGAGCTCGCCGAGAAACCGCGAGCGGTCCTGCGGCGCGAAACTGGCGTTGTAGCCCTTGCTTTCGCCGGTCTCGCGCAGGTGCTGCTTGAGGTCGCGCATCGCCACCGCCATGCCGATCGTTTCGGGCGTGAACGGGCGTCCGGTCGGCCCAAGCACATGGGCGCCGAGCGCCACCGTGCGGGCGGCAAGCGGGATGTCTGATGTCACAACGATGTCGTTGGGCTTGGCATTGTCGACGATCCAGTCGTCCGCCGCGTCGGCGCCTTTTGACACGACGACGTTGCGGATCATCGGATCGTGCGACGGGCGCAGGCCGCCATTGGAGACAAAGGTGACGACGAGGCCGTGGCGCTCGGCGACCTTCTCGACCTCGGCCTTCACCGGACAGGCATCAGCATCGACGTAAATGGCGGGTGCGGGCATGGTTCGTTCCAGCGCGTATGAAGCCGGGCGATTTCGCCAGGTCTTTACGATGATATTCGAGCGGTCAAAGGTCGGCGCTGCCCCTCATCCGCCTGCCGGCACCTTCTCCCCGTATAGTGACGGGGCGAAGGGGCTGACCGCAACCTCGGCACGTTTTCTGCCACGCTGGAGATTGGCGAAATCCTATGCGAAGGCGTCTTTCTCCCGTCACTATACAGTCACTATGGAGAAACGCCCGGCAGGGCAATGAGGGGCAGCGCAAACCTGAAGCGATTGCCTTGCTTCCTCCCGCCACGTCGCGAATTCTTAATAAACCACCACGCTCCTGATGCTCTTGCCCTCATGCATCAGGTCAAAACCCTTGTTGATGTCCTCCAGCTTCAGCGTGTGGGTGATCATCGGGTCGATCTCGATCTTCTTCTCCATGTACCAGTCGACGATCTTGGGCACGTCGGTGCGGCCGCGCGCGCCCCCGAAGGCGGTGCCCATCCAGGTGCGTCCGGTGACCAGCTGGAACGGCCGCGTCGAGATCTCCTGGCCGGCGCCGGCAACGCCGATGACCACCGACTTGCCCCAGCCGCGGTGCGATGCCTCAAGCGCCTGGCGCATCACCTTGGTGCTGCCGGTGCAGTCGAACGTATAGTCGGCGCCGCCGATCTGGTCGGCGCCGCGCTTGGTCATGTTGACGAGATGGGGCACGATGTCGCCGTCGATCTCCTTCGGATTGACGAAATGCGTCATGCCGAATTTCTCGCCCCATTCCTTCTTGTCGTTGTTCAGGTCGACGCCGATGATCATGTCGGCGCCGGCGAGGCGCAGCCCCTGGATGACGTTGAGGCCGATGCCGCCGAGGCCGAAGACGGCGGCCGTGGCACCGATCTCGACTTTGGCAGTGTTGATCACCGCGCCGATGCCGGTGGTGACGCCGCAGCCGATGTAGCAGATCTTGTCGAAGGGGGCGTCGGGATTGACCTTGGCCAGCGCGATCTCGGGCAGCACGGTGAAGTTGGAGAAGGTCGAGCAGCCCATATAGTGGAAGATCTTGTCCTTGCCGATCGAGAAGCGCGACGAGCCGTCTGGCATCAGGCCTTGTCCCTGGGTGGCGCGGATCGCGGTGCACAGATTGGTTTTTCTGGACAGGCAGGACGGGCATTGCCGGCATTCCGGGGTGTAGAGCGGGATGACGTGGTCACCCTTCTTGACCGAGGTGACGCCCTTGCCGACATCGACGACGATTCCCGCACCCTCATGGCCGAGGATCGCCGGAAAGATGCCTTCGGGATCGGCGCCCGACAGCGTGAATTCGTCGGTGTGGCAGATGCCGGTCGCCTTGATCTCGACCAGCACCTCGCCGTCGCGCGGGCCGTCGAGGTCGACCTCCAGGATCTCCAGCGGCTTTCCGGCGGCGACTGCGACAGCGGCGCGGGTTTTCATCAGCATCTCCTCTCAGGGCAAATCTGCAATCGGGGCCGAGCATTAGCGTATATGCAGGTTCTGGACTATGGGACGAATTGACAGTTCATAGCCGGGTTTGGTCGGCGCCAGCCGACTTGCGCCCGGGGGATATGCGCCAACTTGCCTTGACCGGCCGGGCGAAGCCCATAAAAGAAAGGCAGCCGAGGGAACGCAACCCGCATGTTCACAAAAATCCTGATCGCCAATCGTGGCGAGATCGCCTGCCGCGTCATCAAGACGGCGCGCAAGATGGGCATCGCCACCGTCGCGGTCTATTCGGATGCCGATCGCGACGCCGTACATGTCGAGATGGCCGACGAGGCTGTGCATATCGGGCCTTCGCCGGCCGCTGAGAGCTATCTGGTGCCGGAGAGGATCATCGCCGCCTGCAAGGCGACAGGTGCTGAAGGCGTGCATCCCGGCTACGGGTTTTTGTCCGAACGCGCATCCTTCTGTGAAGCGCTGGAGAAAGAAGGCATCGTCTTCATCGGCCCGAAACCCAGAGCGATCAGGGCGATGGGCGACAAGATCGAGTCGAAGAAATTCGCCAATGCAGCCAAGGTCAGCACGGTGCCAGGCTGGCTCGGCGTCATCGAGAATGCCGTCGATGCGGAAAAGATCGCCGGCGAGATCGGCTATCCCGTGATGATCAAGGCCTCGGCCGGCGGCGGCGGCAAGGGAATGCGCATCGCCTGGAGCAAGGCCGAGGTGCGCAACGGGTTCGACCGGGCGCGGTCGGAGGCCAAGAGCTCCTTCGGCGACGACCGCGTCTTCATCGAGAAGTTCGTGGTCGATCCGCGCCATATCGAGATCCAGGTGCTGGCCGACGCGCATGGCAATGCGCTCTATCTCGGCGAGCGCGAATGCTCGATCCAGCGCCGCAACCAGAAGGTCGTCGAAGAGGCGCCTTCACCTTTCCTCGACGCCAAGACCCGGAAAGCCATGGGCGAGCAGGCGGTGGTGCTGGCCAGTGCGGTCGACTACCAGAGCGCCGGCACGGTCGAGTTCATCGTCGATAGTGAAAAGAACTTCTATTTCCTTGAAATGAATACGCGATTGCAGGTCGAGCATCCGGTGACCGAGCTCGTCACCGGCATCGACCTGGTCGAGCAGATGATCCGCATAGCGGCCGGCGAAAAGCTCGCCATCAAGCAAAGCGACGTCAAGCTGAACGGCTGGGCGGTGGAAAGCCGGCTCTACGCCGAGGACCCGTATCGCAATTTCCTGCCGTCGATCGGCCGACTGACGAGATACCGGCCGCCGCAAGAGGGACAGTTCGGCGACATCCTCATCCGCAACGATACCGGGGTCACCGAGGGTTCGGAAATCTCGATGTTCTATGACCCGATGGTCGCCAAGCTGTGCACCTGGGCGCCGACGCGGCTCGCGGCAATCGACGCCATGTCGGAAGCGCTCGACAGTTTTGTCGTCGACGGCATCGAGCACAACATGCCGTTTCTGGCAGCACTTATGCAGCATCCGCGCTGGCGGGAAGGGCGGATATCGACCGCCTTCATATCAGAGGAATATCCCGACGGCTTCGCGCCGATCGTGCCTGATAGCGAGGAAAAGGCCGTGCTCGCAGCCGTCGCCACCGCGGTCGAACTGCTGCGCCGCGACCGGCTCGACCGGCTGGGCGGGCGGCTGGCGCCGCATTCGGGTGTCCTGAAACGCGACTGGGTGGTCAAGATCGGCAAGGATTACCTTTCGGTCTCGGTTATCGAAGGCATGATCTCCATTCCGATGGAGCTCCGTCTGTCGATCGACGGTGGCACGGCGATGACGGTGGCGTCCGACTGGCGGCCGGGCGATCTCATCTGGCGCGGAACGGTCGGCCAGCGAAGAATCGCCGCGCAGGTCAGGCCGGTGCTGAACGGCCTTCGCATCGCCTGGAAAGGCATGTCGGTGAGCGCACGCGCCATGCTGCCGCGCACCGCCGAACTCGAAAGGCTGATGCCGGAAAAAGTGGCGCCCGACACCTCCAAGATGCTGCTCTGCCCGATGCCCGGTCTTGTCGTGTCGATCGCCGTTGCCGAAGGGCAGGAGGTCAAGGCCGGCGAGACGCTGGCGGTCGTCGAGGCGATGAAGATGGAAAACGTGCTGCGCGCCGAGCGCGATCTCACCGTGTCGAAACTCAAGGCAAAACCGGGCGACAGTCTCGCCGTCGATGCGGTGATCATGGAATTCGCGTGAGGATAGATGCCGTCACTTGTCACCACCGACAGTTGTAAGGCAATCGCATTGGTTGGCGCTGCCCCTCTTTGCCCTGCCGGGCATTTCTCCCGTATAGTGACGGGGAGAAAGAGGCCTTCGCAAAGGATTTCGCCAATCACCAGCGTTGCAGAATGGGTGCCAAGGTTGCGGCCAGCCCCCCTTCGCCCCGTCACTTGTACGGGGAGAGGTGCCGGCAGGCGGATGAGGTGCAGCGCCAGCATCGACAATTGGCCGGTCAAACGCTGATGGTTTAGCGCCGGCTCTCGCTGGACTCGCATCGTCCGGTGCCGGACAATACATCTTCATCGAATGAGTCCTTTCAAACGGCGCTAAAAATCCATGGCGAATGAGACACTTCCACGCGATCCGTTGCGGCGCGAGGCCTTTGTGAAGGCGTCGCGGCCGGAAGCGCCGGCGCGGCCGTTCATTCATCTGCGTGTGCATTCGGCCTATTCGCTGCTCGAAGGGGCTTTGCAACTCGGCACGGTCGTCGCCCATGCGGTGAGGGATGACGCCCCGGCCATTGCCGTCACCGACACCAATAATCTGTTCGGCGCGCTCGAATTCGCACAAAAGGCGGTGAAGGAGGGTATCCAGCCGATCATCGGCTGCCAGACCGCTCTCGCTTTTTCCGGTGAAGCCAGCGACAGCCAGCGCGACCGCAGGCGGCAAGGCCCGGAAATGCGACCCGTGGTTTTGATCGCGGCGACCGGGGCCGGCTACAGCAATCTGGTCAGGCTGATCAGCCGGGTCTATTTGGAAACGCCGCCCGGCGAGGCCGTGCATCTGACGACCGAGATGCTGGAAGGCCATTGCGACGGCCTGATCTGTCTCAGCGGCGGGCCGCGCGGCCCGATCGGCAACGCGCTGAAAGAGGACCGCCGTGACCTCGCCGAGACGCGGCTTCTGGCGCTCAAGGCGCTGTTCGGCGACCGGCTCTATGTCGAGCTGGAACGGGTTTCCGGCTATGACCGGGCCATCGAGAAATCGTCAGTCGACCTCGCCTATATCAATGACTTGCCGCTGGTTGCCACCAACGAGGCGTTTTTCTCCTCGCGCGACGACTATGAGGCGCATGATGCGCTGATCGCCATCGCCGAAGGGTCGGTCGTCGCCGTCGACAATCGCCGGCGGCTGTCGCCCGACAATTTTCTGAGAAGCCAGGCCGACATGGCGAGGCTGTTCGCCGATCTGCCGGAGGCGATCGACAACACCGTCGAGATCGCGCTGCGCTGCTCCTATTATCCCAAGACCCGCAACCCGATCCTGCCGCGCTTTGCCGGCGGCGATGTCGCCGACGCCGACGCGGCGGTGAAGGCGGAGGCGCAGGAGCTTGCCAGACAGGCGCATGAGGGACTGGAGGCGCGGCTCACCGCGCACGGCCTGGCCCCTGGCTTTACGGTCGAGCAATACCGCGAACGGCTGGAATTCGAGCTCGGCATCATCGAGAAGATGAAATTCCCCGGCTACTTCCTGATCGTCGCCGACTTCATCAAATGGGCGAAGGCGCAGGGCATTCCGGTCGGGCCGGGGCGCGGTTCGGGCGCCGGCTCGCTGGTCGCGTATTCGACGACCATCACCGACATCGATCCGCTGCGCTTCTCGCTGCTGTTCGAGCGCTTCCTCAATCCCGACCGCGTGTCGATGCCCGACTTCGACATCGATTTCTGCCAGGACCGGCGCGAGGAGGTCATCCGCTACGTCCAGCAGAAATATGGCCGCGACCAGGTCGGCCAGATCATCACCTTCGGCACGCTGCAGGCCCGCGCGGTGCTGCGCGATGTCGGCCGCGTGCTGCAGATGCCCTATGGCCAGGTCGACAAGCTCAGCAAAATGGTGCCGTCGAACCCTGCCAATCCGGTCAAGCTCGCCGACGCCATCGCCAACGAGCCGCGTTTTGCCGAGGAGGCGGAGCGCGAGCCGATCGTGCAGACGCTGCTCGACATGGCGCAGAAGCTGGAAGGGCTCTACCGCCACGCCTCGACGCATGCCGCCGGCATCGTCATCGGCGACCGGCCGCTGTGGGAGCTGGTGCCGATGTACCGCGACCCGCGCTCCGACATGCCGGTGACCCAGTTCAACATGAAGTATGTCGAGCAGGCCGGGCTGGTGAAGTTCGACTTCCTCGGCCTGAAGACGCTGACGGTGCTGGAGACCGCGGTCAAGCTGATCCGCCGCCGCGGCATCGAGATCGATCTCGCCCACATTCCGCTCGAGGACCCCGACACCTACGCGATGCTGTCGCGCGGCGAAGTGGTCGGCGTGTTCCAGGTGGAAAGTGCCGGCATGCGCAAGGCGCTGATCGGCATGCGGCCCGACTGCATTGAGGACATCATCGCGCTGGTCGCGCTTTACCGGCCGGGCCCGATGGAGAACATCCCGACCTACAACGCCAGAAAGCATGGCGAGGAGGAGATGGCGTCGATCCATCCGAAGATCGACCATCTGGTCAAGGAGACGCAAGGCGTCATCGTCTACCAGGAGCAGGTGATGCAGATCGCGCAGGAGCTTGCCGGATATTCGCTCGGCGAAGCCGACCTGCTGCGCCGCGCCATGGGCAAGAAGATCCGCGCCGAGATGGACAAGCAGCGCGAGCGCTTCGTCTCGGGCGCGATCGAGCGTGGCGTCGGCAAGCCGCAAGCCGACTTCATTTTCGACCTGCTGGCAAAGTTCGCCGACTACGGTTTCAACAAGTCGCATGCCGCCGCCTATGCGGTCGTCTCCTACCAGACGGCCTATCTGAAGGCGCACTACCCGGTCGAGTTCCTGGCCGCGTCGATGACGCTCGACATGGGCAACACCGACAAGCTCGCCGATTTCCGCCAGGACGCGCTGCGCCTCGGCATCGATGTCGTGGCGCCGTCGGTGATGACTAGCTTCCGCGCCTTCGAAGTCGGCGAGAACCGGATCTTCTATTCGCTGGCCGCGCTCAAGGGCGTCGGTGACGCGGCGGTCGAGCATATCGTCGCCATGCGCGGCGAAAAACCGTTCAAGAGCCTCGCCGATTTCTGCGAAAGGGTCGACCCGAAGATCGTCGGCAAGCGCGTCTTCGAAAGCCTGATCATGGCCGGCGCGCTCGACTGCTTCGGCCACGAGCGCGCTGCGATGATGGCTGGCGTCGAGCGGATGATGGGGCTGGCCTCGCTGGCGCAGCAGAATGCAATGTCGGGCCAGCACGACATTTTCGGCGCCTCGCTCGGCGCACAGTCGCAGGCGCTCAACCTGCCGGCGACCGACCCGTGGCTTGCCGCCGACCGCCTGCACCGTGAATTCCAGGTGGTCGGCTTCTATCTCTCGGCGCACCCGCTGGACGAATACAAGGCGGCGCTGCAGAAGATGCGGGTGCAGACCTGGGCCGAGTTCTCGGCTGCCGTCAAACGCGGCGCTGCCGCCGGGCGGCTTGCCGGCACCGTCACCACCAAGCAGGAGCGCAAGACACGCACCGGCAACAAGATGGGCGTCGTGCAGTTCTCCGACACGTCGGGCCAGTATGAAGCAGTGCTGTTTTCCGAAGGGCTGGCGCAGTATCGCGACCTGCTCGAGCCCGGCCGTTCGGTGGTGATCACCGTTTCGGCCGAGGACAGGCCCGAAGGCGTCAATCTGCGCATCCAGACCGTGCAGTCGCTGGAAGACGAGGCAAGCCGCATCCAGAAGGCCCTGCGCATCTTTGTCAGGGACGACCGGCCGGCGTCGGCGATTCAATCGCAGCTTACCCAGCGCGGCGACAGCCAGGTGAGTATCATCGTCATCAAGGATGAGGCGCAGGGCGAGGTCGAGATCGAACTGCCCAATCGTTACCGCGTCTCGCCACAGATCGCGTCGGCCATGCGCGCTGTGCCGGGCGTGGTGGAAGTGGAGCTTGTCTAGGGCCAGACCTGCGGCTGCCGCAACGCCCAAAGCATGGCGCTGCACCACTGGACGGCCGCCGTGGCGAAGGCTATCGCAATGGTCATGAAGCCTGCAGACAAGGACGGGTCGGAGTTTTCAGGCCTGGCACGGCTGCGCGACAAATTGCGCAAGCTTTATCACGGGCGCACGCCTGCGGCTTTCCGGTTTCAACTGGCGGCTGTTATCATCGACCTTGCCATCATCGCCTTCTTCATCGCCACACCGGTGATCCAGGAGTCGCCTTCGTTCCTCTGGCTCGACTATTCTGTCGCAGCCCTTGTCGCCGCCGACATGATTGCGCGGCTGCTTGCCTCCAACGACATGCTGCGCCTGATGAAACAGCCGGCGTCGTGGGTCGACGCTTTCATCCTGCTGACGCTGCTGATGCCTTCAGCGCTGGCCAATCTGGGTTTTCTGCGTATATTGCGGCTGTGGTCGCTGTCGCGCAGCGGCGCGCTGTGGCGGTTCTTCGAGATGCGCGGCCTCAAAAGATGGCGCGAGGCAAGCCACGCAGTCATCAATCTCCTGACATTCCTGTTTGTCGTCACCGGTTTCGTCTACACCTTCTTCTTCCGCACCGGGGCCGGTCTCGAAGGCTATGTCGATGCGCTGTATTTCACCGTCGCCACGGTGACCACGACCGGCTTCGGCGACATCGTCCTGCCGGGGATAGCCGGGAAGCTCACCTCGATCGTCACCATGATCATCGGCATATCGCTGTTCGTCAGGTTGGCACAGGCGCTCTTCCGTCCCAACAAGGTCTTCTTCCCGTGCCCGCAATGCGGCCTTCAGCGGCATGAAGCCGACGCCGTTCACTGCAAGGCCTGCGGGCATCTCCTCAACATACCCGACGAAGGCGACTGAAATGCCGGGCTAATGCATGTCGCGCAAAAGTTTGCAGCGGTTTTGCGATAACGACATGCATAAACAACAACCTAAAGCGCGTCGCATGAGGTCGGTCAAACGCGACGCGCTTTAGAGCGCGGTTTTGTGGAACCAAAACCGCGCTCTAGCTCTTTGCCTTAACGCATTTTGTCGGACGCCAAACGAAGACGTTTGGCTGCAAAATGCTAAGATGCTGCCACTTCCGCAGGTTTGGTCGCTTTTTTCTGCAGGTTGAGCAGATTGCCCAGCAGGATCAGCAAGGCGCCGCCGGCGGTGAAAGCGTCGATCTGCTCCTGATACAGCAGCCAGCCGATCAGCGCCGACAGCGGCACGCGCAAAAAGTCCATCGGCGAGATGACGGTGGCGTCGGCATAGGCGAGTGCGCGCGCCATGCAGAAATGCGACGACATTCCGGTGAAGGCGATCAGCAGGATCCACGGCCACAATTCGAGCGGCGGGTTGCGCCATTCGTAGAGCGCCGGGATCAGGCCGAGCACCGACTGGATGACCAGCATCCAGAAGATGATGCACACGACGCTGTCCGTCCGCGTCAGCGATTTGACCAGGACCACGGATATACCGAAGCAGGCCGCGGCACCCAGCACGACAACATGTCCCGGATCGACGGAGCTGACGCCCGGACGGACGATGATCAGCACACCGATCAGCCCGAGCATGATCGCCGCAAGTCTTGGCCGGCTTAGTCTTTCACCAAGAAAGCCGACCGCCAGAATGGCCGTCCAGATCGGCGTCGTGAATTCGATGGAGATCAGCACGGCCAGCGGGATCAATGTCAAGGCGTAGAGCCATGCCGCCTGGCCGACAAAATGGACGACGTTGCGGGCGATATGGGCCGTGGGGCGTTTGCTGCGCATTGCCGCAAAACCGCCTGACATCGTCACCAGCGGCAGGAGGATGAAGAGGCCGATCACCGAGCGCAGCTCCAGCACCTGGAAGACGTTGAGCTCGGCGGTCGTGGCGCGGCCGGCGACCGACATCGTCAGGAACGATGCGATCGACAGCGCCATCCAGAACGCGGCCTTGGGGATCGAGGGAGAGGGTGCCATGCGCGCTATGTCGCAAGCCGGGACTTTCACTGCAACCGCTAGTCAACGCATTCGGCTGGGCCAGAGCGGCACGTCGCAAAACGGTCATGCTGAGGGCGGAACCTGCCGTCACGGCGAGCGTTGGTCCAACAGCCAGTTTGTTTGGAAATATCGTCGTTTCGATATCAACGAGGAGATCCCATGAAATCATTCGCACGATTTGCACTTGCCGGCTGCCTGGCGGCTGCGGCCGGCGCGGCTGATGCCGACGAGGCCGATTTTCTTCGCTCGTTCGAGGGGAATTTTGCCGGCAAGGGCACCGTCAAGGTAACCACCGAGGCGCCGACGGTGAACGTCTCCTGCCGCTTCAATTCCGACGCGACATCGAGTTCATTGTCGCTGGACGGCACCTGCCGCGGTCTTGTCGTGGTGACGCGTGCCATCAGTGCCGATCTGAAGTCCAGCGGGACGAAGTACACCGGCACCTATGTCGGATCCCGCACCGGGCCGGCGCAGCTCAGCGGCAAGCGCTCGGGCAATGCGATCAATCTCGGCATCCGCTGGGCCAAGGAGGTCAACGGCGATCGCACCGCGCAAATGACCGTCGAGAAGAACGGCGAGGACGGCATGCGGCTGACCGTTATCGACGTCGACCCGAAAACCGGCGAGCGCGTGATGACCAGCCGGATCGATTTGCGACGCATCTGAAGGGGCCGCTTTACCTTTCTTGTTTGAGCGTGATCTTTCCGAAAACTGCATCCGCTTTTCGTTTGCGCGGACCTTCGGTTCGGGGTCATGCCATAACCTAGTCCTCGATCGGCTCGGGCGGGTGGACGTTGCGGCCCTTGCCGAAGGTGTAGCCGGTCTCAACCGCCCTGCGGCCGAACTTGTCGCGCAACGTGTCGATGGCTCCTTCGGCCATGGCACGCTTGCGTGACTGGCTATCGACGAGGTCGGGTGGATCGGCCTTTTCGTCATTCGAGAGGTCGCTGACGCCGATGCCGAGCAGCCGGTATCTGGTGCCGTCCGCTTCCTTGCGCAGCAGCTCGAGCCCAGTCGAGAAAATGCGGTCGGCCAGCCGTGTCGGATCGCCGAGCTGCCGGTTGCGCGTGCGGATCTTGAAATCCTGGGTCTTCAGCTTCAGCACGACGGTGCGCCCGGCAATGCCGGATTTCTTCAGCCGCCCCGAGACTTTTTCCGACAGCGCTCTCAGCACCGAAACCAATTCATCGAGTGAGGCAATGTCGGTGTCGAAAGTGGTCTCTGCCGAAACGCTTTTCGCATCCTGGTCGGGGTGGACGCGGCGGTCGTCCTCGCCGCGTGAAAGATGGTAGAGCCGGTCTCCCATGACGCCGTAGCGGCGCATCAGGTCGCTGCGCTCCATGCGCTGCAACTGGCCGATGGTGCGGATGCCGTCCCGCTCAAGCGTGGCGGCGAAGGCTTTTCCCACACCCCAGATCAGCGTCACCGGTTGCTCGGCCAGAAAGCCGGTCGCCTCGGCCTCGCCAATCACCGAATAGCCGCGCGGCTTGCGAAAGTCCGACGCCACCTTGGCCAAGAACTTGCAGTAGGAAAGGCCTGATGAAACGGTGATGCCGATCTCTTTCTCCACACCCAACGCAAAGCGCGCCAGCACCACCGCCGGCGGCAAGCCATGCAGGCGCTCGGTGCCGGCAAGGTCAAGAAACGCTTCGTCGATGGAGATCGGCTCGACCAGCGGCGTCAGCGCCTGCATCATGGCGCGCACCTCGCGGCCGACCCGCGCATATTTTTCCATGTTAGGCGGGATGACGACCGCTTCCGGACAGGCTTCGAGCGCCTTGAACATCGGCATCGCCGAGCGCACCCCGTGGATACGGGCGATGTAGCAAGCGGTGGAGACGACGCCGCGTTTGCCGCCGCCGATGATCAACGGCCGGTCCTTCAGCGCCGGGTTGTCGCGCTTTTCGACCGCCGCGTAAAACGCGTCGCAGTCGATATGGGCAAGATGCAGCCGGTAGAGCTCCGGATGGCGGGCAAGCCGTGGGCTGCCGCAGCGTTCGCAGCGCCGTGCCGCGCCGCGCTGCAAGGTCAGGCAGTCGCGGCAAAAACCGTGATCGGGATTGTTGACAGGAGCCGCCATTGCTGCGAACATAAAGAGAACAAATGCAATGGTACGTCAGGACGGACGCCACGACAAGCGGCGGGCCGAGAGAGTTCATGAATAAGACCATAGCGCCGGTCGTGCCCGAGCTTTGGGCGGATTTTGAAGATCTTTTCGGTAAACAGGGCGCCTGCTACGGCTGCTGGTGCACACATTTCCGGCTGTCGCCGGCAGCGCGCCGCGCCAGCAACCGGGAGCGCAACAAGGACCACATCAAGGCGCGGATCGAGGCCGGGCCGCCACCGGGCCTGTTGGCGTTCGAGGATGGCAAGGCGGTCGGCTGGATGCAGATCGGCCCGCGTGCCGACGTGCCCGAATGGAACAACAAGGGCAGGGGGTCGGCGCCAGTCGATCCCGCCGACGCCATCGATCCGGGCGTCTGGGCGATCTCCTGCTTCTTCATCCGCGTCAAGGCGCGCGGCAGAGGGATAACGCACCGGCTGGTCGAAGGCGGCATCGAATTTGCTCGCCAGAATGGCGCGCGGCTGGTCGAGGCATGTCCGATCGACCTGTCGAAAGATTCGCGTTCGATCGGGCTGTTCGTCGGCTCGTCGCGGGTGTTCGAGAAAGCCGGCTTCGAGAGGCTGGTAGAGCGCAAGGCAGGCCGGCCGCTGATGCGATTGGTGCTTTAGCCAACGCTGCTGGCGCGCCGCTGTCGCTCTGCTGCGGCCAAACTATCGTGGTCTGCCTGCATCAATCAGACGGTTGACGTCCACCCGGGAATAAATCCGGCTCCGGCCCGTTCCTCCTCGGATTTTTCCATGGAGGCCATCGATGTTTCATTTTTCCCAGACTTCTCAGAAGACCTCTCGCTCGATCCGGTTTGCCTGTCGGCCGGAAGATCATGGCGTCATCGCGCCGCCAGTGGCGGCCAAGACGGTCCTGCCGGATTGGTTCCGCAAACTGCCGGCGGTCGATCCGCAGCAAGCCTCGGCCACCAACAACGGCCTGACCGTCAAGCGCTGCATGCCGTTTCTCGACGCGATGACAACCGGCTGGATCCTGCCGCTCGCGGCGACCGTCCGCCTCGAGATCAAGGATGGCGGCAGCGCCGTCGATGCCGGCTGGGAGTTCGACAGGGTGATGGTCAGCAATCATGGCGCCCATCAGGTCGCCGGCAATCCGAAGGAACCGGCACCGCCATGCAAGTTTCACAATTACTGGTCAATCCGAACCCCGCCGGGCTGGAGTTGTTTGTTCCTGCCGCCGCTCAATCGGCCGGCTCAGCCTTTTGAATGCGTCGCCGGCATCGTTGATACCGACACCTATGCAGCCCACATCCATTTTCCGTTCTTTGCGACGGCGCCGGATGGCCTCTACGTCATCGAAAAGGGAACGCCGCTAGTCCAGGTCTTACCGTTTCGCCGCGAAGATGTGGCGCTCAAGGCCGAGATCCAGGCGGAAACGGGAGCCGAGGCGACAGAGCGCGAAACGGTCTACCGCAACACGATTGCCAGCGAAGGCTGGTATCGCAAATGGGCCCGCGCGGCCCGCTAGAATTTTTGCCGGAGAAGAAATCCGAAACGGGGCCGCTGGCCCCGTTTCTTTGTGGAGCGCGGCCGACTGTCAGTCGAAGCGCACCGCCGCTTTATCTTGACGCGTCGGGGCCGATCGGCAGCGAACGTCCACGGTCGCTTTCAGCGGCCATCTCAGTGGCAGATCGCAAACCTTCGAGAGTAGCCGAAGCATCCCTCCACTTCGTCATCCCAGGGTCTGCGCCGCGTCGCTTCGCTCCTTGCTCCGCCCTGGGACGACCAAGTCGTGGTGGCCTATGCCAATCGCCAGCGATGCGAAACGGGGGCCGGCTGGCCCCCGTTTGTCTGGGGATTGTGTAGAGCGGCGGGTTTTCATGTCGAAGCGCGCCGTCGCTCTATCGCCCTGCCGACGTCAACGCCGCCAGTTGCGCGACCACCCGCGATCCGAACCGTTCGAGTTCGAGTTGGAGGAACTGTTCGACGATGAGTTCGAATTCGAGTTGCTCGACGAATTGGAGCTGGAGTTCGACGACGAGTTCGAATTCGAATTGCTCGACGAATTAGAGCTGGAATTCGACGAACCGTTGGACGACGAATTGGAACTCGAATTTGACGAGCTGTTGCCAGCGACGATGTAGGCACCCTCGCTTTGGCTGCTCATTGTGGCCGGCGGACGCTCGGTTTCCGGCGCCGCCGCGGGATGCTCCTTCGCCTGCGCCGCGGTGCCCGCGAGCGCTGCCATTCCTGCGACCAGTGCCGACTTGAGTTTCCAGTGTCTTGCCATGGTAGTTACTCCTTGTTTCAGACCGGACCGGCAGTTGCGGCCCGGCGGAGTAACGGGCGATTGCCGGCTTTATTCCATTCAAAGAAAGTTGGATTCCATTCAGAGCAAGCCGGGCCGTCGCAGTTTCACTTCCGGTCCTTCCGACGGACCTCGGCCAGCGCCTGGATTTCCTCCTCGGCTGACATCGGAGCGCCTGCTTCGATCGCCGAAAGATAGGCGTCGAGGGCTTCGGTCGACGAGGCCGGGGCATAGCCTCCGGCGTCGCCCGGCGCCACGACCGCGAAGCTGACGCGCCATTCGTCGCCGGAACGGCAGGCGACCGACACCACCGTGGAGCGGTCCTGCGAGTCGACCTCGAATTCGCGGCATAAATCCTGCGCATCGTTACGGAACGTAGCGATAGCCCGGAACCGGTCGCTGATCCCGGCGAGCTTGATTTCCTTGCCGGACTCGACCGTTTCAAGGGCTTGGGCCAGGGCCGGCCTGATGACGCTGGCAACCCACAAGCCGCCCTGCGTGCGTTCGTTGGTGGCTGCTGCCCAATACCCGGCGAGCCCGCCGACAACGGCCGCCGCGAGTGAGGCGGCAATTGGCAGCATCCATCGAGACCTCGAAGCAGGCCCTGCTACGCGCCCGCTGCCGAAGGGCAATATCGATGCCGCCGCCGCTTTCTCGCCGGCACGCTTGGCCTCGATCATCTGCTCGACGGCCGCGACAAGTTTTTCGGGAACCGGCTCGTCGTGCAGCGGCTTCAGCGCGGCCTGCGCCTGCGCTCTGGTTTCGATGAACACAGCAATCCTGGCAACCAGACGGTCGTCCGTTTCCATCGCCTGCTCGATCCTGGCGACCATGTCCGGATCAAGCTCACCATCGGCGAACCGCATCAGGATCTCATCCGAAAAAGTCTCTTCGGTCATTTTGCAGCCCCTTTTGTGACCGGATAACGGGTCGGCGCCGAAGATATTCCAGTCGCCTCCGCCAGATTCTTCCTCGCTCGAGCCAGCCTGCTCATCACCGTCCCGATCGGCACGGCGAGGACTTCCGCGGCTTGCCTGTAGGAAAGCTCTTCGACACAGACCAGAAGCAGCACGTCGCGCTGGTCGGCGGCGAGTTCGCCTATGGCTTGCGCCACGCTGTTCAGCGCCAGCCGCGCCTCCACCTCGCGCTCACCGGAAATGCCGGCGATGTCATGGCGCTCGTCGATATCGTCCTGCGGGCCGGCGACCTTGCGCTTGCGGATGTCGTCGATCCACAGATTTCTCAGAATCTTGAACATCCACGCGTCGAAGCGCGTCCCTGGCTCGAAACGCCGCTCGTTGGCGAGCGCCCGTTCGCAGGCGCGCTGGACAAGATCGTCCGCGATGTCGCGGGACCGGCACAGCGCAATCGCGAACCGGCGCAGATTCGGGAGAAAAGCGACAAGCTGATCTTGGACGCGGTCGGCTTTTTCCGGCATGTTGCTCCAAGTTCTGGAATAAGGCGGCCCCGCGCCCGTTCCTCGCAACGCTAGCTTATTGCCGGACAGCTCCGCTAGCCTCGCGATGTTGAAAATCGGCGACGGCCGGAATGTGAGGGAGACTATGCGCGCCACCTCCTGGTTGAGACGAAAAGCCCTGCTGCTTTTTTGGGTCGCCGTCGCATTGCTCGTCGATCCTCAGGCGCCGAGCGGCCAACTGGGGCTCGGCGAGTTCGGACCAAGCTCGGCGTTCGCCGACGACGACGGTGGCGGTGACGATGGCGGTGGTGATGACGGTGGTGATGACAGGGGTCAATCCGGCGCTTCGTCTGGTGGGTCGCGAACGACATCCCGCCGATCGACCGGTCCGAACCTGTTTCGCACGCTGACGGATCGGTTTCTTCCGCGCCCGCCAAGGCGCAGCGGCAGGCGTGCGCAACGGCCAGCCGTCCCTTTGCCGTCTCGGGCACCGGACCAGATCGTGGCAACCGGGCTGAGTTCGGCTGAGATCGGTCGGCTTCAGGCAACCGGCTTCACCGTACTGGACCGTGCCGACATTCAGCTTCTTGGATCGGAGCTGATTCGGCTGCGCATTCCAGCCAATATGCCGCTGGAGGCTGCGCGCGATCTTGTCATCGATGCCGCTCCGCAGTCGACGGCAGATTTCGTGCATTACTACCGGCCCGGACAGGAAGCCGAATGTGCCGGGCCGCACTGCGCTGCCGCGGGCCTGATCGGCTGGCCGGCCGGTACCGGACTGCCAGCCGGCTGCGGTGGCAATGTCACGATCGGCCTTATCGACACGGCGATCAATCCTGCGCATGCCGCCTTCGCGAAAGGCCGGGTCGAAGTTCTTCGCCTGTCGGACGACGGCGTTCCCGAGTCCGGCCGCCAGCACGGCACCGCCGTTGCGGCCCTGCTTGTCGGCGGCGCCGACAGCCGTACTCCCGGCCTGCTGCCGCACGCCAGGCTCATCGCGGTCGATGCGTTTCATCGGGGCGATCGCCAGGACGACCGCTCGGACGCCTACGATCTGCTTCGCGCGCTCGATCTTCTTTCGGCGCGCGGCGTGCAGGTGACGAATATGAGCCTGTCGGGACCTGCGAATGCGCTTCTCGAGCAGGTTGTCCGAAGACTCTCCGAACGCGGCATGGTGATCGTCGCCGCCGCCGGCAATGGCGGCCCGAAAGCCGGGCCTGCCTATCCGGCGGCCTACGCTGAAGTGATCGCGGTAACGGCGGTTGACCGCATGAAGCGCCCCTACAGGCGTGCCGGCCGTGGCGAGCACATCGACCTGGCCGCTCCCGGCGTCCAAGTGTGGACGGCCGCGTCGGTCAGCGGCGCACGGCCGAAGACCGGCACCTCCTTCGCGGCGCCCTTCGTCACCGCGGCCGCTGCCTTGATGAAATCGGCAAACAGCAACGCCACCGCAGTCGACATTCAAGACGCGCTCGGCAAGTCGGCAGAAGATCTCGGCGCTCCGGGCAAGGACGCCGTCTTCGGCTGGGGCCTGCTCAACGTCCGCGCCGCTTGCGTCGTCACGTCGAAGAAGGCGACGTGAAGCTCCACAGTCGATGCCGGAGGATAGCGGGGGGCGAAGGCTCGTTATGGATCGGCTCCCAAGCCCCAACGAGGGGATTGCACCCCGCCGGTTTCCGCTTACGGTTGCGGCTGGAGTTTTTACCACAGAAATAGCAACGGAGATTCTGCGTGAATCGTGTTCTGCCGGCCGTCTTTGTCCTCGCGCTCAGCGCCCCTGCCTTCGGCCAGACCGTCGACGGTGAGGGTGCCAAGCAGCTCTCCGAAAATCTGTCCCGCTATATCGGCAGCAAGGCGATCGACAGCGGGTTCCTGAAGGTTTCGGTGGAAGGCGACGCCTACAAACTCGCCGTCGATTTCAAACCTGTCGTGGACCTGCTGGCGGCGCAGCATTCCTTCAAGTTCGACTTCAGTCCCTACGCATTGCTCGTCAAGCCAAGCAGCAACGGGACATGGAGCGTCTCGGCGGATATGTCGCAAAGCGGGTCCTTCGAGTTCAAGGGGCCGGAGGGCCCGCAGAGCATGCAGTTCTCGATTACAGACGGCAAGTTTTCCGGCGTCTACGATCCCGAACAGGCGGCTTTCACCAGCGCCACACAGTCGATAGCCGGGATGACGATGAATTCCAGGGACACCGCGCAGCGCGCCAAGGTGAGCACCGGCGCCGGTACGGCCACCATGAACGCAAGCAAAGCTGCGAATGGCGGCGTGGATTTCACCGCGACGCAGACGCTCGCCGATTTCAGCGAAGCGCTCGACTTTGACGATCCCAAGAGCGGGCTGAAATTCCCGCTCACGATCAAATCGCCAAAGCTGTCGGTGAACGCGACCGGCAAAGGCGTGCGGACCAAGCCGCTTCTCGATCTGCTGGCATTTGCCGTGGCCAATGAAGACGAGGCCAGGCTGAAGGCCAACCAGGCGCAGCTCAAATCGCTCTTGCTCGCCGCGCTGCCGCTGTGGGAGCGGATCGACGGAACCTACGGGTTCAAGGATCTCACCGTCGAAAGCCCGGTCGGGCATTTCGGTGCGACTGAGCTGGACACAGGCTTCGGGACCGACGGCATCGCCCAGAACGGAGCAATCAACTATTCGATCAAGGCCGCTGGACTGAAGATCCCTCACAATCTTGTGCCCGCCTGGGGCACGCCACTGCTGCCCACCGATGTCAGTCTGAATTTCGGCGGCGCCAATATCGATCTCGACAGCATGGCGAAGAAGGCGATCGAAGCCTTTGATCTGAACAAGAATCCACCGCTGCCGGCCGACTTCGGCGACACCTTGACCGCCGATTTCATGGCCAAAATGCCGAAATTTGTCATCGGCCACAGCACGGTGAAAAACGGCGACATGGAAATCGCGATGGAAGGCGAGATGACGTTCGCCGGCATGAAGCCCGAGGCCAATGTGACCATCGATATCGCAGGCTATGATAAGATTGTGGAAAGCCTGCAGGCGGCAGCGAAGTCGGAGCCGGAAGCCGCGCAATATGTGCCGGTGGCGCTTGCGATCAAGGGATTCGGCAAGACGCTGCCGGACGGCCGCATCGAATGGGTCGTCAACGGCAAGCCGGACGGTTCGGTCACCGTCAACGGTGTCATGGTGAAGCCGGCCGATCCGGTTGCGAATGATGACGGCGACGACAGCGAAGAAGAAACGACGCCGTAGGCGCTTTGGCGATCCGATCGTCGCTCATATCGAATGCTCATGATCGTCGTCGCCAAGCGGCAGCGCCCGCAGCGCCCTGCCGACGGAAGCCGGCGGCGTGCCGGTTTCCGCGGCGAACCGCATGAGCGTCGGCTCGTGGGCGAGGATGAACTGCAGCACGCCGGCCAGGAATCCCGGCTCGCCAGCCGCCTGGCGGATCGAATGCGCCTCGATGCCGGTGATCGCCAGGAAGCGGGGCAGAAGTTCCGGATCGGCGGCGACGAAGCCCAATGCCTTCACGGCAATGGTTTCCGCTTCCTCGCGCATTGACCCTGGGTTTGCCATCACTACCTTCTTGTGGGTGGAATGAGTCTCTTTTGGCAGTAATCGCAAGCGTCGCCTGCGGCAAGCCATCTGTCTCTGCAATGCGGAGTTCGCGGTGAAATCCGAAGCTTTTCCGGCAGCCGGTTTCCGTTTCGTCAATTATCTCGCGGTAGAGTCGAGCAGGGTTTGGTGCGTACCGGCGAGGGCGCATGACGGCAACCTTCGAGCGGAAGGCAGGCCGGGACGGGAATTTGATGCCTAAGAAGGTCATGATCGTCGAGGACAATGAGCTCAACATGAAGCTCTTTCGGGACCTCATCGAAGCGAGCGGTTACGAGACGGTACGCACGCGCAACGGTCTGGAAGCGCTGGATCTGGCGCGACTGCACAGGCCGGACCTCATTTTGATGGACATCCAACTGCCCGAAGTGTCGGGGTTGGAAGTGACCAAATGGCTGAAGGAGGACGACGACCTCCATGTCATCCCGGTCATTGCCGTCACCGCATTCGCGATGAAGGGCGATGAGGAGCGCATCCGCCAGGGTGGCTGCGAAGCCTATATTTCCAAGCCGATCTCGGTGCCGCGTTTCATCGAAACCATCAAATCCTACCTGGGCGACGCCTGATGCGCCCTTCTAGCCGAGCCGGAGCTTTATGAGATGACCGCACGGATCCTCGTCGTCGACGACATCCCTGCCAATGTCAGGCTGCTCGAGGTCCGGCTGCTTGCCGAATATTTCGAGGTGCTGACCGCCACCAACGGGCCTGACGCGATCGAGACCTGCGAAAACGGCAAGGTCGATGTCGTGCTGCTCGACGTGATGATGCCTGATATGGACGGGCTCGAGGTCTGCCGCCGGCTGAAGAGCGATCCGGCGACGTCGCACATCCCTGTCGTCATGATCACCGCGCTCGACCAGGTTTCGGACCGGGTGCGCGGCCTTGAGGCCGGTGCGGACGATTTTCTGACCAAGCCAGTCAACGATCTGCAATTGATGACGCGCGTCAAAAGCCTGGTCAGGCTGAAGACTTTGACTGATGAGCTGCGCCTGCGCGCCTCGACCACGCGCAATATCGGCATCGAGGAGCTGTTGAGCCGCAACTTCGCATCCGCGGACACGACGCCGAAGGTTCTGCTGATCGACGAGCGCAAATCCTCCTTTGAGCGCGTCCAGAAAATGCTGCGCGGCAGCGCCGACCTCGACATCGCCACCGATCCGCATGCCGGCTTCTTCCAGGCCGCCGAGACGCCATATGAATGCGTGATGATCTCGACGGGTTTTGCCGATTTCGATCCGCTCAGGCTCTGCTCGCAACTGCGTTCGCTCGATCGCACCCGTTTCGTGCCGATCATCCTTCTGGCGGAGCAGGGTGAGGAGGGGCGCATCGTCCGCGGCCTCGAGCTCGGCATCAACGATTTCCTGATGCGGCCGATCGACCAGCAGGAGCTAACCGCTCGGCTGCGCACGCAGGTGCGTCGCAAGCGTTACAACGACCAGCTGCGCGCCAGCGTCACCCAGACCATCGAGATGGCGGTCACAGACGCGCTGACGGGACTACACAATCGCCGTTACCTCGACAGCCATCTGCAGACACTGTTCGACCGCGCCGTGGCGCGGCGGCGGCCGCTGTCGGTGATGATCACCGATCTCGACCGCTTCAAGACCATCAACGACGCGCATGGCCATGACGGCGGCGACGAGGTGCTGCGCGAATTTGCGCGACGGCTGCGCAAGAATGTGCGCGGCATCGATCTCGCCTGCCGCTTCGGTGGCGAGGAGTTCGTCGTGGTGATGCCGGACACGGACGGCACGGTCGCCGAAAAGGTCGCGGAGCGTGTTCGCGCCGAGATCGCCCAGATGCCGTTTGCCGTCGGCGATGACGGCAAGACGATCGAGGTTACCGTCAGCGTCGGCGTGTCGTCGGTGCTGAAGGGTGTCGACTCGGTTGCCGGGCTGATGAAGCGGGCCGACCTCGCGCTCTACGAAGCCAAGAGCGGCGGCCGCAACCGGGTCGTCGCCAAGGCGGCGTAAGGTCCGATTATCCAGTCAATGCGACAGGGTTACGAATTTACCTTAACGCAAGCGATTCGCCTGGCTTGGTTAAGAAATTGTTGATTTTCACAGGCCGTTGCGCAAATGTGCAGGCCAATGGCGGAACCGGCGCGAGGGTTGATCGCCGGGTCGATCCGAAGAATACCCCATGATTCAGGTCCGCCGCATCTCCTGGGTCCCTGGGGTCGGCCGGCCGGCGCTGGCACATAGTGGCCTCCTCGTACCGCTGCCAAACGCCGACCGGCCCCGATTCTCGAAATGACATCAAGACTCTGCGCCAAGCGTTGGAAATTCTGGGCTTTCGAGCTTGAAAACAAAAACGCCGCCCACAGGGCGGCGTTGTTGTCTGTCTAGGGCAGGAAAGCAGATTACTTGATCTTGGTTTCCTTGAATTCGACGTGCTTCTTGGCGACTGGATCGTATTTGCGGAACGACAGCTTGTCGGTCTTGGTGCGGCTGTTCTTGCTGGTGACGTAGAAGAAACCGGTGTCGGCAGTCGACAGAAGCTTGATCTTGATGTTTGCGGCTTTGGCCATTGTATCAGTCCATTATGTTCGTGGAGTCTTGGCCGCTGGAGCACGGGAAAACACCCGGACGCGGGAAACTTGGCGCGACACATAAAGAACGCGCCCGGAAAGTCAACCCTGTGAAGGTTCGTTGTCAGGGCAATCGCTTCAGACCCGCTGCCGATCGTGGTGCCGCCGGCGAAGCTGTCGATCTCCCCCTTGCGGGGGAGATCGGCCGTCATGGCGGCTTTCGCCAAGCACCAACGCCGAAAGGCAGGGCGATTCTATGCATCTTCCTTAATTGTCGCCGCCTTCTTCCAGTCGCCCGTGGTGTTCCACCAGCGGTTCGGGTTGGAGCGGTCGTCCAATCCCTTGGAGCGGCTGGCGAGGATCGGCTGAATGCGGATCACCGGCTCCTGATAGCTGTGGACCTGGAAGATCGCCTCGACGATGCGGGCGGCCAACGCCTGGTCGTCGGGCAGCTCGAACGACACTTCCACCGTGCCCGGCCGTCGGCGCAATTCCGTCTCGGCGCCTGCAGCCGCACCATCGAGCGCCCGGTAGCGCTCGATGCCGTGCGCCGACTGGTAGGCATTGCTGTCGTATTTGCCCATGGTCAGCGGGGCGATCGCGACCACCGCTTCCATGATACGGTCGACATCGGAAGCCGGCGCCTGGAAGGTCACAAGCAGCAGCAATTCCATTCGCACCGATTTCGTTTCAAACCCGGAGTCGATCATCGCGGCATCCTCACATTCGTGGCGTGTTGCTGACAATCTACCCAGGTGCTGCTGACACGGTTATGTCAGCAGCCTTGCGCCACATGAGGCATCGATCGGGTCTTTCTACAGGATTTTTCGGACGAGCCTGGCGCCGACCAGCGCGATATAGAACGCGAAGAACATGCCGAGCGCCCAGCCAAAGCCGGAGGGGCCGAAAAGGTCCATGCCGATGCCGATCGCCTGCGGGCCGAGCACCATGCCGACACCGTAGCAGAGCACGAAGGCAGCGTTGGCAGAGGCCAGGTCGTGGCCGGAAAGCTTCGAGCCGAGATGGGCCAGGCCGATCGTGTACATGGCTGCGACAACGCCGCCCCAGACGAACAGAAGCGCCGCCATCAGATGCCAGTCCTGCGCGAAGTGCGGCATGAAGATGGTGCCGGCAAGCCCGATGGTCGCACATGCCAGAAGCAGATAACGACGGTCGCTGACACGGTCGCTGATCATGCCGAGCGGGATCTGCAACAGCACGTTGCCGAGGCCGATCATGGTGAGCAGAAGGGCGGCATCGGCCTCGGAGTAGCCGATGCGGTTGCCATAGACGGGAAACAGCGCAAAGCCGCCGGTCTCGACCGCGCCGAACACCAGCACCGCGGCGGTCGCCGTCGGCACCAACCAGATGTAGCGCAGGAAGTTGCTGGTTTCGCCGTTGGAGAGGATCGTCGGGCTCTCGTTGCGTGCCGCCAGAACTGGAATGGCGGCCAGCGTCACCAGCGCCATGATGACGCCGAAGGGCAGGAAGCCGGCGCTGCCGAGCTGGGCGAACAGCCACGGCCCGGCGGCAAAGCCGAGCGACAGCACGGTGGCGTAGATGCCCAGAACGAGACCGCGCCGGCGCGGCGGCGCTGATGTGCTGATCCAGAATTCCGAAAGGATGAAAAGCACCGTCAGCGCGATGTGCAGCAGGACGCGCAGCGGAAACCACATCCAGAAGTCCGGTGCGAAATGGAAGCCGACAAAGGCCAGCACTCCCGTGGCGATCATGGCGAGCATCGTCCTGGCGACGCCGAACCGCATCGCGAGCGGGGTGGCGAGCGGTGCGCCGGCGATCGAGGCGAGGCCGGCGACAGCGGTGTTGAAGCCGATCATCGACGCCGAATGGCCGCGCGTTTCGAGAATGACGCTGAGCAGCGGCATGCCGAGGCCGATGGCGATGCCGACGACGCTGATCGACGAGATCGCCGCGATCATCGGCAGCCAATGGACGCGTTCCTCGATCTCTTGCTGGGTATCGACGGTCATGGGATGTGAATGCTCTATGCTCTACAGAATTTCGCGAACGAGGCGATTGCGGACAAGCCGGTAGAACGGCACGGAACCACCGGGGCGCAGCAGCGGATCGTCGACGAGCCGCTTTTCCAGCTCCTCGAGGATAGCCCTGGTGATGTCGGGAATATCAGCTTCTCTGGCTTTGGCGAGCGGCAGCCAGACCAGTTCCTCCAGTTCGTTGGTCGGACCGCCGTCCGGCAGCTCCACGGCAACGTCTTCGCGCCAGGCGCTGAAGAAGCGCGTGTCGAAGCGCCGCACCCGGTTTGGCGGCGTGATGGCGCGCGCGATGAAGCGCAGCGCTTCCAGCGAGGGTCTTACGCCGTGCTCGGCAAAACCCCGCCAATCGCGCCTGGTCGTGGCGAAGGCGCCCTTTTGGCCGATCAGCAGGCCGGCTTCTTCATAGGTCTCGCGAATCGCCGACAGGGCGATGGCGCGGGCGCGGGCCGGGCTGGTGCGGCCGACCCCGGCGGTCAGCCTCGCCTGTTCCTCAGGGTGCAACGCTGTGGCAATGGGAATTCGGCTGTCGGCCGGATCGGTACGGCCACCGGGAAAGACGAATTTCCCCGGCATGAAGGCGTGACGGGCGTGGCGCCTGCCCATCAGCACCAGGAACTCGGCGCCCTTGCGGTCGAGCAGGATCAGCGTCGCGGCGTCGCGCGGGCGTATAGGCTTGGCGTCAAGCGCGATCGGCTCAACCTTGTCGACTTCCGCCTTGGTCATAACGTCCATGCGCACGACCTAGCGGAATCTTCTCCGATGCGAAAGTGGCGTCCAGCCATGCCGATTTGCGCCAGCCTCGGTTTCAAGCCTCGGGATGCGACTCGATCAGATCTTCTTCCCCGCCGAAGCCGTGCATATAGAACGCCCATTGCAGGCCGATGACGGCGCCCTTGACCGGCTGCAGCAAGACGATCGCCATGAGGATGGTCAGCGGCACCCAGATGGCGATGTGCTGCCAGGTGGACAGAGTGGAGGTCGCTTCGACGCCCATGAAGGCGCCGAGCACGATGTGGCCGACGATGACCACCACCAGGTAGGCCGGCAGGTCGTCGGCGCGGTGGTGATGAAGCGCCTCGCCGCAATGATCGCATATATCGACGGTCTTGACGAAGGCACGAAACAGCTTTCCCTCGCCGCAATGCGGGCAGCGGCCAAGCGCGCCACGCTTCATCGCCGTCCACAGCGGGCGGGCGATCCGGCCCGACTGATGTTCGCCGCCGAAAACTTGTTGGTTCATTTTCAAATCGCTTGGCATTACCGTCTCCTGCCGCGCGAGCCTGGACGCGATTGCGACGCACGGGCACGGCCCTTGGCCTTGTGAAACGACCGTTTGGAGCCGGGCAGCGGCTTTGGGTCGGTCAACATCTCGAAACGCATCGCGCCGGCCATAGGCGCCACCTCGATCAGGCGAACCTCGACGCGGTCGGCAAGCTGATAGCCCTTGCCGGTGCGTTCTCCGAAAAGCGATCGGGCAGTTTCGTCGTATATATAGTAATCGCCCTCGAGACTTGACACCGGGATGAAACCATCTGCGCCATACTGCGGCAATTGGACAAATAGTCCCGATTTGGTGACGCCCGAAATGCGTGCATCGAAACGCTCGTCGACACGCTCTGCCAGATAGGCGGCGATCAGCCGGTCGACCGTGTCGCGCTCGGCGGCCATGGCGCGGCGCTCGGTGGCTGAGATCAGCGCAGAAACTTCTTCCAGCCGCTCCGCTTCATCCTGCGTCAGTCCGCCTGCACCGAAGCCGAGCGCGGCAATCAGCCCGCGATGCACGATCAGGTCGGCATATCTGCGGATCGGCGAGGTGAAGTGCGCATAGCGCTTCAGATTGAGGCCGAAATGGCCGATATTGCTGGGCGAATATTCGGCTTGCATCTGCGTGCGCAGCACGACCTCGTTGACTAGACCCTCATGGTCGGCGCCGCGGACGCGATCCAGAATGCCGTTGAACTGGTTCGGCCGCATCTGCGCGCCCCGCGCCAGCGAGAGGCCAAGCGTCTGCAGGAATTCACGCAGCGATTCCTGCTTGGCGAGCGAAGGTGCGTCATGGATGCGGTAGACCAGCGCCTGTCGTTTCGCCTCCAGCGTCTCGGCGGCCGCGACATTGGCCTGGATCATGAATTCTTCGATCAGCTTGTGCGCGTCGAGCCGCTCCGGCACGACGACCCGGTCGACGGTGCCGTCCTCCTTGAGCAGGATTTTCCGCTCCGGCAGTTCGAGCTCGAGCGGTTGGCGCGTCTCACGACCGCGCTTCACGACGGCGTAGGCATCCCATAACGGCTTCAGCACCGTATGGAGGATCGGGCCGGTCTTGTCGTCCGGCGCGCCATCGATCGCGGCCTGCGCTTGGGGATAGGCTAGCTTTGCCGCCGATTTCATCATGATGCGGTGGAACGAATGCCTGAGCTTGCGGCCATCGGCCGAGAAGGTCATGCGGACCGCCAGCGCCGGGCGATCCTGGCCTTCGCGCAACGAACAAAGGTCGTTGGAGATGCGCTCCGGCAGCATCGGCACGACGCGATCCGGGAAATAGACCGAATTACCCCGCTTCAGCGCCTCGCGGTCGAGCGCGGTGCCATAGCGCACATAGGCGGCGACATCGGCAATCGCCACGGTAACGACCACGCCGCCGGGGTTCTTCTCGTCCGGATCTGCTATCGCGAACACGGCGTCGTCATGGTCCTTGGCGTCGGCCGGATCGATGGTGACCAGCGGCAGCTCGCGGCAATCCTCGCGGCCGGCCAGCGTCGCCGGTTTGACCGCTTCCGCCTCGGCGATGACGTCTGCCGGGAAAATATGCGGAATGTCGTGCGCGTGGATAGCGATCATCGAGACCGCCTTTTCGCTGGTCAGCGAACCCAGCACCGCCAGCACCTTGGCCCTGGGCAGCCCGTAGCGGGAGGCCCGCGCCGGCTCGACCTCGACCAGATCGCCGTTCTTGGCGCCGTTCTGGAATTCCTTGTCGACGACCAGCTCCGGCTGGCGTCTTTCGACAGGCTCGATGCGGAAGGTACCGTCCCGCAGCACGCGAAAAACGCCGAGGAATGCATCGGTGCGCTTCTCGAATATCTTCATCACCCGCCCGGTATAGGCAGGGCCGGTCGGGTCATCGGTTGGAAAGGTCTTGGCCAGCACACGGTCGCCAATGCCCGGTGTCGGGCCGCCGCCGCCGCGCGACACGCGGATCGCTATGACAGGAGGCTCACCGTTGCCCACCGCTTCGGTGGGGTGCGCCAGCAGCACGCCGTCGGCGTCGCGGCCAAAGATGTCGAGCACGGCGACATGGGCGAGGGCGCCGACGCGGGCGAGCCGCTTGCGCTCCTTGGTCAGCAGGCCCTCATCCTGCAAGTCGCGCAAAACGTCCTTCAGCCAGATACGGTCGTCGCCGCGCAGCGCAAACGCCTTGGCGATGTCGCGTTTGCCCGAGCGATCCGGATTTTCGGCGATGTAGCGCAGGATCTCGTCGCGGGACGGCCGGTAATCATCCTTAACCTTGGCCCTGGTGTCGGCGGTGCGCAGATCGCCATGACTTCTTCCGGATACCCTGCGCGCCACGATGCAACTATCCCTCTTTGTTGGCCACTTTCTTGGCCGCCACTTTCTGGGCCGCCGGTTTTTTGGCCGCAGGCTTTTTGGCCGCAGGCTTTTTGGCAGGTGCGGCCGCTTTGCGGAAGGGCTTTCTGCCGCCATTGCCGCCCTTGGCTTCCTTCTCGGCAATCAGCGCCACCGCGTCCTCGATCGTCACCGACTGAGGGTCCTTGCCCTTCGGCAGCGTCGCATTGACCTTGCCGAAATTGACATAGGGCCCGTATTTGCCGTCGCGCACGACGATCTTGCCGCCGCCCGCCGGATGCTCGCCAAGTTCCTTCAAGGCGGCGGGCGTGCCGCCATTGCGACCGCCGGGGCCTTTCAACTGCTTCTCGGCGATCACCGACACGGCGCGGTTGAGACCGATCGAGAAGACGTCCTCGATGTTGTCGAGATTGGCGTAGGTGCCGTCATGCAGCACGAACGGGCCGTAGCGCCCCAGCCCGGCCGAGATCATCTTGCCGGATTCCGGATGCTTGCCGACGTCGCGCGGCAGCGACAGGAGGGCGAGGGCTTTTTCGTGGTCGATCGAATCGACTGTCCAGCCCTTGGGCAGGCTGGAACGCTTGGCTTCCTTGCCGTCGCCGCGCTGGATATAGGGGCCGAAACGACCGCTGCGCAGCGTGATTTCCTCCGCCGTGTAGGGGTCCTTGCCCAGCACCTTGGTGCCGTCCTCGCCATTGCCGTTTTCGGCATTGGGGTTGGCGGCGTCGCCGAGTTGGCGGGTGAAGGAGCATTCGGGATAGTTCGAGCAGCCGACAAAGGCGCCGAATTTGCCTAGCTTCAGCGACAGGTTGCCGGTGCCGCATTTCGGGCAGATCCTGGGGTTCGAACCGTCCTCGCGCGCGGGAAACACCAGCGGCGCCAGTTCCTCGTTGAGGGCGTCGAGCACGTCGGTGACGCGCAATTCCTTGATGTCGGCGACGGCACCGGAAAAATCCTTCCAGAAATCGCGCAGCACATCCTTCCAGGCGAGCTTGCCGTCGGAAATTTCGTCGAGCTTTTCCTCGAGCGAGGCGGTAAAATCGTATTCAACATAGCGCTCGAAGAAGCTTTCGAGGAAGGCCGACAACAGCCGGCCCTTGGCCTGCGGCAACAGCTTGCGCTTGTCCAGGGTGACGTAGTCGCGATCCTCGAGCGTCTTCAGGATCGCCGTGTAGGTCGACGGCCGGCCGATGCCGAGCTCTTCCAGCTTCTTGATCAGCGAGGCTTCCGAATAGCGCGGCGGCGGTTCGGTGGTGTGCTGGGTGGCGTTGATCGCCTCACGGTCGAGTTGTTCGCCGGCACGGATCTCGGGCAGACGGCGGTCTTCCTCGTCTTCCGCATCCTCGTCCTTCTGGTCGGTGTAGGCGGCAATGAAACCGTCAAAGCGAACGACCGAACCGACGGCGCGGAGTTCCGCCGTGCGGGCCCCGTTGATTGCCTCGATCTCGACCGTGGTGCGCTCGATCTCG
This sequence comes from Mesorhizobium ventifaucium, assembly GCF_935822925.1. GTDB lineage: Bacteria > Pseudomonadota > Alphaproteobacteria > Rhizobiales > Rhizobiaceae > Mesorhizobium > Mesorhizobium ventifaucium. The sequence goes on from NZ_CAKXZS010000023.1 coordinate 71,545, forward strand.
GCCGGCTGCATCTGGCTGGCGATGGCGCGTTTCCACACTACCTCGTAAAGACGCGCCTGGTCGGCATCGAGATATTGCCGGACCGAGGCCGGCGTGCGCATGAAATCGGTCGGGCGGATCGCTTCGTGCGCTTCCTGGGCGTTTTTGGCCTTGGTGGTGTATTGGCGCGGTTTTTCTGGCAGGTATTTTGGGCCGAACTCCTTGGCGATCGCATCGCGCGCGGCCGATATCGCCTCGGGCGCCATCTGCACGCCGTCGGTTCGCATATAGGTGATCAGGCCGGTGGTCTCGCCGCCGATGTCCATGCCTTCATAGAGCCGCTGCGCCACCTGCATGGTGCGAGTGGCCGAAAAGCCGAGGCGCGAGGAGGCGGCCTGCTGCAGCGTCGAGGTGGTGAAGGGCGGGCCTGGATTGCGCCTGGTCGGCTTGGCTTCGACCGACAGCGCCTTGAAGGTCGCGCCGTCCAGCATCGCCTTGATGCCGTCGGCCTGCGCCTTGTTGGAAATGTCGAGTTTTTGCAGTTTCTTGCGGTCGAAGGCGGTCAGCCGCGCCTCGAAATTTTCCTTGCGCGGCGTGCCGAGAATTGCAACGATCTGCCAGTATTCCTCGCGGATGAAGCGCTCTATCTCCAATTCGCGGTCGCAGACAAGGCGCAGCGCCACCGACTGGACGCGGCCGGCGGAGCGGGCGCCCGGCAGCTTGCGCCACAGGACGGGCGACAGCGTGAAGCCGACGAGATAGTCGAGCGCGCGGCGGGCGAGATAGGCATCGACCAGCGGCGCATCGATCTGGCGCGGATTGGCCATCGCTTCCAGCACCGACGATTTGGTGATGGCGTTGAAGACGACGCGGCTGACCGGCTTGTCCTTCAGCGCTCGCTTCTGCTTCAGCACTTCCAGGACATGCCAGGAAATGGCTTCGCCTTCGCGATCCGGATCGGTGGCGAGGATCAGGCCGTCGGCGTCCTTGACCGCCTTGGCGATGTCGGCAAGACGTTTGCTCGAGGCGGTGTCGACGGCCCAGGACATGGCAAAATCCTCGTCCGGACGCACCGAGCCATCCTTGGCCGGCAGATCACGGACGTGACCGAACGAGGCCAGGACCTTGTAGTTCTTTCCGAGGTACTTGTTGATTGTCTTCGCTTTGGCCGGCGATTCGACGACGACGACGTCCATGAGGTCTCATATCAGCTGTGGTGCGGCAGAAGAATTCCGCTGCGCGCGACGAAATCTCGTACAATTGTCGCTCACATGGCCGCGCTTTTGCGTCCGGTCAAGGGGAAGCGCCCAAAATGCAGTCCTGCATTGAGCGCACAACCCAAGGGCGCATCATGTGATATCCGCAATCCCAGATAAGGGGGGCGGCTGCCCTATCGTTGGACAAGCCGGCATGATTCCGGGAAAACGGGACAAAATCTTCTGCGGATATAAGAGAAACATCGATCACGCGCCAGCCCCAGCTGAGGGACGCCCGGCATGATGAGACGACGCTGGCGGGCGAGACTGGCGTGGCGAGTGGGGCTCGTGTGTCCAGCGGGACAGCACCAGAAGCTGGCCGCCGGGAGGCCTGCAGGGCTACGCGGCAGCCAAGGATTTCCCGCCGGTCAAGGCGGGGATGCAGGTTCGGGGCTAGTCGGCCTTGGCTATGTGCCAGACGCCGCCAACGCCGTCGCCGGTCACATCGCCGGCCTTCTTGTCCTTGATGAATGTGTAGAGCGGCTTGCCTTCATAGGCCCACATCTTGGTGCCGTCGGTGCGGTCGACGATTGTCCATTCGCCCTCGGGCTTGGCGTCGGCCTCAGCCTTCAGCGGCGGCCAATTGGCGGCGCATTTGTCGTAGCAGTTCGACTTGCCCATCTCGTCCTTGTCGTAGGTGTAAAGGGTCATGCCGTTGGCATCGGTGTATATCTTGGTGCCGCCGACATCGGCTTCTTTCCACGCTTCGGCGGCATAGGAGGTGGCGGTGCCGAGCAAAAGCACCGCCAGCCCAACTGTGATCGATTTCATGACGCTCTCCCTGATATGATCGAGAAGCGCGCGGAAAGCCGCGGCCTCCTTGCATCAACGCGCTTGGCGTGTCGTTTCTTCCTCGATGCGAGGCGGCAACCTGCCACGCAATGGTGATTGGCGGACAAGCCCGCGCGCCGCTATATCGGCGCCGATACAGTTGGGGTTCGGGAAATGGCATTGGATATCGGCTATGTCAGCGCGGTCGGGGCGGGGGCGATCTCGTTCCTGTCGCCTTGCGTGCTGCCGCTGGTGCCGCCCTATCTCTGCTACATGGCCGGCGTGTCGGTCGAGGATTTCCGCGGCAATGCCGGCGTCGCGGCCAAGGCCGACGCACGCAGCGCGCTGCTCTATGCCTCGATCGCCTTCGTTCTCGGCTTCTCGACCGTCTTCGTGGCGCTGGGCGCCGGCGCCTCGACCATCGGACGGCTGCTGCGCGTCTGGCAGGAGCCGCTGGCGATGGCGGCCGGCGTGCTCATCATCCTGATGGGCCTGAATTTCCTCGGCATATTGCGCATCCCGCTGCTGTCGCGCGAGGCGCGCTTCCAATCGCAGGGCAAGCCGGCCAGCATCGTTGCCGCATACGTCATGGGACTGGCCTTCGCCTTCGGCTGGACACCCTGCATCGGACCGGTGCTGGGACCGATCCTGACGCTGGCCGGCGGCCGCGAGACGGTGGGCGAGGGCGCGGCTCTGCTCGCCGCCTATTCGCTCGGCCTCGGCATACCGTTCCTAATCGCGGCGCTGTTTTCCGGCGCCTTCATGCGCTTTCTCGCAAAATTCCGCGTCCATCTCGGCCGTGTCGAAAAGGCGATGGGCGCGCTGCTGGTCGTCGCCGGCGTGTTTTTCCTGACCGGTGGCGTGCAGGCCGCGTCCTACTGGCTGCTGGAGAATTTCCCGGTGCTAGGGCAGTTGGGGTAAGTTAGGTCAAGGCGATGGCTTGATACTGTCGCAAACTGATGTTGCGGCCTGCAATCGCCTCAGGTCCGCGCTGCCCCTCATCGCCCTGCCGGGCACTTCTCCCCGTATAGCGACGGGGAGAAGGACGCCTTCTCAAAGGATTTCGCCAATCTGCAACGGTGCAGAACCGGCAGGCAGATGAGAGGCAGCGCCAGCTTAGATCATTGGCCGGATTAGAAATCGAATTCGAGATACAGAACAACCGTCTCACCGGAATTTAACCGCATTGGTGCAGCATGGCGCCAATGCTAGTGAGACTCCGGGCTAGACATGCCTTGATTCCCAACCCTTTTCATATGGTCGCATTCCATGAGCCAGAGAACCTGCCTGTCCGTCATCCTCGCCGCCGGCGAGGGCACGCGCATGAAAAGCGCTGTGGCAAAAGTGCTGCACCCGATCGCCGGCCTGCCGATGGTCGCCCATGTCATCAAAGCTGCGGAAGCCGCAGGCAGCGGTGACCTGGCGCTGGTAATCGGCCATGGCGCGGACGAGATGCGCAAGGCTACGCAAAAGTTCGCGCTGAAGGCGGAGCTTTTCGTCCAGGACAAGCGGCTCGGCACGGCGCATGCCGTTCTGGCGGCTCGCGATGCGATCTCAAAGGGTTACGACGACATCCTGGTGATGTTCGGCGATACGCCGCTGATCGATCCGGAGGTGCTGGTTGCTGCGCGCCTGAAGCTGGCTGAAGGCGCTGCCGTCGTTGTGGTCGGCTTCCGCACCTCAAATCCGTCCGGCTATGGCCGGCTGATCGAAAAAGGCGGCAAGCTCATCGCCATCCGCGAGGAAAAGGACTGCACCGACGAGGAGAAGAAAATCACTTTCTGCAATGGCGGGCTGATGGCGATTGCCGGCAAGCATGCGCTGCAGCTGCTCGATCAAGTCGGCAACAACAACGCCAAGGGCGAATATTATCTCACCGACATCGTTGAGATCGCCGGCGGGCAGGGTCTTGATGTCGTTGCGGCAGAAGCCGGCTTCGAGAATGTGCTCGGCATCAACAACCGCGCCGAACTCGCCGAGGCGGAAGGCATCTGGCAGACGCGCCGGCGGCGCGAGGCCATGCTCTCCGGCGTCACATTGATCGCGCCCGAAACCGTGTTCTTTTCATACGATACCGAGATCGGCGCCGATACGATCGTCGAGCCCAATGTCTGGTTCGGGCCGGGCGTGACAATCGCCACCGGCGCCAAAATCCATGCCTTCAGCCATATTGAAGGCGCTACTATCGCCTCCAACTGTGATGTCGGCCCATACGCGCGGCTGCGGCCGGGTTCCGATCTCCGGCAAAAAGCCAAGGTTGGCAATTTCTGCGAGGTCAAGCAGGCTGTTATCGAGGAGGGGGCAAAGGTCAATCACCTGACCTATATCGGCGATGCCCGCGTCGGCGCCGGCGCCAATATCGGCGCTGGAACCATCACCTGCAACTATGACGGGTACTCGAAGTTCTTCACCGATATCGGCGAGGGCGCCTTCGTCGGCTCGAATTCCTCTCTCGTGGCGCCTGTCACAATCGGCAAGGGCGGCTACGTCGCTTCGGGCAGTGTGATCACCGAAAGCGTGCCCGACGATGGGTTGGCCTTCGGCCGCGCCCGCCAGAGGACGCTGCCCGGCAAGGGCAAGGAATTGCGCGAGCGTTTTGCTTCGGCCGCGGCCCGGAAAAAAGGCTAGCCTGATTGCGGTAACCGGATTGCAAGCGCGCTCGGTCATGGTGCATCTGTGCAGAACCGTTCCGGCTGATACGGAACGAAACGCAATGTGATTTTCGCGGCAGCCCGTCCAACCCTAAATGGCGCCGGGCTTCATGCCGGAATCGGGGGCAACGTCTATGTGCGGTATCGTCGGAATTGTAAGTCACTCGCCGGTCGCGCCACTGATCGTCGATGCGCTGAAAAGGCTCGAATATCGCGGCTATGATTCGGCCGGCGTCGCCACCGTTGAGCACGGCCAGCTGGCGCGTCGCCGCGCCGAGGGCAAGCTGATCAATCTCGAACGCCGGCTGAAGGACGAACCGCTCGACGGCATGATCGGCATCGGCCACACGCGCTGGGCGACGCACGGCGTGCCCAACGAGACCAATGCGCATCCGCATTTTTCCGACGGCGTCGCCATCGTGCACAACGGCATCATCGAGAATTTCGCCGAATTGCGCGACGAGCTGATGCGCGACGGCTACACATTTTCATCGCAGACCGACACCGAGGTCGTCGCACACCTGGTGGGGCGCGAACTGGCCAGGGGCCTGCAGCCGGTCGAGGCCGCGCACCAGGCGCTGAAGCGGCTGGAAGGCGCCTTTGCGCTGGCCATCATGTTCAGGGGAGACGAGGATCTCATCGTCGGCGCGCGCAACGGCCCGCCGCTGGCCGTCGGCCATGGCGATGGCGAGATGTTCCTGGGCTCCGACGCCATCGCGCTTGCCCCCTTCACAAATTCGATCACCTATCTGGAGGATGGCGACTGGGCGGTGGTACGCCGCAACGACGTCGGCATCTTCGACATGGACGGCAACAAAGTCGACCGTAAGCGGCAGCAGTCGCTTAGCACCAGCTTCATGGTCGACAAGGGCAACCGGCGCCATTTCATGGAGAAGGAAATCCATGAACAGCCCGAAGTGATCTCGCACACGCTGGCGCATTATGTGGATTTCGTTGGCGGCCTCTCGAAGCCGATCGACCTGCCGTTCGATTTCGCCAAAATCGACAGGCTGGCGATTTCAGCCTGCGGCACCGCCTATCTGGCCGGCCTGATCAGCAAATACTGGTTCGAGCGCTATGCGCGGCTGCCGGTCGACATCGATGTCGCTTCGGAATTCCGCTACCGTGAAATGCCGCTGTCGAAGACAGACGCCGCATTCTTCATCTCGCAATCGGGCGAAACCGCCGACACGCTGGCCTCGCTGCGCTATTGCCGCAAGGCGGGCATGAAAATCGGCGCGGTCGTCAATGTCCGCGAATCGACGATGGCGCGCGAATCCGACGTCATCCTGCCGACGCTGGCCGGGCCGGAGATCGGTGTCGCCTCGACCAAGGCCTTCACCTGTCAATTGTCGGTGCTGGCCTCACTTGCCGTGCGGGCCGGGGTGGCGCGCGGAACGATTTCGCCGGAACAGGAAACGACGCTGGTCCGCCAACTGTCGGAAGCGCCACGCTACGCCAACCAAGTCCTGAAACTCGACGGCCAGATCGAGAAGGTTGCGCGCGACCTCTCGCACTACAAGAACGTGCTCTATCTTGGCCGTGACACCAATTTCCCGCTGGCCATGGAAGGCGCGCTGAAGCTCAAGGAAATCTCCTATATCCATGCCGAGGGCTATGCTGCCGGCGAGCTGAAGCACGGGCCGATCGCGCTGATCGACGAGAACATGCCGGTGATCGTCATTGCCCCGCATGACCGCATTTTTGAGAAAACCGTGTCGAATATGCAGGAAGTGGCGGCGCGCGGCGGCAAGATCATCCTGATCACCGACAGCAAGGGTGCCGCGCACGCCACGGTGAAGACGATGAAGACGATCGTGCTGCCGGACGTGCCGGAAATCATCTCGCCGATCATCTACGCGCTGCCGATCCAGATGCTGGCCTATTTCACCGCGGTGTTCATGGGCACCGACGTCGACCAGCCACGCAACCTGGCGAAATCTGTGACTGTGGAGTAAGGACTGGCAAGTTTCGACCAGCTACCGATAGGTTCCCGGCGGCAGTTAGTATCAGTTATTGATACGTATTTCTTGCGCGCCCTCGTGTATCAATGTATGATACGTGACGAGGGGCAGAAATTGATCGTTTCGTACAAAGGCAAGGCGGTGGAAGCGGTTGCCGAGGGGAAGGCGCCGAAAGGTTTTCCACCCGATTTGGTTACCCGTGACGAACGTCGTCTTCGTGCCATCGCCAATGCCGCCCAACTGAATGACCTTCGGTCGCCACCCGGAAACCACCTTGAAGCCCTGAAAGGGAGCAGAGCTGGGCAGTATTCTATCCGTATCAACGACCAATGGCGCATCTGCTTCAAATGGACTGATGCTGGCGCCGAGGATGTGGAGATCGTCGACTACCATTGAGCGGGCATTTGCCCACAACTACAAAAGGTATCCGAACTATGCTCAAGTTCGCACGTCCCATTCACCCCGGAGAATTCCTGCGCGAGGAATATCTCCTCCCGCTTGGCATGAGCGCTGGCGCGCTGGCGAAGAAGCTCAATCTTCCGCGCACCCGTATCGAACGCATTGCCAAGCAAGAGATCGGCTTGACTCCCGATACCGCGCTTCGCCTCGCCAGGTTCTTCAACACCACGCCCGAATTCTGGATGAATTTTCAGCAAGCCTATGAGCTCGAAACCGAGGCACGGAAACTCGCGCCGGAGCTCGAGAAGATCGAGCCGCTGGAAGTCGCGGCATAGTTGATCTTTTAAAAAATTCGCAGTTCCAAAGCCGAATGCGGTTCATTAATGTCGCGCCGCAACCAGCGCTGCGGTGAACCATGTCCGATGCTTCCAAGACCTCAGGCATGACCCGGCTGCGGAATTACTTCCTGACAGGCTTTGTCGTCTGCGCGCCGCTGGCGATCACCGCCTACATCGCCTGGTCGTTCATCGGCTGGGTCGATTCCTGGGTAAAACCCTATATTCCGGCGCGCTACAACCCCGATAGCTATCTGCCGGCGCCGGTTCCGGGTTTCGGCCTGATTGTCGCTTTGATCCTGATCACTCTGATCGGTTTCCTGACCGCCAATATCGTCGGCCGCGCTATCGTCTTGTTCGGCGAACGGCTGCTCGGCCGCATGCCGCTGGTGCGCGGCATCTATGGGTCTCTGAAGCAGATCTTCGAGACCGTGCTGTCGAACAAGGGCGACATGTTCCGCCAGGTCGGGCTGGTCGAATACCCGCGCAAGGGCGTCTGGTCGCTGGTCTTCGTTGCCAGCGAGAAGGAAACCGAGATCAACCAGAAGCTCGACCAGGAGGGTGATCCGCTGATCGCGGTTTTCATGCCGTGCACGCCCAACCCGACCACCGGCTTCCTGATGTATGTGCCGAAATCCGATATCGTGCCGCTCGACATGACGATCGAGGACGGTGCCAAGCTGATCGTTTCTGCCGGGCTGGTGGCGCCGGAGGTCAAGACGAAAATGGTAACGTTGAACGGCAAGCCGATCGGCGGCCAGATCGGCAATCCGCCGGTGGATGCCGGGCCTCAGCCGGCGCGCAAGAGCCGCACCGCCTCGTCGCGGCCGAACAAATAAAGCAGCATGCGAAGGGCGACCCCGCGTTCGGATTGCAATTCCGGATCGCGCGACAGGATTAACCGCGCGTCGTCGCGAGCGGCTTCGAGCAGGTCGGCATGCGCCTCAATGCGCGCCACCTGGAAGCCAGGTGTGCCGGACTGGCGGGTGCCGAGCAACTCGCCTTCGCCACGCAGTTTCATATCTTCCTCGGCGATGTGAAAGCCGTCCTCGGTCTCGCGCATTACCGAGAGCCGGCGCGTTGCCGTCTCGCCGAGCGGATTTTTGTAGAGCAGCACGCAGGAGGACGGTTTTTCGCCGCGACCGACCCGGCCGCGCAACTGGTGCAACTGAGCGAGGCCGAAACGCTCGGCATGCTCTATGACCATGATCGTCGCATCCGGCACATCGACGCCGACCTCGATGACCGTGGTGGCGATCAGGATGCGTGTCTCGCCGGCCTTGAAGGCGCGCATCGCCTCGTCTTTTTCGGCGCCCTTCATGCGGCCGTGCACTAGGCCGATCCGGTCGCCGAACAGGGGCTTCAAGGAGGCAAAACGGTCCTCCGCCGACATCAGCTTGATCTCTTCGGACTCCTCGACCAGCGGACAGATCCAATAGATCTTCTGGCCGTCGGCGACGGCGTCGCGCATGCGGCCGACCAGTTCGTCGAGCCGCTCGAGCGGCAGGGTGACGGTTCGGATCGGCTGGCGACCGGCCGGCTTTTCCGTCAGCTTTGACACATCCATGTCGCCGAAGGCGGTCAGCACCAGTGTGCGCGGGATCGGCGTCGCCGTCATCACCAGCATGTCGGGTGCGTCGCCCTTGGCGGTGATGGCGAGCCGCTGGTGGACGCCAAACCGGTGCTGCTCGTCGATGACGGCGAGGACGAGGTCGTGGAACATCACCGTTTCCTGGAACAGGGCGTGGGTGCCGACGACGATGTCGATCTCGCCACTGGCCAGAGCGGCCAGCGTCTCGGTGCGCTCGCGGCGCTTTTCGCGGCCGGCGAGGATGGCGATGCGCAGGCCGGCTTGTTCCGCTAACGGTGCAATCGTCGCAAGATGCTGGCGCGCCAGGATTTCGGTCGGCGCCATCAATGCCGCCTGGCCGCCGGCCTCGACAGCGCGCGCCATGGCGAGCAGCGCGACAACCGTCTTGCCGGAGCCGACATCACCCTGCAGCAGGCGCAGCATGCGTTCGGCGTCACCGAGATCGGCATTGATTTCGGCAAGCGCCATTTCCTGCGAATTGGTCAGCGAATAGGGAAGAGCGGCGCGCAGCTTTTCGACGAAGCGGCCGTCGCCGACCAACGGTCGTCCGGACAGGCGGCGGACTCTTGCGCGCACCAGCGCCAGAGACACTTGGCCTGCCAGAAACTCGTCATAGGCCAGACGCCGCCAGGCTGCGCCGTCGACCGACACGTCGATCGGGTCGGCGGGATTGTGAATGCGGGCGAGCGCGTCGCCGAAGGCGGGAAAGGTGCGGCGGCGCAGAAACTCATCCTCCCGCCATTCCGGCAGCACCGGCAAGCGAGCGAGCGCCTGGCCGATTGCCCGGCGCAGCACTTTTCCCGACAGCCCGGCGGTGAGCGGATAGACCGGCTCGACCAGCGGCAGGTTTTCCGCTTCGCTGGCCAGCGCGATGTGGTCGGGATGAACCATTGTCGGGCGGCCGTTGAACCATTCCATGCGCCCGGAGACCACGACGTGCTCGCCCACGGGCATCGCTTTTTCGAGATAGGCGACGTGGGCATGGAAAAAGGTCAGCGCGATCTCGCCGGTGTCGTCATGGGCGTAGACCCGGTACGGCACCGATCGGTTGCCGCGCGGCGGCGGCTGGTGGCGATCGATGCGCACTTCGAGGGTGACGATCGCGCCTTCGGCCGAACCGGCGATGCCCGGCCGGTTGCGGCGGTCGATCACCGAATGCGGCAGCACGAACAGAAGATCGCCGGCACGCGCCGCTCGGTCGCCGAGATCGGCCGGAACGACTTTCTCGATCAGTGCGCCGACCTTCGGCCCGACGCCGGCAAGCGAGGTGATCGGGACAAACAGCGGATCGAGGAGGGAAGGTCTCATTGGTGAGAGATCACCGGATGTCGGCGCTTACCCCCCTCTGGCCTGCCGGCCATCTCCCCCTCAAGGGGGGAGATTGGCAGCTTTGGCCTCATCGCCCATCTTGCAGCGGTGGAGATTGACGAAACCCGGCGCGACAGCAAATCTCCCCCCTTGAGGGGGAGATGTCCGGCAGGACAGAGGGGGGTGCCTGGGCTGATGTTGTCAGGAGTGTACGTCACACCGGGATGTTAGACACCCTCCGCACCGTTGCAAGGCTGACACCGCGCTCTATCCACGCTATATGCGCCGCTTCAGGCAAGGATGCTGGACGATGACGGGAACGAGACGATCAAGCGAGGGGCTCGATGCCCGCCGCCGCAAGCTTCTGTTTCGGTCCTGGCATCGCGGCATGCGCGAAATGGACCTCATTCTCGGCAGTTTCGCAGATGCCGAGATCGGCGCCTTGACCGGCGACGAACTCGACCAATATGAGAGGCTCCTCGACATTGCCGACACCGAGTTCCTGCCCGTGATCACCGGCGAGCGGCCGATTGCGGCTGACATCGACTGTGCCGTCCTGCAAAAAATCCTGGCGTCGCGCCAGGCGATGACATTCTGAAATACGTGATTCCATGAGCCTGATCCCCACAATCGGCCTGCCGAAAGGCCGCGCCGGCCAGTTCACCGTCGACGGCGTCGCCGACGGTTACGAAGCCTTCGCGCTGGTGCAGGCCGCGCACGAGATCGCGCCCGACAAGCCGGTGCTGTTCGTGGCACGCGACGGCCAGCGCCTGCCTTCGATCGTCGAGGCGCTTTCATTCGCCGCGCCTGGCTTGCCGGTGCTCGAACTGCCGGCCTGGGATTGTCTGCCCTATGACCGCGTTTCGCCCGGGGCGGATGCCGCCGCGCGGCGGCTCGACGCGCTCACGGCGATGATCACGCTGGCAAAAAACCCACACCGCGCCGTCATCCTGACCACCGCCAACGCGCTGCTGCAGCGCATTCCGCCGTCAGGGCTTGTCGAGGCGCAGACATTTCACGCCAAACCCGGCAACCAGATCGACATGAACGCATTGGCGTCGTGGCTGGAGATATCAGGCTTCGAACGGGTGCCTACCGTGCGCGGCGTCGGCGAGTTCGCCGTGCGCGGCGGCATTCTGGACCTGTTCGCGCCGGGCTGGACGGAAGCGCTGCGGCTCGATTTCTTCGGCGATACGCTGGAATCGATCCGCGTCTTTGACGCCGCCACGCAGCGCACCACCGGCCAGCGCAAGTCAATGGCGCTGCAGGCGATGAGCGAAGTGGCGCTGACGCCGGAGACCATCAGCCGCTTCCGCCGCAGCTACATCGAAGCCTTTGGCGCACCCTCGCGCGACGATGGGCTCTATGCGGCGGTCAGCGAGGGACGGCGTTTCGCCGGCATGGAACATTGGCTGCCGTTCTTCTATGAGCGGCTGGAGACGGTGTTCGACTATCTGCCGGACACACCTGTCGTGTTCGACCATCTGGCGCATGAGGCGCTGACTGAGCGCCATGCGCTGATCCTCGACCATTACGAGGCGCGCAGGAAGCAGGCCGACGGTGCGCTGAAGGACGCCGTCCCTTACAAACCGGTGCCGCCCGACCTGCTTTATCTGTCGCCGGAAAACCTCATCGCCTCGCTTGGGCCGCGCGAAGCGATCGACTTCACGCCGTTCGACGCGCCCGACGCGGGCGCGAAGAAAATCTTCCATGCCGGCTCGCGGCATGGCCGCAGCTTCGTCGAGGAACGCGCCGACCCCCACATCAACGTCTTCGACGTCGTCGTAAAACACATTGCCGACGAGCGCGCCGCCCGCCGCCGCGTCGTCGTCGCCGGCTGGACCGAAGGTTCGCTAGACCGGCTCGGTCAGATCCTGACCGAGCATCATCTCGGCAATCTCAAGACGGTCGCCACGCTGGCCGAGGCGGAAAAGCTCGAACCGGGGCAGGCGGGACTTGCCGTGCTGCCGCTCGAATCCGGATTCGAGACCGAGAAACTGGTCGTCGTCGCCGAGCAGGACATCCTGGGCGACCGGCTCATCCGTCGCTCGAAGCGCAAGAAGCGTCCTTCCGATTTTATCGCCGAAGCCTCGGCGTTGTCCTCCGGCGACATCGTCGTCCATAGCGACCACGGTATTGGCCGCTTCATCGGGCTGCGCACCATCGAGGCGGTCGGCGCGCCGCATGATTGCCTCGAAATCCATTATGCCGGCGACGACCGGCTGTTCCTGCCGGTGGAGAACATCGAGCTGCTGTCGCGCTATGGCTCGGATTCGGCCGAAGCGACATTGGACAAGCTTGGGGGCGGCGCCTGGCAGTCCAGAAAAGCGCGGCTGAAGAAACGCCTGCTCGACATGGCCGGGCAGTTGATCCGCATCGCCGCCGAGCGGCAGATGCGCGCCGCCCCTTCGCTGGTGCCGGCCGACGGTCTCTATGACGAATTCGCCGCGCGGTTTCCCTATGAGGAGACCGACGACCAGCAGACGGCGATCGATTCAGTCATGGGCGACCTGGGCGCCGGAAAGCCGATGGACCGGCTGATCTGCGGCGATGTCGGCTTCGGCAAGACCGAAGTTGCACTTCGCGCCGCCTTCATCGCGGCGATGGAAGGGTCTCAAGTCGCGGTGGTGGTGCCGACGACGCTTCTGTCGCGCCAGCATTTCAAGACCTTCTCGCAGCGTTTCTCCGGCCTGCCGATCCGCGTCGCCCAAGCCTCGCGGCTGGTCGGCGCCAAGGATCTGGCTGAGACGAAAAAGGGCATCGCCGAAGGTACTGTCGACATCGTCGTCGGCACTCATGCGCTGCTCGGCTCGTCGATCTCCTTCAAGAATCTCGGCCTCCTGATCATTGATGAGGAGCAGCATTTTGGCGTCAAGCACAAGGAACGGCTGAAGGACCTGAAGAGCGACGTGCATGTGCTGACGCTGTCGGCAACGCCGATACCGCGCACGCTGCAGCTGGCATTGACCGGCGTGCGCGAACTGTCGCTGATCGCCACGCCGCCGGTCGACCGCCTGGCGGTGCGCACCTTCATCTCGCCCTTCGACCCGCTGGTCATCCGCGAGACCCTGCTACGGGAACGCTACCGCGGCGGTCATTCCTTCTATGTCGTGCCACGCATCAGCGATCTGGCGGAAATCCATGATTTCCTTCGGGAATCCGTACCTGAACTGAAAGTTGCGGTCGCTCACGGCCAGATGCCGCCCGGCGAGCTCGACGACATCATGAACGCCTTCTACGACGGCCAGTACGATGTGCTGTTGTCGACCACCATCGTCGAATCCGGCCTCGATATTCCGACCGCCAACACGCTGATCGTGCATCGCGCCGACATGTTCGGTCTGTCGCAGCTCTACCAGCTGCGCGGCCGCGTCGGCCGCTCGAAAGTGCGTGCCTATGCGCTGTTCACGCTGCCGGCCAACCGCAAGTTGACCGATACAGCTGAGCGCCGGCTGAAGGTGCTGCAGTCGCTCGACACGCTGGGCGCCGGTTTCCAGCTCGCCAGCCACGATCTCGACATCCGCGGCGCCGGCAATCTTCTCGGCGAGGAGCAGTCCGGCCACATCAAGGAGGTCGGCTTCGAGCTCTACCAGCAGATGCTGGAGGAGGCCGTCGCCGAGGTGAAGGATTCCGGCGAGGTGCAGGATGGCGGCTGGTCGCCGCAGATCGCCGTCGGCACCGCGGTGATGATCCCCGAAAGCTATGTTCCGGACCTGCAGCTGCGGCTGGCGCTCTATCGCCGCCTCGGCGATCTCGAAAACACCGAGGAGATCGACGCTTTCGGCGCCGAGCTGATCGACCGCTTCGGACCTTTGCCGGAGGAAGTGAAGCATCTGTTGAAGATCGTCTTCATCAAGGCGCTGTGCCGCAAGGCCAATGTCGAAAAGCTCGATGCCGGGCCAAAGGGCGTCGTCATCCACTTCCGCAAGCGGGAGTTCTCTAACCCCGTCGGACTGGTCACGTTCATCGGCGAGCAGGGCTCGCTGGCCAAGATCAGGCCGGACCACAGCGTCGTTTTCGTCCGCGACTGGCCGACACCTGAAAAGCGGCTGGCCGGGGCCGCCGTCGTCATGACGCAATTGGCTCGGCTGGTGGAGAAGGCGGCTTAGCCCGGTTCGGCCTGAGCCTTTGGCAAGAACCACTCCGACGTTTTGCCGTGCAGGGCAATCGCTTCCGGTTTGCGCTGCCCCTCATCGCCCTGCCGGGCACTTCTCCCGTACAGTGACGGGGAGAAGGACGCCGTTGCAAGGGTTTCGCCAATCACCAGCGTTGCAGAAGGATGCCAAGGTTGCGGCCAGCTTCCTTCTCCCCGTTAAAAGGGGGAGAAATGCCCGGCAGGGCAATGAGGGGCGGCGCCAACGTTGACGATCGGCCGGTCGAGTGCCGGCTCTGGTCTGAATCGATTGCCGTGAACGCGAGCTTGCGCCATTCGCCACCACTGAAATTCCGGTCTAGAATAGGAAATCGGCTTCGTGTATGGAGCCGCGATCCCCATATTGGGGCGAAATGGCGGGCGATAGCACCCGCTGGAAAGAATTTTGGGTACAACGATGACGAAATGGTCGCCGAATTCGTGGAGAGCAAAGCCGATCCAGCAGGTTCCTGCCTATCCGGATCTTGCCGCGCTGGAGAATACGGAAGCCCAGCTCGCCACTTTTCCACCGCTGGTTTTTGCAGGTGAGGCACGCAAGCTGAAGAAGCAGCTTGCGACCGTCGCTGCCGGTGACGCATTCCTTCTGCAGGGCGGTGATTGCGCCGAGAGTTTTGCCGAGCATGGCGCGGACAACATCCGCGACTTCTTCCGCGTCTTTCTGCAGATGTCAGTGGTGCTGACCTTCGCCGGCGCGCAGCCGGTGGTGAAGGTCGGCCGCGTTGCCGGCCAGTTCGCCAAGCCGCGCTCGTCCGACAACGAGACCAAGGGCGGCGTGACGTTGCCCAGCTATCGCGGCGACATCATCAACGGCATTGAGTTCGACGCCAAGTCGCGCATTCCCGATCCCGCACGCCAGGAGATGGCCTACCGCCAGTCGGCGGCGACGCTCAACCTGTTGCGCGCTTTTGCGCAGGGCGGCTACGCCAGCCTGGAGAACGTGCATCAATGGATGCTGGGCTTCGTGTCCGACAGCCCGCAGGGCGAGAAATACGAGTCGCTCGCCAACCGCATCACTGAGACGATGGACTTCATGAAGGCTGTCGGCATCACCTCGGAGACCAATTACGCGCTGCGCGAGACCGATTTCTACACCAGCCA
Source organism: Mesorhizobium ventifaucium (assembly GCF_935822925.1). Lineage (GTDB taxonomy): Bacteria > Pseudomonadota > Alphaproteobacteria > Rhizobiales > Rhizobiaceae > Mesorhizobium > Mesorhizobium ventifaucium. The sequence continues at coordinate 87,050 of NZ_CAKXZS010000023.1, forward strand.
CGAGGCGCTGCTGCTCGGCTACGAGGAGGCGCTGACCCGCATTGATTCGACCTCAGGCGACTGGTACGCAACCTCCGGCCACATGATCTGGATCGGCGATCGCACCCGCCAGCCCGACCATGCCCATGTCGAATACTGCCGTGGCATCAAGAACCCGCTGGGCCTGAAATGCGGCCCGTCGCTGACGCCGGATGGCTTGCTGCAACTCATCGACCTGCTCAATCCGGAAAACGAGCCCGGCCGGCTGACGCTGATCGCGCGTTTCGGTTCCGACAAGGTTGCCGACTATCTGCCGAAGCTGGTCCGCGCAGTGAAGAAGGAAGGCCGCAGCGTGGTGTGGTCGTCGGATCCGATGCATGGCAACACGATCGAGGCCGCCGGCTACAAGACGCGGCCGTTCGACCGCATCCTGAAGGAAGTGCAGAGCTTCTTCGAGGTGCATCGCGCCGAAGGCACGCATCCGGGCGGCATCCATATCGAGATGACCGGCAAGAACGTCACCGAATGCACCGGTGGCGCCCGCGCCATCACCGCCGAGGAATTGCAGGACCGCTACCACACCCATTGCGACCCGCGCCTCAACGCCGACCAGGCGATCGAACTGGCGTTCCTGGTCTCGGACCTGCTGAAGAAAAGCCACCCGGTCCAGCACAAGCAGGCCGTCAACGGCTGATTTCAGTCACCATCGGAATTTCACGATAAAGAAGCACCGGAGAAATCCGGTGCTTCTTTATTACGCATTGCATTCCACGCGCCTTGCGATAGACTGATTGCAATATGCAATCAGTTATGCGCTTTGGTGCGAGGAGAAACGGAGGCGCCGATGGCCAGGATCGTCTATGCCATGCTGATGTCCCTGGACGGCTACATCGCCTGGCCGGACGGAGACATTGCCCTTCCGGTACCCGAAGGGGAGCTGCACCGGCATTTTAATGACATGGTGAGGCAGACCTCGATCGCGCTCTGTGGACGCCGGATGTACGAGGCGATGCGCTTCTGGGACAGTCCGGACCGAGAGACAGGCGCCGAAATCGAGCTGGATTTTGCCCGCGCCTGGCGCGGGACCCCGAAGATCGTGTTTTCGACGACGCTTCGAGAGGTCGGACCCAATGCCCGTCTGGCGAACGGCGATGTCGAGAACGTGGTGGGATCTCTCAAGTCGGAAGCGGAGGGCCAGATCACGGTTGCCGGGCGCCGATCTTGCCGCGCATCTCGCACGTTCCGGTCTGATCGACGAGTACCGGCTCTACATCCACCCGGTTGTGCTTGGCGGCGGCAAGCCGTACTTCCAGTCCGGCCTGTCGCTGACCTTGAAGCCGCTTGGTAAGGAAAGCCTTACCCAGGGCGTGACGCTGCTGCGCTACGCACCCGCCGGTTGAGGCGTGGCTCAACGTTGTTTTGACGAGAGCGGAAGTTCGTCAGCCAAGGACGAATCGCACAGATGACCCGAAGGCGACGCCCACACGTCAGATTCCGAATGGCAGCTCTGCGCCGCATCTCGGACGTTGACGTCAGCATTGTCACTTCCTGAAAGCGGACATTGCTAGAACGATTCGAGTGGTCGCGGTTGCGCCAGGAGCCGACGATTAGCATTGAGGTCTTGAAGGTCTCGAAGGGGGCCGTGGCGGACTTGCGGCTTAGAGGCTCGGAATGTCAGAAGCGGACCTTCAGGCGGGCTGCGTGCATCGACGTGAATTGGCGCGACTACGATGTCCAGGGTGATCGCCGGCAACGTCTGCTATCGGGCAACAGCAAAGATCACCTCAACGGCCGACATAAGGCGCAAAGCTGTTCAGCAGCCTAGGTGAAGATTTTCCAACGCGGGCCGATGTCGATCCTAGCCCACCCCTCGTGCCGCGGCACGCATCGAAAAACCTTCACCGAAGCAGACTTCTTTCGGGCGGGGTCGATGCATTGGAATACTTGAGCTAAAACTTGTCGAGGGTGAAATCGACATCCAACGTCTTAGGTGTCGGACGATGGCACACCTTCATCGTCTGCGCGATGGCTGAGACGGCGCGCAAGGCCGTCCATAGTGCTCAGGACCTCGAATCCGGACTTGAACAAAGAATTTACTGGATGATCCGCCGTTTTTGCGATTATTGTGGCAGTGCAGCATAAGCTTTTTGGGGGGCGGCTTTCGGCCGAAATTCACATGTCTTATGATCTTTCAGTCAATGGTAAGAACCATGCCGTCGACGTCGATGGCGATATTCCGCTTCTATGGGTTCTGCGCGACACCATAGGCCTCACTGGAACTAAGTTCGGCTGTGGCATAGCCATGTGCGGCGCCTGCACGGTGCATGTCGATGGAGTGCCCGTGAGGTCGTGTGTGATGCCGGTCGCCGACGCGGCGTCCAAGCCGATCACCACGATCGAGGCAATTGGCGAGACTGCGGAGGGCGCACGACTACAGAAAGCCTGGCTCGATATTGATGTCGTGCAGTGCGGTTACTGTCAGTCAGGGCAGATCATGTCCGCGGTCGCACTGCTGGTGGGCAATCCGTCGCCGACCGACGATGATATCGATGCCGTAATGGCCGGAAATATCTGTCGATGCGGTACGTATCCACGCATTCGCGCTGCCATTAAGCTGGCTGCCCAGGGGTGATGCGATGTCCATTTTCGATAAAACCAACGTCGCCGTCTCGCGCCGGCAGTTTCTGATCGGAGCATCGCTGACTGGAGCTGGACTCGTCATTGGCCTACAGCCTTCGCCGTCATCCGCTGCCGCAGAGGCGTTCGAGCCAAGCGCCTTCATTCGCATCCCTGTCGAAGGCAAGATCGTGTTCGTCATGCCGTCCGTTGAGATGGGGCAGGGTATTTATACTGCGGTAGCCATGTTGCTCGCCGAAGAGTTGGAAGTCACGCTCGATCAAGTAACGCTGGAGCATGCGCCTGCTGATCCCGCGCGCTATGCAAACCCCTTGCTGGGCGACCAGATCACTGGCGGCTCCCTCGCCATTCGCGCTGTTTATGAGCAGATGCGCAAGGCAGGCGCCACCGCCCGCATGATACTGGTGAACGCTGCAGCGCGTGGCTGGGAGGTTGCGCCGGATACGTGCAAGGCCGAGGCCGGGCATGTCGTCCACGCCGCAAGCGGCCGCCGCGCCTCTTACGGCAGCCTGATACATGCTGCTGTATCAGAGACAGTTCCGCAGGACGTGCCGCTGAAACCTGCGTCCAGCTTTAGCCTGATCGGTCAGCCCGTCCGGCGTCTCGATAGTCCTGAGAAGGTCAACGGTACGGCGAAATTCGGCATCGACGCCCGCCCGGACGGCGTGTCTTACGCGGCGATCGCTATCTGTCCTCACTTCGGCGGGAAACTGCGCTCGGTCGAGGATGGGCCAGCAATGGCGGTCAAGGGCGTCAAACAGGTCGTCCGGATCGAGGATGCGGTCGCAGTCGTGGCTGACAACACCGGTGCTGCGCGCAAGGGCCTTGCCGCGCTTTCCATCGAGTGGGATCCGGGTCCGAATGCGGCTCTTTCACAGGCCGATCTGGAAAAGCTCGCAGAAGATGCGATCAACGGCAGCGCGCTGCCGCATATCCAGGAAGGCGACGTCGCGAAAGCCGAAATCGAGCACGGGCCTGTCCATGAATTCGTCTATCGCCAGCCGATCCTCACCCATTCGGCGATGGAGCCGATGAACTGCACGCTCCACGTCCGAAGTGACGGCTGTGACGTATGGGTGGGCACGCAGATCATGGGCCGCGCGAGACAAGCCGTCGCCGATGTGACCGGCCTGCCTCTGCTGAAGGTCGTCGTGCATAACCACCTGCTGGGCGGCGGGTTCGGCCGCAGACTCGATGTCGACGGCGTCATTCTGGCAGCGAAGATCGCAAAGCAAGTGGATGGCCCTGTCAAGGTTACCTGGAGCCGCGAGGAGGACATCCGTCATGACTGTTATCGCTATCTCAACTACAGCAAGGTGACGGCAACGCTAGGTGCCGACGGCATGCCCGTTTCCTGGCGGCATCGCGTCATCGGTCCGTCCGTCATGGCGCGCTGGCTGCCCGCTTTTACCGCGATGGCATAGACCTCGACATCATGGCTGGCGCGGAAACGCCGTACGCGATTCCAAACAAATATACGGACTTCGTGCGCCATGAGGCTCCAGACGGCATGTTGACAGGCAACTGGCGCGGCGTCGGCGCCACGCGGAACATCCCGGTAATTGAAGGTGGCATTGACGAATTGGCGCATGCTGCGGGCGTCGATCCGCTCGACTACCGCAGGCGCCTGCTTCAGCACAAACCGCGTCTCCTCGGCGCACTCCATGTTGCGGCCGAGAAAGCCGGTTGGACAACCGCGCTTCCGCAAGGCCAGGGCAGAGGCATCGCCCTTACGGAGGATTTCGGCAGTTTTGCTGCAATGATCTCCGAAGTGACTGTCGTGATCAACGGTATGCTGAAGATTGACCGCATCATCTGCGCTGTCGACTGCGGCCAGGTCATCAATCCAGACACGGTGGAAGCCCAGATACAGAGCGGCATCATCTATGGTCTCAGTGCGGCTCTCTACGGTCGCATTACGGTTCACAACGGTGCCGTCGTAGAGAGCAACTTCGATGATTCTCCCGTCCTGAGAATGAACGAAACGCCAAGGATCGAGGTGCACATCGTGCCGAGTTCGGAGGCTCCGGGCGGCATCGGAGAGCTCGGCACCCCTGGTGTCGCACCCTCGCTCTTCAACGCGATCTTCGTGGTGACCGGCAAGCGGCTGCGCTCGCTGCCGATCGACCACAACGAATTGCGAAGGGTGTGACCATGGCCAAGCGGCTTCTCGCTATCCCGCTCACCACCTTGCTGGCTGCGACCGCAATCGTTACCAGTATGGGGCTCTTGCGGGGCTATGCTGAAACATTGGATAGCGGTTCTCTCAAGGCCGCCTCTGACTTTGATGCGATTGCGGAAACCAGCGCGCGTTCAAAGGCCATCTTCGAGGAGGCCAGCCGTGTCCTGACGCATCCGCGTTGCATCAACTGCCATCCAGCGACGCGCAGCCCGACCCAGGGTGAGGACATGCATCCGCATGTGCCGTTGATAATTGCTAGCCAAAGCTCGCTGGGTCCGGCGGGGCTTGTCTGCAGCACCTGCCACGGTGCCGAGAATCGTCCGATCGTCGGCAGCCGCATGAAATCCATTCCGGGCAACGCGCACTGGTCGTTGGCACCAGCCAGCATGGCTTGGCAGGGTTTGACCGTGGGTGAGATTTGCCAGCAGGTGAAAGACACGAGCCGTAACGGCAATCGTTCCCATGCCGATCTTGTACGGCACATGGGCGAAGACCATCTGGTTGGCTGGGCCTGGCACCCGGGCGATGGGCGCAGTGCCCCTCCGGGATCGCAGGAGACCTTTGCCGCCCTGATCGCTGCTTGGGTCGGTACCGGTGCCGAATGTCCCGATTGATCGCCAGGGTGTTTCTCGCTCGGGCACACCAACGACCGCTTCTGATGTCCGCTTTTGGTGAATGTACAGGACCGCAGGAATGACCGCCATGCTGGCGTGAAGTGGCCATTCGCATCACCCGAGACATAGGTCGCCTTGGGTCAGTTGGAGACTTCAATCCAAACTGATCGGATGTCTGCTATCGATTTCTGGAGTCCAGAAGCTGCCGGACCGATCTCGGCCCAAAATAGAATGACCATGAACAGCGAGGTTGGTGGAAAACGGAACGTCCGCTGTCGCGCACCCTCCAGCAAATTTCCACCACATCCCAGAACTAACGATCGCTTCATCGGGATAGGCTGATAGCTTCGGCACGTCTTGGCATGACATGACTGCGGGAGGATGCCCCCTTGAGAATGAGATATCTGCTAGCAGCCTCACTCGTTGTGGCGATCGTCCTGACGCTCAGATGGGAATGGCGGGAGCCCCATCACTTCGAGGATGAGGTCATGCGAGCCGCGCTGGCAGAGGAAGTTCGCCGGGACGACACCCGTTGCCCGCTCAGCAGCAAAGCTGTGGAGCAGGCTCGGCCATGGGTTCTTGCAGCCTGCGCGGCAGGCGGGCTCGGCTGGCATGAGGCAGCGGCGAAATATGCCGACGATGCAGCCAGAGTGTTCCTCGTCTATGGCGAGGATGCGGATTTCGTGGAGGTTTTCGACCGTCTCGGCCATCCGGTCGTGCCGGTGATTGCTTACTTCGTGAAGAATGGATCGTCGCAGTACTTGTTGCAGGAAACCGTCGGTCAGGGCCTCTCGAGCCTGTGGGACGGCCGGCAGATGGGATTCGGCCTCGCCGAGATTTCGCCGGAGCAATATGGGCTTATTGCCATTCACGAGCTCAAGGATCGCGGGCATGAGATGCTGTCGGAGTTCGAGATCGTTGACGGAACAGCAGTCCGCAGACAGTTCACCCGTACGTTGCTTGGTGCGAAGAACATAGTCCTGGGCGGCGTTTCCGATCTGGAAGGGGTGATCACCCGCGGCGAGCGGCTTCCGACCTGGGGCGAGATGGGTTGGGCGGCCTTCAATGCGGCAATCGTCGTCGGGGGCATGGGCGCCGCAGCCAAGGCATTGCGCGTTGCGAGGGCACCGGTGGCCGCAGCTGGTCGCGGAACTGTGCGGATAGCACATCTGAGGGCTGCAGGCAAAGGTGCGTTCCAATCGCTTTCCGCCGTCGGTACCGCAGCCGGTGTCGCCGCCGTCGTCGCACTTCCCTATGTGGCGATCACGCGACCTCACCTTCTGACAAACGCGGCCGGTTGGATAGCCGAACAAGCAGGTCTCCCGGCCTGGCTCGGCGCCTTTGCGGCCTACCTTATACTCTGTCTTGTCCTGGCTTTTCTGCTGAGGATGGTTCTGGCGCCGCTGGCCTGGACGCTGCGGACGTTGAGCAAGATCGTTGGACGACTCGCCGGTGCCGGCGGTGTCCGATCCGCGGCAGCCTAAATCCCGCGCACAGCGCCAATGGCAGGTTATAAATGGTGGAATGCTAGCCCTTCAGTCATTAAGCCGATGATAAAAGCGGATACTCCGTTCGCCCTTATGCTGGAGATGCACGCCGTGGTCTTAGGCGTTCCAGCGCTTATTCTGCTGGCATCAGGCGCAATCGTTGCATTGATACGCCCTTGGCGCTTTTCTTCATCGGTCGGCTTGGCTTGCAAACTGGCTTCAGGAGTTGGCATCATGGCTGTGGCAGTTGTGCTCGCACAGGGAGCATTTCTTCTCGGCTTTGGCACGCTGTTAGAGGATCCACGCTATCGTTCTCACTTCGTCTGTGAACCCTGCTTTGAGTCCGCAAAGGGGCCGTCAACAGAACGGCCGCTTTGTTGCGCCGCTTCCTGATAGCTGCCGGACTGCTTACGGCCCACTATGCTCTCGAGCAGCAATGCGCCGCTTATCGGACATTGAGACCAGCGTCGCTGTGCGCTCAGAAACGGACCCTCTCGATCCAGAATCGGCAGCTGGATGGACCAGCAAGCGCGCCGAGCAGCAGACGCGCTCGGCCGAAGAGTCTAGCACCTGGTCGGTGATCAGTCGGGTCCCAAACCAATTTCCTCCTCCCGCGCTCCACTTTATTGCAAGACGGTCAAATTTGAGCTTTCGCATTCATGTTTTGTCGAGCGTATCTCTTAGAGTCGCTTAAACTTTCTGCGCCGTAAGTTTTAGCCGTGCTGAATCGCCGTCAGCGCCGATGACGACGAAATAGGAGAACGCATGACTCGCAATCACGTTGAACGTCTTGAAGAGTTCAGGGAAATCCTGGTCGCGACTCGACGCGAAAGAGTCCGTAACGTGCACCATACCCGCGACGCAATGCGGGCAAGCGGCTTTCAGATCGGGGACAGCGACGGCTCCAGCTACGGAGCCGAGCTAAAGGAGCTCCAAGAGGAAATCGAGGCAGTCGATCGCGCCATCGAAGACGAGAAGCGGCTGGCCTTGGTCCTTGAGAGTGCGGCTCAACCCCGCCGACCAATTAAGCCGAGAATCGTGAAGGGAACATAGAGTGGGGGACGGCCCTTGGTGCCCGTCGCGTGGATTCGCCTGCGACATCGTGTCGGGCTCGTCGCCGCCGTGCTACAGAGCCCTGAACGTCATCCGTTGCCATCAAACGTGGGGCAGGGGCGGCCGAAGCCGCCCTGTGTCGATGTCGACTTCGCTGTGTCCATCGTTGTCGATGCCGTCGCTACCCTCGCCAACGGCGTTCTTCAGGTATCCGATCTGAAACGCGATATTTGGAGATGATATCACGGAGGCCAGCTTCTGGCGCAAAGCGGTCGGCACTACCCTGGATGAAAGGTCGGCTTTCTAGCCTCATCATCCCGAAAGCGGACGTTCCGCTTCCGGCCCCAACCAGGACGCTCATTGTTTGGCGCTGAGCGTCGGCAGTTTAGTGAAAAGCGATCCGTCAAAACCTTACCTGACTCGCCGTTTCCCACAGTCAGGATCAAATCCGGACGAGAAAGGACCAAGTCGGCTTTGGGGCGGGAAAACAGCGCGAGCGTTATCGCTTGGTCGAGCCCGCGGGGAAACTGGCCTATGGCTTTCTAAAGAAGCCGGACAGAATATTCGGACCCACTTCGCCGGGCCGCAGTCTAATCCCGTCCTCGAAGCAGTTCAGCGTCACGCACTGGAAGCCGCTGTGTGCGAGGAGTGCCACCAGCGAGTCACGGTCGAAATGGTGCAGGTGCTCGTTGGGGAGACGCATACGCCACGTTCGGAACCACGCGTCGCCGGCGGTGCCGAGCTCGCGCCAGCGGCAATAAGGGACGGCGACGGCCAGGTAGCGGGCCTGAAGGCGGGCGAGGAAACCCAGGTCCGGGATGTGCTCAAGCACGTCGAACATGGCGACGAGATCCCACGAGCTGGCGAGAGCCTCGTCCCAACCGACAAAGCGGACGCCCTTGGGCAGCGGAAACCTGGCGACGTCGCAGCCGGCGCAGTCGGCGACCCCGGTTATTTTCGCGGCTTCGACGAATGTCCCCGTGCCATATCCAATCTCCAGCACGGAACGAGGAATTTGGCCGGTGATTCCCAGCACCCAGCCAAGTCGCTGATATCCGAGCTTGATGGTCCGGTCACTCAGGTCCTCGTAATAGGAAATGTATTGCTTGTCGTACTTGATCGGTGTGAAGTCGATCTGGTGGATCACACCAAACCCGTCGACCTCGTAGTTGTCCAACATTAGCGCGCGGCCTCCGGCTTCCGAATTCCTTACATGGCAGAGCTAAACGCGACGTAACCGGACAACTGAGCGGTTCCGGTATTCGGGCGGTAGCGGATCGGCCGCTTTAGCCATATGGCTCCCAATCACGGACGGTCAGGTTACGTCACCAATCACGACGTTTGGCACATTGGCGCCAAGCGTCCGCTCCTGGCGCATCTTTCCATTTGACTATAGGCGCATCGCACCCCAAGCGGTAGTTTAGCGTCGGATTTTCACTGGTATCTGGTCAGCGGCCGCGCTCCCAGCGCAGTGCGTTGAGCCGGGGATCGGCGGCAAAGGCCGTCCTGGAAAACTCGATCCGCTTTTCCGGGAACTCACAGATCGCCTGCACGCCGAAGGTGCCCAGCCTGATGCGCCAGGTATGGGGTTCCAGCGGTTTCGGCTTGGCAAAGCCGCTACATGCCAGCAGCGCCACATTGGCGCCTTTCGGGTCGCGCACGGAGCGATAGCGGATCGCCTCGAGCCCGGCTTCGCGCGCGACGTCGGCAATATTTTGGCAGGCAGCGTAGTCGGTCGGGTGCGTCCACGCCGCCGCGTCGCGGTCGAGCGGCGGACGCGTCAGGTCGATCATTTTTGTGCTGCGTATCGCGGCGGCGAAGGCGGTGTATTCGGCGGCGTCGCGCGGCCACGGCGTAGCCGGCGATTCCGCGAAGAACAGCAGGCGGTAGAAAGCCATTTCGGAAACTGCGGTCATCATGGTTTCCGCCGCGTAGTAGACGCCCTTGGTCCTGCCGGCGCGGCGGAAGCGCGAACCGTGCGGATAGATCGAGCCGTAGCGGAAGGGCGTTGCCAAGAGATAATGCAGATGCCGGCATTCCAAGGGGATTTGCGGCTTGGTTTCCTCGATCAGGTCTTCGAGGAGGGCCTGCTCGTCGAGCGTGTCAACGACTTTCAATGTCGAGACGCGGTGCTGCGCCTCGACCATGCGCCAGTATTTGCCGTCGAGCCGATATTTGCCATTAAGTTTGGCGGCCTCAGACGAGAGCGCGTCGGGAGTCCAAATAGGCGATGACATCGACTAGTCCTGCTATCGTCACGATTTTTTCGAGCGGGGTGCCATCGAAGGCCGTGTTGGCGTTCTTCAGCCATGCCCGGGCGACGGTCTCGTCGCCGCCGACAATGGCGTCGAGCGAGCGAAACAGGCGGACGAACAGCACGGCAAGCTCGAACGGCTTGGTTCCACGCTCCAGCAGGAACTCTTGCCTGCGCATGCGAGAAACCGTGGCTTCCGAAACCCCGATGATGGAGGCCAGAATCCTGGCGGTAATGTCCAGCAGGTCGGCGGCGCGCAGCGTGGCCTTGGTCAGGACTGCATTTTCGGCCGCGTTGGCGGCGGGATGGGGTTGCATCGCCGGCATCTTCTCCTTTCTGATGAAAATGTAGACCATAAAAATTCATATGGAAAGACGCTGGCCTTAAACAATTTGTGCACTGCCGAGAGGCTGCTCGCGCGGCTCCCATCGCGCGTTGTCCAAACGTGCTATGCGGAACACGCCCGTCGAATGTCGCATTTGCTTGGGCGCAGCCGCTGCAAAACTGGAATCCTGGCAAAGGACGCCGAGGATGACGACTGCGTTTGGAGGCGAGATGGACGACACGCATAGCGGATCATGCCTGTGCGGGACTGTGCGGTTCAAGACACGAGGGGTCTTGCGCGGCGTCGTCTACTGCCACTGCTCGCAGTGCCGGAAGCAGAGCGGGCATTTCTACGCTGCAACCAATGTTCCCAACGCAGACATCACAATAGCGGGCGCGGAAAGCATCACCTGGTACGAAGCATCTTCGTTTGCCAGGCGCGGTTTCTGTAAGACATGCGGCTCGCTGCTGTTCTGGAAGCCGCAGGATGATGAATATGTCTCGATTCTCGCCGGACTGTTCGACAAGCCCACCGGACTTCAGGGCCAATGCCACATCTTCGTCGGCGACAAGGGCGACTACTACACGATCGACGATGGGCTGCCGCAGTTCGAGAAGTCGACGCCGTCATCAAGGTCGCCGGATGAGTGACAAGCTCGCCGGCGACTGATTTTTTGCAGCGATCGCCTTATTCCCTTGATCCGGCCATTGCGCTATCCCCTGCCGGTGATTCGGAAAAGGTTTGGCATGCAGCGGCTGATCGATGCTTTCTACAATTCAGTGCGGGCATTTCGCAAATTGGCTTCCAGCGAAAAAGCCTTCCAGCAGGAACTGATGCTGCTCGTGCTGGCGCTGCCGCTCGGCTGGTTTGTTTCGGTGTCGTGGCGCGGCTATGCGCTGCTGATCGGCGCGGTGCTGCTGCTGATCCTGGTCGAAGTGCTGAACACCGGCATCGAGGCCGCATGCGATGCATTCAGCCGGGAATTCAACGTCGATATCCAGCTCGCCAAGGACTGCGGTTCCCTGGCGGTGCTGATTTCAGTGGTGATCGTTGCCGGCGTCTGGGGCATCGCCATCATCGAGCGAATCCTGGGGCTACCGATCTAGCCATCGAATCCCTACATGCCGGTCACCACGATCTGATCCTATGATCTGTTCCGAAAACCGGTATCCACTTTCCGGGATCATGGTCTGAGGAGACCGACATGACCGTCGATTCCCTGCTGCTCGAACGCGCGGGCCTGCCGGCCGATTTGCGCTGGCTGGCCGATAAATACCCGCGCGAGGTCTGGCAGGGCCACGCCAACATCCACGGCATCGCCACTATGTGGCTGCAGCGGCACGACATGTTTCGCGAGCTCGGCGGCATGCTGACCAACGGCATTGGCGACTATCGCGAGGGCAGGCTGACGGTGACGGAATTCGCGCGCTGGTTCGCGCCGCGGCTCAACCATTTTCTTGGGCATCTCGACGGCCACCACAATGTCGAGGATATCCATTATTTTCCGGTCTTCGCCAAGGCCGAGACCCGGCTGAGGCGCGGCTTCGAGATTCTCGATGCCGATCATCATACGATCCATGAAGGGCTGGAGCGCAATGCCGAGGCCGCATACGCTTTCATCCGCACGCTTCAGGAGAGCGAGGACAAGCAGCGCTTTGCCGCCGATGCCTATGCCGACGAGAACAGCCGGCTGATCGCCATGCTGACCCGGCACCTTGCCGACGAGGAAGACCTGATCATCCCGCTGATACTCGATCGTGGCCGCGCGCTCGGTGTCGGCTGATCCTCACGTCTCCTTAGCGTCCTTGGCACGTTCTTTCTTAGCGACATGGTTGGCGACGAACCAGGCAAGGACGGCTACGCCCAGGCCAATCGCCAGGGCGATCAGCAATCGCTCGTGACGGACCAACGCCTCGCCGACGATGCGCTCCGCGCCCAGCCCGAACACATAGCCGATGGTGGTGAACAGTCCGGCCCAGATCATCGATGAAATGGCGTTGAGAATGACAAAGCGCGTCACGGCAATGCCGGACAATCCGGCCGCGATGCCGCCGACCAGGCGCAGGCCGTAAATGAAACGGTTCGACAGCACGAAAATGTCGGGATGGGTGGAGACAAGACGATAGGCGTGGCTGAAACCCGGCCGGCCCTTCAGTTTGACCACGAACGGATGGTCGGCGAAGCTTCGTCCGAGGATAAAGAAAAAGCTGTCGCCGAGAAAGGCGCCGATGGCTGCCGCCAGAAACGCCTGCCACAGCACGAAAACATGCTGATGCGCGAAAAACCCGCCGAGGAGGGCGGCACTTTCGCCCTCGGCGACACAGCCCAGAAAGACGGCAATCAGCCCATATTGCTCGATGAGATTATGAATGGCATCCGTCATGAAGGCGTCCGCTGCTTCGACAGAATCTCGTCGATCCGCTTCACCTGCTCGGCCAACTGCGCGATCTCGTCGCGCATGCCAACGACCTGGCTGTGGCGCAGTTCGTCCAGCTTCTCATGCAGCGCCATGATCTCGATCTCGGCCTTGAGATTGACCTCGTAGTCGTGGGCGGCGTCGATGCGGTCGCGCTCGGCCTGGCGGTTCTGCGCCATCATGATCACCGGCGCCTGCAGCGCAGCGACCATCGAGAGGATAAGGTTGAGGAAGATGAAGGGATAGGGATCGAAGGCATCGCGCGACAACAGCCAGGCATTGCCTGACGTCCACAGGATCAGGAAGGCGAGGAAGCCAAGGATGAAGGACCACGAGCCGCCGATCCGGGCGATGGTGTCGGCGAGGCGGTCGCCAAACGTCTGGTGAAATGCGACGGCCTTGTTGGTGTCCTTCGCGATCGTGGTGCGTTCGAGCGTGCTTTGCAGCACCTGGTTCTCGACCTGGCTTAGGCCATCTGGCCTTCGCCTCAGCCAGCGCTTTGCCAAATCTTCGATCGTCTTGTTCATTGTCGCCTCCGTCGTCAGCGATAGACGTAGAGGCTGCCGGTTCGCACGGGAAGTGGTAGATTGCCGCGACAGGGTGAGGAAACAATGATGAATTTTCAGAAAATCCGCGCCCGCGCGGCCAAACGCAAGGGCGGGGAAGCGGTGCTGGCGTCGCTGCTGGGGCCGATGCCCGACAACGCCGCAGTGGCTGACATTACCGATGACCGCATCCTGTCGACCATGGCCGAGCGTGTTTTTGCCGCAGGCTTCGTCTGGCGGGTCATCGAGCAGAAATGGCCGGGTTTCGAACAAGCGTTTCTCGGCTTTGAGCCGAAACGGCTGTTGTTCCAGCCTGACGATTTCTGGCACGATTTGACGGCCGACGAGCGCATCGTGCGCAATCCGCAGAAGATCAAGTCGGTTCGCGAAAACGCGGCCTTCGTCGAGCTTGTGTCGAAGGAGCATGGCGGCTTTGGCAGGTTCCTCGCCGACTGGCCAGAAGACGACCAGGTTGGGCTGATGGCCTATCTCGCCAAGCATGGCAGCCGGCTTGGCGGCAATACCGGCCAGTATTTTTTGAGGTGGCTGGAGTGGGACGCCTTCATCGTCTCAGGCGACATGGCGGCCGCACTTCGCGACGCTGGCCTGGACATCGCCGAACACCCGACATCGAAGCGGGATCTCGACAAGATCCAGAACCAGATCAATGCCTGGGCGGCGGATACCGGGCTGCCGCGCCGGAATATTTCACGCATCCTGGCGATGTCGATCGGCGAAAACCACTCGCCGGAGGCACTGCGCGAATATATGGGCGAATAGGACGCGATGGTCCGATCGGTCAGACACGAATGACATAGGTCATTCGTTCTGGGATGGTCCAAGCAAACGCCATTGCCCGGCGAATTCTGTCGCGCTAAGTCAGCAGGCATGACCGACAAGACCGCTTCCGACATATTGCGCATCGCCGTCGCCCAGCTCAATCCAACGGTTGGCGATGTCGCCGGCAATCTCGTCAAGGCGCGCGAGGCGAGGGCGGATGCCGCCCGACAAGGCGCCGACCTCGTGCTGTTCACCGAGCTTTTCCTCGCCGGTTATCCCCCCGAAGATCTGGTGCTGAAGCCGGCGTTCTTGAAGGCCTGCGAGCGGGCGGCGCAGGACTTCGCTGGCGACACTGCCGATGGCGGGCCGGGCGTCATCATCGGCACGCCGCTGAAGCGCAAGAGCGGCACGCACAATTCGATCATCTTTGCCGATGGCGGCAAGATCCTTGCCGAGCGCTACAAGCTCGATTTGCCGAACTACGGCGAATTCGACGAGAAGCGCGTCTTCCAGGCCGGCCCTGAAATCCAGGGGCCGGTCAATTTCCGCGGCGTACGCCTGGGAATTCCGATCTGCGAAGACATCTGGGGCGATGTCGGCGTCTGCGAGACGCTGGCCGAAAGCGGCGCTGAAATCCTGCTGGTGCCGAACGGCTCGCCCTATTATCGCGGCAAGGTCGATATCCGCCAGCAGGTTGTCATTCGCCAGGTCATCGAATGTGGACTGCCGATCATCTACGCCAATCAGCTTGGCGGCCAGGACGAACTGATCTTCGACGGCGCGTCGTTCGCCATAGGTTCGGACAAGACGCTGGCCTTCCAGATGAGCCAGTTCGAGGAAGCGGTCAACGTCACCACCTGGAAGCGCAACCGCGCCGCCGCAGGCGCGCAAAATGGAAATAATTCCGAGGGCTGGGTCTGCTCCGAAGGACCAATGTCGAAAATCCCGGAAAAGGAGGAGGCCGATTACCGCGCCTGCATGCTGGGCCTGCGCGACTACGTCAACAAGAATGGCTTCAGGAACGTTGTGCTCGGCCTCTCCGGCGGCATCGATTCGGCGATCTGCGCAGCGCTTGCCGTCGATGCACTCGGCGAGGAGCGGCTGCGCGCCGTGATGATGCCCTACCGCTACACCTCGAAGGACTCGCTTGCAGATGCCGAGGACTGCGCCCGCGCGCTCGGCTGCCGCTACGACATCGTGCCGATCTTCGAGCCGGTCGAGGGATTCCTGCATACGCTGACGCAGCTTTTCGAGGGCACCAAGGAAGGCATCACTGAAGAAAACCTGCAGAGCCGCGCGCGCGGCACCATTTTGATGGCAATCTCCAACAAGTTCGGCTCGATGGTGGTCACCACCGGCAACAAGAGCGAGATGTCGGTCGGCTACGCCACGCTCTACGGCGATATGAATGGCGGCTTCAACCCGATCAAGGACCTCTATAAGATGCAGGTTTATGCGCTGGCGCGCTGGCGCAACACCCATGTGCCGCCGGGTGCGCTGGGCCCTTCCGGCGAGGTGATCCCGAACAACATCATCGACAAGGCGCCGTCGGCGGAACTGCGCGAGAACCAGACGGATCAGGATTCGCTGCCGCCCTACCCGGTGCTGGACGACATATTGGAGTGTCTGGTCGAGAACGAGATGGGTGTCGACGAGATCGTTGCCCGCGGCCACGACCGGGCGACGGTGACGCGCGTCGAGCATCTGCTCTACATCGCCGAATACAAGCGTCGGCAGGCGGCGCCGGGCGTGAAGATCACCAAAAAGAATTTCGGCCGCGACCGCCGTTATCCCATCACCAACCGGTTCAGGGATGGCGGATAGATCGCCGTTTCCCGGAAATGGCTGCCGCGAGGAAGTGCACAACCCGAGCGCGCACGACTTCATCGTCGATCTGCCGAAAGGCTATGCCACGCTGGTCGGCGAGCGCGGCGTGAAACTATCGGGCGGCGAGCGCCAGCGGGTGGCGATCGCGCGGGCTTTCCTTGCCGATGCGCGGATCCTCATTCTGGACGAGGCAACATCGAGCCTGGATTCAGAATCGGAGGTGCTGATCCAGCTGGCGATGGAGCGGTTGATGGTCGGCCGCACGACCCTGGTCATCGCGCACCGGCTTTCGACGGTACGGGCGCTGGACAGGCTTTTGGTGTTCGATCGCGGCCGCATCGTCGAGGAGGACTCGCATGATCAGCTGATCCGGCTGCAAGGCGGCATCTACCGCCGGCTGTTCGAGCGCCAGGCGCTCGGATTGACCAAGGGGCTGGCGATCTGACGACTTATAGAGCCGCGCGCATCTATTAGAGCAACGTGCGTCCACTTGGACGCACAAAGTACGCTCTAACGCTTTTGAATCTGCGCATCGTGCTTTCCGAAAATCGGTTCCGATTTTCGGGCCGATGCGCTAGGACGCGCGGCGCTGCCGCCTTTTCATCGCCGTCGTCATGTTCTATGTCTGCGGCCAAGCGCGGGGGCGTCTCTTGTCAACAGCAAAACCATCCGTTACGCCCCGTTCATGACAGTTACCGTCCGTTTCGCCCCATCACCCACCGGCCGCATTCATATCGGCAATGCGCGCACTGCGCTGTTCAACTGGCTGTTCGCCATGAACAACAAAGGCCGCTTCATCCAGCGCTTCGACGACACCGACGTCGCGCGCTCGACGCAGGAATTCTCCGACGCCATCCTCTACGACCTGCATTGGCTGGGCATCTTTCCCGACGCCACGGAATACCAGTCGCGGCGCTTCGAGATCTACGATGCGGCGGTGGAGAAATTGAAGGCGGCGGGCCTTCTCTATGCTTGCTACGAAACACCGGAAGAACTCGATCTCAGGCGCAAGGTGCGCCGCACGCGCGGCCTGCCGCCGGTCTACGGCCGGGAGGCATTGACGCTGACGGCTGAGCAGATCGCCGAATACCAGTCAGATGGCCGCCGGCCGCACTGGCGCTTTCTCCTGCCCAATTTCACCAGCGACCCGTTGCAGCTGGAGCGCACCGAAATCCACTGGAACGATCTGGTGCGCGGCGAGGAAACCGTCGATCTTGCCTCGCTTTCCGACCCGGTTCTCATGCGCGAGGACGGCACTTATCTTTACACGCTGCCTTCGGTGGTCGACGACATCGAAATGGGGATCAGCCATGTCATCCGCGGCGACGACCACGTCACCAACACCGGCGTGCAGCTAGCCTTGTTCCAGGCGCTGGGTGCCGAGCCGCCGGTGTTCGGTCACCACAATCTGTTGACCACCGCATCGGGCGAGGGCCTGTCGAAGCGGAGCGGCGCGCTGTCCATCGAGAGCTTGCGCGAGAACGGCATCGAACCGATGGCCGTCGCCTCGCTGGCGGTGCTTGTCGGCACCTCGGAAAACGTCGTCGCGGTGCAGACGATGACTGAGCTTGCCGAGCGCTTCGATCCGGCGGCGACATCGAAATCCGCCGCCAAATTCGATCCGGACGAGCTCTTCGTGCTCAATCGCACGCTGCTGCACCATATGCCGTTTTCCGAGGCGCGCGACCGGCTGATCGTGCTCGGCATTTCCGGCGAACAGGCTGAGCCCTTCTGGCTGGCGGTGCGCGGCAATCTCGACAGGCTGGCCGACGCCGCAATCTGGTGGCGCACGCTTCGCCACGGCCCGCAGGAGCAGCCGGACTTTTCCGACGTCGACCGCGATTTCCTTCACCAGGCGTTCGATCTTTTGCCGGAAGACCCCTGGGACGGGTCGGTCTGGAAGGAGTGGACCGGCAGGATCAGGGAAGCGACCGGCCGCAAGGGCAAGGCGCTGTTCACGCCGCTCAGGCTGGCGCTTACGGGCCAGCCCTCGGGGCCGGAGCTTGCAGATCTGTTGCCGCTGCTGGGTCGGGAAGGAACGTTGGCCCGACGACCCTGACCTTGCGCTGTTCCGGCGGCGGCAAGGTCGTCGGCGAGGGTTTTACGCCGAGGCGCTCGATGGCTTCGCGATCGAGCCGGCCTTCGACATTGGCCAAACTCTCGGGGTCGGCGGGGTCAGCCTGTTTCGGGCCTGGCGGGTTGCCGGCAATGATTTCGAAATTCTGTGCAGCGTTGCAGCCGCAGGCCGGCGGGCGCGCGGGCTGCTTGTAGAGATAGGCGGTCGGCAGTTCGCTGTAGGGCCGGCCGGTTACCGAAGACGTCATGCCGCCCGAGTCCTCGCCAAAGCCGCGCGTATAAAACACCTGCATCTCGGTGCCGGGGCAACTCGAATCGCAGTTCTTCTGGTCGCGTTCGAAATCGCCCAGCGAGGCAGCATTCGACATCGGGAAGAAATAGCCGTCGCAGGTGCGCACGCACATTGTGCGGAATTCGCCGTGCGGCTGGCCCATGTCGTCGGCATTGTCGAGCATGGTACGGATGTCGCGCGGGCCCACAGCTTGATTGGGCTCTTCAGGTCGGTCGGGCGCGCCGGGTCCAATTGCGTCGCTGCCCAAAAGCTGGTCGAGCAAGTTTCGGTCGCCGGTTCCAAGGCTGGCGTCGCGGCCCGGTGCCGGCTTTGGCGGCGCCGCATCATCGCGGCAGCCATTGGCGTCGAGCGAAGCCAATATGCGTGCGCGATTGCGGCGCGAGCCGCCCCCGGCGAGTTCAGCGCGCTTGGCTTGCAAGCCGTCGAGATTGACTGCCATGCGATCGATGGTGGCGTCGAGTGTGGCGCATGCGTTGGCGTTGCGGCGCGACAGCGAAAAGCCGCAGCCGGCGCGGCTGGATTGGCTGACGGCCTTTGAAATCTGCTGGCGCTGCCGCACGATTGCAGCATCATATTTCCTGAGCAGGGCCGGCTTGGTGCCGCCGCCGCGCGAAGCGGCCGCGAGATCGGCTTCCAGTTGCCGGCAAACACCGGAGGCGGCCTGCGGCTGGGTGATGGCAAAGCCTGACAATGCCAGGGCACCGAGCAGTGCTGCGGCACGCGTCAGCTTCAGCGGCTTCAAGCCCCGGGCGTTGGCGCTGCCCCTCACCTGCCTGCCGGCATCCTCTCCCCCTATAGGGACGGGGAGAGGGGCGCTGTCATCGACGGTTTCGCCAATCACCAGCGTCGCAGGCAGGGCGCCGAGGCTGCGGCCTGCCCCCTTCTCCCCGTCACTATACGGGGAGAAGTGCCCGGCAGGGCGATGAGGGGCAGCGCCAACCTCGACAGTTGATGCGGCGGCATGCGTCAGCTTCCACCTCCCGCCCATCCGGAACTCCGCTCGCCTCGTCCGTTGCGAAGGTTACCGCGTCTGCGGCTAACTGTTCATTTAGCTTATCGCGAAAGGCCGGTTTCGCCCAGAGTTACAACCGCCTGCGCCTTGTGGGCCGCTTCGACCACGGCGAGCGCCGTCATGTTGACGACGCCGCGCGATGTCACCGACGGCGTCAATATATGCGCCGGTCTGTCGGTGCCGAGCAGGATCGGGCCGACATGGAGCGCGTCCATCATCGCGCGCAGCGCGGTGAGCGTGATGTTCGCCGAATCGAGATTGGGAAAGACCAGCAGATTGGCTTCGCCTTTTAGCCGCGAATGCGGATAGACCCGCTGGCGCAGCGGCTCCGACAGAGCCGAGTCGGCATGCATCTCGCCGTCGCATTGCAGGTCTGGCGCGATGCGCGCCAGGATCGCCGCTGCCTGCCGCATCTTGAGCGCGCTTGGCGAGTCGCGTGAGCCGAAATCCGAATGCGACAGCAGGGCGGCCTTGGGCTCGATGCCGAAGCGCTGGATTTCTTCGGCTGCCAGCACCGTCATCTCGGCGATTTCCTCGGCGGTCGGATCGACGGTGACATGGGTGTCGGTGAGGAAAATGATGCCGCGCTGCGAGATCAGCATCGAAAGCGTCGACAGGTCGTGATCCTTGATGCCGGCGCGCGGGCCGATGATCAGGGTGACATTGCGCAAATGCCGCTCGAAACGTCCTTCCAGGCCGCAAACCATGGCGTCGGCGTCGCCACGCTTGAGGGCAAGTGCGGCGATTACCGTGTTGTCGGTGCGCACCATGGTGCGCGCGGCCTCCGTCGTGACGCCACGCCGGCCGGCGAGTTCGATCAAAAGGTCGACATAATGGCGATAACGCGGATCGTCCTCGGGATTGATCAGGCCGAAATCGACGCCCGGCTTGATGCGCAGCCCATAGCGCTTCAGCCGGACTTCGATGACATGCGGGCGGCCGATCAGGATCGGCTCGGCGATGCCTTCCTCCAGCACCACTTGGGCGGCGCGCAGCACGCGCTCGTCCTCGCCGTCGGCATAGATGACGCGCTTGGCGCTCGACGTCTTGGCCATCGTGAACACCGGCTTCATGACCAGGCCGGAGCGGAAGACGAAGCGGTTGAGCGTGTCGATATAAGCGGCAAAGTCGGTGATCGGCCGTGTCGCGACGCCGGTGTCGCAGGCGGCCTTGGCCACCGCCGGCGCGATGCGCAGGATCAGCCGCGGGTCGAAGGGCGACGGGATCAGGAAGTCGGGCCCGAAGATCGGCGTTTCGCCGGAATAGGCGCGGGCGGCGACATCCGACGGTTCCTCGCGGGCCAGGGCTGCGATCGCCCGCACCGCAGCCATTTTCATCTCTTCGTTGATGGCGCTGGCGCCGCAGTCTAGCGCACCACGGAAAATGTAAGGAAAACAAAGTACGTTGTTGACCTGGTTGGGAAAATCGGAGCGGCCGGTGCAGATCATCGCGTCGGGTCGCGCCGCCCGCGCCGCTTCCGGCATGATCTCGGGGTTGGGGTTGGCCAGCGCCAGGATCAGCGGTTTTGGCGCCATGTGCTGGAGCAATTCCGGCTTCAGCACGCCGGCGGCCGAAAGCCCCAGGAACACGTCGGCGCCCGGCAGCACATCGGCCAGCGTGCGCGCCTCGGTGTCCTTCACATAGGGGTCCTTCCAGCGGTCCATCTCGTCGACGCGGCCCTTGTAGGCGACGCCGAAACGGTCTGTGACCCAGATGTTTTCGATGCGCGCGCCAAGCAAAACCAGCAAGTTGAGGCAGGCGAGGGCAGCTGCCCCGGCGCCGGAGGTGACGATCTTGATGTCGGAGATCGTCTTGCCGGAGAATTCCAGCCCGTTGAGCACGGCGGCGGCGACGATGATCGCGGTGCCGTGCTGGTCGTCGTGGAAGACCGGTATCGCCATGCGGGCCTTCAGCCGTTCCTCGACCTCAAAACATTCGGGCGCCTTGATGTCCTCGAGGTTGATACCGCCGAAGGTCGGCTCCAGCGCCGAGATCGTCTCGACCATCCGCTCGATGTCAGGCGCGTCGATCTCGATGTCGAAGACGTCGATGCCGGCGAATTTCTTGAACAGCACGGCCTTGCCTTCCATCACCGGCTTGGAGGCCAGCGGGCCGATATTGCCCAAGCCGAGCACCGCCGTACCGTTGGAGACGACCCCAACCAGATTGGCGCGCGCCGTGTAGTCGGCGGCGGCGGCCGGATTGTCGCGGATTTCCAGACAGGGCGCCGCGACGCCGGGCGAATAGGCAAGCGCCAGGTCGCGCTGGTTGCCGAGCGGCTTTGTCGCTTGGATTTCAAGCTTTCCAGGCCGTG
Source organism: Mesorhizobium ventifaucium (assembly GCF_935822925.1). Classification (GTDB taxonomy): domain Bacteria; phylum Pseudomonadota; class Alphaproteobacteria; order Rhizobiales; family Rhizobiaceae; genus Mesorhizobium; species Mesorhizobium ventifaucium. Next base: position 108,843 of record NZ_CAKXZS010000023.1, read on the forward strand.
GATGCTTGTGGAAATAGAGGGCGGCTTCATCGAGGTCCGACCGGGCTGCTTTTTTGTTTTCGCCTTGCATACGGGCCTCCCTGCGATCCTGCCTTGAAGCCCTTTTAGCATGCAGCGTTGGTTTTTCACGATGCCAAATGACGCAACCGCCAAATAGGGGGAAGGATCGTGGAAAACCATACCATGTCAGATCGTTGCGCTGAAATCCTCACCTGCCTTGTCGCGGCCGGTGCGGATGTCATCGAGCGCGTCGCGCGGCCGGGCGTGTCCAGTCGCGGGCGGTCAACTCACGTCTGGACGAGCCTCAAGCAGTTTCCAGACGCTATCGACAATCGCCGGCCGTGGCCGCCGTTTGGCGATCACGGCAAGTGGCCAGGCGGGCAGCGATACGTCGGCGATCGCTGCATAGCGGACGCCCTGAAACACAAGGTGCTGCGTCGATCGTGGCAGCAGCGCCGCGCCCAAGCCGGCGGCTACGAGCGAGAGCATGGTCAGTGCCCGCGTTGCCTCCTGGACGATCCGCACCTCGAGACCAGCCCTGGTGAACGTGTCCATGATGCGGGCATGGAGCGACGGGCCTTGTGCAGCCGGAAACATGATGAGCCCGTGGCGGGCGATGTCCGTCAGCGTCACCCCATGCGTCCGCCGGTCTTCAGGCAGAACTGCAATAAGATCTTCAGCAGGATAGTCATGGACGTCGAGACGTTGGTCAGTCCCGAGCGGTGTATGCACGAAACCGATGTCGATCTCACTCCTCGACAGCGCCGCAATCTGCTCATTGGTGGACATCTCGATGAGCTTTGGATGGATGTCCGGATATTTCTCGCGAAGCCGGGACAGGAGATGCGGGAGATGTTCGTAGAGAGCCGCCGACACGAAGCCGATCCTGATCTCGCCAGCTTCGCCGTCATGCGCTGCGCGGGCGACGTGAAGCGCCGCATCGGCGTGCAGTACCGATGCCCGCGCCTCCTCCACGAACCCCGCGCCGGCGCGCGTCAAGGTCAGGCGGCGGTTGGCCCGCTCGAACAGCTTGACGCCGAGTTCTTTCTCCAGTCGAGCGATCGATTGACTGAGCGGAGGCTGCGCCATGGCCAGCCGCAGAGCGGCACGCCCCATATGCAATTCCTCCGCAACGGCGAGGAAATGTCGCAAGTGCCGAAGTTCCATATCTTGACGATATCAAACGCGCTCAAATACGTCATCGAAAAGATATCGAATAGCTGACAGTCTGTGCGAAACGCGATTGCGATCGGAGATATCATCATGTCCCATTTCACCGCCTTTCCCCTTGTGCTTGCAGCAGCCATGATGGCCGCGGCTCCAGTTCCGGCAGGAGAGCCGGATCTTGTCCGGGCCGACAGGTTCGTCGAACTACCGACGGGCGAGCGCCTCTTCGTCCGGCAGGTGCGCCGTCCTGGCGCAGCGTCCGAAGCCAAGTCCTCCGTCCTCCTTATCCATGGCGCACGCGTGCCCGGCGTTGCGTCCTTCGATCTGCCTATTGCGGGCGGATCGCTTGCCGCCGACCTCGCGGCGGACGGGCACCTTGTCTATGTCCTGGATCTTCGCGGCTACGGCGCATCGAGCCGCCCTGCGGCCATGGACAGGCCGCCGGACAAGTCCGCTCCCCTGATGCGCACCGAAGACGTCGTGGCGGATATTTCCGCAGCGGTCGACGCCATCGCGAAATGGAGCGACGTCTCAAGGGTCAACCTCGTCGGCTGGGCCACCGGCGGGCATTGGGCCGGCGCCTATGCCAGCCGGTTTCCGCAGACGGTTGATCGGCTCATCCTCTACAACACTCTATATGGAGGCTCAGACCAGCACCCCACCCTTGGCACCGGCTCGCCGCTTGAAAATCCTGACCGGCCCGAGACGTTCAATGTCCATGCGTTCGGCGGTTATCGGCTGAATACACGTCCGAGCCTGTTCACCGCCTGGGACGATAGCATCCCGGTCGCGGACAAGGCTCAGTGGCGCGATCCCGCGGTGGCCGCGGCCTATGGTGATGCGGCACTCGCCTCCGACGAGACGGCGTCGACGCGCCAGCCGCCGAGTTTCCGGTCACCGAGCGGCGCCATGGCCGACAGTTTCGAACTCGCCTTCGATCGCCGGCAATGGTCGGCGGCGGCGCTCACCATGCCGGTGCTCGTCATCCGCTCCGGACGGGATTTCTGGAGCCGACCGGAGGATGCGAAGACAATCGTGGACGAAGCACCAAAAGCGGAACGCCTGGACATCCCGGACGCTACGCACTTCGTGCATCTCGACCGCGAGGCCGCAGGGCGCGGTGTGTTCCTTGACTCCGTGAAGCGGTTTCTCGATCGGCAGGAGGAATGACCATGAAGGGTAGTTCATGTGTCCTGCGGGAGCAGCAGCCGCAACGGTGTCAGGTCGACCGCCTCCCGGCTTTGCGGCTACCGTCCACCCGACAGCCACTCACCGCGCGGTTGCGGGGCTACGCCTATCTCCGCCGCGCCACATCTCGACTCTCCCGTCTCCGCCATTTCCCTGGCGTACAAACGTCAGACTTCACTAGGCCGGCGCCGTTTCGTTGGATGTACATGCTTTTTTTGTCATCGATGAGCGCCCCCATCGCGGCGAGGTGCTCGGTGAAGCCGTCAACGAACCGCCTGACCTTCAATGGTATGAAGCGGTTCGACGGATAGACCGCATGCACGTGGTGCGGTGCGTAGTGCCAGTCCGGCAGTACATATTCGAGCCGCTCTTGGGCGACGAGCGGGTCGAGTATCACTTTGTGCCCGAGACCGATGCCGATGCCAGACAGCAGTGCCTGCTGGTTAAGGAGCGAATTGTTGGAGCACATGGTCGGCCGGATCCGCACCTCGGCCTTTTCGCCGCCTGGGCCGGTGAGCGGCACGATATCGCGCGTCGTGATGTGGGCGTAAAGCAGGTAGTCATGCTTGGCAAGATCCTCGGGCCGCCGCGGCCGTCCCATCCGGTCGAGATAGTCCGGCGTTGCCGCAAGGCGTCGCTCCATCATCCCGAGCTTGCGCACGATCAGCCGATCGTCGTTGATGGTCCCCATGCGGATCACGACGTCGAGCCTTTCTGCGATCACGTCGACGAAGCTGTCGGTCAGCGCCACGTCGAGTATCAGGTCCGGGTAGGTGCGCTTGAACTCGATTAGATAATTGCCGAGCACACCGGCACCGAAGCTGGCCGGCGCGCCGACGGCAAGACGTCCGCACATCTTCGATTCGAGGCAGCCGACGCTGCGGTCCGCCTCCTCGATGCGCTCAATGATGTCGCGGGCGCGCTCCAGATAACGCCGGCCGGCTTCCGTCGGCGAAACATGGCGGGTCGTACGGTCAAAAAGCCGAACGCCGAGGCGCTTTTCCAGTGCACGGATCTGCTGGCTGACGGCCGGCTGGCTCAAGCCCAGTTCACGCGCTGCCGCCGAGAAGCTGCCGGTCTCGGAGGCGCGTATGAAGCTGGTCAGCTCGGTCAGGCGATCCATGATAGCAACTCCCCGTCGTGATTAATAAGCAAGGGTAATAGCCTATATAAGATACAGGCAAGTGCAAAAAGCTGAACCTATGAAGTAGACCCGTCTTGCTCTGACCCGGAGCCTCCACGATCCCCCAACCGGAGATGATGCCATGACGCTTTCCCGCCGTCATTTTCTCGCCAGTGCCGGTCTAGCCGGCGGCGCCCTTCTAGCCGGCACCTCCGTTCCGGCCTTGGCCCGTGCGCCGCTGGCTCACGCCCCGACCCTTGGCGCGCTGCGCCGCAAGGTGGGTTCGATCGAGGTCACGGCGCTGCTGGACGGCTATATCGACATTGGTTCCGAGTGGTCATCGGGCTCGCTGAGGCCGATGCGGAGCGGCTGGCTGAGGCCAGCTTCCAGAAGCCCGGACCGCGCCGCGCACCGGTCAATGCCTATCTCATCAATCTGGGCGACCGTCTGGTGCTCGTCGACGCCGGTACGTCGAACAGCATGGGCCCGTCACTCGGCCGACTTCCGGCCGCTATCGAGGCGGCCGGCGTCTCTCCGGACCAGATCGACACATTGCTGATTACCCACATGCATCCCGACCATATCAACGGCGTGCTGACTCCCGCCGGCCAGGCGCTGTTTCCCAATGCCGAGTTCATCGTCACCGCCGCCGATTACGCCTTCTGGCATGACGACGCGAACATGAACCAAGCGCCGGACGAGGCAAAGCCGTTCTTTATCGGGGCACGCCGGGCTGCCGCCGCTTATGCGGACCGCCTGCGGCAAGTGGACGGCGAGCGCGAGGCGGTCGGCTCGATCCGCACCGTGCCATTGCCCGGCCACACGCCGGGCCATGCCGGCTTCATCGCGGAATCGGACGGCGACGCGCTGTTCATCTGGGGCGATGTCGTGCACATGGCGACCTACCAGTTCGCGCGCCCGGACTGGAGCATCGCCTTCGATGTCGATTCCAAGCTGGCTGCCGAAACTCGCAAGCGGACGCTCGACCGGGTCGCTGCTGACCGGATGCTGATCGCCGGCATGCATTTGCCGTTCCCCGGCATCGGCCATGTGGCGCGCGATGGCGACGCCTATCGCTTCGTGCCGGACGAATGGCCCTATTCACTGTAGCGGCGGCCAGCGCGGGAAGGGGCCATCATAGCCCTGCTTTCAGGGCCGTCGCTTCCTGACCAAGAACGGCCGAGATGGATCGTCTCCCGGCGTTCCCAGCGGGTACCAAGCGTTAGGGACTAGAACGCGCTGACATAGGCGCCGCCGTCGACCGGTATGTTCTGCCCGGTCAGGTAGCCGGCATGAACCGAGCACAGGAAAGCGCAGATCTGGCCGAATTCCTCCGGCGTGCCGAGCCGCTTGGCCGGAACGTTGGCTGCTGCCTGGGTCTTGCGTGCGGCGGCGGCAGCCGGAGCTTCGGGGGTGCCAGCTTCATGCGGGGGACGCAGCCGGTCGGTGTCGAGCTTGCCCGGCAGCATGTTGTTGATCGTCACATTGCGGTCGATCACCGTCCGTGCGACGCCGGCAAGGAACGAGGTCAGGCCGGCGCGCGCGCCGGACGACAGATCGAGGCCGGGAATGGGAACATAGACCGACAGCGAGGTGATGTTGACGATGCGGCCGAAGCCGCGCTCGGCCATGCCGTCGATCACAGCCTGAACCAGTTCGACCGGGGTCACCATGTTCTGGGTGACACCTTCGAGGATTTTTTCGCGGTCGAGTTCGCGAAAATCGCGAAGCGGCGGGCCGCCATTGTTGTTGACGAGGATATCTGGATCGGGACAGGCGGCAAGCAGCGCCTTCTGCACCTCGGGCTTCGACACGTCGCCGACGATCTCGGTCACCTTGACGCCGAATCTTTCGCGCAGTTCGGCGGCGGTCTTGGCCAGTTGGTCGGCGTTGCGCCCGTTGACGACCAGGTCACAGCCGGCTTCGGCCAGCGCCATGGCGCAACCGCGCCCAAGCCCCTTGCTCGAAGCACAAACTATGGCCTTTTTTCCGCGAATACCGAGATCCATGGCGATTTTTCCTCTGATTAGGGTCGCAACCTACTCTTGGGGCTGGACCAATCGCAACCGTCATACGGTTGTTGCATGAATCAAGGCATAGCCTGTTCGGAAGCAACGGTGAGAATCCAATGCCTGGCGCAGAGCCCCGCACATTCCGCAGCATGTTCATCTCCGACGTCCATCTCGGATCGAAGGCGGCGAAGGCCGAGTTCCTGATCGATTTCCTGCGCCATCACGACGCCGATATCATCTATCTCGTCGGCGACATCGTCGACGGCTGGCGGCTGAGACGGAACTGGCACTGGCCGCAAAGCCACAATGACGTCGTCCAGAAATTGCTGCGCAAGGCGCGCAAGGGCGCCAGCATCACCTACATCGCCGGCAATCACGACGAATTCGCGCGCCAGTTCCAGGGTGTGCATTTCGGCGGCATCGTCGTCGCCGATCGCGTTATCCACGAGACCGCCGACGGCAAACGCTTTCTTGTCATCCATGGCGACCAGTTCGACACCGTCGTCCACAATGCGCGCTGGCTGGCCTATCTCGGCGACTACGCCTATGACGCGGCGATGCTGGTCAACCGCGTGGTGACGCGGCTGCGCCAGGTGCTTGGCCTGCCATACTGGTCGTTTTCGTCCTGGGCCAAGGTCAACGTCAAGAAGGCGGTGAATTTCATCGGCTCGTTCCAGACCATGCTGACCGAGGAAGCGCGCCGCTCGCATGTCGACGGCGTGATCTGCGGTCACATCCACCATGCCGCGATCGAGAGCTACGAGGACGTGCAGTACATCAACACCGGCGACTGGGTCGAGAGCTGCACCGCAGTGGTCGAGCATTTCGACGGCCAGATGGAGATTCTGCACTGGTCGCATGTCCTGCCGGAGGCTCCGGTCGGCAGCGAAGTGCTGGTGCCGATCGAGATCGTCGACATCAAGGGCAGGGCAGTCCAGGCTGCCTGACGCGATAATGTGTTAATGCATGTCGCGCAAAAGTGTGCAGCGGTTTTGCGGTAACGACATGCATAAACAAGAACCTAAAGCGCGTCGCATGAGGCCGGTCAAACGCGACGCGCTTTAGTCCAGGCGGTTTCATCGCTTTTTTCGGCATGTTATGGGATCGGCGTGCGTTGGTTGGCCGGCCGGTCGAATGCTGCGCGACGGATTGCCTGTTGATGTCCTCCCTGCCGCCGCTTTCACCCGAACAGCTCGTCAAGCCGCGTCATTTCGAACTGCGCATGGGCCTGATCTTCTTCACGCTTTTCGTGCCGCTCGGGATACATTTGCCATACTTTCCGCTGTGGCTGCAGGCAAACGGTTTTGATGCCGAGCAGATAGCGGTGGTTCTCGCGGCACCGATGTTCCTGCGCGTGGTGACGACGCCATTGCTTACGGCACTGGCCGACAGGGCGAGCGACCGCGCCCATGTTTATGTCGCGCTGATGGCCGCATCACTGGCGCTGTCCGCCGGTTATTTCCTGACGCCGACCTATGCCATGGTGCTGGCCGTTTCGCTGGCGCTCACCGTCGCCTGGACGCCGCACTCGCCAATTGCCGATTCGCTGGCGCTGTCGGGGGTGCGTCGCTTCGGCTCGAACTATGCAAACATGCGCAAATGGGGATCGATCTCCTATCTGTGCGCAAATCTTGCGGGCGGTTTCATCCTGTCGGCGACCGGCGCCCAGGCTGTTCCGGTGATCATCTTCGTGGCCTTCGGCGCCGCACTTGTCGTCGCACTGATCGCACCGCGGCTCGGCCGTCCCCGCCGTGCCTCGCCGCTTTCGGCTGCCGACATCCAGCACTCGGCGCCAAAACTCCTCAACGGCTATTTCCTGTATTTCTCCGTCGGCGTCGGCGTCATCACCGCCAGCCACGCGTTTCTCTACGGCTTCGTCTCGATCTACTGGAAATCGATCGGCATCGGCGATTCTGTGGTCGGGCTGCTTTGGGGTTGGGGTGTCCTGGCCGAGATCGGCATGTTCATGATCTTTACCCGGGTTTTCGGTTCCGTCTCGGTCGTGTCGATCATGGTGATGGCGGGAATAGGGGCGATCGTGCGCTGGATTGCCTTTCCCTTGATCTGGCCGCTTGGCCTTGGCGTTGGGGGGTTTTTCGCAGTCCAGACGCTGCACGCGGTTTCGGTGGCGCTGGTGCTGATCGGCCTGCAGAAAATGATCGGTGAGACGGTCGCGGAGGAACGCACCGGGGCCGCGCAAGGCATCGCCTATTTCTCCAACGGCTTTTTCACCGCCGTGGTGACGCTGCTGTCCGGCCCGCTTTACGACCGCTTCGGCGTGGACGGCTTTTTTGCCATGATCCCGATCGCCCTGGTCGGCCTTGTGCTGATCGGGCTTGCGGCGCGTTCAGCCCCACAGCGCCGGATCGGGCGGTGACACCAGCGAACCCTGGTAGACAAGGCCAGGCGCACGGTCGCGGGCCAGCAGCAGCGGGCCGTCGAGATCGACAAAATCGGCATCCTGGGCCAACAGCACGGCCGGCGCCATGGCCAATGACGTGCCGACCATGCAGCCGACCATGACGCCAAAACCCAGTTCGCGGGCGCGATCGCGAAGGACGAGGGCAGCGGTCAAGCCGCCCGACTTGTCGAGCTTGATGTTGACCGCATCGTAAAGGCCGACAAGCGAGGCAAGGCCCTGTGCCTCATGCACGCTTTCATCGGCGCAGATCGGCACCGGATGCGCGATTTGGCGAAGGATGCCGTCACGGCCCGCCGGCAGCGGCTGTTCGATCAGCGCGATGCCGTGCTCGGCGGCAAAGGCCAGGTTTGCAACGATGTTGTCGTCGCTCCAGCCCTCATTGGCGTCCAGGATGATGCGGCTCGCCGGTGCCGCCTCCCTGACCGCGCGGATGCGGGCCATATCGTTGTCGCCGCCGATCTTGACCTTGAGCAGCGGGCGCAGGGCGTTGGCGCGGGCCTGGGCTGCCATTGCCTCGGGCTCAGCGAGCGACAGCGTGTAGGCCGTCTCAAGCGCCCTCGGCGGCGCCATACAGATGCTGGAAGCGACCGGCTTGCCTGCGATCTTCGCCTCCAGGTCCCATAGCGCGCAGTCGGCGGCGTTGCGCGCCGCGCCCGCCGGAATGGTGTCGAGCAGCGCGGCCCGGCTGATGCCGCCCGCAATCTGCTCCCGCATCGCCTCGATCGCGTCGCGCACACTCTCGATGGTTTCGCCATAGCGTTTGTAGGGGACGCATTCGCCGCGCCCGCTCTGGCCGTCCTCGCGGATCGTCACTGTGACGACCTCGGCTTCGGTTTTCGAACCGCGCGAGATGGTGAAGGACCCGGCGATGGGAAAGCGCTCGGACTCGACCGAAATGACACGCGCCATATCTTTCTGCTCCGGCTGTGCGACAACAAACTTGTCGGCAAATCGACAGGTGGGTTCTGTCGGGGTAAACAGATGGCCCGTCAGACTAAACAGGACGCCATGTTGACGATCCGCAAACGCGACGCAAGCGGCACGACCGCCAAGGAGGCCGACCACCAGCCGCGCGTTGTGGTCGGCGAGGACGGCGGCGTTCTCGGCTGCGCTTTTTCCGGGACCTGGACGACACGCACCGTGGCGCTCGTCGATGCCGAGATGCGCAAGATCGAGCAACGCAGCGGTTTTCAGACGCTGGCGCTCGACCTCTCGCATATCGAGAAGATGGATACCGCCGGGGCCTGGGTGATCGACCGTCTGGTCAGCGCCTTCGAAAAGCAGGGTGTGAAAATCACGATGCAGGGGCAAAGCGAGGTTGCCTCGATCCTGCTCGGCGCCGTCGGTGACGCCGTTCGACGCGAACCTGATTCGGGCATCGTTGGGCCGCCGAATATCATCATTCGAGGGCTCGAGGCGGTTGGCCGGCGCGTCTATGAGATGCGTGACGATTTCCTGGCCGCGATGAACATACTGGGCGCCACGATACGCGGCGCGCAGATGAAGCTTGGCCGCGGCCATGCGGTCAATCCGGCGGCGATCTTCAACCAGATGGACCGCATGGGCGTCGGCGCCATCCCGGTGGTCGTGCTGATGTCGGCCATCGTCGGGGCGATCGTCGCTCAGCAAGGCGCCTATCAGCTCAGCTATTTCGGTGCCGATATCTTCGTCGTCGACCTAGTCGGCGTGCTGATCCTGCGCGAGCTCGGCGTGCTGATGACTGCGATCATGATCGCCGGCCGTTCGGGCAGCGCCATCACGGCTGAAATCGGCTCGATGAAAATGCGCGAGGAGGTCGACGCGCTGAAGGTCATCGGGCTTAATCCGATCGGCGTTCTGGTGTTTCCGCGGCTGGTCGCGCTGGTGATCGCACTGCCTTGCCTGACGATCATCGCCAATTTCGCCGCACTTGGCGGCGGCATCGCGGCGGCATGGCTCTATTCCGACATCGCACCGGCCGCCTTCATCGACCGGCTGCGCGTTGCCATCGATCTCAGCACCATCTTTGCCGGGCTGATCAAGGCGCCGTTCATGGCCATGATCATCGGCACGATCGCCTCCGTCGAAGGCATGAAGGTCGGCGGCAGCGCCGAATCGCTCGGGCAGCACGTGACTGCTTCGGTGGTGAAGTCGATCTTCGTGGTGATCATTCTCGACGGGCTTTTCGCCATGTTCTACGCAGCGATCGAGTTCTGACATGGCGCTGCTTGGCACAAAGCCGACCAGGACTACGCAAACGGCCGACGAGGACGAGATCGTGCTTTCCGCGCACGACATCACCGTCTCCTTCGCCGACAAGGTCATTCTCGACAAATTGTCGCTCCATATCCGGCGTGGCGAAATTCTCGGCTTCGTCGGCGCCTCGGGCGCCGGCAAGTCGGTTCTCCTGCGCACTATCCTCGGCCTGGTGCACAAGCAGTCGGGAACGATCAAGCTGTTCGGCGTCGATGTCGAAAAGGCGAGCGAGAGGGAGCGTCTTCGCATCGACATGCGCCTTGGCGTCCTGTTTCAGCACGGCGCGCTGTTTTCGGCGCTCACGGTGCTCGAAAACGTGCAGGTGCCGATGCGCGAATATCTCGACTTGCCGAAAAAGCTGATGGACGAACTGGCGATGCTCAAGGTCGAACTGGTCGGGTTGCCGCCGGATGCGGCGCAGAAATTCCCGTCCGAGCTTTCCGGCGGCATGATCAAGCGTGCGGCGCTGGCGCGCGCACTGGCGCTCGACCCCGACATCGTGTTCCTCGACGAGCCGACATCCGGCCTCGATCCGATCAGCGCGGCTGAGTTCGACGAACTGGTCGTCAAGCTGCGCGATACCATGGATCTGACCGTGTACATGGTCACGCATGACCTCGACACGCTGTTCACCGCGTGTGATCGGGTGGCCGTGCTCGGCAACAAGAAGGTGCTGGTCGAAGGCACGATCGACGACATGCTCAAAAGCGAGGAACCCTGGGTGAAATCCTATTTTCGCGGAAAACGTGCGCGGCAACTTGATCTTGCAGCCCGCGCATAGCCATAAGTGGGTAAATGGAAACCAGAGCCAACTACGTCATTGTCGGCATTTTCACGCTAGCCGCGATCCTGGCAGCATTCGCGTTCGTCTATTGGACGGCCGCGATTGGCGACAGGGGTGAGACGGCGATGCTGAAGGTGCGCATTCCGGGATCGGCTTCCGGCCTCGGCCGCGGCAGTTTCGTGCTGTTCAACGGGGTCAGGGTCGGGGATGTCAGGCGCGTCTATATCGACCCCGCCAATCCGAACAACGCAATAGCCGAAGCCGAAATAGGCAGGAACACCCCGATCACCAAATCGACGCAGGCCGATATCGGCCTTGCTACCCTCACCGGTCAGGCCAATATCGAACTCAGGGGCGCCGACCTCAAGGAGGTCAACCTTCTCGACCAGGCGGAGGCGGAGGGCGGCGTCGCCGAGATCGTCGCCAACCCGTCGGCGGTCACCAACCTGTTGCAGACGGCGCAGAACATCTTCACCCGCGCCGATACGGTTCTCACCCAGCTCGAAGGCTTCACCAGGGACGTTCGCGGGCCGCTGACGCAGACCGTCAACAATGTGCAGACCTTCTCCGACGCGCTGGCCAAGAATTCCGACGGCATCGACAAATTCCTCGCCAGCGTCAGTTCGCTGTCGGAGGAGTTGAGGGGCGTCTCCGGCAAGCTCGACGGCACGCTGAAGGCGGCGGAAGGGCTGCTCAACGCCGTCGACAAGGATCAGATCAAGAGCATCGTCGCCAATGTCGATACCGTGACCACGAACCTGAAGGAAACCAGCAAGCAGTTCGACACGGTCGTCAGGAATGTCGACACCGCGGTGGGGTCGATCAACGATTTCGCCCAAAGGACGCAAGGCACGCTGGCCAAGGTCGACGGCGTTCTCGACGGCATCGATCCGGCACAGGTTCGCACCGCGCTGGCCAACATCCAGAGGGCCAGCGAAAACGCCAACGAGGCTGCCGCCGACATCGCCAAGGTGACCAGCAAATTCGCCAACCGGGCCGACGATATCGACCAGACGATCAAGGACGCGCAGCAACTCGCGGCGCACCTCAACGACGCTTCGGTGCGCGTCGACGGCATCCTCGCCAAGGTCGATACATTGCTCGGCTCAGGCCAGGCCGACGGCATGATAGCCGATGCCAGGAACACTCTGAAATCGTTCAAGCAGGTTGCCGACACGCTGAACGCCCGCCTCGGCACCATCACCGACAATCTGGCGCGATTCTCCGGCCAGGGCCTGCAGGACGTCGAGGCGCTAGTCCAGGACAGCCGCCGTTCGATCAACCGCATCGAAGAGGCGGTGACGGATCTCAGCCGCAATCCGCAGCGAATCCTGTCAGGCGGCGAAGGCGAGGTTCGGCAATTCGATGGCAGGGCGCGGCGTTGACTTCGGCTTTCGCCGGCCCCAAGAACGGCAGGCAAGTACGCTGCGGATGCGATTTGCTCATTCGATTCGGGGACAACGGGGATCGCGTGTGAAGTCGGTCGTGCTTAAATTGGGCGGGGTCAAATCGGGCGGGCTCAAAGCGGGTGTGGCATTGCTTGCGCTTTCACTAGCCGGCTGCGCGTTTTTGCCGGGCGGCGGGCCGGCGCCGCTAGACACATTCGAACTGTCGGCGCCGTCGCTCGATGCGCGCGGCCGCGGCCGCCAGCAAATCCTCATCGCCCAGCCTTCCGCGCTCAAGGCGCTGGACAGCCAGAACATCGTCATCAAGCCGTCGGTGCGCTCGATCCAGTACCTCAAGGGAGCGCAATGGGCCGACCGGCTGCCGCTGATCGTGCAGGCGCGGTTGGCCGAGACGTTCCAGCGCTCGGGCAGTTTCGCCGGCGTCGGCAAGCCGGGCGAGGGCCTGGCGATCGACTATCAGGTGATCGTCGAGGTGCGTTCCTTCGAAGTCCGCGTCGACGGCGGCGAACATGCCGAGGTCGAGCTGTTCGTGCGGATATTGAACGACCGCAATGGCGAGGTGCGCGCCTCCAAGAGCTTCAACGCGACCGCGCCCGTCTCGGGCGGCGGCAACCAGGCCTATGTCGACGCGCTCGACAGGGCGTTCGGCGTTGCCGCCAAGGACATCGTCCGCTGGACCGATTCGGTGATCTGACCAAGCCGGAACTGCCGGGCACGGCACTCAATTGTCGAAGCCGGCGCCGACCCTCATCGCCCTGCCGGGCACTCTGCCCGAATAGTGACGGAGAGAAGGACGCCGTCACCGAGGATTTCGCCAATCTTCAGCGTTGCAGAATGGGTGCCGAGGTTGCCGTCATCGAGCTTCTCCCCGTTTACGGGGAGAAGGTGCCGGCAGGCGGGTGAGGGGCAGCGCCAACGCTGATCAATGCAGGCGGCCACTGGCGTGGGCAAGCATCGTATAGACCTTGCCGGTGTCCGACGTCAGGTAGGTCTGCGCCATCATGTTGTCGCGGTCGTTGCGCGACACGTCCTTGAGCAGCTTTTCGAAGTCGTCGCAGTAACGGTCGACGGCGGCGCGGAATTCCGCCTCCATTTGATATTTGCGGCGGATCTCGTCGAACGTCTGCTGGCCCTTCAGCGTGTAGAGACGCCGGGTGAACACGTCACGCTCGCCGCTCCGGTAGCGGTTCCACAGCTCGATCGAGGCGTCGTGATCGATGGCGCGGGCGATGTCGACGGAAAGCGAGTTGAGCGACTCCACGACATGAAGCGGCGAGCGCTGGGCAGGGGCCGCCGAGCGTGGCGCTTCCGAAGGTGCCGCGGGCTTGGCGGCCTCCTCGCGCGACGCCCCGGTCAAGAGATCGCGCACCCAGCCGCCCTGCGGCGTGCGGCCGTTAGGGTCGCGCTGGCGCGGCGCCGTCTCCGACGGACGTTCCAGGTCGCCGCGCAGTGCGGTGTCACCCGACGGCGCCTGCGGGGCAAGGGGTTCCGGTGCCGGAGGACGGCGCAGCGGCTCAGTGGCGCGCGGGGCAGGCGTCTGCTGTGCCGGACGCAGGTTGCGCGGCTCGGAGGAGTCGGTGCTGCGGCCAGATTTCGCAACGATTTCCGAGAGTTCCTTCAGCGCGTTGATCTGCTCGGAAACGGCACGACGGATGGCCGTTGTCGATTCCTTTGCCTCTTCCGGCATCTCGATGACGCCCTTCTTGAGCTCAGCGCGGGTAAGGTCGAGCTCGCTCTTGATCGAGCTGGCGGTGCGTCGCATCTCCTCGGTCGCGTCGGCAAAGCGCTTGGTTGCCGAATCGACGACGTCGGCAATGGAGGTACGGATCTTGTCCGCCGACTCCAGCGTCTTGCCTTCGGCGTTCTGCAACGTCTGGCCGACCAGATCCTCGAACGAGCGCATGACTTTTTCGAGATCCTCCGACTTCTTGACCAGGCCGACGGCGAGGTCCTCCAGCGACGACTGCCTTTCCAGCGTGTGTTCGAGGTTGCTCTGGGCCGAGCTCAACAGGTCCGAAGCACTGGACAGCAACCGGCTGTGCTCATCGAACTTGGTGGCGATCGAGGCAACCTCGCGCAAGGTCGAGGATGACAGCTCGGTAAGCCGTGTCGTGTTCGAATCGACCAGACGCGCCGAACTGGCGAAGGTCTGCGCGGCTTTTTCCGTTGTCGCCGCAAAGCTTTGCGTGCTGCCGGTCAGGCGTTCGTCGACCTGGCCGAGATTGGCCGCCGCCTGTTCGATCAGCTGGCCGAGCTGTGCGCTCGAGGTGCTCATGCGGCCGATGAGGTCGGCGACGCTGTCGGCGAGCGTCGAGCGCGCCCCTTCGACAGCCGACAATGTTTCGGCCGTGCGGCTGGCGAGCGCGTCGACCAAGGCGGCGTTTTCGCTGCGCAGCTTCTCGGTGGCGCGTTCGGTCACCTCTTCCATGCTCTTTTGCAGTTGCGAGCCGCCCAGGGCGAAGCGCTCGACCAGAGGCCGTGCCGTTTCGTCGAGGATTTTCGAGATCTCGGCCGAACGTGCCGCAAGCATGGTGTTGAGCTCGCGGGTGTTGGTGCCGATGGTCTTCGCCGCGTCGTTGGTGCTCTGGCCGATATGCTGGCCGACCGCAGTGAAGGTTTCGGCGATCGAGTTGGCGCGCGAAATGAGTTGCGCCTCGGCAGTCGAAACCTGCTCGTTGAGCTTCTGGCCTATCGTTTCGGTGGTGTAGACCAGACGGTTTTCGACGCCGGCAACCTGTTCCTCGACGCGAGCCGCCGCAGCCGCCGCGCTGGAGGCCAGGCGCTCGTCGGCGCCGGCGAGCGCCTGCTCGATCTCACGGGCGTGGACGGCCAATTCCTGACCGGTCTGCCTTGCACGTTCGGCAACCCGCTGCTCGGTGCTGGCAAACGCCCCGACGATGTTGTCGGCATGTTCTCCGATCGTCGACGTGCTGTCGGCAATGCGGGACACCAGGCGGTGATCCGCCTCCTCGAAAATACGGCCGATCTCGGACGCGCGGGCCGAGAGCGCTTCCGAACCTTCGGCGATGCGCGAGATCAGCTGTTGGTCGGCGGCATCGAAAATGCGGCCAAGGTCCGATGCCCGCGCTGCGAGCGCTTCGGCCGATTCGCCGATGCGCACGCTGAGCCGTTCGTCGGCGCCTTCGAAATTGCGCAGGATGTCGCCGGCGCGTGCCGCCAGCGACTGCGCCGTTTCGACCGCGCGGGCAACCAGCTTCTGGTCCGCCGCATCGAATGTACCGGCGATCTCGCTGGCACGGGCAGCCAGTTGGTTGGCCGTTTCCTGGGCGCGCGCCAGCAACGAGTTCGAGGTGTCGTCGACGCGGGCCATGATTGCGCTCGATGTATCCTCGGCCCGGGCAACGAGCGCGCTCGACGTGTCTTCGGCACGTGCAGCGAGGCGGCGATCCGCTTCCTCGAAGGTGCGTGCGATATCCTCCGCCCTGGCGAGCAGGGCAGTAGAGGTCTGCTCGGCGCGTTCGGCGATCTGGCGATCGGCGTCGCTGAACACAGCACCCGCCTGCTCATGCAGCGCACTGGTGACTTCCATGACCTTTTCGCGCAACGCTCCGGCAACGAAGACTGCGCTCTTTTCGAGCACGTTGCGGACGTTGTCGACACCGGTCGACAGCGCGCGCTCCATGGTCCCGGCGCGCTCCTCGATGATACCGGTCTGGCGGCTGAACGCCTGCTCGATCTTTTCGACGTCGGCGGCAATGGCGTCCGAGATGTCGGTGCTTCTGGCGGCGATCTGGTCGATATGGCCGGACAGGGACCGGTCGACTTCCTTGCGCGTATCGGCGAGCCTGGAGAGATCGTCCTCCAGCGCACGGGTCAGCGCGTCGCGGCCTTCGGCCAGCTTGCCGACGTGCCCGGCGATGATGTCGTCTATGTCGCTGCGGCTCGCCGCAATTTTCTGCAGGTCTGCTTCCAGCGCACGTCTGAGGATGTCGCGGCCCTCGGCCAGCTTCTCGACCTGGCCGGCAACCAGCCCGTCGATGCTCGACCGGCTTTCCGCCAGCTTGGCGAGATCGTCTTCAAGCGCCTTGGACAGAATCGAGCGGTCTTGGATAAGCTTCTCGGCGTGGCTGTTTACAAGACCGTTGACGCTGCCGAGATCGGCCTCCAGCGCCCGCGCAAACTCTGCGCGATTGTCGGTCAGCTGCTGAGACTGGTCGGCGACGACACCCTTGATGGTATTGAGGTCTGCTTCCAGCGCGCGTCTGAGGATGTCGCGGCCTTCGGCCAGCTTCTCGACCTGGCCGGCAACCAGCCCGTCGATGCTCGACCGGCTTTCCGCCAGCTTGGCGAGATCGTCTTCAAGCGCCTTGGACAGGATCGAGCGGTCCTGGATGAGCTTCTCGGCGTGGCTGTTTACAAGACCATTGACGCTGCCGAGATCGGCCTCCAGCGCCCGCGCAAACTCTGCGCGATTGTCGGTCAGCTGCTGAGACTGGTCGGCGACCGCACCCTTGATGGTATTGAGGTCTGCTTCCAGCGCGCGTCTGAGCAGGTCGCGGCCTTCGGCCAGCTTCTCGACCTGGCCGGCAACCAGCCCGTCGATGCTCGACCGGCTTTCCGCCAATTTGGCGAGATCGTCTTCGAGCGCCTTCGACAGCGTCGAGCGGTCTGCGGCGAGCCTGTTCATGTGATCGGAGATCAGGCCGTTCACATTCTGCAGGTCGGTCTCCAACGCTTGCGACAGTTGACCACGATCTTCCGCCAGCTTTTCGGACTGGCCTGATATGACGTCCTTGATCGTGTTGAGATCGGATTCGAGCGCACGCTTGAGAATGTCGCGGCCCTCGGCCAGCTTCTCGACCTGGCCGGCAACCAGCCCGTCGATGCTCGACCGGCTTTCCGCCAGCTTGGCGAGATCGTCGTCGAGCGCCTTCGACAGGATTGAGCGGTCTTCCACAAGCTTTTCCGACTGGTCTGATATAACGCTTCTGATCGTGTTGAGATCGGATTCGAGCGCGCGCTTGAGAATGTCGCGACCCTCGGCCAGTTTCTCGACCTGCCCGGTAACCAGCCCATCGATGCTCGACCGGCTTTCGGCCAGCTTGGCGAGATCGTCTTCGAGCGCCTTCGACAGGATTGAGCGGTCCTCGGCCAGTCTGTTCATGTGATCGGAGATAAGGCCGTTCACATTCTGCAGGTCGGTCTCCAACGCTTGCGACAGTTGACCACGGTCTTCCGCCAGCTTTTCCGACTGGCCTGATATGACCTCCTTGATCGTGTTGAGATCGGATTCGAGCGCGCGCTTGAGGATGTCGCGGCCCTCGGCCAGCTTCTCGACCTGGCCGGCAACCAGCCCGTCGATGCTCGACCGGCTTTCCGCCAGCTTGGCGAGATCGTCTTCGAGCGCCTTCGACAGGATTGAGCGGTCCTCGGCGAGCCTGTTCATGTGATCGGAGATAAGGCCATTCACGCTCTGCAGGTCGGCCTCCAACGCCTTCGAGAGCTGACCACGGTCTTCCGCCAGCTTTTCCGCCTGCCCTGAAATGACCTCCTTGATCGTGTTGAGATCGGATTCCAGCGCGCGCTTGAGGATGTTGCGGCCTTCGGCCAGCTTCTCGACCTGACCGGCGACCAGCCCGTCGATGCTCGACCGGCTTTCCGCCAATTTGGCAAGGTCTGCCTCAAGCGTTTGCGAAAGCAGGCTGCGATCGTCGGCGAGCCTGCCCGAATGGTCCTCGATCAGGCCTCGGATGCCCGACAGGTCGTCTTCGAGCGAACGCGAAAGCTCGCTGCGGTCTTCCGCCAGTTTGGCGGAATGGGTCTCGATCAGACCCTTGATGCCGACAATGTCGGTTTCCAACGCCTTGGCGAGTAAGGCGCGACCTTCGGCGATCTTCTCGACCTGGCCAGCGACCAGGCCATCGATGCTGGCGCGACTGTCGGCCAGCTTGCCGAGATCGGCATCGAGAGCGCGTGAAAGAATGCTGCGGCCTTCGGCGAGCTTGCCAACATGGCCGGCAACCATTTCGTCAATGATCGTGCGGGCTTGCACAAGTTTTCCGGAGTCTTCGTTCAAGGCCTGCGAAAGCCTGTTGCGGCCCTCTTCGAGCCGTTCGAGATGGCTGCCGAGCGACGCATCGATGGCGGCGCGCGACTCGTTGACCTTGCGCAGATCCTCCTCGAGGGCCCGCGAGATCAGGTTGCGGCCTTCGGCAAGCCTTTGCACCTGGTCGGTGACAGCCGCGTCGATGCCGGCGCGGCTTTCGGCGAATTTCTCCAGATCGGCCTGCATGGCCGCCGTCATGTGTTCGCGGCTTTCGGAAAGCTTGCGGCTGTGGTTCTCGACAGCCTCCTCGATGCCGACGCGGGCATCGGCAAGCCGCTGGATGTCGGCGTCGAAGGCGCGCGACACCACATGACGGGCCGCTTCCATGCGGCCGGCGAAATCACCGGCGCGTGCCTCGAGCATGGACGAGGTCGACGAAACGATGTCGGCCATGTCGGCGCCGATCTGGGTCTTGCCCTGATCGATCATCGCCGAAAGCGTCTCTTTGCTCTCCTGGAAGGTATGGGCGATTTCGCGCGCGCGCTCGACCAGGGTCTCGTTGATCTGGCGTGCGCGGGCCTCGAGCGCGGCGTTGAGCTTTTGGGTGCCGGTGTCCAGCGCTTCGGCGCGGGTCTGGAACTCACTGATCAGCACCTGGCCGCGTTCGGCCAGCGTCCGCTCGATGCCGTCAAGGCTGGCTTCAAATTCGGAGTTGAGCGTGCGTGCGGCGCCGCCGAGCAGCGACACCATGCCGGAGGTCCGATCGTCGAGCAGATCGGTCAGCGACCGGGTGAGGCCGTCGGTCGTCTCCGTCAGCTTGGCAATGCGTGTGTCGAGAAGGCTGGCGAAGGCTTCGCCGGAGGTTGATAGCCGGTCAGTGATGGATTCGAGCCGGCCTTCCACCGAATCGAAGATCGACAGCGAGCTTTGGTTGATCCTGTCGATCAGCGTGTCGCCGGAATTGGTGATGGTCATCGACAGGTTGGTCGAGGCGTTGAGGATGCTGTCGCGAATGATGTCGCTGGCAGCCCCGATTTCGTCCTTAAGCGTCTCATGCGCGCCGGTGATCGAGGCGCGCACGCGTTCGGCGTGGCTGACCACCGCTTCGCGCTCGCTGCCCAGCCCGTCGACAAGCGAGCGGATGCGGGATTCATTCTCCGAATAGGAGCGCTCGATCTGGTTGACCTCGCTGTGGACCAGGGTTTCGAGCTCGACGGCACGTGCAAGCGTGCGCTCGATGCCTTCACCCATGGCCGCAACCTCGCGGCGGACGGCTTGCCCGATCATCATGACGCGATCCTGGGCGATTTGTTCCGGCTCGGTCAGGCGGAAAGCCACTTCCGTCATCGACTGAGCGGCGATGCGCATCTCCTGCGCGCGGCGAATCATGGCTGCAAACGCCCAGAACAGGAGGACGGGCAGGATCGCAGCGATCGCCAGGCCAATCAGTTCGGGACGGGCGAAAAACTGGTCGGGGGTGCGGATTTGCCAAATGCCTGGGCCAAACAGCAGATTGGCCAATGCACCGGCGCCCGCGATCCAGGCGAGCGAAACGAGCGCCACGACCCAGTAGATCGTGTTCGAGGCACGCCGATTGAGGGTGTGCAGCAGCGTCTTGTAATCTTTTTGACGAGGATCGTTGGCCGGCGTGAAGCCGGCCGGCTGCGTGCCATTGCGGGTTTCCACAGGGCGCATTTCAACAGCGCGCGTTTCAACAGGGCGCAGTTCAGCAGGGCCCGGTTCAGCCGGCTTGGCGTTTGCCGCTTCTCTCTGGTCCTGGGCTTTCTGGTCCTGATTGGCGGCAGGCTCGGCATTCTGGCTCTGGTTGACGACAGGCTCGGCATTCTGGTTCTGGTTGGCGACAGGCTCGGCATCCTGGTCACGGCCCTCGCGTGCCAACTCGTCGGCGGCCTGCGATATCTGCGCTTCCAGATCCTCCATCGATGCTGCGATGTCGAGGTCGCCGCCGGCATCGCCGCTCAGATCGATTTCAAGTGCTTTTTCGAGTTCCCTGGCTACGTCGTTGTCGAGCGTTCGTGTCGTCGTTGTTTTCTTCGCCATGCCTTCGCTACCCTGTACAAGCTGCCGCGGGACTTGTTGATGTTGCTTTTCGTGTCCCACGCAAGAGGCTGAAAATGGACCTTTCGTATCGTAATGACACACCGGGGTAAAGAAAACCTGCATTCGGTGCGATACGTAAAACTTTAAATATAAGGTTAACAGAACTGTGATTCCGGCGCCGCTATCGCAACATTTTTCCGGGCCAATCATTAACCCGTCGTCCACAGGATGGGCCTATTTTTTGGCGGCTGCCTGTTTTTTGGCGGCTGGAAGATCGGAGTTGCAGAGTCATGCGTGGCGAAAACGGCATTGCCTTCTCGATGCCCGGCGGCGATGTGTCGGGAACGGCCGGGTCGCGGCCCGTGGACCTGGCGCATCTGGCGCGCCAGACGATGGGCGACCGCAGCCTCGAACAGGAGGTGCTGGCGCTGTTCGTGCAGCAGGCATTGTCGGTTCGCGACAGGATCGTCGACGCCGATGTGAAGCAAAGACTGCTCCTGGCGCACGGGCTGAAAGGCTCGGCGCGCGGCGTCGGCGCCTTCGGTATTGCCGATTGCGCCGGCGCGATCGAACTTCAACCTGAAGATACCAATACCCTCAAGCGGCTTGGCTCCCTGATCGAAGAAGTCCGCGATTTCGTCGCCGCCATCAGCCGTTAAAGCCATTTCCGAAAAAAACGGCATAGAGCGCCGCTTTCGCGCCGCAGTTGACTTGTCAGCGGGAGTGATTATCTCGGCTGGGACTCCCTTCAGGTGACAAATGACCAAGCTGACCTTCATCGCCCATGACGGCACACATTTTGACGTGGATGCCGAAAACGGCTCTACCGTCATGGAGAACGCGATCCGCAACGCCGTGCCGGGGATCGAGGCCGAATGCGGCGGCGCTTGCGCCTGCGCGACCTGTCATGTCTATGTCGATGAGGCGTGGACGGCGGAGGTCGGCGAGCCGGAAGCGATGGAAGAGGACATGCTGGACTTCGCCTACGACGTCCAGCCGAACTCACGGCTCTCCTGTCAGATCAAGGTGCGCGACGCTCTCGACGGCCTGGTTGTGCGCGTGCCTGCCCGCCAAGGCTGAAGCGTGAAGGCTGAAGCGTGGAGGCTTAAGCGCTGGATATAGCCGATTTTTCCGGGCCCGGCTTGGCAGCGGGCCAATGGTCATGCAGTGTCGCGCCGTTCTCTACAGCGCCGCACGTTCCCTAAAGCGCGTCGCGTTTGACCGGCCTCATGCGACGCGCTTTAGGTTGTTGTTTATGCATGTCGTTATCGCAAAACCGCTGCACACTTTTTCGCGACATGCACTAGAACACGCAAAGCACGCTGTAGCACCGTGATTTGGCGCATGATCCCCGGCGAGAATCGATTCCGATTTTCGGGGTCATGCGCATCGAAGGCGCATTCATGACCGATATCATCAGGACGGACGTATTGATTGTCGGGGCAGGGCCTGTCGGCCTGTTCGCCGTGTTCGAGCTCGGCCTCTTCGACATGAAATGCCATCTGATCGACATACTTGATCGGCCCGGCGGGCAATGCGCCGAACTCTATCCGGAAAAGCCGATCTACGACATTCCCGGCTGGCCATCGATCTCGGCCCAGGGCCTAGTCGACAGACTGCTTGAACAGATCGCGCCGTTCAAGCCCGACTTCACCTTCAACCGCATGGTCTCGAGCCTCGAAAAGCTCGAGGACGGCAGCTTTCGCGTCATCACCGACGAGAACGAGGTGTTTGAAGCCAAGGTTGTGGTTATCGCCGCCGGCGGCGGCTCTTTCCAGCCGAAGCGGCCGCCAATTCCGGGCATCGAGCTTTATGAGGGCAAGAGCGTCTTCTACTCGGTTCGCCGGATGGAGGAATTCCGCGGCCACGACCTGGTTATCGTGGGCGGCGGCGATTCGGCGCTCGACTGGACGCTGAACCTGCAGCCGGTGGCCAAGAGCGTGACACTGGTCCACCGGCGGCCGGAGTTCCGCGCGGCGCCCGACAGTGTCAACAAGATGTACGCCATGCAGGAGATGAAGGAACTGGATTTCCAGGTCGGGCAGGTGACCGGGCTGACCGGCACGGACGGCCATCTCTCGGCGGCGACCATCAAGGGGCCTGACGGTGACACCGAGGTGCCGTGCACTCGGTTGCTGCCGTTCTTCGGCCTGACCATGAAGCTCGGACCGATCGCCGAGTGGGGGCTCAATCTTCATGAGAACCTGATCCCGGTCGACACCGAGAAATTCCAGACGTCGGTACCGGGCATCTTCGCCGTCGGCGACATCAACTGGTATCCAGGCAAGCTGAAACTGATCCTGTCGGGCTTCCATGAGGTCGCGCTGATGGCGCAGGCGGCCAAGCGCATCGTCAGCCCCGGCGAGCGCATCGTGTTCCAGTATACGACGTCGTCGACCAGCCTGCAGAAGAAGCTCGGCGTCGCCGGCTGAGCTCTTACTTCACGAGAATCGACCTTAATATCTGGCTTGAGCTAACCCGGCAGCCGGCCGTTCTCGATCCGCTGCATGCGATAGCGCAGCAGCCGCAGGATGCGGCTTTCGAAATTGATGGTTTCGACCCGATCGAATTGCATCTGGGCGCGGTCGTGCTTGGCAAGAATAGCGGCGGAGATCTCCGCTGCCTTGGCCTTGGCCTCCTGGCAAGTCTTGCGCGGGTGGGTCGCCTTCAGCGCAGCCTCGAGTGCGCTGGCATGGTTCTTGGCGATCTCGACATGGCGGTCCTCATGGCGCTTGATGTCGGCCGACAATGTGTCCCAAAACAGCCTTACGCCGGCATCAGCCTTGCGCGGGCGGCGCCACTCGGGAAGGATCACCTTGACCTTGAGAGTGACGTCGGCGTCAGCAATCGCGCAGGAATTCGATTTTTGCGCATAGCTGACGCGGGTAGTGAACGCCATCTGCGTGGCGCCTGGATGCCGCATCCCGGTGCTTTTCACCCGAGGTCCAAGTTTCGTAAGCTGGGATCCGATATCATCGAGCGTTCCGCCGCCGATGCTGAAGTAGCTATATGTCTTTACCAAACTCGCCGTGCCCGCCGGCAAGGCAGAACAAGCAAGCATCAGGGCGCAAAGCAGTGATCGTTTCATCATCATGTTGCCTCTTCGCCTACCATGCGCTACGGCCGCTGCCGGCGCAACGGAATTGATCTTTGGCGGATCACACATGGTTGATGGACAATGACAACAGGCCGATGGCAGTTGGCGCATGGGCGCCATCTCGACCTTGCCGGCAAGGCGGTGATCGTCGGGATCCTCAATGTCACGCCAGACAGTTTCTCCGACGGCGGGCTGTTCGTCGCGCCCGAACAGGCGATCGCCCAGACGCGCCGGATGGTGGAAGAGGGGGCCTCCGTCATTGACGTCGGCGGGGAATCGACGCGCCCCGGCGCATCTCCGGTAGCCATCGAGGAAGAGCAGGCCCGCGTGCTGCCTGTCATCGAGGCGCTCGCCGGGCTCGGCGAGGCGCTGATTTCGGTCGACACCTATCGCGAGGACACCGCCCGGCTTGCCGTCGCCGCCGGCGCGCATATCCTCAACGACGTCTGGGGCCTGCAACGCGAACCGGGCATCGCGCGGGTCGCGGCCGAGACCGGCGCCGGACTTGTCATCATGCACACCGGACGTGACAGGCAAAAACTGCCCGACGTGATCGAGGATCAGTTTTTCTTCCTCGGCAAGTCCCTGGAAATCGCCCGGCGAAGCGGCGTAGCCGACGACCAGATCGTGCTCGATCCGGGCTTTGGCTTCGCCAAGGAAACCGCGGAGGAAAATCTCGACCTGATGGCACGGTTTTCCGAACTCGATGCCTTGGGCTTTCCGCTGATGGCCGGTACATCGCGAAAGCGCTTCATCGGCGCCGTCACCGGCCGCGACGCTTCGGCCAGGGGAACCGGAACAGCGGCGACGAGCGTCATACTGAGGCTCAAGGGCGCGCAGCTTTTTCGCGTCCACGATGTCGCAATCAATGTGGATGCGCTGGCGGTTGCGGATGCTATGCTGGCGCGTGAAACCGCCGCATAGCCCGCAAATCGAAATGCGTAGATTAAAAGCCTTAGAGCGTAGTCTGTGCGCCCAGCCGGACGCGCGTCGCTCCAATCGAGCAGGACGCTGAGCGATGTATATCATCCGCATGAAAAATTGCGCCTTCTTCGCTCGGCACGGCGTGCTGGATGAGGAGGAGACGCTCGGCCAGCGTTTCTATGTCGACGCTGCGCTCACCGTCGAACCCGGCCGCGCGCTGGTCGATGATTCCATCGAGGATACCGTCCACTATGGTGTTGCTTTCGGGGTGATCGAAAAGATCATCACCGGGGAGAGGCGTTTTCTGATTGAAGCGCTGGCGCTGGAGGTGGCCCGGGCGCTGACTGCCCGCTTTCCCCAGATAAAAAAGGCCGAGATCACTGTGCGCAAGCCGAACGCGCCGGTGCCCGGCGTGCTCGATCATGTCGAGGTGACCGTTGCCTGGCCGCAATAACACGGTCTACCTCAGCCTTGGCGGCAATCTCGGCGACCCGGCAAGGTCGATGGGGGCGGCGCTGCGCATGCTGGACGCCGACGGGAACGCGCGCGTCGTTGTCGTCTCCTCGCTTTACCGCACGCCGCCCTGGGGCAAGCTCGACCAACCGGATTTTCTCAATGCGGCCGCCGAAATTTCGACCGTGCTCGCACCACATGCATTGCTCGATCTCTGTCTCGACGTCGAGCGCAGGCTGAAGCGGGTGCGCGAGGAGCGCTGGGGTCCACGGCTGATCGACATCGACATACTGGTGTTCGGCGATCGGATCATCCACGAAACCGGGCTGGAAGTGCCGCATCCGCGCATGCTGGAGCGCGCTTTTGTTCTGGCGCCGCTGGCCGAGATCGCGCCTGCCCTCACCGTCGACGGCAGGAGCGTGGCGGAGCGGCTTGCCGCTCTCGACAGCGCCGGCATCGAGCAATTGCCGTCCGGCCGGGATTGGTGGCTGACCTAAAGCATCGACCCCAAACCACTCACCACTTTTGGCTCCGATGCACTGATCTCAGCCGGAAAACCCGCCGCCGTCGAGGAACACCTGTTCCTCCGGCGTCGTCTCGCGGCCAAGCATCCTGTTTCGATGCGGAAAGCGGCCGAAGCGCTGAATGATCTCCAGGTGCTCGACCGCGTACTTCAGATAGGATTGGGCTTTGGCGGTGGTAAGGTCCACCGATTTGAGCTGGTCGGCGAGATGCTCCGAATGCTCATAAGGCAAATAGAGGAAGACGCGAAGGTCTTCGTCGAGCGCCAGATCCTGGCCGGCGGCGATCGCCTTTTCGGCAAAATGCCTTGCCAGCGGGTCGGTGGCATACATATGGCCGGTGCCGCGAAAGCAATTTCGTGGGAACTGGTCGAGCAGGATCATCAGCGCCAGTGAGCCTTCGGCACGCTCCGACCAGTCGTCGCATTCACGCCGCGCGGCAGCGTAATGCAGGTCGAGAAACCGGTTGCGGAACTCTGCGTCGAAGGCGTCATTCTTCTCGAACCATGCTTCTTCCCCGGCGTCACGCCAGAATTTGGTGACGGAGAGCGCGCGCTCGTCCAGTTCGGTCATCTGTTTGCCTCCACGTGTTTAGTCCGCAGGCTCGGATTTATGCAGAACGCCGGCGGTTTCTTCATTGAGTGCCTGACCGGTGCGGCGCGGCTGGCTGAGCGGTGTCGGAATGGGCGTGCCGATATTGCCCTTGAGGAAGCGCGCTCCGGCGCGAACGCCTTCGGCGAGCTGCAACTCGAAACGGGCGGCATCGCGGTGGCGGACATCTTCGATCACCTCGGCGACTTCCTCCGGGTCGGCGCCCAGCGCTTCCAGCGTGGAGCCGCCAAAGACAAGCGCTGATTCGAAGGTTTCGCGAATCTGGAAATCGACGTCGGCACGTATCAACTGCAGTGCGGTTCCGCGGTCGAAAGCGCGTGCCAGCACGGTGAGCAGGGGAAACTCCGCCTTGATGAGCTTTGCAATCCGGACGGCGACGTCGGGCTTGTCAACGCAGATCAACACGGCGCGCGCGCGGCCGGCGCCTGCGGCACGCAGAATGTCCAGCCGCGTGCCGTCGCCATAATAGACCTTGAAACCGAAATCGGCCGCCGCCTGGATCATCTCGACCTCATTGTCGATGATCGAGACGTCGATCCCGCGCAACAGCAGCGGCTGGCTGGCGATCTGGCCGAAGCGGCCGAAGCCGATGATCAGCACGCTGCCGGTTAGGCCATCGGCGATGTCGACGCCTTCGAGCGACTGCTCGTCGCGCGGCGTCAGATACCGCAATGCCAGAATGGCCAGCGGAGTCAGCACCATGGAGATGATGACGATCGCGGTCAGCGTCGCGTTAGCCTGGCTGTCGATGATGCCGACCGCCGCGGCAGCGGAATAGAGAACGAAGGCGAATTCGCCGCCTTGCGCCATGAAGACGGCGCGCTCGAGCGCCTCCCGGTGGCCGGTCTTGAGGATGCGGGCGACGAGGTAGATGCCGATCGCCTTTATCACCATGTAGGCGACGACGTAGATGGCGACAAGCCGCCAGTTCTGGGCAACCACGTGCAGGTCGAGCGACATGCCGACAGCGAGGAAGAACAGCCCGAGCAGCACACCGCGGAATGGTTCGACGTCGGCCTCGAGCTGATGGCGGAAGGTGGATTCCGACAACAGCACGCCGGCGAGGAAAGCGCCCATCGCCATCGACAGGCCGCTGAGCTGCATGGCAAGCGCCGATCCTAGAACGACCAGAAGGGCGGCGGCGGTCATCACTTCGCGGGCGCGGGCATCCGCCAGGATGCGGAAGAACGGATTGAGCAGATAACGCCCGGCCAGCACCAGCCCGACGATGGCGGCAAGACCGATGCCCACCTCCGTCAGCCGCTGCGTCACGCTCATATCGGCGCCGCCCGGCGCCAGGAAAGCGATTAGGGCCAGCAGCGGGACGATCGCCAGGTCTTCGAGCAGCAGGATGGAGACGATGCGCTGGCCTTTGGGCGCGGCGATCTCACCGCGTTCCTCCAAAAGCTGCATGACGATCGCCGTCGAGGTCAGCACGAAACCGGCGCCGGCGACGAAGGACTGCGAGACCGGAAAACCTCCCGCCAGTCCTACTCCGGTCAGCAACAGCGCGCACACGCCGACCTGCAATGCCCCAAGGCCAAAGATCTCTCGCCTGAGGCCCCACAGCCGCGACGGCTGCATCTCCAGCCCGATGATGAACAGGAACATGACGACGCCGAGCTCGGCGACGTGAAGAATGGCTTCCGATTCGGTAAAGATGCCGATGCCGAACGGGCCGATGACCACGCCGGCCGCCAGATAGCCGAGGATGGAGCCAAGCCCGATGCGCTTGAAGATCGGCACGGCGATAACACCTGCGGCGAGCAGCGCCACGACGTGGATCAGATCGCTGCCCGCTGCTTCTGCCGCCATGCCTGCCGTTCCGTTCTCTCTAAGGACCGCTGCACGTGCTGCGGCATCGAGCAGCCAAGATAGGGGCTTCGGCTGAGATCGAACAGTCCGAATCCAGAAACTGGTGCGGCAGTGTGGCAGGCGGGCTCCCCAACTTTACGCATCCGCTGTGTTGCGTGTTGCAGCAATCGGGCGCTAAGGACGCGCGGCTTTGGCGGTGAAGGGCGGATGACGATCAAGTCAGCCGCCTTTTTGAGGGAGACGACTGACATGAAGATTTTTTTGCTTGTTGCCGTTGGCATCGCGGCGCTTGCCGGTTCGGCCTGCTCGAAGGCGCCGGACTGCACCACCGAAATGCTGACCAAGAAGGCCCAGGACATGACTGCAGCCCTTCAGGAGGCGATCACCAAGGATCCGGCCAAAGCAGCCGATCTCACGGCCAAGGTTCAGGCGGTCACAACCAAGTATCAGGGCGCGACGACGGCGGACGAGGCCTGCAAGGCCTATGACGAGCTGACTGCCGCCATCAAGGCCTGAGAATCGATTTGAGTTTCGCAGAAGAAGCGGTGGCCGTGGCTGCCGCTTTTTTATAGCGCCGCGCCGCACGTCCACTGGATGCGCAAATGGCGGTCAGTTCGGCGCGATGGAGCCGACTTCGAGCGTATCGACCCGCTTTAGCTTCATGCCGATGACCGGCACCAATTGCTGGTCGACGCGCACCGCAACCGTCACTGTCATCGAATTGTCGTTGGGGACTAGAGCCTGCATGACGCCGCGCAACTGGTTACGGTTGATGGTGAAGACGACCTTATTGGCGCTGACCACGTTGCCGCCGATGATGTCGAGACCGGAACCGGCGGCACCGCCCATGAAGCTGCCCTTGTAGCCCTCGCGGCCCTTGTGCTGGATCGTTGCCGACATCTGCTGGGTGAACATGCCGACCCGGCAACCGCCGTCGAGCGACATGCCGATCTTGCCGACCGGCGTCGAACCGGTGAAATTGCAGGTGAATTTCGTGCCCTTGTATTTGCCGGCGACGATTTCCCCTGGGCCGACCCATTCGCCTTCCACCGATTGAAAGAACTTCTTGTCCCGTTCTGCTGCAAAGGTCTTTTCGGCCATGCCAGCAGTTGTTGAAACCACGACTGCCATGGGCAGGACGCTAGACAAGATCACGCTTTTCATCGACGACACCCGGCAACAAAGAGACTGGTTTGGAACCCGTCCGACCATGAACAAGATTGGTTAATGCTTCGTCACCGCTTGAGCGTGACCCCGAAAGTCGGAAGCGATTTGCGCTGCGATCATGGCAAAACCAAAGTGCTGCAGCGTCCCCTTGCCCGCCTAGCAGGACGCGCGACGTCGGAGACGGTTGTCACGTGTCGGAAGCGGATGTTTCCTTCTGCTTTTTGGTTGCAAATGATGTCAGGGCGGACAGGAAATCGCCCATGCCGGGCCGCCTCGCGGCGCTGAAGGGCAGGGGCCTTGCGGTCTCCATCGCAGCAATGCCGATGCGCGCCGTCATCATGCCGTTGACGACGCCTTCGCCAAGTTTTGCCGAGAGCCGGGCGGCGAGGCCATGGCCGACGATCTGCTGCACGAAACTGTCGCCGACGGCAATCGAGCCGGTCACCGCCAGATGGGCGAGAACGCTGCGTGCCAGCCGGAAGAATCCCAGCGTGCCCGGCCGGCCGCCATAAAGCTCCGAGAGGCGGCGAATCAGCCGGCCGGCTTCGAACACGACGTAGGCGACGTCGACCAGAGCGCGAGGGCTGACCGCCGTCACCAGCGACACACGCTTT
The DNA here is from genome assembly GCF_935822925.1 of Mesorhizobium ventifaucium. Classification (GTDB taxonomy): domain Bacteria; phylum Pseudomonadota; class Alphaproteobacteria; order Rhizobiales; family Rhizobiaceae; genus Mesorhizobium; species Mesorhizobium ventifaucium. Next base: position 138,451 of record NZ_CAKXZS010000023.1, read on the forward strand.
GCCGCTTCGAGGATCATCACCTTGGCGCGCGCATCGAGGGGGCCGAGGATTTCGGTCTCGGCCAGGCGCACCAGATTGCCACCGTCGATGATCTCGTCGCGCAAGTCTGCCAGGGTGCGCCTGCCGGCCGCGGTTTCGGGCTTGGCCGCGACAAAGGCCGAGAGTTCGTCGACCACGGCGCGAGCGGCCTTCGGATCGTCGCGGGCGATGGCGTCGAGCGCCCGCTTCTGCAGCTTTTCGACCTCGGCGAGGCGGGCGATCGCCAGGAACTCGCGGGCAAGGATGACCAGAAGCGCGAGCAGTGCGATCACGGCCATGCCGGCGGCCAGCCAGCCCAGCCATTCGGCACGCGCGAACAGATCGCGAATCAACTGGTCGGTCCATAGGCCGAGGGCCAGCGAAACCAGAACGCCCAATGCGCCGAAGAACAGGCTGCCTGATATCGAACGCTTCCGCGGCGCGGTCGCCGGCGGCGGTTCGGCGGCGATGATGTCCGGCTCGTCGAAAACGTCGATTTCCGCCGGAGTGACGACGGCAAGATCAGCGTTCACGGTGCGTGGTTTTCTGGCCGCAGCGGCGTCGGGCTGGCGCAAGGCTGCCTGTTGCTTTGGCTGGGGTTCCGGTTCGATGCGAAATGCCGCCGGCTTGCGGGGCGCGGTCATGCCAGATGATCTCCGATCAGGAACTGCAGGGCGCGGTCGAGCCTGATATGCGGCAGCGACAGCGTGACGCCTTCGGCAGTGCGTTCGAGCTTTGGCGGGCGAAAGCGCACGAAGCGGATCGCCGGGTCCTCATTGCCCTGCCGATGGCCTGGGCTTTGCCGATGGCCTGGGTTCTGCCGACGGTCTGGTCCAGAGACATCGAACACTGCATCAATTTTCTCCGGTAAGTCACCGGGAAATATGGCTGTTTCTGTTCTACCATCAAATGTTTCGCCGTTGATCTTCTCACCTTTCAACGGTGTGCCGATGATGACTGGCAGCGTCTCACGGCCTTGCTTGACCGTGCCTTCCCGGGTCGCTCGCACCGCCGCCAGGGCGACCACGTCGACATCGGCGCCGGTGAAATTCGCCCGCGCCACAGCACGGTCGGCAAGCCGCCGCACGATCGACTGCAGCCGGTCATGGCTTTCGTGGTGCAGATGGTCCGCCTTTGTCGCCGCTACCAATATGCGGTCGATGCGCCTTAAAAAAAAGTCCGTCAGGAAATTGCCGCGACCGGGGCGGAAACAGGCGAGGATTTCGGTCACCGCACGTTCGAGATCGGCCATCGCGCCTGGCCCCGCATTCAAGGCCTGCAAGGCGTCTATCACAACTATCTGACGGTCGAGGCGCGTAATGTGCTCCCGGAAGAACGGCTTTACGACATGCGTCTTGTAGGCCTCGTAGCGCCGCTCCATCATCGCCTGAAGCGACCCGGACCGCGCCCGCCGCTCGCTCAGGCCCGGCAGCGGCGCGAAGGTCAGCGCCGGTGAGCCCTCAAGATCGCCGGGCATCAGGAAACGGCCGGGTGGCAGGGTCGAAAGCGCCCGCTCGTCGAGCTTGCATGCCTTGAGATATGCGGCGAAGCTCTCGGCGAGGCGTCGCGCCGTCATCTCGTCGGCGTCGGCATTCGGGTCGACTGCGGCGGAGAGCGCGCGCCATTCCTGCGAAAGGTCGGCGCGCACCCGCAGCACGGCCATGTCAAAGGCTTCGTGTGAGAAATCAGCATAGGATTTGCCGAGCAGCGGCAGGTCAAGCAGCCATTCACCGGGATAGTCGACGATATCGACCGACAATCTGCCTGATGAGAACATGCGGCTCCAGCCAGAGGCCGATTCATATTCGATGGTAAGCCTCAGCTCGGAAATGGCGCGTGTCGAATCCGGCCACAGGCGGTCGTTGACCAAGGCCGCGATGTGGTCCTCGTACTGGAATCGCGGCACGGCGTCATCGGGTTGCTCTTCGAGGAAGGCACGGGCGATACGTCCCGATTTCTGCGCCTCGAACAGCGGCAATCGCCCGCCATGGATCAGATTGTGGACAAAGGCCGAGATGAACACCGTCTTGCCGGCGCGGGAGAGGCCGGTAACACCCAGCCGCAGCGATGGCGAAAAAAGCCCGGTAGCGCGCCCCGACAGCGTATCCAGGGCAATCTTCGCCTCGTCGGTGAAAGTGGTCAGCGATGATGCCAAAATGCGGTCTCTCGGGCTTCGGTCCGCCCCGATATAGACGCTGCCGCCTACGTTTGAAATGGCGTCAGATATCGGCCGGCGTCAGGAAGGCTTCGAGATAGCCGGTGCCTTGCGCGGCGCTGGCAAGACCGCCTGGAAAACGGACGACCGCGAGGCCGGAGGTCGGGAAGCCGTAGTTCAGCATTCCCCTGGCAGCCTCGTCGCCGTCGCCCGAAAGCGCGATGGCGAGATCTTCCGTCATCGGATTGTGGCCGACGACGAGCAGCGAGCCTGGCCCGCCATTGCCGCGAATGACGTTGAGATAACCGGCGGCATCCTCGCTGTAGAGCGTCTCCAAGAACACAACCCGGCCCGTATCGGTGTGACCGGCCAGGCCTTCAAGCGTTTGGCGCGCTCGCTTTGCATTCGAGCAAAGGGTTAGGTCCGGAATGTAGTTGCAGGCTCGCATGACCGCACCCATCGTTTCGGCGTCGGCGAGGCCGGAAGCGTCGAGTGGACGGTCGAAATCGCGCATGCCCGGCAGGGCCCATCCGGCCTTCGCATGCCTGAGCAGATAAAGCTTGCTCACCGGTCCCTCGCTTGTGCCAAACACCGAAACTCGTCAAAAGGCGCTGCGGGATTAGTCATGAGAAACGCCTTGCGCACAATGGCCGGCACCCTTCAAACCCAACGAATCATACGCGAATTCGGTGGCGCCCTTCATGCGAATGATGCGGCCCGTAGCATTTTGGCCGAGATTAACAATTGCGTGAAACTGTCGTCGATTGCGCTTGTGCAGCATTCGGTCCGCGAATATATAGGCGCCAAAATTGGGGCTGTTGGGTGAGTCGAATGAACGACATCGTTACCGCCGATTACGTACCCTCCGAAGACGAGCCGTTCATGAACGAGCGGCAGAAATCCTACTTTCGCCTGAAGCTCGTCACCTGGAAGAACGACATACTGCGCGAAGCGCGCGAAACTCTCGAAATCCTGCAGCAGGAAAACGCCAACCACCCCGATCTCGCCGATCGCGCCTCTTCGGAAACCGACCGCGCCATCGAACTTCGCGCCCGCGATCGCCAACGAAAACTCATTTCAAAGATTGATTCTGCGCTTCAGCGCATCGATGAAGGCACTTACGGCTATTGTGAGGAAACCGGCGAGCCCATCGCGCTGAAGCGGCTCGATGCGCGTCCGATCGCGACCCTGTCGATCGAGGCGCAGGAGCGCCACGAACGCCGCGAAAAAGTGTACCGTGACGACTGAAGCACCGGCGAAGCATCTAAGAAGCAGCCAATAGCGAATTTGTCATGGCCGGTCTCCGGCCATTTTTGTTAGCCGGTTGCTGGCCCGGTTGGGCCGGTCATCTTTTCTGGCTGGACAACTCGCCGAGAAGCTTCGTCATCTCGTCATCGAGAGACGACGGCGCTTTCGCCGCCGGCTTGTTCTCCGGCTTGGCGGGGTGCGGCTCATCCAACGAGACCTCGAGTTCCCTCATCAGTGTATCGTCAATGGAATCCTCTTTTGCCGGGGAATCCTGTCTTGCCGGCGATGGCGCGTACCGAACGGCATTGGCGTAGTCGGGCAGCGGCGTAACGGTCGCCGATTGAGGGCTTTGCGCTGCTGGCCTCGGCGCCGGCGCCGGTGCGGGCTGATGCGGCCGGACAGGCGTTGGGGCCGTGCTTGGCGGCTGCGGAGACGGTGCTTGCCTCACTGGCGCAGGAGCCGGTTGAGGCGCGCGCGGCGGCGGTGCCGGCTGATGGCCGCCGCCATCTCCGGTCAGTGCAGGACGGCGCAGCGCCGACAGCCTGATGTCGCGTTCGACGACGACGTCGGTCGGGCCGCCGATCAGCAGCAGGTGCTCGATATCGTCGCGGCGCACCAGCACCAACCGGCGGTGACTGTCGACTGCGGTGGCGTCCATCACGGCCAGCCGCGTCTTGCGGTTCCTGCCGCCGGCAACGAACGTTCCAAAGGTCAGATTGCGGACCAGCTTGATGATGAGGAGAACGATGACCACAAGGACAAGCGCGACAAAGGTCCACAGGATTGCTGCGGCATAACCAGGACCCGCCACGCTATCAAGCCACTGCAGCATTGGTGCCCCCAAAATCAGCTTTCGAAGAAGACGCGACACTAGACTGTTGCGGCACGCGACTGCAAGTTACGTTTCGCGCTTCGTGAACAGCTTGAAACTCCGATGTGTGGATTTGAAGCTCCTGCGAATTGAGGGCGTCAGCGTTCCGGAACTTCAATCCACGACACTGGATTTTTCAGCAAGTTGCTGCTGTGATAAATCCGAAATTCGCTCCGCGTCGGACCAGGATGATGCGAATTTCGGATTCACCGCACCAAGCGCCGAACGGGTGTCATTTTTAGCGCACATTTGCCGCCAAGGCCTTTTCCGGACCCTGAGAATGTGATTCAACCGGGCAGGGGCAAGTACCGGAATTCACGAGCAGGGGGCACATGGCCAAGGAAGCGCGCGGCGATTTCTATCCGGTACCGATCGTCGACCAGAACACGCGACCGGGCGCGGTCACCCGGCTCATCGTCTTCATCGTTGTCCTGACAGGAGCCGCGATCGTTTTCGGCCTTTTCCGAGAGCGTCTTGGCGATCCATTCCTGCTTGGAATGCTTGGCGTGCTGGCGATGATCGGTGTCGGCTTCCTGTTCGCCACCGCCATCGGCTTCGTGCAGATCACACCGCGCTCGACGAGTGACGAACTGTCGAAAGCCTTCGTCGATTCAATGTCGCAAGGCCTTCTGGTCACCGACACCAAGGGTCGCGTCGTCTACGCCAATCGGGCCTATGCCGACATGACGGGCGCGACTTCTGCGGCGGATCTAAAGACTGTCGAAGGGTTGCTGTCCGATGTTCCCGAGGCCTCGGTGACCATATACCGGCTCGCCTCCGGCCTGCGCGACGGCCAGCCCGGCGACGGTGAGTTTCGGCTTGCCCAATCCATTCGACCCGGCGCTGAGCCGGGCGCGCGCTGGTACCGTGTCCGCGCCCGCGCCTTCAGCGTCCCCGGCCAGCGGCTGCCCTTGCTCGCCTGGCAACTCGCCGACATCTCGAAAGAACGGGCCGAGCAGGAGCGGTTCTTCCTTGATCTTCAGGAGGCCATCGACCATCTCGACCATGCGCCTGCCGGCTTCTTTTCGGCCGACCAGGAAGGCCGCGTCACCTACATCAACGCCACCCTTGCGGAGTGGCTGGGCATCGACCTGACGAGCTTCACGCCTGGTGCCGTCACGCTTCCGGAGATCGTCGCCGGCGACGGCATGGCGCTGGTCCGCTCGGTCAAGGCCGATCCCGGCACCACCCGCAATGCGGTCATCGATCTCGATCTGACGACAGTGAAGGGCGAGGCGCTGCCCGTGCGTTTCATGCATCGGGTTTCGGCCAGCCGCGAGGGCGCCAACGGTCCGACGCGCACCATCGTGCTCAACCGGACGCAAGGCGAGGACGCTTCCGCCGATCTGCGCGCCTCGGAGATCCGCTTCACCCGCTTCTTCAATTCGACACCGATGGCGATAGCGGCTGTCGACAACCGCGGGCGCATCTTGCGCACCAACGCGCCTTTCCTGTCGCTGTTTTCTTCCGTCGTCGACGGGGACGCGGTCGATCGGCGCGTGCGGCTGGACACAGTGATCCATGAGCGCGACCGCCCCGCCTTTGCGGCGGCGTTCGAGAAAGCGCGACAACGGCAGGCCGATATCGAACCGATCGATACGCTGCTGCCCGGCAATGAAGAACGGCACATGCGCTTCTACGTCAACGCGGTTGCCGACGGCACCGGCGAGGGCGCCGAAGAATCGGCTATCGTCTACGCCGTCGAGACCACCGAGCAGAAGGCGCTCGAGGGCCAGATGGCGCAAAGCCAGAAGATGCAGGCGGTCGGCCAGCTTGCCGGCGGCATCGCACACGACTTCAACAATGTGCTGACCGCCATCATCATGGCCTCGGACCTCTTGTTGACCAACCACCGCCCGTCGGACCCGTCCTTCCCGGACATCATGAACATCAAGCAGAACGCCAACCGGGCGGCCTCGCTGGTGCGGCAGCTTCTGGCCTTCTCGCGCAAGCAGACGCTGCGGCCGGAGGTGCTCAACCTGACCGACGTGCTTGCCGATCTGCGGATGCTGCTGGCCCGTCTGGTCGGCAACGACATCAAGCTGAAGGTCGATCATGGCCGCGATCTGTGGCCGGTGAAGGTCGATATCGGGCAGTTCGAGCAGGTGGTGGTCAATCTGGCGGTCAATGCGCGCGATGCGATGCCGAACGGCGGCGAACTCACCGTGCGCACCCGCAACGTGACCACAGAGGAGAGCAAGAGCCTTCCCTACCGCGAACTTGCGCCGGCCGATTACGTGGTGGTCGAAGTTGAAGACACCGGCAGCGGCATCGCCCCCGAAGTGCTCAAGAAGATTTTCGAACCCTTCTTCACCACCAAGGAGGTCGGCAAGGGCACCGGCCTCGGCCTGTCGATGGTCTATGGCATCATCAAGCAGACAGGCGGCTTCATCTTCTGCGATTCCGAGGTCGGCAAAGGATCGGTGTTCCGTATCTTCCTGCCGCGCTACATTGCTGAGGCGAGAACGGCAGGCGAGCCCGGCGAGGCGCCGGCTGCACCGACAAAGATCGCCGACGCAGCCAAGGACCTGTCAGGTTCGGCCACGGTGCTGCTCGTCGAGGACGAGGATGCCGTGCGCATGGGCGGCATGCGGGCGCTGACGTCGCGCGGTTACACCGTCCACGAAGCGTCCTCGGGCGTTGAGGCGCTGGAAATCTTCGAGGCGCTCGGCGGCAAGGTCGACATTGTCGTTTCCGATGTGGTGATGCCGGAAATGGATGGGCCGACGCTGCTTGGCGAATTGCGCAAGCGGCAGCCGGACATCAAATTCGTCTTCGTTTCCGGCTACGCGGAGGACGCGTTTGCCAAGAACCTGCCGGCAGACGCGCATTTCGGTTTCCTGCCGAAGCCGTTTTCGCTCAAGCAACTGGCCACAATCGTCAAGGATGTGCTGGAATCTTAGGGCTCACTAATTCGCACTTGCGAAATGGCGTGAGACTGCCATGATATTGGGGGAAACAGGCGGCGGGTTTTGGGGGAGCATGCCGTGACGCCGCACAACGAGGCAGGCAAGGGCGATTATGCCGCAACAGTGCTGTTGCCGGGCGATCCGCAGCGGGCCGAATGGATGGCGGAAACCTTTCTCGAGGCGCGGCGCTGCGTCAACCGTCGAAGGGAGGCCCTCGGTTTTACCGGCCTGTTTCGCGGCAAGCCCGTCAGCATCCAGTCCACCGGCATCGGCGTCTCGTCATTCCTGATCTACGCGCATGAATTGCTCGACTTCCATGGCGTGAGGACCCTGATCCGCACCGGTACCTGTGGTGCCCTGACTGCCGCGGTTAAACTGCGCAGTTTAGTGATCTCGCAATCGGTGCGGGGTGAAAGTGCCGAGAGCGGCCAGGTCTTTGGGCTCTATGATGCTGATGCCGGACCCGATCCGGAGCTGTTTTCCCAAGCCTTGGCCCGGGCTGCCGAAATCGGCATCGAACATCGGGCGGGGCTGACCATCTGCAGCGACATATTCTATCATCCCCGGGGGTGCGACCGCTTCGCCGAAGCGCAGGCACAGGGCGCGCTGGCCGTAGATATGGAGACCAGCGCGCTCTATCGCATCGCCGCGCATTTCGGCGCTAGGGCCCTGTCGGTCCTGACTGTCGTCGACAATGTGGTGACCGGCGAGCAGACCGACTATTCCGAACGCCAGGCGCTCTTCACCGATATGACCCGGCTGGCGCTCGATGTCGCGATCGAAAGCTAAGCTGCTTGGCGCTTCGGCGCCGCGTGTTCTTCGATGCCGGGCCGATGGCCGCGCAGATAGAGAGCACAGGTCGTGCGCAGCATAGAGGCGAAGTTCGGAATCTGGCCATTGATCTCGATGGCCTCGTCATAGAGCTTCGAAATGAATTTCGGCGTTGTCAGGCCCTGGCTGTCGGCGATCTCGTCGAGCAATGCCCAGAACGTCGCCTCGAGCTGAATGCTGGTCGAATGCCCGTCGATGCGGATCGACCCGTTGATCTGCCGGTAACCCTCCGGATCCTGCCCGGCAAAAACCCTGCACATCGTTACCTCCCGTTCTTATTGGTTTGGCCGTTCTTGCTGGTTCTGGCCATCCTTGTTGATTTTGGGCGCAATCAGCAGCGATTCGCGCCTTTGAACAGTGCCTATCGTGGCCAATTATCTTCAGCTGGAAAGCGGAAAACAGCAATCGGACTTTCGTCCTTAGCGGTTTCCCACCCCGTCTTTAGATTAGCGCGTGGTAATCGGCTGCCACCACGTTTGCCGCAACCCGCGCATAATACGCCGACGCGCGCATCGCGCTTACCGCACGGAGTGTCATTTGGCGAAGGCGATCCACACCATGATCCGGGTTTTGGACGAGGCCCGGTCCGTCGATTTCTACCGGAAAGCGTTTGGACTGGAGGTCGCCGAACGGCTCGATTTCGAAACCTTTACGCTCGTCTATCTGAGCAATGCCGAGGCGGAGCTCGAAGTCGAGCTCACCGTCAACAAGGGCCGCCAGGAGCCTTATGCGCTCGGTGACGGCTACGGCCACCTCGCGGTTTCGGTCGCCGATCTGGACAGCGAACATGACCGGCTCGGCGCGCTTGGCCTCGGCCCGAAAAAGATCGTCGAGTTCAACCGCGACGGAGCGCTGCTCGCGCGCTTCTTCTTCATCGAGGATCCCGACGGCTACAAGATCGAGGTCCTGCAGCGTCAGGGCCGGTTCAGATAGGAGGTACTACAGCCGCGCCGGCCAGCGCGGCGCCAGCCAGGGCACCTTCGGGTGCAAATAGCAAGCAAGGGAGGAACAAAATGGTCACGATTTATGAGAGCAAGCCGGTCCATGAAACGACGCCAGGGCTATCGCGCCGCGAGCTTCTGAAGCGCGGCGGGGTCGGCGCGTTGCTGGTCATTTCAGGCAGTGCCGTCATCAGCCCGGAACATGCCTGGGGTCTTGAAACATCCGCGCTCAAGCCCGAAACCATGGCGACCCTGATCCAGATGGCGCGCGACATCTACCCGCACGACCAAGTGCCCGACAAATATTACGCAATCGCCGTCAAGGCTCATGATGAGCAGGCCGGCAAGGACCCTGCCCACAAGGACCTTATCGAAAGGGGTGTCGCAGATCTCGATTTGAAATCGGGCAAGGACGGCTACACCGGTCTCGGCTGGGAGGAGCAGCGCGTTGCGGTGCTCAGAGGTATCCAGGACACGCCGTTCTTCCAGGCCGTCCGCGGCGGGCTTGTCGTCGGCCTCTACAACCAGAAGCAGGTCTGGCCGATCTTCGGCTACGAGGGCGAATCCTACTCCAAGGGCGGCTACATGGCGCGCGGGTTCGACGACATCGAGTGGCTCTGAGCCCCGTCGCAACCGCACACAACAGACATCATGGGAGGATACCATGGCAGCACCATTTGATCTCAAGAACGACGGCGTGGTCGTCATCATCGGCTCGGGCGCAGGCGGCGGCACACTCGGCAATGAACTTGCGCAGAAGGGCATCGATGTCGTCATCCTGGAGGCGGGAGCCCGTCACGAATACCAGGATTTCATCAATGACGAGTGGGATTCATTCGCCCAACTCGCCTGGACGGACAAGCGCACGACCTCGGGCGACTGGCGGGTGGCGAAGGATTTCCCCAACCTGCCGGCATGGATCGTTAAGGCGGTCGGCGGCTCGACCACGCACTGGGCGGGCGCCTCGCTGCGCTTTCAGGAGCACGAATTCAAAACGCTTTCGACCTACGGAAAACTGGAAGGCGCGAACCTGCTCGACTGGCCGATGACGCTTGCCGAGCTGGAGCCCTACTACGCAAAGGCCGAAGACAGACTGGGCGTGACGCTCACTAACAACATCCCAGGCCTTCCCGGCAACAACAACTTCAAGGTGATGAAGGCCGGCGCCGACAAGCTCGGCTACAAGGAGTGCCACACCGGCCGGATGGCAATCAATTCCGAGCCGCGCGACGACCGCAATGCCTGCCAGCAGACCGGCTTCTGTTTCCAGGGCTGCAAATGGGGCGCCAAATGGTCGACGCTCTACAGCGAAATTCCCAAGGGCGAGGCGACCGGCCATCTCGAGGTCAGGCCGAATGCCATGGCCATCAACATCAACCACGATGCGTCAGGCAAGGTAACCGGCGTCGTCTATGCCGACAAGGACGGCAGACTGAGGGAACAGAAGGCCCGCATCGTCGCCGTCGCCGGAAATTCGATCGAGAGCCCGCGACTGCTGCTCAATTCGGCATCGAGTCAGTTTCCCGACGGCCTTGCCAATTCGTCGGGGCAGGTCGGCAAGAACTACATGCGCCACACCACCGGCTCGGTCTACGGCATCTTCGATAAGCCGGTGCATATGTATCGCGGCACCACCATGGCCGGTATCATCCGCGATGAGGCCCGCAACGATCCCTCGCGCGGCTTCGTCGGCGGCTACGAACTCGAGACGCTGTCGCTCGGCCTGCCGTTCATGGCCGCCTTCCTCAATCCCGGCGGCTGGGGGCGTTCCTTCACCACGGCGCTCGACCACTACGACCACATGGCCGGCATGTGGATCGTCGGCGAGGACATGCCGCGCGAGGAAAACCGCATCACGCTGCATGCCGATATCAAGGACGAGCACGGCATGCCGGTGGCGGACGTCCATTTCGACGACCATTCCAACGACACGGCGATGCGCAACCACGCCTACAAACAGGGCTCGGCGCTCTACGAGGCGGTCGGGGCGACGCGGACCTTGCCGACGCCACCCTATCCGTCGACCCACAATCTCGGCACCAACCGGATGAGCGAGAAGGCGGCCGACGGCGTCGTCAACAAGCATGGCCAGGCGCACGACATCAAGAACCTGTTCGTGTCGGATGGCAGCCAGTTCACCACGGGCGGGGCTGAAAATCCGACATTGACGATCGTGTCGCTGGCGATCCGTCAGGCCGAGTACATTGCCGGACAAATGTCGGCCAAAAGCATTTAGCCATACCCTCCCGACTGCCTGCTCGCGCGGAACCCCACAAGGTTTCGCGCCTCTTCTTGTCGGCTGTTCAACGCTTCGTGCAGGTCGAGGCGGTGAAGGCGCCGTCGGGCTGCTTCATGATGATGTCGAAGGACGGGCTGATCTGACCGTCCAACGTGGCTTGCGTGAGCGAGATCGAGTTGCCGCCGGTCGTGTAGCCGCCCAAGGGGCCCAACCAGGTGATCTCGCCATTGGCATCCATCTGATAGTTGTAGCCCTGCCGGGCGGTTCCGAAGCTCACCGGGCCGCTATAGACATTGCCCTTGACGGTGATGTCGCCAAGGCTGAGGAACATGCCAAGCAGATAGACTTCGCAGTGATAGGCGCCGTCCGGCAATTTGCCATCTGTGAAGTCGGCGTGTGCACTGCCGCTCGCTGCAGCCAGAAGCATGGTGCTGAAAATACAAGAAATCCTGGAGGCCATGACGTCGCTCGTTTGAAGATCGAACTTGCCCCATTTTCCTGCTGCGCTGCAACGGTTCGCCGTCTTTGATCTGGTTCTGCTCAAAATTGGTGCGTTAATTCGCGAGTGATCAAAAATTAGGCGAGAGCGGGGAATTTTTTCTCAAGCAGAGCACGGGCGGCGGCGCTTATCTTTGGCGGCTAATATATTAACCGGCTGATAGGGCTGGGAAATCCAAGCCCACTTGATTTTGCCCCCGCGATTGGCACAGCCGTTGCATGGTCTGTTTGCGATGCGATCAACCAGCTAGGGAGTTTTGAAATATGAGGGGCAGTTTCTCGACAATAACAAAAATGCTTTCGGCAGGCGCGGTCACGGCCGGCCTGATGATGAGTTTCCCGGCCAGGGCGGCTGACGACACGATCAAGGTGGGTATTCTCCACTCGCTGTCGGGTACCATGGCGATTTCGGAGACGACGCTGAAGGACGCCATGCTGATGCTCATCGACGAGCAGAATGCAAAGGGCGGCCTTCTCGGCAAGAAACTCGAAGGGGTCGTCGTCGATCCGGCTTCGAACTGGCCGCTGTTTGCCGAAAAGGCGCGCGAGCTGATCTCCAAGGACAAGGTCGCGGCGGTATTCGGCTGCTGGACCTCGGTGTCGCGCAAGTCAGTGCTGCCGGTGTTCAGCGAGCTCGACAACATCCTGTTCTACCCCGTCCAGTATGAGGGCGAGGAGAGCGAGCGCAACGTGTTCTACACCGGTGCGGCGCCGAACCAGCAGGCAATTCCGGCCGTCGACTATCTGATGAGCGAGGACGGCGGTTCGGTGAAACGCTGGGTGCTTGAAGGCACCGACTACGTCTATCCGCGCACCACCAACAAGATCCTCGAAGCCTATCTGAAAGCCAAGGGCGTCGCCGCCGAAGACATCATGGTCAACTACACGCCGTTCGGCTTCTCCGATTGGCAGACCGAGGTCTCGGCGATCAAGAAGTTCGGCTCGGCCGGCAAGAAGACCGCCGTCGTCTCGACGGTCAATGGCGACGCCAACGTGCCGTTCTACAAGGAGCTCGGCAACCAGGGCATCAAGGCCGAGGACATCCCGGTCATGGCCTTCTCGGTCGGCGAGGAAGAGCTTGCCGGTCTCGACACCGCGCCGCTCGTCGGCCATCTCGCCGCCTGGAACTATTTTCAGAGCATCGATACGCCCGCGAACGCGAAGTTCATCGCCGACTGGCACAAGTTCATCAAGAACGACAAGCGCACCACCAACGACCCTATGGAAGCCCATTATGTCGGCTTCAACATGTGGGTGAAGGCGGTCGAGAAGGCCGGCACCACCGATCCTGACAAGGTCATCGACGCCGTGATCGGCGTCTCGGTGCCGAACCTGACCGGTGGCTATTCGACCATGATGCCGAACCATCACATCACCAAGCCGGTGCTGATCGGCGAAATCCAGGCCGACGGCCAGTTCGAGACCGTCTCGCAGACGCCTGGCCTGGTGATGGGTGACGAATGGTCCGACTATCTGGCTGATTCGAAGGACCTGATCTCCGACTGGCGCGCGCCTCTGTCCTGCGGCAACTTCAATGTCGCAACCGGCAAGTGCGGCGGCAAGGGAACCAACTGATCCTCCCGGGTCTGACGGTCGTGGATTTCTCCACGACCTGGACCGCGACGCGTCCGGGCGAGCTCGTCCTCTCCTCCAGTCCGCCCGGACGCGAAGTTTCAACCTTCAAGAGTCGCCAGAAATCGATGGTCTTCACCCGCGCGATCGGCCTGACGCTGCTGCTCCTCCTGGGGATGCTGTCGCCGTCGAACGCTGCCGAAGCGGATCTGCGCGCCATCATCGCCAAATTTGCCACTGCCTCGAATTTCTCGGCCACCGAAGCTGTCGTGCGCGAGCTCGTCGCCACCGGTGACACTGCCGTCGAACGTCCGCTTGGCGCGCTTGCCGAGGGCGATCTTTACGTCCGCAAGGCCGATTCGCTGGTTTTCATCGGCAAGGCAGCTGGCGGCAGCGTTGCGCTGCTCGACCCGCTGAGCGGTGAAAAATCGGGCGACGCGGCCAAAAGCGAGATCACCAAGATCAAGGTCAACAACACGCTGCGCCGCGCCATCCGCGATGCGCTGGGCACGCTGACGCTCGGCGCGAAAGATCCGGCCGCGCGCATTGCCGCCGCCGACACCATGTTCAAGACGCCCGACGCGACAAACATCGAGCCGCTCGATGCCGCCATCGCCAGCGAGGGCGTGGCAAGCGTCAAAGCGCTGCTCGAACAGGCCCGCGCCGCATCGGTTCTGGTCTCCGACAGGCCGGAGGCCGACAAACTGGCGGCGGTCGCCCTGATCGGCGGGCGCGGCGATCGCAACGCGCTGTCCCTGCTCACCGCCGTCGAGGCCAATTCCGAAGGCGCGGTCAAGGACGCGGCGACGGCGGCGATCGCCAACATCAATTCGACGCTGGCGCTGTGGGATGCGGGCCAGAACATCTGGTACGGCATTTCCCTCGGATCGGTGCTGCTGCTGGCGGCGATCGGCCTCGCCATCACCTTCGGCGTCATGGGTGTCATCAACATGGCGCATGGCGAAATGGTAATGCTCGGCGCCTACACGACCTTTGTCGTGCAGGAGGTGATCCGAAACTCCTTTCCCGGCCTGTTCGACTGGTCGCTGGTTATCGCGCTGCCGCTGGCCTTCTCGGTCGCGGCGCTCGTCGGCCTCGTCATCGAGCGGGGCGTGATCCGTTTTCTCTACGGCCGGCCGCTGGAGACGCTGCTGGCGACATGCGGTGTCTCGCTGATCCTGCAGCAGGCCGTGCGCACCATCTTCGGGCCGACGAACCAGGAGGTCGGCAACCCGTCATGGATGTCGGGTTCGTTCGGCATCGGCCAGCTTGCCGTGACCTGGAACCGGCTCTGGATACTGGTTTTCGCGCTCGGCGTGTTCGCGGTGCTGCTTTATGTGATGAAGCGCACCCCCTGGGGCCTGCAGATGCGCGCCGTCACCGCCAACCGCCGCATGGCCGCTTCGATGGGCATCAGGACGCCGTGGGTCGACGCGCTGACCTTTGCGCTGGGGTCTGGCATTGCCGGCATCGCCGGTGTCGCGCTCAGCCAGATCGACAATGTCTCGCCCAATCTCGGCCGCGGCTACATCATCGACAGCTTCATGGTCGTCGTCTTCGGCGGCGTCGGCAATCTCTGGGGTACGCTGGTCGGCGCCTTCTCGCTCGGCATCGTCAACAAGTTTCTCGAACCCTATGCCGGGGCGGTCCTCGGCAAGATCGTCGTGCTGGTCCTCATCATCCTGTTCATCCAGAAACGCCCGCGCGGCCTGTTCGCGCTGAAGGGCAGGTCGGTGGAAGCATGATCACGGGACGCTTCTTCGCCGCCGGCGCCGACCGCCGCATCGCCATCACGATCTTCATCCTTTTGGCGGTCGCCATCATCGTGCCGCTGCTCAATCTTGCGGTCGCGCCGACAAGTTCCTTCTACGTGCCGTCCTATGTCGTCGCGCTCACCGGCAAGTATCTTTGCTACGCGCTGCTCGCCTTGGCGCTCGATCTCGTCTGGGGCTACTGCGGCATCCTTTCGCTCGGCCACGGCGCCTTCTTCGCGCTCGGCGGCTACGCGATGGGCATGTATCTGATGCGCCAGATCGGTTCGCGCGGCGTCTACGGCAATCCGCTGCTGCCGGACTTCATGGTGTTCCTGAATTATGGGGAATTGCCATGGTTCTGGTACGGTTTCGATCATTTCTGGTTTGCCGCGATCATGGTGCTGGCGGTGCCCGGCCTGCTCGCCTTCGTCTTCGGCTGGTTCGCCTTCCGCAGCCGCGTCACCGGCGTGTATCTGTCGATCATCACCCAGGCGATGACCTATGCGCTGCTGCTTGCGTTTTTCCGGAACGACATGGGTTTCGGCGGCAATAACGGCCTGACCGATTTCAAGGATATTCTCGGCTTCAACGTGCAGGCCGATGCGACACGCTCGGCATTGTTCGCGGCCAGCGCCGTCACGCTGGCGCTCGCCGTCCTCGTCACCTGGGCGATCGTCGGTTCCAAATACGGCAAGCTGCTGATGGCGGTGCGCGACGCCGAGAGCCGCACGCGCTTTCTCGGCTGGCGCGCCGAGAACGTCAAACTGTTCGCCTTCACCGTGTCGGCCGTCATGGCCGGCATTGCCGGCGCGCTCTACGTGCCGCAGGTCGGCATCATCAATCCAGGCGAGTTCGAGCCGTCCAATTCGATCGAGGTCGTGGTATGGGCGGCCGTCGGCGGACGCGGCACCATCGTCGGGCCAATCATCGGCGCGCTCGTGGTCAATGCCGGCAAATCCTGGTTCACTGGCGTTCTGCCGGAGTTCTGGCTGTTTGCGCTGGGCGGACTGTTCGTCGCCGTCACGCTGTTCCTGCCCAAGGGCATTGTCGGCATGTGGGATTCCTGGCGGGGCAATGCCAGGGCGCTACGCGCGGCCTCGATCAATGAGGAGTCTGGCACCCATCCTGCCGTCCCGCCACCGCCGAAGATCATTCGCTCGGCTGCGAGAACGCCTGGCGACTGGTCCGCGTCGGGCCCCGAACCGCAGCCGGCGGAGTGAGCGATGTCTAAGAGCAACACCATCCTCTATCTCGACGGGGTCTCGGTCTCCTTCGACGGCTTTCGCGCCATCAACAATTTGTCCCTGGTGCTCGACAAGGGCGAGATGCGGGCGATCATCGGTCCGAACGGCGCCGGCAAGACCACGATGATGGACATCGTCACCGGCAAGACGCGCCCCGACGTGGGCGAGGTTTACTTCGACGGGCAGGTCGACCTGACGAAACATGACGAGGCCGAGATCGCCATGATGGGCATCGGCAGGAAATTCCAGAAGCCGACGGTCTTCGAAAGCCACACGATCGAGGAGAACCTGATGCTGGCGCTGAAGGGCCCACGCTCGATCTTCCCGGCACTGTTCCATCGCCGATCGGCGGCGGAGGCGCGGCAGATCGACGACATCCTCGGCATCATCCGGCTCGGCGACAAGCGCGACGAGCTCGCCGCCAATCTCAGCCACGGACAGAAGCAATGGCTCGAGATCGGCATGCTGCTGGCGCAGGATCCGAAGCTGCTTTTGGTCGACGAACCGGTCGCCGGCATGACCGACGCCGAGACCGAGGAAACCGCGCGGCTGCTCAAGGATATTGCCCGCGACCACTCGGTCATCGTCGTCGAGCACGACATGCATTTCGTGCGCGAGCTCGGCGTCAAGGTCACCTGCCTGCACGAAGGTTCGGTCCTGTCCGAAGGCTCGCTCGATTTCGTTTCGGCCGACGAGCGTGTCGTCGAAGTCTATCTGGGGAGATGATCATGGTCTGGCGCGTTCCGTTCCATCATTTCGACCTTTCGTTCTTCAGGCGTTGGAGAAGGCGCTGACCATGCTCGAAGTCTCCAACGCCACGCTGCACTACGGCGCCGCCCAGGCGCTGCGTGGCGTCTCGCTGAAGGCCGGCGCCGGCAAGATCACCTGCGTGCTCGGCCGCAACGGCGTCGGCAAAACCAGTTTGATGAGATCGATCGTCGGCCACCACCGGCTGACGAGTGGAAGTGTTGCCTTCGAGGGGAAGGCGCTCGACCGGAGCGCGGCGTATGATCGCGCCCGGTCGGGCATCGCATTCGTGCCGCAGGGCAGGGAGATCTTCCCGCTGCTCACCGTGCGGGAAAACCTCGAATCGGGCTTTGCACCATTGAAGCGCGCCGACCGCAACATTCCCGGCCACGTCTTCGAATTGTTCCCGGTGCTGAAGCAGATGCTCGCGCGCCGCGGCGGCGACCTGTCCGGAGGCCAGCAGCAGCAGCTTGCCATTGGCAGGGCACTGGTGATGCGGCCGAAACTGCTGGTGCTCGACGAGCCAACCGAGGGCATCCAGCCGTCGATCATCAAGGATATCGGCCGCGTCATCCGCTATCTGCGCGATCAGGCTGACATCGCCGTGCTGCTGGTCGAACAGTATCTCGATTTCTGCCGGGAACTGGCCGACGAAGTCAACATCATGGACCGCGGCCTGATCGTCCACACCGGCCCGGCCGAGGATCTCGACCGGGCGGATGTCCGCAAGTTCCTGACCGTTTAATCGCAGACCCCCGAGATTAGCCGAACCATCTCTCCCGTCGTCATCCTAGGGCGAAGCAAGGAGCGAAGCGACGCGGCGGAGACCCCAGGATCCATGCCGTGCCGTCAGCCAAAGAGTGCAGCGGTCAAGATAGCCCCGTTCTCCGGCGCACCCATCCTGGATTCTGCCCCGTGGCGACGCTCTGAAGTTACGGATGGATCCTTGGGTCTTCGCTCCGCTTCGCGTCGCTGCGCCCAAGGATGACGAAAATCACGAAGGCCCGCTCAGTCTTTCCTGAACGCCTCTGGCGCGCTGAAGATTGCATGCTAGGCTTTACTTGGCCTTGTTGAGTCGGCCGCTTTCCGTATCAGTCTCGTTGACAGATCAAGGTGAGGCGCAGGCTCAGCCGGCACGTTCCGTGCAAGCAGCCCCCAACTGCGATCTGATCGTTGTTCAAACGCATTTGGGGCACTTGGCCAGGGCAGCCGATGGAACGTTACCTCGAGGACTACCAGAAACGACGGCTTACCGAGCGCGTCGACATCATGAACGCCATCGATATTCTGAAATCGCAAGGATACGACCACGACCAACTGATCGCGGAGCTAACCAAGGTGTTCTTCGTCGATCTCGATGCCTACAACGAAGTCGTGGTGGCGGCGTGACAGAAGGTGGATGCGCTGTGCCGCCAACGTCAGCCTGTGACGCGCTTCATCAGCGCCATGGCGCCGAACGGCGCGCGGGCCTTGCCTTCGGTGATGAAGTAGACGAACACATCCCGCGGTTTGACCTGTGCTTCGGTTGAGGGATCGGCGCGCGGCAGGTCGGCCGGCGCCTTGCCCTGCGCCCAGGTCTTTGTCCGCGCCGCCCATTCGTCGAGCGCCTTTGGCGTGTAGCAGTCGGGATTGTCGTCGCTGCCGGTCTGCAGCCGGGCATAGACGAAATCGCCGGTGACGTCGGCGATTGCCGGATATTTGGCGTGGTCGGCGTAGACGATCGCGACCTTGTATCGGCGCGCCAGTGCGGCGAATTCCGGCACGACGAAACTGTCGTTGCGCACCTCGACCGCATGGCGCAGCGCAATGCCGTCCTGCTTTTCAGGCAACAGCTTGAGGAAAGCCTCGAAATCGTCCGCGTCGAATTTTTTGGTCGGCGCGAACTGCCACAGGATCGGCCCGAGCTTGTCGCCGAGCGCGACGACGCCCGATCCCAGGAAACGCGTCATCGACTCGCCGGCCTCTCCGAGCACGCGGCGGTTTGTGACGAAACGGTTGCCCTTCAGCGAATAGACGAAGCCATCCGGCGCCTCGTTTGCCCATTTGACGAAGGTCGGCTCCTTGAAACTCGAATAATAGGTGCCGTTGACCTCGATGCTCGGCACCTGCCGGGTTGCGTAGTGCAGCTGCTTCGCCTTGGACAACTTGTCCGGGTAGAAGGACGCGTCCCATGGCTCGAAGGTCCAGCCGCCCATGCCGGCGCGGATTTTTCCAGATTGAGTCACTGTCGTCCTCCCGGGTTGAAATAGATCAGGCCGTAGCGATCGTTTCCCCAGCTTTAGCCATGTCGAAAAGCGGATTGGGCGTAGGGCGGCGCATCGGCGGCTTCCGTCAGCCGGTCGACAGCATCAAGATCACCGGCAAGCGCTCTTCTGATCTTCATTTGAAGGTTCTTTCAAACGCCAGCCAGCCTTCACTCACTCCGCCGCTTCGCGCTTGCCTCCGGGCCGCCGCTCCAAAAGTTCCCTAAGGAACCGGCCGGTATAGCTGCGCTTTTCGCGGACGATATCCTCGGGCGTGCCTGAGGCCACCAGCTCGCCGCCGCCGTCGCCGCCCTCGGGACCGAGGTCGAGCACCCAGTCCGCGGTTTTTATCACCTCCAGATTGTGCTCGATGACGACCACCGTGTTGCCCTGGTCGACCAGCTCGTGCAGCACCTCAAGCAGCTTGGCGACATCGTGGAAATGCAGGCCGGTGGTCGGCTCGTCGAGGATGTAGAGCGTCTTGCCGGTTGCCTTGCGCGACAGTTCCTTGGCCAGCTTGATGCGCTGCGCCTCGCCGCCCGACAGAGTCGTCGCCTGCTGGCCGACATGGATGTAGCCGAGGCCGACCTGTTTCAGCGTCTCCAGCTTGTCGCGCACGCCGGGCACGGCGGCGAAGAAATCGACGCCTTCCTCGACCGTCATGTCGAGCACGTCGGCAATCGACTTGCCCTTGAACAGGACGTCGAGCGTCTCTCTGTTATAGCGCTTGCCGTGGCAGACATCGCAGGTGACATAGACGTCCGGCAAAAAGTGCATCTCGATCTTGATGACGCCGTCGCCCTGGCAGGCTTCGCAGCGGCCACCCTTGACGTTGAACGAGAAGCGGCCCGGCTGATAGCCGCGCGCCTTGGACTCCGGCAGGCCGGCGAACCAGTCGCGGATCGGCGTGAAGGCGCCGGTGTAGGTGGCGGGATTGGAGCGCGGCGTCCTTCCGATCGGCGACTGGTCGATATCGATGACCTTGTCGAGGAACTCGAGGCCCTCGATGCGGTCGTGCTCGGCCGGGTGCTCGCGCGAGCCCATGATGCGGCGCGACGCCGCCTTGAACAAGGTCTCGATCAGGAAGGTCGACTTGCCGCCGCCGGAGACGCCGGTGACGGCGGTGAAGGTGCCGAGCGGGATTTCGGCGGTGACGTTCTTCAGATTGTTGCCGCGCGCGCCGACGATCTTCAGGCGCCGGTTCTTCTTGGCCTCGCGCCGCACCGCCGGCGTCGCCACTTCGAGCTCGCCGGACAGATATTTGCCGGTGATCGAGGCCGGGCTGGCCATGATTTGCTGCGGCGTTCCCTGCGCGATGATGTGGCCGCCGTGGATGCCGGCAGCCGGGCCGATATCGACGACATAATCGGCATGCAGGATGGCGTCTTCGTCATGCTCGACGACGATCACCGTGTTGCCGATGTCGCGCAGATGCTTCAGGGTGTCGAGCAGGCGCGCATTGTCGCGCTGGTGCAAGCCGATCGACGGCTCGTCCAGCACATAGAGCACGCCGGTGAGGCCGGAGCCGATCTGCGAGGCCAGCCGTATGCGCTGGCTCTCGCCGCCCGACAGCGTGCCGGAATTGCGCGACAGCGTCAGGTAGTCGAGCCCGACATCGTTGAGGAAGCGCAGCCGCTCGCGGATTTCCTTGAGCACGCGCACCGCGATCTCGTTCTGCTTGTCGCTGAGTGCGGAGGGCAGCTCGGTGAACCATTGGTCGGCCTTGCGGATCGACAGCTCGGTGACCTCGCCGATGTGCTTGCCGGCAATCTTCACCGCAAGCGCTTCCGGCTTCAGCCGGTAGCCGTGGCATGCCGGGCAAGGCGTCGCCGACATGAAGCGCTCGATCTCCTCGCGCATCCAGGCGGATTCGGTTTCCTTCCAGCGCCGCTCGAGATTGGGGATGACACCCTCGAAGGTCTTTGTCGTCTGGTAGGAGCGCAGGCCGTCATCATACTGGAAAGTGACCTCGCGCTCGCCGGTGCCGTGCAGAATGGCCTGTTTTGCCTCTTCAGTCAGGTCCCGGAACTTATCGCCGAGCTTGAAGCTATAAGCCTTGCCCAGCGCCTCCAGCGTCTGCACGTAATAGGGCGAGGTCGATTTCGCCCATGGGCTGACGGCGCCGCCGCGCAGCGACAGATTGTCGTCGGGCACGATCAGGCTGGCGTCGATGGCGCGCTGGCTGCCGAGGCCGTCGCAGGTCGGGCAGGCGCCGAACGGGTTGTTGAAGGAGAACAGCCGCGGCTCGATCTCGGGAATGGTGAAGCCGGACACCGGGCAGGCGAACTTTTCCGAGAACAGGATGAGCTCATGCGTCTCGTTCTTCGACTTGTTGACCGAATCCTCGCCGGTCTGGCTGGCGTCGAGCGGCCGGTCGGCGAATTCGGCAACCGCCAGCCCGTCGGCGAGCTTCAGCGCGGTCTCGATGGAATCGGCAAGCCGCGTCGCCAGATCGCCGCGCACGACGACGCGGTCGACGACGACGTCGAGATCATGCTTGTACTTCTTGTCCAGCGCCGGCACGTCGGCGATTTCGTAAAAGACACCGTCGACCTTGACGCGCTGAAAACCCTTCTTCTGCAGTTCCAGCAGTTCCTTGCGATATTCGCCTTTGCGGCCGCGCACCATCGGCGCCAGGATGAACAGACGCGTGCCTTCATCGACCGCCAGCACGCGGTCAACCATCTGCGACACCGTCTGGCTCTCGATCGGCAGGCCGGTGGCCGGCGAATAGGGGATGCCGACGCGCGCGAACAGCAGCCGCATATAGTCGTAGATCTCGGTGACGGTGCCAACCGTCGAGCGCGGGTTCTTCGACGTGGTCTTCTGTTCGATGGAGATGGCCGGCGACAATCCGTCGATCTGGTCGACGTCAGGTTTTTGCATCATTTCGAGGAATTGCCGCGCATAGGCCGACAGGCTCTCGACGTAGCGGCGCTGGCCCTCGGCATAGATGGTGTCGAAGGCGAGCGACGACTTGCCGGATCCCGACAGGCCTGTCATGACGATCAGGCTGTCACGCGGCAGGTCGAGATCGACATTCTTCAGATTGTGTTCGCGCGCCCCGCGAATGGAAAGATATTTATGGTCGGCCATCGCCGGTCGCCGCCTCAGATCTGGAATCTCGTGGGATGGCGGGTTGTCCCGGCCATCTCCCATGTAGGTATTTTCGCCACCATTTCGAGAGACGCCACAACTCTCGACCAAGCCTTTAACCGTCTTTCGCGCGGGCGAGCAAGCGGAAAGAACAAAGGCCGAACAAGCTCCTGACAAAATGCGTCATGTAATCCACGGCCGACGCCGCTGCTCAAAGCGGATGCAAATTTCGGATTCGCCACACAAGCGATCACGTTTTTGGTAAATCGACTATCCAACTGTTGACGTCTACGCGTCAGGGAGTCAGACTCCAGACGTCACCCGAAGCCGTCCGTCTATCGATGGCCTCGCCGCCTAAGGCGGCCTGCGAGACGCCGCAGGCTTTTGCGATATGCGCTTCGGACGACACCAGTCGCAATGGACAGAAGAGGAGAGCAGAGGAATGACTCCACCGGACAGTCCCTTGAGGCTCCACCTGTCGCTGGAGCCGCGGCAGGCATAAGTGCCAGGGCCAGGCGTTTGCGCCGCCCGACAAACCGTGACCTGCCGATCCCAATAAAAATCAGAGACTACTAGTCGGATCGTCGGCCGAACGCCGCGAAGCATCCGAGATCAAAAGCCGGCAGTGCGCTCCCGGCAGTTGGATTTCAGATCCAAGAAAGCCCCGACCGTTTGCGGAAGCAACGGCGGGGCTGTTCGTTTGTAGTGGTGCAAGCGCGCACGAGTGCCTGCATTCCAGCAGCAATGATGGCCGATGGACCCTATCGGCGCGGCGCCTTGATCGCGCCGGCGCCGAAGCTCATGCTGCCGGAAATCCTGACATCGGTATCACCATCTTGACCTGGCCTTGCCGCCGGCGGGCACGGCATCATGAGGTTCTGGAGCCGGCTTGGCGATGCGATAGTCGTCGGCCACGCCGGGCAGCGTGCCGTTCTGCAAAGGGGCCGAATTGTCTTCGGCGAACGCCGCGCCGGAGGTCATCGCCGCGACGGTGATGCCGACGATCAGCCGGTTCAAGCGGGCGCGTGAAAACTTGTCGAACATTGAACGACCATATCGCCGCATAGCTTTCAAGCCGCCTGTTTGCGCCTATCAAAGACATGATCGACAAGGCCCCATGTCTTTGCCTCCGCGGCGGTCATGAAATAGTCGCGGTCAAGCGTGCGTTCGACCTCTTCATAGGTGCGGCCGCAGTGATGCGCATAGAGTTCGGTCATGCGCTTCTTGGTGCGCAGGATGCCTTCGGCGTGACGCTGGATATCGGAAGCCTGGCCCTGAAAGCCGCCCAGCGGCTGGTGCAGCACGATGCTGGTGTTGGGCAGCGCGATGCGTCGCCCCGGTGTGCCGGCCATCAGCAAGAAGGAGGCCATCGACGCAGCAAAGCCCATGCAGACGGTGGATACGGGGCAAGAAACGTACTGCATCGTGTCGTAGATGGCGAAGCCGCTGGTCACCACACCGCCCGGCGAGTTGATGTAGAGCGATATCTCCTTGTCTGGATTGTCGGATTCCAGCGACAGGAGCTGGGCACAGACCAGCGCCGACACACCATCGTCGATCGGACCGTTGATGAAAACGATGTGCTCGCGTAGCAGCCGCGAAAAAATGTCGAAGGCGCGTTCGCCACGGCTCGACTGCTCGATCACCATCGGCACCAGATTGGCAAAACCGCTCATCGCTTTTCTCCGTTGTGCCGCTCAGGCCGCGCGCAGGACGAGGCGAGGCGTGTTTGCGGGTATGGTCTGTCTGGGGTTGTGTGCGTTGAGTGAAAGCCGGCAACCGGCGCCGGCAACCGCAGGCGTAACTACTCGCGCAAATCCGTCGTGGACGATATGCAGATGCGTCCCGCCCGACACAGTGCGGTCGAGCGTGAAGGTGACGATGCTATCCATTGGGCTATCCATTGGGCTGTCCAGCGGTCTGGTGAGCGGATCCGCGGTATTGCCAGGCGCCGGCCGCTCCCGCCAGGAATAACGCAGCAGGCGTTCGGGCTCGGCGTCGAGGATTTCGCACTCGATCTGACCATCAGCCGTGGCAAAGGCAAAGCGGCTGCCGATCTCCGGCTTGATGTCGTTCGGCATCATCCAGGCTACGAGCAGGTCCGGCACAATCAGCGCCCGCCACACTTTTTCCGGCGGGTCCGGAAGCTCGCACTCGAACTCGATCGAGTCTGCCGCCATGTTTGAATGCTGTTTTGCCGTCATTGGTCCATATCCTTCAAAACCGCCTTGAGCCGTTCGATACGCTCGGGCCAGAACGCTCGGTAACGCTCGATCCAGCCGAGCAGAGGGTCAAGCCCTTGCGGATCGGCGCGATAATAGGCGTTGCGGCCGGCTCGCCGCTCGGCCACCAGGCCGGCGCCGCGCAGCACCGCGAGATGCTGCGAGACGGCCGGTTGCGACACGGCCATGCCGCTGCGCAGTTCCGACACCGTCATCTCGCCGGCGGCGAGCCGTTCGTAGACGGCGCGTCGCGTCGGGTCGGAAAGCGCTCGAAAAATCTCTGCTTCGATCATGGTCAAAGCATAAGTGGACACTTATTGGTTTGGCAAGCAGTCTTTTTCGCGCCCGTATGGAATGGAGCGGCGGACCCAATCGATTGCTGACATTCCTTGACAGTAGAGATTGATGAGCCTAAGAACGAAAAGAGAACAAAAACCTTGTGGGAAAAGCCAGCCACGGCAGGCGGGGAATGTCCGCAGTCTATAAGGTGAGAGCGAGATTAATTTGTTTCGGATGAGCGCGGAGAAGTATCATGGCGGGTAGCGTCAACAAGGTCATTCTGGTGGGCAATCTCGGGGCGGATCCGGAAATCCGCCGTTTAAATTCGGGTGAGCCGGTCGTCAATATCCGCGTCGCCACCTCGGAAAGCTGGCGCGACAAGACTTCCGGTGAGCGCAAGGAAAAGACCGAGTGGCACAATGTCGTCATCTTCAACGAGCAGCTCGCCAAGGTCGCCGAGCAGTATCTGAAGAAGGGTGCCAAGGTTTATGTCGAGGGCCAATTGCAGACGCGCAAATGGCAGGACCAGACCGGCAATGACCGCTACACGACCGAAATCGTGCTGCAGAAATTCCGTGGCGAGCTGCAGATGCTCGACGCACGCGGGCAAGGCGAGGGCGGTCAGGTCGGCAGCTACGCCGGTGGCGGCAGCAGCCGCGGTTCCGATTTCGGCCAATCCGGCCCGGGCGAGAGTTTCGATCGCGGCGGCGGTGGCGGCAACAAGGGTGGCGGCGGTTCGTCGCGCGAACTCGACGACGAAATTCCGTTCTGATCCCTCGGAGCGAGCGGCTCTGCGCGAGCTGACACCCAGCTATTTGAGGCCACGCATTGGCGTCCCGAAAATCTGTCTCGGATTTTCGGGACGTTGTGCGTTTGAGCGTTGTGCGGTGAAAGGACGTATCAGGTGAAAGCACGGATCAAATGGGTCGAGGAGCGCACTTTCGTCGGCGAGTCCGGCAGCGGTCACAAGGTGGTGCTGGGAACCGCGTTCGGACCGGATGGTAAGACGCCGGGGCCGAGCCCGATGGAACTGGTGCTGCTCGGCACTGGCGGCTGCTCGGCCTATGATGTCGTCCACATTCTCGAAAAGGGCCGCGAGGCGGTCGAAGACTGCGTGGTCGAACTCGATGCCGACCGGGCGGAGAAGGAGCCGCGGGTGTTCACCCGCATCCATATGCATTTCATCGTCAAGGGCCGAGCGCTTTCGCATGACAAGGTCAGGCGGGCGATCGACCTGTCGATCGAAAAATACTGCTCAGCGACCGCGATGATGGCCAAGACCGCCACCGTCACGCATGATTTCGAGGTTGTCGATACAGCGGCGAAGTAGGATAGCGCCCAGTGGCGGCGGTTCGTCGCGCGAGCTGGACGACGAAAATGACGGCGCCGGCAATCAAGCGCGAGGGCGCTTTCATTTTCATGCTGCCATCAGTGCCTTGACGCCGTCGGCGACGAACTGCACGGCAAGCGCCGCCAGGATGACGCCGAGCAGCCGGGTCAGGATCGAGCGGCCGGTCTGGCCGAGGACCCGGTCGATGCGCTCGGCTAGCACGAACACCAGGTAGGTGATCACAAGGCAGATCGCGATGATGCCGACAAGGGCTGCCTGCGCGCCAAAACCTGGAAACGAGCCGGACAGCAGGACGGTCGCTGAAATCGCTCCCGGGCCGGCGATCAGCGGAATCGCCAGCGGAAAGGCGGCGATGTTGTGGATCATGTCCTTGGTGATGGCGACGTCGCCGATCTTCTCCTTGCGGTCCTGCCGGCGCTCGAACACCATTTCGAAGGCGATGAAGAACAGCAGGAACCCGCCGGCGACGCGGAACGCCGGCAGCGTGATGCCGAACACCGACAGGATCGATGCGCCGGCGATTGCAAACAGCGCCATAACCAGGAAAGCGATGATAGAGGCGCGCACGGAAACCTGGTTGCGCTCCTCGCGGTTCATGCCGCGCGTCACGGCGAGGAAGAGCGGCGCTAGGCCAGGCGGGTCGATGGTCACCAGAATGGTGACGAAGGCGTTGAACAGGCTGTCGAAGCTCGGCATCTCTGACCCTCCCCGCCGGGCCGTGCCCGAGACCCCAGCATTGGTAGAGCAAAGCGGCGTCAGCGGAAACCGTGCAGGTCAAATGCTGGCGGCGCGTCGAGCCAGGAACTCGACTTCAAGCCGCCAAGTCGCGCCGCCGTCCTGCGAGCGTTCGCCCAGCCAGCGGAACGAATTTTCGGTAATGCCTAGAAAACTCCAGCGCACCGAGGCGCCGCTGCCGTCAGCGCCTTGCTGGACGATGGTGTCGCCCTCGGCGCGGGCGAGTTGGCGGCTGTAATACTGGGTGCGCGGATCGCTCCAGAAGATATGCCAGGCGTCGACGCCGGGGTCATAGACGCGCAGCGTCGTGCCATAGAAGGTCCAGGCGCCGAGGGAAGCCTGTGCGCCAGTGTTCCGCGCGGGCAGGATCCATACGTCCTGGATCGCGCGGCCCTCGAGCACCCAGCCGAAATGCACCTCGCCGCGCCCGGTCAGCACCTGCCCGTCTTCGAGATGGCGCGTGGCGTCGAACGTCCAGGCGCCGACGAAGCGGCCGTAAAGGTTCAGTTTCTCGGCAAGGTTCGCGGCTGGCCCGTCGCTGTGCAAGGCCTCGGCGAAGGAAGATGAATTGAACATGATTTCGGCCTCATCTTGTCAGGAGACTCGAACGAGTAGGTGGCAACAGGGTTCTGTGCTTGGGAAAAATTGCTATCTTTCAAGCCATGACAACGAGCGCGCAAACACTGGCGTCCGGACGAGGCTGGCGGGTGTCGGACGTGGTCTGCACTGCCGGCGCCGCCGATCGCCCGTTCGAGGAAGAGCATCGCAACTTCTGCGTCGCCGTGGTGACCAACGGCACCTTCCGCTACCGCGTACGCCAGGGCACGGCGATGCTGATGCCGGGCGCGCTCCTGCTCGGCAACCCTGGCACTTGCTACGAGTGTGGGCACGAGCATGGCGCCGGCGACCGCTGCCTCTCCTTCCATTTCGGGCCGGCCTATATGGAACAGATCGTCGCCGACACGCCGGGCACGATGAAGCTGGCCTTCGAGACGCCGCGACTGCCGCCCTTGCCGGCGCTGGCACCGCTGCTGGCCGAAGCGGAAGCCGCGCGCGAGATGGCCGACATCGCGGCGTTCGAGGAACTCGGTTTGCGGATTGCCGGCGCAGCCGTCGCCTCCGGCGACACGCCTGCTGCCCAGGCACCGAGCCGCCGCGACCAGTAACGTATCACGGAGGCGGTACGGCGCATCGAAAAGGATGCCGAAAGGCCGGTCTCGCTTGCCGAGCTTGCAAGCGAGACTGCGACCAGTCCCTACCATTTCCTGCGCACCTTCCGACACGTCGCGGGCATGACGCCCTACCAGTTCCTGCTGAAAACCCGGCTGCACAGGGCAGCGGTGCGGCTGCGCATGTCGGACGAGCCAATCTCGACGATCGCCTTTGAAGCGGGGTTCAACGATTTGTCGACCTTCAACCGCCGTTTCCGGCGCGTGATGGGAGAGGCGCCCGGCGCCTACCGGCTCCGGCAGCGAGGCGATAAAGCGCCGAACACATCTGCCGTTCCGGCTTTGTGAAGCAAAATTGGCCTGACAATGAGCTTTGCCGCGATGGACACGAAAAGCCCCTCGGCCATATCGTCGCAATCAGTGATATCCTTTTGAAATCACCACAAAAATCGACACTGGAAAACTGCCGCGGACGTTGGAGTTTCGACCCGGCTTCCTATATAAGCACCGGGTGATTCCCGATTAGATTGTGACCTGATTTGACCGACCAGAAGACACCGCGCGGCGCCGACGGCGGCCCCACCGGCATCGAGCCGATATCCATCATCGAGGAGATGCAGCGCTCCTATCTCGATTACGCCATGAGTGTGATCGTCAGCCGTGCGCTGCCTGATGTGCGCGACGGCCTGAAGCCGGTGCATCGCCGCATCCTCTACGCTGCCCATGAGAGTGGCTATCACTGGAACCGCAAATATGTGAAATCGGCGCGTCCGGTCGCCGACGTGATGGGTAAATACCATCCGCACGGCGACGCCTCGATCTACGACGCCCTGGTGCGCATGGCGCAGGACTGGTCGCTGCGCGTGCCGCTGATCGACGGGCAGGGCAATTTCGGCTCCATCGACGGCGATCCGCCGGCGGCGATGCGTTACACCGAATCGCGGCTGACCAAGGTCGCGCATGAGTTGCTGGAAGACATCGACAAGGACACCGTCGATTTCCAGGACACTTATGATGCGTCCGGCAGCGAACCGAAAGTGCTGCCGGCGCGCTTTCCCAATTTGTTGGTCAACGGCTCCGGCGGCATCGCCGTCGGCATGGCCACCAACATCCCGCCGCACAATCTGGGCGAAGTCTGCAACGGTGCCATTGCCCTCATCGACAATCCGGCGATCGATCTGCCGGCGCTGATGGAGATCATTCCAGGGCCGGATTTCCCGACCGGCGGCATCGTGCTCGGCCGTTCCGGCATCTACAGCGCTTATTCGACCGGCCGCGGCTCCATCGTCATGCGCGGGCGCGTCAACGTCGAGGCGCGCGGCAACGACCGTGAATCGATCGTCATCACCGAGGTTCCCTACCAGGTGAACAAGTCGTCGATGATCGAGAAGATGGCCGAGCTGGTGCGCGACAAGCGCATCGAGGGCATTTCCGATATCCGCGACGAGAGCGACCGCCAGGGCTACCGTGTGGTCATCGAACTGAAGCGCGACGCGGTCGCCGACGTCATCCTCAACCAGCTCTACCGTTTCACGCCGCTGCAGACGTCGTTCGGCGCCAATATGGTGGCGCTGAACGGCGGCAAGCCGGAATTGCTGACGCTGACCGACATGCTGAAGGCGTTCGTCGCCTTCCGCGAGGACGTGATCAGCCGGCGCACGAAATTCCTGCTGCGCAAGGCGCGCGACCGTGCCCATGTGCTGGTTGGCCTTGCCATTGCCGTCGCCAACATCGACGAGGTCATCAAGCTGATCCGCAGCGCGCCGGACCCGCAGACGGCGCGCGAGCAGTTGATGGAGCAGCGCTGGCCCTCGGGCGACGTCGAATCGCTGATCCTGCTGATCGACGATCCGCGCCACCGCATCAATGAGGACGGCACCTACAATCTGTCCGAGGAACAGGCCCGCGCCATCCTCGAACTGCGCCTGCAGCGGCTGACCGCGCTCGGCCGCGACGAGATCGCCGACGAGTTGAACACGATCGGCGACGAGATCAAGGATTACCTGGACATCCTGTCGTCGCGCGCCCGCATTCAGCAGATCGTCAAGGACGAGCTTGCCGCGGTGCGCGACGAGTTCGGCACGCCGCGCCGCACCGAGCTGTCCGAGGGCGGGGCAGATATGGAAGACGAGGACCTGATCCAGCGCGAGGACATGGTCGTGACGGTCAGCCATTCCGGTTACATCAAGCGTGTGCCGTTGTCGCTCTACCGGGCGCAGCGCCGCGGCGGCAAAGGCCGCTCCGGCATGTCGACCAAGGAAGAGGATTTCGTCACCCGGCTGTTCGTCGCCAACACGCACACGCCGGTGCTGTTTTTCTCCTCGCGCGGCATTGTCTACAAGGAAAAGGTGTGGCGCCTGCCGATCGGCAACCCGCAGTCGCGCGGCAAGGCGCTGATCAACATGCTGCCGCTGGAGCAGGGCGAACGCATCACCACCATCATGCCGCTGCCCGAGGACGAGACCAGCTGGGGCGAGCTCGACGTGATGTTCGCCACAACGCGCGGCACGGTGCGCCGTAACAAGCTGTCGGACTTCGTCCAGGTCAACCGCAACGGCAAGATCGCCATGAAGCTGGAAGAGGAAGGCGACGAGATACTCGGCGTCGAAACCTGCACCGACAATGACGACGTGCTGCTGACCGCAAGCTCCGGCCAGTGCATACGCTTTTCGGTCAGCGACGTGCGCGTTTTCCAGAGCCGCAACTCGGTCGGCGTGCGCGGCATCGCCATGGCTGCCACCGACCGGGTGATCTCGATGGCGGTGATCGAACATGTCGATGCGCCGCCGGCCGAGCGCGCCGCTTATCTCAAGCGGGTGGCGGCCGAACGGCGGCTCGCCGCCGGCATTGCGGCGGGCGAGGACGAAGACTTCCAGCTCACCAACGAGGAGGTCGGCGAGGAGACGGAGCTGTCCGACGAGCGCTACGAATTCCTTAAGGCACACGAGCAGTTCGTGCTGACGGTGACGGAATATGGCTACGGCAAGCGCTCGTCTTCCTATGATTTCCGCCTGACAGGGCGCGGCGGCAAGGGCATCCGCGCCACCGATGTGTCGAAAGTGGCTGAGATCGGCCGTCTGGTGGCGACTTTCCCGGTCGGCAATGACGACCAGATCATGCTAGTCTCGGATGGCGGCACCGTCATCCGCGTGCCGGTCAATGGCATTCGCTTCGCCAGCCGCGCCACCAAGGGCGTGACCATCTTCAACACGGCCGACGGCGAGAAGGTCGTTTCGGTGGAGCGGATATCCGAACCGCAACCGGACGAGGAAGCCGAAGAGAGTGTCGAGGGCGACGCAACTCTGGATACCGGTACTGAAGGCGTTGGCCCGGACAATAACGCCGAGTAGGTCTTGATGGGTGGGCAATGCCGGCCCGATGGACCGGCGCCGTCAACAGATAGCGGCCGGTTTAGAAGTGCCGTTGAGGATTGCGGATACCGAAGCCTCCGAACTGCTTGGCATTGGACTTGGCGCGGACGCGCTCTGCTTCCTGATGCAGCCCGAATACGGTGGCGATTAGCATGGCGACGGTCATTGCGGTGGCGAGCATGTAGATCAGCATGTGCGTGTTCTCCTGCACCTAGCAACGATCAAATGGGGTTTTGGTTTCATCTTCTGAAGCTGCAATCTAATGAACGCTGCGTGAAGCCTTCGTGATCGGCCCATTCATTGGTCGTTCATCTCGGCCAAAACGTTCACTGAAAGCGCATTGCGATTACCGTGGCTCAGGCGATGGGCTTGAAGTCCCCGTTTGGATGGATGCCGTTGTTCCAAACCGCTGCGCACCCTCGGGTCAGGCCCTGAGTCAGGCCCGAGGGCATGCTTTTGCGGCGACATGCATTGGCGGCTCGCCGATCGGATTTGCCTTTGCGAGAGAGGCTCGCTAGAAGCACCTGCCATGACCGAACGCATCGCCCTTTATGCCGGCTCCTTCGACCCGCTGACCAACGGCCATCTCGACGTGCTGAAGGCGTCGCTGGCCGTGGCGGACACCGTCTATGCGGCGATCGGCGTTCATCCGGGCAAGAAACCGCTGTTTTCGTTCGAGGAGCGGGTCGGCCTGATCGAAGCTGCGACGAAGGCCGAATTCGGTCGCGACGGCGCGCGCATCAAGGTCGTCGCTTTCGACGGGCTGGTCATCGACGCTGCCAGGAAGCAGGGCGCCTCGATCATGATCCGTGGCCTGCGCGACGGCACCGATCTCGACTACGAGATGCAGATGGCCGGTATGAACGAGACCATGGCGCCGGAACTGCAGACGGTTTTTCTGCCCGCCAGCCCTTCGGTGCGAACCATTACCGCCACACTTGTCCGTCAGATAGCCTCGATGGGCGGCGACATCCGCCCCTTCGTGCCGGCGGCCGTGGCTGGCGCACTCACCGCCAAATTCGCGAAATAATGTATGTCGCCTAAAGTGGATACCCGGTTTGGGGCAACGACCTGCGTGAAACAAAGGTTTTGGGAGAAAGATCCATGCAGCTCAAAAGGCTCGCCACCTGCTTTGTCGTTCTTTTCGGTCTTGTGACCGCATCCGTTTCGGCGTTCGCCGCCGATCCGGAAAACACGATGATCATCACGCTGAAGGACGGCGACGTGACCATCGCGCTCAGGCCCGATCTCGCGCCGAAGCATGTCGAGCAGATCAAGAAGCTGGTGCGCCAGGGCGCTTATGACAACGTCGCTTTCCACCGCGTCATCGACGGCTTCATGGCGCAAACCGGCGACGTGAAGTTCGGCAACATGAAGAACGGCTTCAGCGCCGACGCTGTCGGCACCGGCGGCTCCGATCTTCCCGACCTGCCGGCCGAATTCTCGAAGACCGAGCGCTATGAACGTGGCGTGGTCGGGATGGCCCGCTCGCAGGACCCGGATTCCGCCAATTCGCAGTTCTTCATCATGTTCGCACCGGCGCCGCCGCTCGATGGCCAGTACACCATCGTCGGCAATGTCGCGGACGGCATGGAGTTGGTGGACAAGATCAAGAAAGGCGACGCGGCGCAGAACGGGGTCGTCACCGATCCCGATCGCATGATCAAGGTGCGCATCGCCGCCGACGGCAAGTAAACCCATTTATTTCAAAGGATATTCTGACATGGCCGAGATCAAGGACCGCGAGAACGCGCTCATCATGGAAACGACCAAGGGCAAGGTCGTCATCGAACTGTTTCCCGATCTGGCGCCTGGGCATGTCGGCCGCATCAAGGAACTGGCGCGCGAAGGCGCTTATGACGGCGTGGTGTTCCACCGCGTCATCGACGGTTTCATGGCGCAGACCGGCGACGTGAAATTCGGCAATTCCAGCAAGCCCTCTTTCGCACCGGCGCGCGCCGGCACCGGCGGCTCCGACAAGCCCGACCTGAAGGCGGAGTTCTCCAACGCCAACCATGGCCGCGGCACCTGCTCGATGGCGCGCTCGCAGAACCCGAACTCGGCCAACTCGCAATTCTTCATCTGCTTCGACGATGCCGCCTTCCTCAACCGCCAATACACGGTCTGGGGCCAGGTCATTGAAGGCATGGACAATGTCGACAAGATCAAGCGCGGCGAGCCGGTGCCGGATCCCGACAAGATCGTGTCGCTGAAGGTCGCGGCCGACGTGAAATGACCTCCTGGGCTGTCGCTTCTATCACCCTGATGCTTGCAGCGGCGGCCGCTCCGGCGCTGGCGACGGAGTCGATCGTTTGCAGCCGGCGGTGACCTGCCCGGAATCTTGAGGCGGGGTTTTCTTGCGCGTCGACCTTTTCGACTTTGATCTGCCGGAGGAGTGCATCGCGCTTCGACCGGCGGAACCGCGCGACAGCGCCAAAATGCTGGTTGTCAGGCCGGGTGAGGGCTTCGAAGACCGGACGGTGCGCGAGCTGCCCTCGCTGCTCGAGACCGGTGACGTGCTGGTCTTCAACGACACCAAGGTCATTCCGGCACAGTTGAAGGGCATCAGGCGGCGCGGCGAAGCGGCGGCGCAAATCGAAGCCACGCTGCACATGCGGGTGGCGCCGGACCGCTGGCTGGCTTTCATGCGGCCGGGCAAGCGCATCGCCGCCGGTGACCGCATCCATTTCGGCCATGACGCCAACTCCTGCTTTCTCGGCCAGCTCGATGCCACGGTAATCGAGAAGGGCGAGGCCGGCGAGGCTTTGCTTGGTTTTGACCTCTCAGGTCCGTTCCTCGACGAGGCGCTGCATGCCGTCGGCCACATTCCGCTGCCGCCTTACATCGCTTCGAAGCGCGACGACGACGAACGCGACCGCAGCGACTACCAGACGATATATGCCAGGGAGGAGGGGGCTGTCGCGGCACCCACTGCCGGCCTGCATTTCACGCCCGAGCTTTTCGCCGCCCTCGATGTCAAGGGCGTCGAACGGCGCTTCGTCACCCTGCATGTCGGCGCCGGCACGTTTCTGCCGGTGAAGGTCGATGACACCGCCGATCACAAGATGCATGCCGAGATCGGTTCGGTTAGCCCGGAAACCGCCAAGGCGCTGAACGCTGCAAAGGCGCGTGGCGGGCGCATCATCGCCGTCGGCACGACATCGTTGCGCCTGCTGGAGAGCGCCGCGCGGGAGGACGGCACGCTGGCCGGATGGTCGGGTCCGACCGATATCTTCATCACGCCCGGCTATCGCTTCAAGGCCGCCGACATGCTGATGACCAATTTCCATCTGCCGCGCTCGACGCTGTTCATGCTGGTTTCGGCGTTTTGCGGTCTGGAAACGATGCGTGCTGCCTATGCGCATGCGATCGAGAACCGCTACAGGTTCTACTCCTACGGAGATGCAAGTCTGCTGTTCAAGGAGGAGAACGATGGACGCGCGCCCGGTAACAAGGAATTCAATGACTAAAGCGTTCACCTTCAAGGTTGTAGCGACCGACGGCAAAGCGCGGCGCGGCTCCATCACCATGCCGCGCGGAGAAATCCGCACGCCGGCCTTTATGCCGGTCGGCACCGGCGGCACGGTCAAGACCATGTATATGGATCAGGTGCGCGGCGTCGGCTCGGACATCATCCTTGGCAACACCTATCATCTGATGCTGCGGCCGGGCGCCGAGCGTGTGGCGCGGCTTGGCGGTCTGCATGAATTCGCCCGCTGGCCGCACCCGATCCTGACCGACAGCGGCGGCTTCCAGGTGATGTCGCTGTCGAAGCTGAGGAAACTGACCGAAAAGGGCGTCACCTTCCGCTCACATATCGACGGTGCCGCCTATGAGATGTCGCCCGAGCGCTCGATCGAAATCCAGGGACTGCTCGGCGCCGACATCCAGATGCAGCTCGACGAATGCACCGCTCTGCCGGCCATGGAGAAGGAGATCGAGCGGGCGATGGAGCTGTCGCTGCGCTGGGCCGAGCGTTGCAGGACGGCGTTCGGCGACCAGCAGGGCAAGGCGATGTTCGGCATCGTCCAGGGCGGCGACATACCGGCCCTGCGGCTGCGCTCGGCGCAGGCGCTGAAAGCGATGCACCTCAAGGGCTACGCGATCGGCGGGCTGGCAGTCGGCGAGCCGCAAGCGGTGATGCTCGAAATGCTCGACATCACCTGCCCGGAGCTGCCGGCGGACAGGCCGCGCTATCTGATGGGTGTCGGCACGCCCGACGACATATTGAAATCGGTGGCGCGCGGCATCGACATGTTCGATTGCGTGATGCCGACACGCGCCGGCCGTCATGGCCTCGCCTATACAAGGCGCGGCAAGGTGAATCTCCGCAACGCCCGCCATGCCGACGATCCGCGCCCGCTGGACGAGGAGAGCGACTGCCCGGCCGCCAGAGATTATTCACGCGCCTACCTGCACCATCTGGTTCGCTCGCAAGAGGCGCTGGGAGCGATGCTTCTGACCTGGAACAATCTTTCCTACTATCAGAGGCTGATGCAGGATATTCGTGTCGCCATCGAAGCCGGTATCTTTGGGGCGCGGGCGGCAGAGATTTCCGAAGGCTGGGCTAGGGGCGATATCCCGGCGATGTGATCGAGCCCTCAGGTGCTCAGCGAAGTGGATGCGCGCAGGCACAGCATGCGCTTGGCAGAGCTTCACGGTTTCAGCACCCCGCGAACATTCGCCGGTTGGCTGCAGTTAAGCTTCTTCCTCCATGTCGGGTTCCGCCTGAGCGCGTCCTGATGCTTGAAAGCCTGGCGGCAGTCTGCCACAAGGGCGGCCTATGCGTGCAAGCTTGAGCAGGACCGGACAATGAAGGCATTTTTCGTGCAGATAAAGTGCGATCTGGGCAAGTCCTATGACGTTGCCGGCGCGTTGGCCGATGCCGAGATCGCCTCGGAAATCTACTCGACAGCCGGTGACTACGATCTGCTCGCCAAATTCTATGTCGACGACGAGGAAGACATCGGCCACTTCGTCAACGAGAAGGTGCAGATTCTTCCAGGCATCAAGGACACGTTCACAGTCGTCACCTTCCGCGCGTTCTGAGAGACCGTTTGGAAACTCTACTCTGGCGGCCATCTCATGGCGTTTTCTGCGCTTCCGGTGCTCACGGACCAGCGCATGACCCCGGAAACCGATTTCGGTTTCCGGAAAAGGATCATGCGCAAGTGCAAAGTGCTAGAGCGTCCTTGCGCGTCCAATTGGACGCGCAGCGCTCTAATGTTTGCTGCGCGCCGATCCTCGAAACCACCACCATATGACTCGCCAGAGCGAATTTCGAAACAGTCTCTGAGCGGCGCCTGCCGCCTGCCCGGGCACAAGGCAAAGCCTGACCCAGCCATATCGGCGCTGCCCTAATTTTAGGCAGGTCGCGACATACTGATCGCCAGCATCCTCCAAATCACCGATTGCGCTTGATTTTCTCCGGTGACGCCAGTGAAATGGCCTGACAGGGGAGTATGCGATTGGCAGCGTTCGACGAAATGCTTCCGGAAGTCTCCGGATTGAGAAAACCGTATTCGGCTTACGATCGCTGGCTGAAGGAGCAGGATCCGGCCAGGCTTACCGAGAAGATGCAGGATGCCGAACGCGTCTTTCGCAAGACCGGCATCACCTTTGCCGTTTATGGCGAGCAGGAAGCGTCGGAGCGGCTAATCCCGTTCGACATCGTTCCGCGCATCATTTCCGGCAATGAATGGCGACGGCTGACGCAAGGCATCGAGCAGCGCGTCCAGGCGCTGAACGCCTTTCTCGACGATATCTACCACCGCCAGGAGATTTTGCGCGCCCGTCGCATCCCCAAGGAATTGATCGCCAGGAACGAGGCGTTCCTGCCGGAGATGATCGGAGTGCGGCCGCCGGCCGGCGTCTACACCCATATCATCGGCGTCGATATCGTTCGCATCAGCGAGAACGAATTCTACGTGCTGGAGGACAATGCGCGCACGCCGTCCGGCGTCTCCTACATGCTGGAGAACCGCGAGACGATGATGCAGCTCTTTCCCGAGCTGTTCCAGCAGATCAAGGTGAGGCCGGTGGAAAACTATCCGCAGCTCTTGCGCCAGTCGCTGGCGGCAGTGCGGCCGCAAAGCACCAAGGGGGCGCCGACCATTGCCGTGCTGACGCCGGGCAGCTTCAACTCCGCCTATTTCGAACATGCCTTCCTTGCCGACCAGATGGGCGTGCAGCTTGTCGAGGGGCAGGATCTGCGCGTCGTCGATGGCCACGTCGCGATGCGCACGACCGAAGGCTACAAGCAGATCGACGTGCTTTATCGAAGGGTGGACGATTCTTTTCTCGATCCGCTGACCTTCCGCCCGGACTCGGCACTGGGTGTGCCGGGCATCATGGATGTCTACCGTGCCGGCAACATCACCATCGCCAATGCGCCGGGAACCGGTATCGCCGACGACAAGGCGATCTATTCCTACATGCCCGAGATCGTCGAATTCTACACCGGCCGCAAGGCGATCCTCGGCAACATCCCGACCTGGCGTTGCTCGGAGCCGGACAGCCTGAAATACGTGCTCGAACATATCGACGAGCTGGTGGTGAAGGAGGTGCATGGCTCCGGCGGCTACGGCATGCTGGTCGGGCCGGCGGCGACCAAGAAGGAATGCGAGGATTTTTCCAAGAAACTCGCGGCAAGACCGTCGAACTACATCGCCCAGCCGACGTTGGCGCTGTCGACCTGTCCGATCCTGACCGACAAAGGGCTGGCGCCGCGCCATGTCGATCTCAGGCCCTACGTGCTGGTATCTGATCGGATCCAGATCGTGCCGGGCGGGCTGACGCGTGTGGCGCTGAAGGAAGGCTCGCTTGTGGTCAATTCGTCCCAGGGCGGCGGGACGAAGGATACGTGGGTGCTGGATGATTAGAATTGGGAAGTAGCGAGTAGGGAATAGCGAGTAGCGAATAGGGGGTGTGCGACGGCGATCAATTCTTACAGAGACCTGATTGTTTGGAAGGCAGCCTTCGAATTGGCGGTAGATTGTTATTCCGTGACGACAGCGTTCCCGAGCAAGGAAGCATACCGAATGACCTCTCAGATAAGGCGCTCGGCGGCGTCAATCGCAGCAAACATCGCGGAGGGTCACGGACGAGAAAATACGGGAGCCTTCATTCAATTTCTGCGCATTGCTCAAGGTTCCCTGAAAGAATTGGAAACGCACCTGATCTTGTCCGGGAGAGTGGGCTTGATGGTTGAGAAAGAGGGTGGTCGGTTGCTTAACCAAACCGAGGAGATCGGGACAATATTGCGTTCGATGATCAGGAGTCTGCAACAAAAGTCATGAAGTCTTTTTTCCGCTATTCGCTATTCGCTATTCGCTATTCGCTCGACATCGAGGCAGATTGAGATGCTTCTCGGCCGCACCGCCAACGGACTCTACTGGATGAACCGCTACATCGAGCGGGCGGAAAACATGGCGCGGCTGGTCGATGC
Organism: Mesorhizobium ventifaucium; assembly: GCF_935822925.1. Taxonomy (GTDB): domain Bacteria; phylum Pseudomonadota; class Alphaproteobacteria; order Rhizobiales; family Rhizobiaceae; genus Mesorhizobium; species Mesorhizobium ventifaucium. Next base: position 177,391 of record NZ_CAKXZS010000023.1, read on the forward strand.
CGGGCTGCGCATGGCGCTGACCCGAACCCAGAACGCTTCCGAAGAGTGGAATTCGGTGCTGCTCAGTGCTGGTTCGGACGCTGCCTTCACGCAGAAGTATTCCGACTATACCGCCGCCAACGTTGCCGATTTCCTGCTGCGCGACACAGGGAACCCGTCAAGCACGATGACGTCGATCGAAACCGCCCGCAACAATGCCCGCATGGTGCGCACCGCCCTGACGCGCGAAACCTGGGAAAGCATCAACGAGGCCTGGATGTCGCTGAAGCGCATGCTGGCCAAGCCGATCGACGAACGCGACCTGCCCAGCGTGCTCGACGCGATCAAGCGCGAAACGGCGCTGATCCGCGGCGCGTTCTACGGCACCATGCTGCGCAACGAGATCTTCGATTTCTCGCAGCTCGGCACCTATGTCGAACGCGCCGACAATACGGCACGTATTCTGGACGTGAAATACTACGTGCTGTTGCCGTCGATCTCGTGGGTCGGCTCCACGCTCGACAACTACCAGTGGGAATCGATCCTGCGCTCGGTGTCGGCGCACCGCTCCTATCGCTGGGTCTACGAAGCCGACTACAAGCCGAGCAACATTGCCGACTATCTGATCCTCAACGTTCGCATGCCCCGTTCACTGACCTTCTGCTACCGTTTCCTGACGGAGCACCTGAAATTCCTGGGCGATGATTATGGCGAGCGCCATGCCTGTCATGTGACAGCCGGCAAGACCCAGGCCATGCTGTCCGCCGGCTCGATCAAGGACATATTCGACGCCGGCTTGCATGAATTCCTGGCCAATTTCATCCGCGACAACATCAGGCTCGGCGACGAGATCGCGCAGGACTACAGGTTTTATTGAGCATGATCTCGGAAAGTGGAAGCCGATTTCCGGAAACGATCTTGCTCAGGGGACGAGAGCAATGCGGCTGAAGATCACCCACAGGACTGAGTACCGCTACGACGCGCCGGTGCACTATCTGTTGCAGCGGCTGCGGCTGCTTCCAGCCAGCGGACCGACGCAGACCGTCTTGTCGTGGGCGCTGAAGATCGAAGGGGCGCGCGAAGAAGTGCGCTTCACCGACCATTTCGGCAACGACACGCGGCTTTTGAGCGTCGAAGGTGACCGCGATTACATCACCGTCGAGGCATCGGGCGAGGTTGTGACGCGCGACACATCAGGCGTCTCCGGGCCACATCAGGGGTTCGCGCCGCTGTGGCTGTTTGCCCAACAAACGCCGTTGACCACGATCGGCGGCGGCATTCGCGAACTCGCGGCCTCGGTCGGCGAGGGGGCCGATATCGAAAGATTGCACCGGCTGATGGCGGTGATCGGCGAACGCGTCGCGTATACGCCGGGCACCACCAACGCAGCGACCCCGGCCGAGGACGCGCTGGCGCTCAAGACCGGCGTCTGCCAGGACCACAGCCACATCTTTGCCGCCGCCGCGCGGGCCATGGGGTTTCCGGCCCGCTACGTCAGCGGCTATTTGATGATGGATGCGGCGGTCGAGCAGGCGGCGAGCCATGCCTGGGCCGAAGCGCATGTTGCGGGCCTTGGCTGGGTCGCGTTCGATGTCGCCAACGGCATTTCCCCCGACGAACGCTATGTGAAGGTGGCAACCGGCCGTGATTACCGCGACGCCACGCCCGTATCGGGAATTCGACTGGGACAAGCGGAAGAACAGCTTGCGGTGACCGTCACCGTGGAGCAGTAATCCCCGGCAAGGTTTGCTGCCAAAGGGATTCGATGACCTATTGCGTCGGCTTGAAGATCGATCGTGGGCTCGTGTTCATGTCGGACACACGCACCAATGCCGGCATGGATTCGATCTCGACCTTCAAGAAGATGCATGTCTGGGAGGAGCCGGGCGAGCGCGTCATTGTGCTGATGTCGGCCGGCAATCTGGCGACGACGCAAGCTGTCGTCAGTCTGCTCGACGAACGCACCAAGGCGGTGGCCGATCGCCACGCGACACTGCTTGAAACGCCGTCCATGTACCAGACGGTGCGGCTGGTCGGCGACACCGTCAAGGAAGTCATCGCCAGTTCGTCGCCGGCGGGCGAAAAGGCCGATTCTTACTTCAATGCCTCCTTCATCCTCGGCGGCCAGATCAAGGGCAGCGCGCCGCGGCTGTTCATGATCTATCCGGAAGGCAATTTCATCGAATCGACTGAAGACACGCCGTTTTTCCAGATCGGCGAGACCAAATACGGCAAGCCGATCATCATCCGCGCCTATGAAAAGGCGATGAGTTTCGCCGAGACGGTGAAACTGCTGCTGGTGTCGTTCGACTCGACACTGAAATCGAACCTGTCGGTCGGTCTGCCGCTCGACCTGCTGTTCTACGAAAAGGATGCCTTCAAGGTCAGCCTGAAGAAGCGGATAGCCCAGGACGACCAATATTATCGGACGATTTCGGACGGCTGGTCGAACGCGCTGAAGGCTGCTTTTGCGAGCCTGCCTGACTTTCCCGAGTGAAAGCCTCCGTTTTTCGTGCTCTTTGATCGCTGGACCGGATGCGACGGAGAGCAAGATGAATAGCAACGAATTTCGGGAATGGTCGCTGCGCGCGGCCGAATGGGGTGCCGACTACAGGAGCACACTTCGCGAAAGACCGGTGCGGCCGCTCGTCGAGCCGGGCGAAATCTCTAGAAGCATCGACGTCTCGCCGCCGGAACATGGCGAAACGATGCAGGCAATCTTCGCCGACTTCGAGCGAAAAATCCTGCCGGGCATGACGCATTGGCAGCATCCGCGCTTCTTCGCCTATTTCCCGGCCAATGCCGCACCGGTCTCGGTGTTGGCGGAATATCTGGTTTCGGTGATGGCCGCGCAATGCATGCTCTGGCAAACTTCGCCGGCAGCGACCGAACTCGAGACGCGCGTCGTCGACTGGATGCGTCAGGCGCTTCGTCTGCCGGAAGGGTTTTCCGGCGTCATGCAGGATTCGGCATCGTCGGCGACGCTGGCCGCCGTGCTGACCATGCGCGAGCGCGCGCTCGACTGGCAGGGCAACAAGAAGGGCCTGCAAGGCCAGCCGATACTGCGCGTCTATTCTTCCGATCAGGTCCACACCTCCATCGACCGGGCGATCTGGGTGGCGGGCGTCGGCGAGGACAATCTCGTGCGCATTCCGGTTGCCGGCCGCTTCCGCGCCATGGATGTCGCAGCTCTCGAAGCGGCTATCGTCGCCGACCGGCAAGCGGGCATGCTGCCGGCCGGCATCATCGCGTGCGTCGGCGGCACCAGCACCGGCGGCACCGATGACATCGCCGAAGTTGCCGCTGTGGCAAGGCGGCACGGCCTCTATCTGCATGTCGATGCCGCCTGGGCCGGATCGGCGATGATATGTCCGGAATACCGGCATTTCTGGGCGGGCGTGGAGCAGGCGGATTCCATTGTCTTCAACCCGCACAAATGGCTGGGCGCGCAGTTCGACTGCTCGATGCAGTTCATCCGCCGGCCGGACGACCTGGTGCGGACGCTGGCCATAAAACCGGATTACCTAAAGACGCATGGGCGCGACGGCATCATCAACTATTCCGAATGGTCGGTGCCGCTCGGGCGGCGCTTTCGCGCACTAAAACTCTGGTTCCTGCTGCGCGCCCACGGACTGGAAAATCTGCGGACCATGATTCGCAACCATGTCGCCTGGAGCGAAGGGCTGGCCGAGCGGCTGGCCAAGGAACCGGATTTCGAGATCGTCTCGGAGCCGATGCTGTCGCTGTTCTCGTTCCGGCATTTGGTGGCCGGCACCGAATCGAACCAACACAACCTACGGTTGGTCAACGCGATCAACGATGATGGCCGCATCTACCTGACGCAGACACGGGTGGACGGGCAGGTCGCGATCCGCTTTCAGGTCGGTCAGTTCGAGACGACGGCGGCGGATGTCGACACGGCGTTCATGGTCATCACCGAAATCGCCCGCAGGCTGGCCTGAAATTGGCCGGCAAAGTTGCGTCGAGGTTTGTCCTTGGACGCATGTAATTTCATTAGCCGGCTTACGCCTTTTCATCACTTTCGTTTTCCGCTATAGACAAAAAAAACGAAAACGGGAGCTTCCCCAATGTATCTGTCGCCGCGTCATGCCGAAATCATCCAGATGGCCAAGGACAATGGCCGCGTGCTGGTCGACGATCTGGCAACGCATTTCAACGTGACGCCGCAGACCATCCGCAAGGACCTTAACGATCTGTGCGACCAGCGACTGCTTTCCCGAATCCATGGCGGGGCGCTGTTCCCGTCCGGCATCGAGAACATGGAATATGAGGCGAGGCGCAAGATCGCCGCCGACGAGAAGGAGGCGATCGGCCGCGCCGCAGCCAGGCTGATCCCGGACAACGCCTCGCTGTTCATCAATATCGGCACCACGACGGAGTCGGTCAGCAAGGCGCTTCTCGATCATGCCGGCCTGATGGTCATCACCAATAATATCAATGTTGCCAACAGGATGCGCATATATCCTTCGATCGAAGTCGTTATTGCCGGCGGCGTCGTGCGTGGCTCCGACGGCGGTGTGGTCGGCGAGGCGGCGGTCGATTTCATCAGGCAGTTCAAAGTCGACTACGCGGTGATCGGCGCCTCGGCGATCGATCATGACGGTGCGTTGCTCGATTTCGATTTTCGCGAAGTGAAGGTGGCGCAGGCGATCATCGCGAATGCCCGGCATGTCATCCTCGTTTCCGACCAGACCAAGTTCGAGCGGACGGCGCCGGTTCGCATCGGCCACCTATCGCAGGTCAACACCTTCATCACCGACCGCTGCGACATCCCGTCGGTTCGCAAGATCTGCCAGGAAGCAGAGGTCCAACTGATCGAAACCTCGCTCTCCTAGATGGTGCCGTTGATGGTGCCGTAGCGAAACTCCTGCTGTTTATATTTCGTTTGACATTCGTTCCTATTTCGAAATAATCCCGACAAGGTTTCTCAAAGCCTAAAAATGCTGCAATGCGAAATCCGGGAGGACTTTTTGTGAGCGCACCCCCGATCCATGACATCTTCGTCATCGGTGGCGGTATCAACGGCTGCGGCATTGCCCGCGATGCGGTTGGGCGCGGCTTCTCAGTCTTCCTTGCCGAGATGAACGATCTGGCCAGCGGCACGTCCTCGGGCTCGACCAAACTGATCCATGGCGGCTTGCGCTATCTGGAGTTCTATGAGTTCCGCCTGGTGCGCGAGGCGCTGATGGAGCGCGAGATCCTCTGGAAGAACGCGCCGCACATCATCTGGCCGATGCGCTTCGTGCTGCCCTATGCCAAGGGCCTGCGCCCGGCCTGGCTGATCAGGCTCGGCCTTTTCCTTTACGACCACATTGGCGGGCGCAAATTGCTGCCGGCGACCAAGACGCTGGATATGGCAAACGACCCAGCCGGCAAGCCGCTGAAGCCGTTGTTTCGCAAGGCCTTCGAGTATTCGGACGGCTGGGTCAACGATGCACGGCTGGTGGCGTTGAACGCCCGCGACGCCGCCGATCGCGGCGCAACGATCCGAACCCGCACGAAAGTCGCCGGCGCACGCCGTGAAGGCGAGTTTTGGACGGTCAGGCTGGAAAACACGCGGACCGGCGACACCGAGGAGGTCAAGGCGCGGCTTTTGGTCAACGCCGCCGGCCCATGGGTCGATCACGTGCTGTCGGCTACCGTCGGCTTGAACGACGTGCACAATGTCCGGCTGGTACAGGGGAGCCATATCGTCATCAGCAAGAAATTCGACGATCCGCGTGCCTATTTCTTTCAGAACAAGGATGGCCGCATCATCTTTGCCATCCCCTACGAGGAAGAGTTCACGCTGATCGGCACCACCGACCAGGACTTTTCCGGCGACCCGCACGACGTGAAGATCAGCGATGCCGAGATCGATTACCTCTGTGCTGCGGCGAGTGAATATTTCGCGCAACCGGTCAAGCGCTCCGACATCGTCTGGACCTATTCCGCCGTGCGCCCGCTTTATGACGACGGCGCCTCGAAGGCCCAGGAAGCGACCCGCGATTATGTGCTGAAGACCGACGGCGGCGATGGCACGGCGCCGATCATCAACACCTTCGGCGGCAAGATCACCACCTATCGCCGGCTGTCGGAATCGATGCTCGAGAAAATCGAGGGTTTTCTCGGCAAGCGCGGCAAGCCGTGGACGGCAAACGCGCCGCTGCCGGGCGGCGATTTCCCGGCGAGCGGCTTCGACGCCGAAGTGGCGAAACTGAAAACGGCCTATCCGTTCCTCGATGCGCGTCTGGCGCGCCGCCTGACCCGGCTTTACGGGACTCGCGCAAGGATGCTGCTGGGCCTCGCCAGATCGAATGCCGATCTTGGCCGCAACTTTGGCGCCGATCTCTACGAGGCCGAGGTGCGCTACCTCGTTCAAAATGAATGGGCGGTGACGGCCGAAGATGTATTGTGGCGCAGGACCAAGCGCGGCCTGCATCTGAGCCGCGAGCAGGCGGCAGCGCTCGACGAATTCATGCGCGGGATAAGCCGGCGCCATGTCGCGGCTGCTGAATAGTCATGCAGAAAGCCTGGGAGGAGGCATCATGCTGGAACTGAGAAACGTGACGAAGACGGTCGGGGCGACGGAGCATATACGCGATGTCTCGCTGACGCTTCAGCACGGCTCGCTCAACGTCCTTCTCGGGCCGACGCTTGCCGGCAAGACCAGCCTGATGCGGCTGATGGCCGGCCTTGATGTGCCGACATCCGGCTCGGTCTGGTTCGATGGCAAGGATGTCACCGGCATCCCGGTGCAGAAGCGCAACGTCGCCATGGTCTACCAGCAGTTCATCAACTATCCGGCGATGACCGTTTACGAGAACATCGCTTCGCCGCTGAGGGTGGCCGGTGCCGAGCGGGCAAAGATCGACAAGGAGGTGCGCAATGCCGCAGCCCTTCTCAAGCTGACGCCCTTCCTCGACCGCACGCCGCTCAGCCTTTCCGGCGGCCAGCAGCAGCGCACCGCGCTGGCGCGCGCCATCGTCAAGAACGCCAGCCTCGTGCTGCTCGACGAGCCGCTCGCCAACCTCGACTACAAGCTGCGCGAGGAGTTGCGCGCGGAGTTGCCGAAGATCTTCGCGGCGACCGGCACCATCTTCGTCTACGCCACGACCGAGCCGCACGAAGCCTTGCTGCTCGGCGGCAACACGGCGACGCTTTCCGAAGGCCGCATTACTCAGTTCGGCCCGACGATCGACGTCTTCCGCAGGCCGAACGACCTCGTCACGGCCAGGACGTTCGCCGATCCGCCGCTCAACACGATCGTGCTGAAGAAGAGCGGTTCGAGCTTCCTTCTTGATGGTGGGGTGAGCCTCCCGGTGCCGGCTGAACTCGCCGGTATTGCCGATACGAGTTACACGATCGGCTTCCAGCCCCACCATCTCTCCCTTGCCCGGCCGAGCCCGTCGGCGGTGGCGGTGAGAGCAAAGGTGTCGGTCACCGAGATCACCGGTTCTGAAAGCTTTGTGCATCTCGACTTCGCCGATGTCCGCTGGGTCATGCTGGAGCACGGCATCCAGGTGTTCGAGCCGGACCAGACCATCGAGGTATTCATCGACCCGCGGCACATCATGGTGTTCGACGCGAATGGCCGCTCGGCCACGCCGACACAGATGCTGGCGGCTTGAGGAGGGCACATGGCGCGCATCGACTGCCATCACATCCGCCACGCCTACGGGCCGCATCCGAAGTCGGACAAGGACTATGCGCTGAAGGAGGTGCATCACGCCTTCGAGGACGGCGGCGCCTATGCGCTGCTCGGGCCGTCGGGCTGCGGCAAGACCACGCTGCTCAACATCATTTCCGGCTTGTTGTATCCGTCGCACGGCGAGCTTCTGTTCGACGGCAAGGACGTGACCAATCTGTCGACGCAGGAGCGCAACATAGCTCAGGTGTTCCAGTTCCCGGTCATCTACGACACCATGACCGTCTACGACAATCTGGCCTTCCCGCTGCGCAACCGCGGCGTTCCGGAACCCGACGTCGACCGCAAGGTGCGCGATACCCTGGAAATGACCGGTCTGGCCGACATGGCCAAGAGAAGGGCGAGGGGGCTGACCGCTGACCAGAAGCAGAAGATATCGCTCGGACGCGGGTTGGTGCGCTCCGATGTCAACGCGATCCTGTTTGACGAGCCGCTGACCGTCATCGACCCGCATATGAAGTGGGTGCTGCGCTCGCAGTTGAAGCAGTTGCACAGGCGCTTCGGTTTCACCATGGTCTACGTCACGCACGACCAGACCGAGGCGCTCACCTTCGCCGAAAACGTCGTCGTCATGTATGAGGGCGAGATCGTGCAGATCGGCTCTCCGGCCGAACTGTTCGAGCGCCCCAAGCATACCTTCGTCGGCTATTTCATCGGCTCGCCGGGCATGAACGTCATGCCGGTCGCGGTCGAAGGCAGGAGTGCGCGGCTCGGCAGCCAGACGATCGAATTGCCGGGCGCACCTAAAGCTGGGACCACAGGCGTGATCGAACTTGGCATCCGCCCCGAATATGTCAGGCTTGGCGCCAGCGGCATGCCTGTTTCAATCCGCAAGGTCGAGGATATCGGCCGCCACAAGGTGGTGCGCGCCAGTTTCGAAGGCCGCGACATCGCGGCGATCGTCGGCGAGGACGAGGTCATTCCCGCCGATCCGAAGATCGCTTTCGACCCGGCGGGAATCAATATCTATGCCGATTCCTGGCGCGTCGAGATGGGAGGCTGAACTCCATGGATAAGACCTGGAACAACAAGGCGTGGTTCATGGTGCTCCCGGTGCTGGTGCTGGTGGCGTTCAACGCAATCATCCCGCTGATGACGGTGGTCAACTATTCAGTTCAGGAGACGTTCGGAAACAACCTGTTCTTCTTTGAAGGCGTTAAGTGGTTCCAGGAAGTGCTTAATTCGCCGCGCTTCCACGCATCGCTCCTGCGCCAGTTCGCCTTCACCGGGTTAATCCTGCTGATCGAGGTGCCGCTGGGCGTGGCGGTGGCGCTTGCCATGCCGCGTTCCGGCCCATGGGTCGCGGTCTGCCTGGTGTTGATGTCGCTGCCGTTGCTGATCCCATGGAATGTCGTCGGCGCTATGTGGAACATCTTTGCGCTGCCGGACATCGGGCTGCTCGGCTATGTTATCAACGCGATGGGCATCAGCTACAATTTCACCAGCCAGCCGCTGTCGGCGTGGTTCACCGTCGTCCTGATGGACGTATGGCATTGGACCTCGCTGGTGGTGCTGCTTGCCTATGCAGGCCTCGTCTCGATACCCGACGCCTACTATCAGGCTGCAAAGATTGACGGTGCATCACGTTGGTCGGTGTTCCGCTTTATCCAGCTGCCCAAGATGAAGCGCGTGCTGACCATTGCCATGCTGCTGCGGTTCATGGATTCCTTCATGGTCTACACTGAACCGTTCGTACTGACAGGCGGGGGACCGGGCAATGCCACGACCTTCCTGTCGATCGATCTTGTCAAGGCAGCGCTCGGCGAATTCAACCTCGGAATCGCGGCGGCCATGAGCATCATCTACTTCCTGATGACGCTGCTGGTGTCGTGGCTCTTCTACACCCTGATGACCCAATCCGAAGCGGAGGGCTGAGATGACATCGGTGAAGGAAGGCCTTGGGGATAAAAGGGGCGACATTTTGATGCGAGAGCAGACAACGCCGCCACCGGCGTCGAATGCGGCGGGTCTCCAGTCGGCGAGCGTAATGAGCGGACGCGGCCGGGAGGCGCGCTTCCTTTGGCTCGTGCCGACGGTCTACATCATCTTCCTGATGCTGCCGATCTACTGGCTGCTCAACATGTCGTTCAAGACGACAAACGAAATCCTCGGCGGCTTTTCATTGTGGCCACGCAGTTTCACGGTGGCAAGCTATGTCGAGATCCTCACCAACCCCGTTTGGTACAATGGCTACATCAGCTCCATCAGCTATGTATTTATCAACACTGCGATTTCGGTCAGCGTGGCGCTGCCCGCTGCCTATGCCTTCTCGCGCTACCGCTTCCTTGGGGACAAGCACCTGTTCTTCTGGCTGCTGACCAACCGCATGGCGCCTCCGGCGGTTTTCGCGCTGCCCTTTTACCAGCTCTACTCGGCCATCAATCTCTTCGACACGCCATGGGCCGTTGCGCTGGCGCACTGCCTGTTCAACATACCGCTCGCAGTGTGGATTCTCGAAGGTTTCATGTCCGGAGTGCCGAAGGAGATCGACGAGACGGCCTTCATAGACGGCTATTCCTGGCCGCGGTTCTTCGTGAAGATATTCATGCCGCTGATCGCTTCCGGCATCGGTGTCACGGCGTTCTTCTGCTTCATGTTCTCTTGGGTCGAGCTGTTGCTCGCCAAGACGCTGACATCTGTCGCCGCGAAGCCGATCGCCGCCGTGATGACCCGGACGGCGAGCACATCGGGCTACGAACTCGGATTGCTGGCGGCCGCCGGCGTGCTCACCATCGTTCCGGGCGCGATCGTCATCTGGTTCGTCCGGAACTATATCGCCAAGGGGTTTGCGCTCGGCCGCGTCTAGCGGCAGCGCGGGGAAGGAGTAAAGACGATGGATCTGTCATGGATGGCCTGGACTTGGCAGACCGCCACCTTCTTTGGCGTGATCCTGCTTCTTCTGGTCGGAATGACCGTGTGGGAGTGGGCCAGTCCTGGCGGAGCGCCGCGCCATGGCGTTCTCGGGCTCGACACTACGCGTGGCGACCGACTGTTCATTTCGCTGCTAGGCAGCGCCTACATCCATCTCGCTTGGCTGGGTCTTGTTGGACCCAACCTGTGGTGGGCACTCGCCCTCTCGATCGTCTACGCCATCGGCGTTTTTCGATTCGTCTAGGGGGAGAAACTGTTGGAGCGGCCGCGCAACGACCGCTCCGATCGCACTTGAAACCGAAATGGGAGGAACCTCATGCGACGTCACCTACTAACATCGACAACGGCACTAGTCCTGCTGCTCGGGGCCAGTCAGGCCTACGCAGGCATGGACGAAGCCAAGACATTCCTTGACACGGAAATCAATGGCCTTTCGACCCTTGATCGCTCGGCTCAGGAAGCCGAAATGCAATGGTTTGTCGATGCCGCGAAACCGTTCGCCGGCATGGAGGTCAACGTGCTGTCGGAAGGTATCCCGACACACACCTATGAATCGACCGTGCTCACCAAGGCGTTCGAGGCGATCACCGGCATCAAGGTCAACCACCAAATCCTCGGCGAGGGCGAAGTCGTCCAGGCCGTGCAGACCCAGATGCAGACCAACCGCAACCTTTATGACGCTTATGTCAACGACAGCGACCTGATCGGCACCCATTCGCGGCTGCAGCTTGCCGTGAATCTCACCGATTTCATGGCCGGCGAAGGCAAGGATGTCACCCTTCCGACGCTCGATCTCGAAGACTTCATTGGCATCAAGTTCACGACCGGCCCGGACGGCAAGCTCTACCAGCTCCCGGACCAGCAGTTCGCCAACCTCTACTGGTTCCGCAAGGACTGGTTCGACAAGCCGGAACTCAAGGAAAAGTTCAAGGCCAAGTATGGCTACGATCTCGGCGTCCCGGTGAACTGGTCCGCCTACGAGGATATCGCCGAATTCTTCTCCAAGGACGTGAAGGAAATCGACGGCGTTCAGGTCTTCGGACACATGGACTACGGCAAGCGCGCGCCCGATCTTGGTTGGCGCATGACTGACGCGTGGCTGTCCATGGCCGGTACCGGCAGCCCCGGCGAGCCGAATGGCATCCCGATCGACGAATGGGGCATTCGCATGGAGGCGGGCACCTGCAATCCTGTCGGCGCGAGCGTTTCGCGCGGTGGCGAGGCGAATGGTCCGGCGTCGGTCTATGCCATCGCAAAGTGGGACGAGTGGCTGCGCAACTTTGCGCCTCCCGGAGCAGCGAGCTACGATTTCTACCAGTCGCTGCCCGCGCTGAGCCAAGGCAACGTGGCCCAGCAGATCTTCTGGTACACGGCTTTCCTCGCCGACATGGTGAAGCCCAAGTCGGAAGGCAACAACACGGTCGATGATCAGGGCAATTTGTTGTGGCGCATGGCCCCGTCGCCGCACGGCCCGTACTGGAAGGAAGGGCAGAAGATCGGCTATCAGGACGTGGGCTCTTGGACGATCCTGAAATCGACCCCGGCCGATCGTGCCAAGGCCGCCTGGCTTTATGCGCAGTTCGTCGTGTCGAAGACCGTGTCTTTGAAGAAGTCCCATGTCGGGCTCACTCTGATCCGCGATTCCGACATCCGGCATCAGTCGTTTACCGACCGTGCGCCCAAACTCGGCGGCTGGGTGGAGTTCTACCGCTCTCCAGACCGGGTCGCCTGGTCGCCGACCGGCATCAACGTGCCCGACTACCCGAAGCTCGCCCAGATCTGGTGGCAGCAGATCGGCGACGTGAACTCCGGGGCGTTCACGCCGCAGCAGGCGATGGACCGCCTCGCTGAGGAAATGGACATCACGATGGCCCGCATGCAGGCCGCCGACGAGTCCGCTAAGGTCTATGGCGGCTGTGGTCCGCGACTCAACGAGCCGAAAGATCCGGCCGAATGGTTGGGCAAGCCGAACGGTCCTAAGGCCAAACTCGAGAACGAGAAGCCGAAAGGCGAGACCATCGTCTATGAGGAACTGATCAAGCGCTGGACCACCCAGTAGGCTTGCCGAACGCGAAAGCGGAAAAAGAGGCTAACAGGGAGGCGGCGCGAGCCGTCTCCCTTCGTTGTAACTGAGGGGTAGACAGCATGACCGGATACATCTTGTCGATCGACCAGGGCACCACGTCCAGCCGCGCCATCGTGTTCGATGGGTCCATGAAACTTGTAGGCAGCGGACAAAAGGAGTTTGCCCAGCACTATCCGGCCTCCGGCTGGGTCGAGCACGATCCAGAGGAAATCTGGGACACGGTCGCTTCGACCTGCAAGGCAGCCTTGGCTGCTGCCGGGCGAAAGGCCGCCGACATCGCGGCAATCGGCATCACCAACCAGCGCGAAACCGTCGTCATCTGGGACAGGGCGACCGGCAAGCCGATCCACAACGCGATTGTCTGGCAGGACCGCCGCACCGCGCCGCTGTGCCAGAAATTGAGGAAGCAGGGGCTGGAGAAGACGTTCACCAGAAAGACCGGCCTGCTGCTCGATCCCTATTTCTCCGGCACCAAGATCGCCTGGATTCTGGACAAGGTGAAGGGCGCCAGAAAACGCGCCGAGAACGGCGAATTGCTGGCCGGCACCATCGACAGCTTTCTGATCTGGCGGCTGACTGGCGGCAAGGTTCACGCCACCGATGCCACCAACGCCTCGCGCACGCTGGTCTACAACATCGAAAAGAATGCCTGGGACGACGAGCTCCTGGCCATTCTCGGTATACCGGCAAGAATGCTGCCGCAGGTGAAGGATTGCGCCGACGACTATGGAATCACAGAGAAAAGCCTGTTCGGCGCAGAGATAAAGATTCTCGGTGTGGCTGGCGACCAGCACGCGGCGACCATCGGCCAGGCCTGTTTCGAGCCGGGCATGATGAAATCCACCTATGGCACCGGCTGCTTCGCGCTGCTCAACACCGGCAGCGATCTGGTGCGCTCGAAGAACCGGCTGTTGACGACCATTGCCTACAGGCTGAACGGCAAGACCACTTACGCGCTGGAAGGATCGATCTTCATCGCGGGTGCTGCCGTGCAATGGCTGCGCGACGGCATCAAGGTGATCGGCAAGGCCGAGCAGAGCGGCGTGCTGGCGGCGAGCGCCGACCCGACCCAACAAGTCTATCTGGTGCCGGCTTTCGTCGGGCTTGGCGCGCCGCACTGGGACGCCGAAGCGCGCGGCGCCATCTTCGGGCTGACCCGCAATTCGGGCCCGGCGGAATTTGCCCGTGCCGCACTCGAGTCCGTTGCGTTTCAGACGCGCGACCTGCTCGACGCGATGCGCAAGGACTGGAAGGGCGCGTCAGCGAAGACCGTTCTCAGGGTCGATGGCGGCATGGTGGCGTCGGACTGGACGATGCAGCGGCTTGCGGACATCCTCGATGCGCCGGTCGACCGTCCGACCATCCTGGAGACGACGGCGCTCGGTGCGGCATGGCTGGCCGGCTCGAAGGCGGGCGTCTGGCCGAAGACAAGGGAATTCGCCAGAAGCTGGGCGCTGGAGCGACGGTTTCGACCGGACATGGATGCATCGGTCCGTTCCGCAAAGCTGGCGGGTTGGCGCCATGCTGTGCGCCGGACACTGAGCACGCTGTAGATTCGCGCACCGAAAGAAAAAGCCTGCGCCTTCGTCAGCCCAGGCTCTTCTCTTCAACGACTCTTGTTCAGCTCTGCCCCGGCTTATCAATAGGGCGAGATGCACTGCCGGCGGGGGCCGTAGTAAGGCTGATACGTGTTGTCATAGGCCCGGTAAGATCTGTAGCGGTTGTAGCACCACTCCACGTGGGCATCGCCGCGATAGACGCGGCGGTACTGGTTGTTGACGATCGCGCCGGTGATCAGCGCCCCAGTGGCGAAGGCAGCCAGCGGGAACCAGTAGTCGTTGTAGCGACGATAGCCAGGGCGATAGTAGCGATAGCCGCGATAGCCGCGCCAATACCTGTAATCGTCGTTACGGGCGAAACGACGAAAATCGCGGCGGGAAAAATCGCGGCGGGAAAAATCGCGGCGAGAAAAATCGCGACGGAAATCACGGCGAGAAAAATCGCGACGGAAATCACGGCGAGAAAAATCGCGACGGGAATCACGGCGGAAATCGCGACGCGAGAAATCCCGGTTCCTCCACCTCCACCGTTCATCCTGAACGGTCTGGACATCCGACGAGATGTTCTGACCCAGCGGCACGTAGATGGGCTGGGCGTTGACGGGCACGATTTGTGCTACAGCGAATGACGCTGACAGCACGGTCGCCAGCAAGCCCGACATGATCCTGTTCATGGTCTTCTCCTTGAAAGCGTCGTCCCTTGTGCCGACAAAAACGGGCAGGTTGCGCAATTGTTCCGCGAAAAACAGCAAGCTGCTGATTTGTAATAGGTCTCGGCTTTCGTGCGAGACAGCCACCCCGATCTTGTCGAGACGGCTTGCGAGGCGTCAGGAGACCGCAAAAAGTCCGGCTTGCGCGGCCTCTTTTTCCGGTTGACCGTTCGAGACACTCTCCCTATGTTCCGCGCAATTTCGAGGGCGGCATCCTGAGCCCGCGGGAGCGCGTAGCTCAGCCGGTAGAGCAACTGACTTTTAATCAGTAGGTCCAGGGTTCGAATCCCTGCGCGCTCACCAATTTTTCACGTGGAACTTCAATCACTTAGCGATTTGGCGTCTGGAACAGAGCCGGAACATGCGAGAAAATGCGAGGCCGTGCGAGAACATTTGCTCGCACGAGCCATTCGCTGGTTGTTCCCCGCCCAAAGCCACAAGCTTTGTGGCGTGCCGATTCAGGCGGCCAGGCGCAGGATCAGGAGACGTGGCGGCTTGCCTGAATGGCGGTGCATCGCGCCGGGCAGATAATTCCGGCGACTCGTCGGGGTCACTGCGGTCACTACGGCGGCCATTAGAACGGTGGTGCTTAACGATGCCGCCAACCTCACAGTCACCTATGCGATCACCATCGCAGGTGTAACCGGGACGAAGATTATCATGGCACTTGAAGGCAACGCCGCCTTTGTGGACACCGCCTGTGATGTGAGCGTGGCAGGGGGCGCGGTGGCCCACGCCGCGCATGTCTTCAAGAACATGCCGCCCCTGGCAGCCTAACCGGGCGCCGCCTGCACTATTCGCGAGTCTCGACGCTGTAGGAACTCGCCGATTGGTCGCTCAACTACGAGATGGAAAGTAATCCCGGCTCCAGTCGCCACAGCGATCGCGCAAATGAGCGCGATCGACGGAGAAAGTTCTGGGTACACGTTTGAGAGCAGCTTGTTGGCTCCGACGAGCGTTGGATAGTGAACCAGGTACAAGGAGTAGGACGCCGCGCCCAACAGCAGCAATGGCTTTGGCCATGAAGTGGGCGATTTCAGATCCATGCTGCAAAGACCGACAATGATCACCATGCTGGAGACGGCGTAGCACAAATGGCGGGCGACCTCGCCAAGATGCTGTTCGGCAACGGCACAAGCAGCAAAGAGGCACACTCCAGCCGCCGCGATAGCGACGCCATGGCGAAGGTTTAAGCCCCTCGATAGGAACGCGGCCGCCATACCCATGGCGAAATGAGCAGGATATGGCGCAAAAATGAAGGAGTTCGCGTCGGGAAAGGCCATGGCGCACAACAGCCAGCCAGCCATTAAAACGATCCCGGTTATCGGCGCGAATATCAAGATGCCGAACAGGATGTAGAAAACCATCTCGTAGCAAAGTGTCCACGCGACGCCGAGTATCTGCCCGTCTGGATTGGGAAATAACAAGATCGCGCGGAGCACAGACGGTAACTCCAATTCGCGGCCAGTTCCCGCTTCCGGCATCACAGCAAAAATCGCAATCACACAGGCCAGAGCCACCCAATAGGTCGGATAGATTCTGCGCGAACGCTTCATCGCATAGTTTGCGAGTCTGGGCTTGTTCCCGATGTCGGGGCTGTGCACCCACCAAATGATGAAACCTGACAGGACGAAAAAGAAGTCGACCCCTGCCTTGCCAAAGAGCAGCGCGCCATTCGTGATAGGCGCGCCGAAATATTTGGTGACAGCGAGTTCCGAATGCAGCAGAACAACCAAAAACGCTGCGGCTCCGCGTCCCACCTGAATGCTGTCAAGTCGCATTTTCTTGAGCCCCAGATGCCCTTTTGGGGGCACGATAAGCGCTGGCAGCGCCGAACAGTCAAACCGCAATTTCCGCATCCTGCCCAATTGACGATTGTGCCCGACGTCTATCCTGCCGGCAACGATAGGAGGTTTTCGGCATGGCAAAGGGCAAGGCACAAGTCTGTTTCGTTCGAAGGCGGCGACCGGGATTTGCAGGTAAAGACTGATCTGCCGCGACAAACGCGACCGGCAGTAGCCGGATGGGGCCAGCATCGGGGCAGGTTTCCACAAAAAACGTGCGCTGAGTCATCCGGAAAACCTCGCTCACACCAGCGAAACATTGCCGCCGGCGTGGCGCTCCAGCCGGCCGGCGAGGTCGAGTTCCAGCAGCACCATGAAAACCTGGGCGGGATGCAGGCCGGTGTGGCGGATGATTTCGTCGACCGCCACTGGCGTTGGGCCGAGCGCTTCGATGACGCGGGCGCGGTCGCCTTCGCCGGGTGGCGGTGTTGCCGAAAAGTCGGGCGGCTCTTCGAGCAGCGACGTCCTTGGCGCCAGTGCGCCGACCAGCGGCGCGATCGCACCGGTAATGTCTGATGCCTCGGTGACCAGGGTGGCGCCGTCCTTGAGCAAGGCGTTGGCGCCGGCGGCGCGCGGATCGAGCGGCGAGCCGGGGACGGCGAAGACCAGCCGGCCCATCTCGCCGGCAAGCCTGGCGCTGATCAGCGAGCCGGAACGTAGCGCCGCCTCGACCACGACCAGCCCCAATGCCGCACCGGCGACAAGGCGGTTGCGGCGCGGAAAATCCTGGGCGCGCGGCTGCCAGCCGAACGGCATCTCTGAAATGATGGCGCCGCCGCGCTCGGCAATCTCGTTGCACAATGCGGCATTCTCCGGCGGGTAGGGCAGGTCGAGGCCGCCGGCCAGCACACCGATCGTACCTGACGCAAGGCTGCCCTGATGGGCTGCCGTGTCGATGCCGCGCGCCAGGCCGGAGACGATACCGAAGCCGTCGCGGCCGAGTTCGGCGGCGAGCGTTCGCGCCATCTTGATGCCGGCCAGCGAGGCGTTGCGGGCGCCGACTATGGCGACTGCCGGCAGCCGGAACACCGCGCCTTCGCCCTTGACCGCGAGCAGCGGCGGCGGATGGTCCATGCTTTTCATCAGCGGCGGATAGTCGGCCTCGCCAATGCCGACGAAGCGGGCGCCGGCCCGCCGGGCTGTCTCCAGTTCCGCCTCGGCCTCGGCCATCGTCGGGATGCGGACGACCTTTCTGGCGCCGCCCGAAATCATCAGCTCGGGCAGCATCTCAAGCGCCGTCTCGGCCGAGCCAAAACGGTTGATCAGGTCGCGAAAAGTGGCCGGGCCGACATTCGGCGTGCGGATCAAACGAAGCCAGCTCAACCGCTGCCGGTCGCTGAGCCGCGTCCCGGCGGCGCGCTGGCTCACTCCTTGGCCCCGATCTTGTTCTCGGTGCCGGCCAGCAGCCGGGTAATGTTGGCCCGGTGTTTTACGATGACGATCAGGCTCATCAGCGCGAACAGCCCGGCAATCTCGGGCGTGCTGAGGACATAGAGCGCGATCGGCACGACGATTGCTGCCGTCAGCGCCGCCAGCGAGGAATAGCGGAACAGGAAAGCCATGGCCAGCCAGACGAGGGCGAAGATCAGTGCCACCTGCCAGGCCAATGCAATCAGCACGCCGAGATAGGTGGCGACCCCCTTGCCGCCCTTGAAACCGAGCCAGACCGGGAAGAGATGGCCGAAAAAGGCGCCGAGGCCGGCCCAGAGCCCGAGTTCCGGGGCAAAGTAACCGGCGATCAGCACCGCCGCCGTGCCTTTCAGCGCGTCGAGCAGCAGCGTGGCGGCAGCCAGGCCCTTGTTGCCGGTGCGCAGCACATTGGTGGCGCCGATATTGCCGGAGCCGATGTTGCGGACGTCGCCAAGGCCGGCGGCACGGGTGATCAGGAGGCCGAACGGGATCGAGCCGAGCAGATAGCCGAACACCAGCGCCAAGATGATGCCGTAAGCCATTGTTCCCCCAGCTATGCCCCTAGGCCGAAAACACTGTGCGGCCCGCCACTATCGTTTGCAAGACCTTGCCCTGCAGCCGCGCGCCTTCGAAACAGGTGTTTTTCGAGCGCGAACGGATGCCGCTTTCGCTGACGATCCATGGCTCGTCGAGATCGACCAGCGCAAGGTCGGCGACGGCACCCGGCTTCAGCGTGCCGCCGGGCAGGCCGAACAGTCTTGCCGGGGCGGTGGACAATGTCTCAAGCAACCTGAGCAGCGTCATATCGCCATTGTGGTAGAGCCGCAGCGCCGCGCCAAGCAGCGTTTCCAGTCCGATGGCACCGGCCGCGGCGTCGGCGAAAGGCAGGCGCTTGGTGTCGACGTCCTGCGGGTCGTGCGAGGATACGATGATGTCGATCGTGCCGTCCTTGACCGCCTCGATCATCGCCAGCCGGTCTTCCTCGGCGCGCAGCGGCGGCGTCAGCCGGAAGAAGGTGCGGTATTCGCCGACATCGTTCTCGTTGAGCGACAGATTGTGGATCGAGACGCCTGATGTGGCGTTGGCGCCGTCGGCCTTGGCCCTCGTTACCGCGTTTGCCGCCATGGCGGTCGAGATCTTGGCCGCGTGATAGGCTCCGCCAGTCAGCCGCGCCAGCGCAAGGTCGCGCTCCAGCGGAATGGACTCGGCCTCGCGCGGAATGCCGGCAAGGCCGAGCCAGCTGGCATAGAGGCCTTCGTTCATGACGCCTGACGAAGCGAGGTCGGCGTCTTGGGTTTCATGCGCGATCACGCCGCCGAAATCGCGCGCATAGGTCAGCGCGCGGCGCATCACCAGTGCGCTTGATATGGTGTGCCGCCCGTCAGTGAAGGCGATCGCGCCGGCCTCGCGCAGCAGGCCGAATTCGGTCATCTCGCGGCCTTCGAGGCCTTTTGTGATCGCCGCCGCCGGAAAGATGTTGACGACGGCCGTGTCCTTGGCGGTGCGCAGCACGAATTCGACCAGCGCGACATTATCGATCACGGGGTCGGTGTCGGGCATCATGACGATGGAAGTGACGCCGCCGGCAGCCGCCGCCACGCTGGCCGAAGCGATGGTCTCGCGATGTTCACCGCCCGGTTCGCCGATGAAGACGCGCGCATCGATCAGGCCGGGGATAACAGCCTTGCCGGAGCAGTCGATGACGGTAGCATCTTGCGGAGCGCCCTGGTTCAAGGCCGACTTGCCGGCAGCGACGATCTTGCGGCCCTCGACAATGACCGTGCCGACCTCATCGATGCCGCGCGACGGATCGACGATGCGGGCCCGGCTGAAGACCGTTGTGCTCATGCGCCGCGGCCCTCAACTTTGCGGCCCTCATAATTGCGGCGGGGATCGAGCAGCGCTTCCATCACCGCCATGCGCACGGCAACACCCATCTCCACCTGTTCCTGGATGACGCTCTGCGGACCGTCGGCAATTTCCGAGGCGATCTCGACGCCGCGATTCATTGGGCCGGGATGCATGACCAAAGCGCCGTCCTTGGCCGCCTTCAGCTTCTCGGCGTCGAGGCCGAAATAGTGGAAATACTCGCGCACCGAAGGCACGAAGGCGCCTTCCATCCGCTCGCGCTGCAGCCGCAGCATCATCACCACATCCGCGTCCTTGAGCCCTTCGGCCATCGAACGGGTGACGGTCACGCCCATTTTCTCGATGCCGGCGGGCAAAAGCGTCGACGGCGCCACGACGCGCACCTGCGCGCCGAGCGCATTGAGCAGCATGATGTTGGAGCGCGCCACGCGCGAATGCAGGATGTCGCCGCAGATCGCCACGATCAGCTTCGACAGCGGGCCTCTGGCGCGGCGGATGGTCAGCGCGTCGAGCAGCGCCTGCGTCGGGTGCTCATGGGCGCCGTCGCCGGCATTGATCACCGAGCAGCCGACCTTTTGCGCCAGCAGCGCGGCGGCACCCGCCGACTGGTGGCGGATGATCAGGATGTCGGGATGCATGGCGTTCAGCGTCATCGCTGTGTCGATCAGCGTCTCGCCCTTCTTCACCGAAGAGCTGGCCACCGACATGTTCATGACGTCGGCGCCGAGCCGTTTTCCGGCCAGTTCGAACGACGATTGCGTACGTGTCGAAGCTTCGTAGAACAGATTGATCTGAGTGCGGCCACGCAGCGTCGAGGCCTTTTTCTCCGACTGCCGCGAGATCGCGACCGATCGGTCCGCCCTGTCCAGCAAAAGCTCGATGTCGGCGGGTGAAAGATCGCGGATGCCCAGAAGATGGCGGTGGGGATAGAGTGGCAGGGACGAAGCGTCGGTCATCTCAAGGCGCTGCTATAGGGTGGAGGACCTTTGGCTGCAAGCACCAGCTTTGTATTGCGGCCTTTCTCCCCGGTATTTTCGTCGCGCGCGTTGCGCGGCTTGGGTTATAAACTGCTGATGGCTTCGGATTCGTGGCCTTGTGATGGTAAGGACAGTGCGTGACCGACGACGTGACGAACCAGCCGCCGCCGCTGGCAGGCGGCAACGCCTGGCGGGGCGATCCGTTGCTGATCCAGCTTGCCGAGCGTTTTTCCGATCCGGTGCGCAAGGACCTCGATGGGCTTGGCCGTTTCGTGCTGACGCAGGAGGCGCAGGAACTGGCCCGCCTCGCCAATGTCGAAACGCCGAAGCTCAGGACCCATGACCGCCAGGGCCGGCGCATCGATCTGGTCGAGTTCCATCCAGCCTATCATGCGCTGATGCGCCGGTCGGTGGCGAACGGACTGCATTCGTCGGTCTGGGAAAATGGCGATGCCGAGATCGGCCGCCGCCATCAGGCGCGCGCCGCCCGTTTCTACCTGACGGCCCAGCTCGAAACCGGGCATCTCTGTCCCATCACCATGACCAGCGCATCGCTGGCAGCGCTGATGGCAAGCCCAAAACTGTTTCGCGAATGGGCGCCGCGGGTCACGACACGCAAATACGACCAGAGCCAGAAGCCGCCGGTCGAAAAGGCCGGGCTGACGCTCGGCATGGGCATGACCGAGAAGCAGGGCGGCACCGACGTCCGCGCCAACGTCACCAGGGCCGAGCGCGCCGGCAGCAGCTTCTATCGGCTGACCGGCCACAAATGGTTCATGTCGGCGCCGATGTCGGATGCGTTCCTGGTGCTTGGACAGGCGCCGGAAGGACTTTCGTGCTTTCTCGTTCCCCGCATTCTCGGCGATGGTTCGGGCAATGGCTTCCGCTTCCAGCGGCTGAAGGACAAGCTTGGCAACCGCTCCAACGCCTCCTCCGAAGTCGAGTTCGTCAATGCCATCGGCGAGATGGTCGGCGAGCCCGGGGCAGGCGTCAAAACGATCATGGATATGGTGACGCTGACCCGGCTCGACTGCGCGATCGCCTCGTCGGCGATCATGCGAGCCGGGCTGGCCGAAGCCGTCCACCACAGCCGTCACCGCCAGGTGTTTGGAACCAATCTGATCGAGCAGCCGCTGATGCAGCGCGTGCTGGCCGACATGGCGCTCGACGTCGCCGCCGCCACCGCGCTGTCATTCCGACTGGCGCGCTCTTTCGACGAGGCGGCCGGCGACCGCGGCGAGGCGGCGTTTGCTCGCGCCATGACGCCGGTCGTCAAATACTGGGTCTGCAAGATCGCACCGCCGCTGCTCTATGAGGCGATGGAATGCCTCGGCGGCAATGGCTATGTCGAGGAGGCGCCGCTCGCCCGCTACTATCGCGAAGCTCCGGTCAACGCGATCTGGGAGGGATCCGGCAACGTCATGGCGCTCGATGTGCTGCGCGTGCTGGGGCGTGCACCCGGCCTGTTCGAGGAGGTGCTGGCCGGCATCGATCGCGATCTCGGCGCTGGCGGGCGCGGCACCGTCGGTGTGCTCAAGGCGGCAATGCAGGTCGCGGCAACCGATGAGGGCTCGGCCCGTCTGCTCACCGAGCAACTGGCGCTGTCGGCGGCAGCGGCGGAGCTTCGCAGGCTGGGGGCAGGGCGGATCGCCGACGCCTTCGTCGAGACGCGCCTCGCCGGCCAGTGGCGCAACACTTATGGCATGCTCGATTCACGCCATGACGCGCGTATGATCATCGACACGCTCTACCCACCGGTCACCTGAAGCGACTTCGGGAAGGTTTCTCGTCGTCTGTCGCGCCGCTGTGGATGACCGTTAACCTTAACGAATGGTTTCCATTGCAGCGGCAAGCCGCAAAGCCCACTGTCGTGTTTACGGAAGCAGGAACGCTATGCGGCACATATTGAGCTCCTTTCTGGCCTTGCACTGGGCGGTCGTTTTCGCCCTGCTGGCGTTCATCTGCATCGATGGGAATCGCGGTCTTGCGGCAGCGCTCGGCGTGCTCGGCGTCGCCGTTCAGAGTTCCCGCTTTGCCGGCCTCGAAAACCCCGTCGTGGTGGCGCCGCTTGCCGTAGCGCTGCTCGTCGTAGCGGCGCTGTTCTGCTGGGCCTTTGTCGAGGCTCTGTTCAGCGACCCGACAAATCCGGACGCGACCGATAGCGTCGTGCGGGTCGCCTTCATCTGCGCCTCCGGCGTGCTGTCGCTGATTGTCGTCGGCGGCGCCGCGCAAGGCATCAACGGACTGCTCATGGTTGTCGCGGTGCAACTGGCGGCACTGCTGGCTTCCTATGTCGCCATGCTCGCAGAGCGGCGGTCGGCCCTGGCCGCAGCGGTTCCGGGCACGGGTGAAACCAGTGCCGCCGCGCATCTGATGGCGAAGGCGGCGGCGCCGGCGCTCTCGCGCATTTCCGGCCGGCTGGACACGAACTGGCCGGATACGAACTTGAGGGACCGCTGATGCGCACCTTGTTCGCGCTATGGGCGGCGCCGCTCGCCCTGTTCTGGGGTTGGTTCTTCCTGTCGCTCAACGACATCAATTTCGGCTATGTCATGCTGAGCCGCCAATTGCATGACCTCGTCTTCCAGCTCTACGGGGAGATGCTTGGCATCGATCCGGCGCTTATTCCCGGCATGGTGGCAAAGGCCTGCATCCTCGACAGCCTGCTGCTCATGGCGTTTTGGGCGTTTCGCCGACGCCGGGTGATCGGTAGCTGGATCAGGATAATGCGCGACCGCTATTTCGACCAGGCGTCGACGCCGAGCGCCTGAAGCCGGTCGAGAGCGCCCTGCAGAATAAAGGCCGCGGCGGCCGAATCGATCTTGCCGGCGCGTTTGCGGCGCGAAAAGTCCATCTCGATCAGAGTCCGCTCAGCCGCCACCGTCGACAGCCGCTCGTCCCACAAAACAAAGGGCAGGTCGGTCACACCAGCCATGTTGCGGGCGAAGGCGCGGGATTTCTGGGCGCGTGGGCCTTCCGACCCGTCCATGTTGACCGGCAGGCCGAGCACCACGGCCCCGACATTCTCTTTCTGCAGCAAGGCGAGCAGCACTGCGGCATCCAGCGAGAATTTCCGGCGCATGATGACGGGACGCGGGTGGGCGAAGGCAAAGCCCCGGTCGGAAACCGCCACGCCAATCGTCTTGTCGCCGAGATCGAGCCCGGCCAGCGTCTTGCCGCCGCCGAGCCGCGCCGGCAACTCCTCGATGGTGATGATGCTCAACGGCTTTCCTTGGACTACACGCCGCAAACGACGCGATGAGACTTTAATTTCACTGCCGGCGTTCTATCCTTTGGCGAAGAAAAAATCGAGGAAGGCATTCATGAAACTGACTTGGTACGGACATTCCGCGTTTCGCGTCGAAACCGCCGAGGCGAAAATCCTCATCGATCCCTATCTGATCGGCAATCCATCGTGGACGGGCGGCTGGGAAGAGCCGGCGGCAGGGGTCACGCATGTTCTGTTGACCCACGGCCACAGCGACCACATCAGCGGTGCGCTCGAAGTGCTCGGGAAAAGCGGCGCCATGCTGGTCGCCAATTTCGAGATCTGCATGTACTTGGTCGGCAAGGGCGTCAGCGACAAGAAGATCAATCCCGGCAATATCGGCGGCACTGTCGATTGCGGCGGCTTCACCACCACCTTCGTCCAGGCGCTGCATTCCTCGTCGTTCCCGGGCGACAAGGGCCAGAACACCTATCTCGGCAATCCCGGCGGCCTCGTCCTGCATTTCCAGGAAGACAAGACGCTCTACCACATGGGCGACACCGACATTTTTTCCGACATGGCGCTGATCAACGAACTGCATGAGCCGAAGATCGGCATCGTGCCGATCGGCGACCGCTTCACCATGGGTGGCGCGGTGGCAGCCCTTGCCTGCCGGCGCTTCTTTCAGTTCGAGACGGTCATTCCCAGTCACTTCGGCACGTTTCCGATCATCGACCAGACCGCCGACAAGTTTGTCGCTGGGTTGGAGGGTTCCGGCGTGAAGGTGGCATCGCCGGAGATCGGCGGGACAATCTCCTTGTAGAGCGTGCACCTTGTAGAGTGTGCACCTTGTAGAGCATGTCAAAGGCGCCAGCTATTCGCTGCGACGGCGTTGCGCTGCCATCGACCTTCTGGGCCGGTTCTCGGCACGATGCATGTTGCGCGGCACGCGCCGCGCCGCTATAGCGCGGACTGGTTTTCCCGAGGCACAAGCAAATATGTCCGTTGATCTGCAGACTGTGAAGCGCGTCGCGCGTCTCGCCCGCATTGCGGTGAGCGAGGAGGACGCCGAGCGCATGACCGGCGAGTTGAACGCCATTCTCGGTTTTGTCGAGCAGTTGAACGAGGTCGACGTCTCCGGCGTCGAGCCGATGACGTCGGTCATTCCGATGGAGATGAAGAAGCGCCCGGACGTCGTCACCGACGGCAGCAAGGCGGCCGACATCGTCGCCAACGCACCGGCCACCGAAGAGAATTTCTTCCTCGTGCCGAAGGTCGTGGAGTAGCGGGCCGATGGCAATCGAGATCGCCATCGAAACGCCGCTGCAGGACGAGGTGCGCGGGCTGGTCAAGGAACTCAACGACACGCTGCTGGAATTACGCCGCCGGAGCACTGCTACCACATGACCGTCGAGCAGATGGCCGACAACGACACGACTGTCTTCATCGCTCGTGACAACGGCCTTGCCGTCGGCTGCGGCGCGCTGAAGCGTCACGACGGTGCCGTCGGCGAGGTCAAGCGCATGTACACCCGGCCTTCGCATCGCGGGCAGAAGATCGGCGCCGGGATAGTCGAGCGGATCGAGGCGCTGGCGCGCAATGAAGGACTGAAGCGTCTGGTGCTGGAAACCGGCGACCGCCATCCGGCTGCGTGGACCGTCTATGAACGCGCCGGCTTTTCGCGCTGCGGCCCGGTGCTGGACTATCCCGATTCCGGGTGGTCGGTGTTTTACGAAAAGAGCCTTGCCTGATGAGCGACCTGACCCACCTGACGATTTCGCAGGCCCGCGCCAAGCTGCGCGCCAGGGAAATCACCGCAACCGAGATCACCGAAGCCTATCTCCAGGCGATCGAGCGGGCCAATCCGGCGCTCAACGCCTATGTCGTCGTAACCGATGACAAGGCGCGCGACATGGCCAAGGCCTCGGACGCAAAGCTTGCGAAGGGCGAGGGCGGGTCGCTTGAAGGCATTCCGCTCGGCATCAAGGACCTGTTCGGCACCGAAGGCGTCCACACCCAGGCCTGCAGCCATGTGCTGGACGGGTTCAAGCCGCACTATGAATCGACCGTCACCGCCAATCTGTGGGCCGACGGCGCCGTCATGCTCGGCAAGCTCAATATGGACGAGTTCGCCATGGGCTCGTCAAACGAGACCTCCTACTACGGCCCTGTCGTCAATCCGTGGCGGCGTTCGCGCCTCGACACGGTCGTGATGCCGACCACGCATCAGGGCGATGGCAGTTTTGTCACGGCCGGCGGCACCAGGACCGCGCGCACGCTCGACAACGCCCAGCTCGTGCCGGGCGGCTCGTCGGGTGGCTCGGCCTCCGCCGTTTCGGCGCTCCTGTGTGCCGGCGCCACCGCCACCGACACCGGCGGCTCGATCCGCCAGCCCGCCGCCTTCACCGGCACGGTCGGCATCAAGCCGACCTACGGCCGCTGCTCGCGCTGGGGCATCGTCGCCTTTGCTTCGTCGCTCGACCAGGCCGGTCCGATCGCCCGCGACGTGCGTGACGCCGCGATTCTCTTGAAATCCATGGCGTCGGTCGATCCGAAGGACACCACCTCGGTCGACCGCCCGGTGCCGGATTACGAGGCCGCGATCGGCAAGCCGATCAAGGGCATGAAGGTCGGCATCCCCAGGGAATACCGCGTCGACGGCATGCCCGACGAGATCGAGGCGCTGTGGCAGAAAGGCATTGCCTGGCTGAAGGATGCCGGCGCCGAGATCGTCGACATTTCGCTTCCGCATACCAAATACGCGCTGCCGGCCTATTACATCGTCGCGCCCGCCGAAGCTTCGTCGAACCTCGCCCGCTATGACGGCGTCCGCTACGGGTTGCGCGTGCCGGGCAAGGACATCGTCGACATGTACGAGACGACCCGCGCCGCCGGCTTCGGCCGCGAGGTCAAGCGCCGCATCATGATCGGCACCTATGTGCTCTCCGCCGGCTACTACGATGCCTACTATCTGCAGGCGCAGAAGGTGCGCAATCTCATCAAGCGGGATTTCGAAAACGCATTCGCCGCAGGCGTCGACGTCATCCTGACGCCGGCGACGCCGTCGGCAGCCTTCGGCATCGCCGACGAGGACATGGCCGCCGACCCGGTCAAGATGTACCTCAACGACATCTTCACGGTGACCGTGAACATGGCCGGACTGCCGGGCATCGCCGTGCCCGCAGGGCTGGACGCCAAGGGCCTGCCGCTCGGCCTGCAGCTCATCGGCCGGCCGTTCGACGAGGAAACCTTGTTCCAGACCGCCCATGTCATCGAACAGGCGGCGGGTACGTTCCGGCCCGAAAAGTGGTGGTAGTGTCGTCTCCCATCTGAAGGGGTGAGGGATGTTCTACTATCTTTCCAAAATATTTTGGCTCCTCGTCCAGTCATTGAATCTGGCGATCGTTCTACTGCTGGTTGCTTGCTGCCTTGGTCGGGCGCAGAAAGCCGTTTGTCACCGGCAGCGGGCTGGCGTTTCTCATCCTCGCCCTCTCGACCTGGACCTCGCTCGGCGCACTGATGCTCAATCCGTTGGAAGAACGCTTTCCGCGCCCGCCGCTGCCGGAAAAGGCCGATGGCATCGTCGTGCTGGGGGGCGGCATGGAGGGCGCCGTCAATTTCGTGCGTGGCGGCTATGAACTGAGCGCAAGCGGCGATCGGATGGTCGCGGCGGCCGTGCTGGCCCGGCATTTTCCGACAGCGAAGGTCGTCATCTCCGGGGGCGCCATCGCAATGATCGGCGATGGCGAGGGCGATGCGGAGACAGCACCGCGTCTGTTCGCCGCGCTCGGTGTGACGGCCGATCGGCTGATCCTCGAGAAAAATCCCGCAACACCGACGAGAACGCCACCTTCACCCGGGAACTGGTCACCCCGAAACCGGGCGAGACCTGGCTGCTGGTGACCTCGGCCTTGCACATGTCGCGCGCCAAGGCGCTGTTCGACAAGGTCGGCTTTGCCACCGTTCCCTGGCGGTCGATTACCGCACCTCCGGCAAGGAAGGCATCGGCCTGTTTCGCGACGATCCCTTCGGTTCGCTGCAGACCACCAGCGCGGCGGTCCGTGAATGGATCGGGCTCGTCGCCTACCGGCTGTCGGGCCGCATCGATCGGCTTTTTCCCGGACCAGGCGTCGGCTCGGGCGGCTGACCGATCACGGCTTGCCGTGCCGCCGAGAAGAACTGGCGACGCACCAGAACCGCCAGCAACAGCAGCGTCGACAGCACGAACACTTTTGGGTCGACGAACCAGCCGAGATAGCCGATCGAGAAGAACACGCCGCGCATGCCGGAATTGAAATGTTTTCCGGCCAGCATGTTCATGCGCGCCGCCCGCCATACCGCCGTCTCGCTGACCGGGTTGCGTGAATCCTCGCCGTGCGGGATCGGCACCGCACCGATCAGGATCGAGCAGTAGTTGAACAGCCGGTAGGCCCAGCCGAACTTGAAAAAGGAATAGGCAAGGATCAGAACCAATCCGAACACCTTCATCTGAAAGGCGGAGCGGGACGACGTCGCGCCGAGCGGCAGGTCGCTCAGCACCGAAACAACCTGATCGGAGGCGCCGAGCAGGGCAAAACAGCCGCCGATCGCAATCAGCGAACTGGAGGCGAAAAAGGCGGTTCCCTGTTGAAGGCCGGCCATGATGGCGGTGTCGACAATGCGGACCTCGCGTTCGGCCATGTTCCGCATCCAGGCTTGACGCTGGACGTTCATCGCCGTCGTCAGCGACATGCGCCTGACCAGCTTTCCGTCGGAGGCGAGCGTATGCAGCACCCACACGAAAAGGAAGAAACCCAGCGCCACGAGGTCTGCCGTCGACAAATGGAAGGAATCGCCCATGCAACCCTCTTACCACAAGCGGTGGCGGCGCTTCGATGGCGGAACGCAACGATGTCGCTGCCGGAGCAAACAAGGTCGGCAGGTGCAGCGCCGCAATCTGCGAAAGAGCGGAAACATCACAGGAATTCCTATATGTAAATTCCAATAGGAGAGCGGCGCGTGTTCCTTTCGGTTTTCGACCTGTTCAAGATCGGCATTGGACCATCGAGTTCGCACACGATGGGGCCGATGACGGCTGCGCGGCGTTTTCTCGACGAGGTCGCGGGAGATGACTGGCCACGCCCGGCCGGCGCCAAGGTCGACCGCATCGCCGCCAGCCTGCACGGCTCGCTTGCCTATACCGGCATCGGCCATGGTTCAGATCGCGCCGTCGTGCTCGGGCTTGCCGGCCAGACGCCGCAGACGGTAGACCCCGATCAGGCGGACAGCATCGTCGACCTTATCGCCGCTGAGGAGCGGATTTCGTCGCCCGGCCATCCGTCCTATCGCTTCGACCCGGCCACGGATCTGGTGCTGGATCGCAAGACGCCGCTTTCCGGCCACGCCAACGGCATGGCTTTCTCCGCCTATGATGCCGACGACCGCCTGCTGCTCAAGCGCATCTACTATTCGATCGGCGGCGGCTTCGTGGTTTCCGAGGAGGAGCTGCAGCGGATGAAGGCGAAGGGCTCGGTGACGAGCGAAGGCAAGAAGGTTCCATACCCCTTCAAGAACGCCGTCGAGATGCTGTCGATGGCCGCGAAAAGCGGTCTTTCCATCGCCGACATGAAGCGCGTCAATGAAGAGACGCAGATGTCGCGTGAAGAGCTCGACGCCGGTCTCGACGGCATCTGGAGCGCCATGAAGAGCTGCATCGAGCGTGGCCTGTCGCAGGACGGAATCATGCCGGGCGGACTGAAGGTGCGCCGACGCGCGCGACAGTTGCATGACAAGCTGCAGGAGCAGTGGCGGCAGAACCGGCCCAATCCGCTGCTCGCCAACGACTGGCTGTCGATCTATGCCATGGCGGTGAACGAGGAGAACGCCGCCGGCGGGCGCGTCGTCACCGCGCCGACCAATGGTGCTGCAGGCACGCTGCCGGCGGTGCTGCGCTACTGGCTGCATTTCCACCCCGAGGCCGACCAGCCAAGCATTCGCGATTTCCTGCTGACCGCGGCGGCGATCGGCGGCATCATCAAGACCAACGCTTCGATCTCGGGCGCCGAAGTCGGCTGCCAGGGCGAGGTCGGTTCGGCCTCGGCGATGGCGGCAGCGGGGCTGTGCGCCGTGATGGGCGGCACGCCCGAGCAGGTCGAGAACGCCGCCGAGATCGCGCTCGAACATCATCTCGGCATGACCTGTGATCCGGTCGGCGGGCTGGTGCAGGTGCCTTGCATCGAGCGCAACGCGCTCGGCGCCGTCAAGGCGGTGACTGCCGCGTCGCTGGCCATCAAGGGCGACGGCGTTCATTTCGTGCCGCTGGATGCCGCGATCGAGACCATGCGCCAGACCGGCCTCGACATGAACGAGAAATACAAGGAAACCAGCCTCGGCGGCTTGGCCGTCAATATCGTGGAATGCTGAGCCAAACTTTGCACTGTGGATTGGCACTGTGGAGAACAGCGGCACTGTGGAGAAAGTCGACCGGGCCGTTGACGCCTTCGCGCGCCGGACTAAACCTTAATCCATGTCCCTCAATCTCATAAAGCTCTGCGTTGGCTGCGACAGCGTCGAAGATCTCGAAGAGTGGATCGCCTTCCGCCTCGACGAACGGCGGCGCGCCGGTGAACCGGTCGAGCACTACCACACCACCCGCATGACGCCGACGCGCGGCGCCGAGGTCACCGATGGCGGTTCCCTCTACTGGGTGATCAAGGGCAATGTGCAATGCCGCCAGTTGATCACCGAAATCCGTCCTTTCACCGATGACGAGGGTATCGGCCGCTGTCGCCTGATCCTCGATCCCGCGGTCGTGCGCACTGAATGGCAGCCGCGCCGCGCCTTTCAAGGCTGGCGTTATTTGAAACCGTCGGACGCACCGGCCGATCTCGGCAAGGGCAAAGCGGGATTGGTCGAAATGCCGCCGAAACTCAGGCGCGAGCTTGCCGATCTCGGCCTTCTCTAGGAAGACCGCAAAATTCAAAGCTGCCGTGATGGCTGGCCCTCCACGTCGCCTCATGCTGGGCTTGCAAGCTGTGCGACAACGCCACATCTTGAATGTCATGAGCGACAAGAAGCAGCCCGTGCCCGCAAAGGCCAATCCTGCGCCGGTCGAACCCCAATCGAGCACCGGCGAGATCGACGCGTTTATCCGTCAGGCAAGGACGCTCGCTGCGTCCGCGACCGGTACTGGCAGGCTGATCCTTTCCCTCGACGCGACTATGAGCCGCCAGCCGACCTGGGATCTCGCCTGTGCGCTGCAGGGCGAGATGTTCGACGCCGTCGGCAAGGCCGGGGCGCTCAAGGTCCAACTGGTTTATTTTCGTGGTCTTGGCGAGTGCCGCTCATCCGCATTCGTCACCGATACGGACACGCTGAAGCAGCTGATGACGCGGATCGAATGCCGTAGCGGCCACACCCAGATCGGCAAGGTGCTGGCCCATGCGTTGAAACAGACGGCGGCGGCCAAGGTCAACGCGCTGGTCTATATCGGCGACGCGATGGAGGAAAATATCGACGATCTGGCGGAAAAGGCCGGCAGTCTCGGCCTGCACGGCGTTCCTGTCTTCGTCTTTCAGGAGGGCCATGATGCCGGCGCGGAAAAGGCGTTCAAGGAAATTGCGCGGCTGTCCAAAGGGGCTTGGTTCCGATTTGATCGGCGGGCCGCCGCAACCTTGGCCAGCCTGCTGTCGGCGGTCGCCGTGTTTGCGACGGGCGGGCTGAAGGCTCTGGAGGCCAGGGGCAGGCCGGAAGACCGGCTGATGATCGAGCATCTGCGGAGCGGCAGGAAATGATGGGCGCGACTATCGCATTCGTGGCGTTGCTTTTGGTGCTGCTCGGTGTGGCCACGGTGTTTCTGCGCGCCGACCCCGCGAAACTCGCAAGCGGGATGAGGACAGTTGGGCCCGTCCTGCTGGCGCTGGTCGGTGTCGCTGCGCTTCTGGTTGGACGCGAAGCCATCGGCGGCCTGATCCTGTCAACGGCGCTCGCCTGGTATGGCTCGATGCGGATGAAGCGGCCGACGGCGAAACTGGAGCCGGGCAAGTATTCGACGGTGCGCACCGCGGCGCTCGAAATGGAGCTTGATCACGATACCGGCAGTCTGGAGGGCCTCGTGCTTGTCGGTCGCCATGAAGGCAAGATGCTAGGCACGATGAGCCTTGCGGAATTGCAGCAGCTTTATCGCGAACTCCCCGGCGACCCGGAGAGCCGCCAGCTGCTAGAGACGTATCTTGACGGCAGATTTCCCATCTGGCGCAAAGACGCTGAGGCGAATGGTGGCGACGGGCTGGGTGTTTCGCCAGGTTCGGGCGCCATGACTAAGGAGGAGGCCTACAAGATCCTTGGTCTTGAAGCGGGGGCCGCCGCGGCGGATGTCCGCAAGGCGCACCGCCGCCTGATGCAGCGCCTGCACCCCGATCTCGGCGGCACTTCTTTTCTGGCGGCGCGGATCAACGAAGCCAAGGACGTCTTGCTCTCCAATCACAACTAGTCTCCTTCGACGCATAATTTTTCCGGGAGATGTTTCGACGCCTCCTACTGGTGGACGGCGTAGCACTCGATTTTCTTTTTCTTCAGGGCGTTGCAGGCTTTCCAGGCGGCAGTCTTCGAGCCAAAACCGAACCGGGCGCGGTAGTAGGTGACGCCGTCCTTTTCGAAGGCGACGGTGAAGCCCACAGCATCGGCCAGGACCGAAGGCGCCTGTTTGCTCATCTCGTCCAGAAGAGCCTGGGCTTCGGACTGTTTTGGCGAAGAGGCGACCTGGACTGCCCAGCCGGACGGCACCGATGCCGTGTTGACGGGATCGACCGTTGCCGGTTCGGCATAGGCTGCTGCGACCCGTGCGGTCGCCACGTCGTCCGCCGTGGCCGCGGCCACTGTCTCGACCTTCCTGGTCTGAGAGACGGGCCTGGTCTCAACGACGGGGGTGGCTTCTTCAACGACGGGCTCGGTTTCCTCGACAAGGGAGGCAATGGCATCGGCGTCCGGGGCATCGTCGTCCGGGGCATCGCCGTCCGGCCTGCTGTCCGGCGTCGGCGCGTCGCGCTTGGGCAGGAATACTTTCGCCAGAGCGGTGATCGGGTTGCCACCACTGGCCTTGGCGATCAGCATGCCGCTGCCGCGCGACGACGCCTTCGGCAGGTAGGTTTTGATCAATGCGGCCATCTGGTTGTCGCGGCTGCCGCCGGATTTCCCGCCTATGACCACCGCAACGATGCGGCGATCGCCGTCGTCGACCGAGGAGACGAGATTGTAGCCGGAGGCGCGGGTGTAGCCAGTCTTGATGCCGTCGACGCCCTTGATGCGTCCAAGCAGGCGGTTGTGGCCGTTGATGCGCCTGCGGCCGTAGAGAAAGGAACGCTGCGAGAAATAGCTGTAATACTGGGGAAAATGCTCCCGCAGCGCGATGCCGAGCACCGCCATGTCGCGCGCGGTGGTGAATTGACCGGGATTTGGCAAGCCGTGGGCGTTGCGGAAAACGGTCCCCTTCATGCCCAGTGCCCGCGCCTTGGCTGTCATCATGTGGGCGAAATTGGCTTCATTGCCGCCGAGAAGTTCGCCTAGCGCGGTTGCAGAGTCGTTTGCCGACTTGGTCACCATCGACAGGATCGCGGTCTCGACCGTGATCGCGCCGCCTCGTCTGACGCCGAGTTTGGTCGGCGGTTCGGCAGCAGCATTGGCCGAGAAGACGACCCGGGAGTTCTTGCTGATCTTGCCGTTCGCCATGGCCTCGAAGGCCAGGTAAAGCGTCATCATCTTGGTGAGCGAGGCGGGATAGCGTCGGCCATCGGCATTCGAAGAGTAAAGCACCTCGCCGGTCTTGGCGTCGATGACGATGGCCGCCGACCTCGCCGCCATGGACGAAGCAGCGTCGGCAACGACGAATGTCATCGCCAAAGCGAGGATCATGATCGTTTTCAAAGAGGACGCGGATTTGGAGAGAATGCCCGACAACGCCTGACGCACCGATGGTTCCTTTGAATTTTTGTTGCGGTGGAGGCGGCAAAGGGGTCCTGCCTCACTTCAAGCCAAGCTATCGCAGCCAGCGTTACCAATCCGTTTATGGTAACCGCGGCGTTCACCATTTTCTTCGAGCTTGAGCTTTTCTTTATTCGAATTTTAGCACTACCCAATGGTTGCGCCGATTTGCTGGCCGGATGGCTGGGGCCGCACCCGGTGAAACCCGCACTCGGTGAAACCTTGACTTTTGTGCAGTGCACAATATATTACCTGCATTGCACAACGCGGCCCGGGACAAGGCCGCGCCCACCGCTCAAGGACAACTGTCAAGGGATTGCGTGAATGACCCAGACCTATGAGGATTTCAGCAAGTACGGCAAGGAGTTTGCCGACACCGGCTTGAAGAGCTTCGCATCCCTTTCCAAGGGTGCGCAGGCTATCGCCACCGAGGCGGGCGAGTACACCAAGAAAAGCTTCGAGGCCGGCAGCGCAGCAGCCGAGAAACTTTTGTCGGCCAAGTCGCTGGAGAAAGCGATCGAGATCCAGTCCGATTTTGCCAGGCAGTCGTACGAAGCCTTCGTCACCGAAGCCACCAAGTTCAGTGATCTCTATGCCGAACTCGCCAAGGAAGCCTACAAGCCATTCGAATCAATGGTCGCAAAGGCGAAATAATCTCGCTATAAGATGTGAGCACGGCCCTTGGGCCTGCAAGACGGACCCGGTCGCGAACGTGCGGCCGGGTTTTTTCATGGGAATTTTTCGGCTCCGGCACTAAGCGTCAGATTTTCACCACTAGGTGTGTCCTGCCCTGACAGACTCGCTGGCCCCTAAAGCGCGTCTGAAGGGATCATGCGACGCGCTCCAGGTTCGTTGTCATATGCATGTCGTTCGTTAGCTGACGCATTCACGATAAACCGTAAGTGCTCCACGCCTGTCGGATCGTGCCGATGCCCTCGATTTTGAAATCAGGGGCTCTGCTGCCTTCACGATTTCGAAAAATCGGTCAAGTTTGGCCACCTAGCCATATTGTCAGCTAAACAGAAGGGCTTAAAATCATTCATCGAACACCTACATGTCGAACTCGCATGGGGATTCGAAAAGGCAGGGTTACGTGACTACAGGTTTGACTGCCACAACAGATGTGGTGCGGATGCAAAACGGCAGCGACGGCAACGAAACCGGTCGCGGCACGGCTGTCATCACGCGCACCAAAACCAAGACCAAGAAGCCTAGCCTTTATCGGGTCCTCATTCTCAACGACGACTACACACCCATGGAATTCGTGGTTCACGTGCTGGAGCGTTTTTTCCAGAAGGACCGTGAAGCCGCCACACGCATCATGCTACATGTTCACAATCATGGAGTGGGCGAGTGCGGGGTCTATACATTCGAGGTGGCCGAGACCAAAGTGTCTCAGGTCATGGATTTCGCCCGACAGAATCAGCATCCGCTGCAATGCGTGATGGAGAAGAAGTGAGGTAACATGCCGGCTTTCTCCCAAGGCCTGGAAAAGGCGCTTCACCAGGCGCTGACGCTCGCCAATGAGCGGCACCACGAATACGCAACCCTTGAACATTTGCTGCTCGCGCTCATCGACGACACCGAGGCGGCCGCGGTCATGCGCGCCTGCAACGTCGATCTTGACGAGTTGAAGCATACGGTTCTCACCTACATCGACACCGAGCTCGATAATCTCGTTACCGGCTATGACGAGGATTCCAAGCCGACGGCCGGTTTCCAGCGCGTCATCCAGCGCGCGGTGATCCATGTGCAGTCGTCCGGCCGCGAGGAGGTCTCCGGCGCCAACGTGCTCGTTGCCATCTTCGCCGAGCGCGAGAGCCATGCCGCCTATTTTCTGCAAGAACAGCAGATGACCCGCTACGACGCGGTCAACTACATTTCGCATGGCATCGCCAAGCGGCCCGGCGCATCCGAGACGCGGTCGCCGCGCGGCGCCGATGACGAGCAGGGCCAGAGCGGCGCCGAGCCGCAAGAGGACGGCGGCAAGAAAAAGCAGCAGCAGGACGCGCTGACCGCCTATTGCGTCAATCTGAACAACAAGGCCAAGGCCGGCAAGATCGATCCGCTGATCGGGCGCGAGTCCGAGATCAACCGCACCATCCAGGTGCTGTGCCGCCGTTCCAAGAACAATCCGCTCTATGTCGGCGACCCCGGCGTCGGCAAGACGGCGATCGCCGAAGGCCTCGCCAAGCGCATCGTCGAGGGCGACGTGCCGGAAGTGCTGCATAACGCCACCATCTTCGCGCTCGACATGGGAACATTGCTGGCCGGCACCCGCTATCGCGGCGATTTCGAGGAGCGGCTGAAGCAGGTCGTCAAGGAGCTCGAGGATTATCCGGGCGCGGTTCTGTTCATCGACGAGATCCATACCGTGATCGGGGCAGGGGCGACGTCTGGCGGCGCCATGGATGCGTCGAACCTGTTGAAGCCGGCGCTGTCGTCCGGAACGATCCGCTGCATCGGCTCGACCACCTACAAGGAGTTCCGCCAGTTCTTCGAGAAAGACCGCGCCTTGGTGCGGCGCTTCCAGAAGATCGACGTCAACGAACCTACCATCGAGGACGCCATCGAGATCATGAAGGGTCTCAAGCCGTATTTCGAGGAGTTCCACAAGGTTCGCTACACGTCTGAGGCGATCAAGGCTTCGGTTGAACTGTCGGCGCGCTACATCAACGACCGCAAGCTGCCGGACAAGGCGATCGACGTGATCGACGAGACCGGCGCCTCGCAAATGCTGGTGCCGGAGGCCAAGCGCAAGAAGACCATCGGCATCAAGGAGATCGAAGCGACGATCGCCACCATCGCTCGCATTCCGCCGAAGACGGTTTCCGCCGACGACGAGAAGGTGCTGG
This sequence comes from Mesorhizobium ventifaucium, assembly GCF_935822925.1. Classification (GTDB taxonomy): domain Bacteria; phylum Pseudomonadota; class Alphaproteobacteria; order Rhizobiales; family Rhizobiaceae; genus Mesorhizobium; species Mesorhizobium ventifaucium. The sequence continues at coordinate 214,424 of NZ_CAKXZS010000023.1, forward strand.
CCGGTCTCGATGTCGAGCTGAAGCGCGTCGTTTACGGTCAGGACACCGCGATCACGGCTTTGACCTCGGCGATCAAGCTGGCGCGGGCCGGCCTGCGCGAACCGGAGAAGCCGATCGGCTCCTACCTGTTCTCGGGGCCGACCGGCGTCGGCAAGACCGAAGTGGCAAAGCAGCTCGCCGCCTCGCTCGGTGTCGAACTGATCCGCTTCGACATGTCCGAATATATGGAACGCCACACCGTCTCACGGCTGATCGGCGCGCCTCCCGGCTATGTCGGCTTCGACCAGGGCGGCTTGTTGACCGACGGCGTCGACCAGCATCCGCATTGCGTGCTGTTGCTGGACGAGGTCGAGAAGGCGCATCCGGATCTGTTCAACATCCTGTTGCAGGTCATGGACCATGGCAAGCTGACCGACCACAACGGCAAGCAGATCGACTTCCGCAATGTCATCCTGATCATGACCACGAATGCGGGCGCCTCGGATGCGCAGCGCGCGGCGATCGGTTTCGGCTCGACCAAGCGCGAAGGCGACGATGTCGAGGCGATCAACCGGCTGTTCACGCCGGAGTTCCGCAACCGTCTCGATGCGATCATCCCGTTCGGCTCGCTGCCGGTGCCGGTCATTCACCAGGTGGTGCAGAAGTTCGTCATGCAGCTCGAGGCCCAGCTCTCCGAGCGTGGCGTCACCTTCGACCTGTCGCAGGAGGCGATCGCTTGGCTGGCCGAGAAGGGCTATGACGAGCGCATGGGAGCACGGCCGCTCGGCCGCGTCATCCAGGAGCACATCAAGAAGCCGCTGGCCGACGAGGTGCTGTTCGGCAAGCTCAAGAAGGGCGGCACGGTGCGTGTCACCGTCGAGAAGAAAGAGACTGGCGAAACCGGGCTGAAGCTTGAGTCGCTCGCCGACGAGGCGCCGGTCAGGCCGAAGAAGGAAGAACCGGACGACACGCCAAAACCCAAGAAAGCTGCCGGCAAGAAGCCCGCCGCGAAAAAGGCGATCGCGCAGAAGCCGGAGCCCAAGGGCAAGGATGGCAGCAAGCGCAGCCTGGTGCCGCAACTGCCCCGCAAGGGATGATGGCCTAAAAGCTAAAAAAGCCCCGGAAACGGGGCTTTTTTCTGCGGATGAAGAGCTGGTGGGTGGCCGAACGCGCGCGACGCCCGGCGTCAGTTTGCCAGCGCCGTCCGTATCTTGCCGGCGTTCTCAGCCAACACTTCTGGCTTCTCCATCTGCCCGCTATGCGGCTTCAAAGGGATGCCCTCGAAGCGTGGAATGACATGGACATGGAGGTGGTAGACGGTCTGGCCCGAAGCGGGCTCGTTGAACTGCAGGATGGTGACGCCATCGGCGCCGAAGGCCTTCTTCACCGCCACCGCTACCTTCTGCACGATAGCGAAGAGTGGTCCGAATGTCGCCGGATCCGCGTCAAGCAGGTTGCGCGACGGCGCCTTCGGCACAACCAGCGTATGACCCGGCCCTTGCGGCATCACATCCATGAAGGCGACAACCGCGTCATCTTCATAGACGCGATGCGACGGGATTTCACCGCGCAGGATTTTCGCGAAGATATTATTGCTGTCGTAGGTGGTTTCGGCCATGGCGTGGGCTCCGGATTGTGCCTTGCTCTACCGCATCCACCCGACAACCGGAATCGATTTTCGGAAAGTACGATGCGGAGGTTCGAAGTGTAAATGCATGTCGCGCGCTCTAATCGTCGGGCAGATCCTTGCGGAACGGGGTGTGCTCTTGGAGATAGCCGGCCATCCGCTCCACCTCGCGGCGCTCGCGCCTGAGATAGTCGGCGACCGCATTGCGCAAGCCGGGATGCGCGATGTAATGCGCCGAATGCATGGTCACCGGCCTGTAGCCGCGCGCCCGCTTGTGCTCGCCTTGCGCGCCGGCTTCGACCACCTTCAGCTTACGGTAGATGGCGAAGTCGATCGCCTGGTGATAGCAGACCTCGAAATGCAGGAAGGGGTGGTCCTCGATGCAGCCCCAGTTGCGCCCATAGAGCGCATCGGAACCGATGAAATTGATAGCGCCGGCAATGTAGCGTCCATTGCGCTTGGCCATCACCAGCAGGATGTCGTCGGCCATGCGCTCGCCGATCATCGAGAAAAACTCGCGGCTGAGATAGGGCCGGCCCCATTTCCTGCTGCCGGTATCCATGTAGAAGGCAAAGAAGTCGTCCCAGACCCTTTCGGTCAGGTCCTTGCCGGTCAGCCAGTCGATCGAGATGCCGTGAGCGAGCGCCTCGCGGCGCTCCTTCTTCATCGCCTTGCGCTTGCGCGATGCCAGAATGGCGAGAAAATCGTCGTAGGTCGAATAACCCTCATTGAAGAAGTGGAACTGCTGGTCGGTGCGGTGCAGGAAGCCCGCCGCTTCCAGCGCCTCGACATCCCTCAGCTGCGCGAAAGTCACGTGCGCGGAGGATACGCCGAGCTTTTCCGTCACCGCCTTAAGGCCGGCTGCCAAGCCGGCCTTAACGGCGCGACTGTCCTCGCCCTTGTTGACCAACAGGCGAGGGCCGGTGACCGGCGTGAACGGCACGGCGCATTGCAGTTTTGGATAGTAACGCCCGCCGGCGCGCTCGAACGCGTCCGACCAGCCGTGATCGAAAACATATTCGCCCTGGCTGTGCGATTTCAGGTAGCAGGGAATGGCACCGAGGAGCTTTCCCTGTGCTGTCTCGAGCCTGAGATGATGGCCCTGCCAGCCGGTGCGCCGCACGGCGCAGCCGGAATCCTCAAGCGCACTCAAAAAGGCGAAGGAAACGAGCGGGTTGTAGCCGTTTTCTATATCGCCGCGTGCGGTCCCGCCGAGGCCATCCCATTCAGCGCAGGTGAAGGCGCCGATGCCGGAGGCAACCCGGATCGCATACGCTCCATTCGCCGTTTGCCCGTCGCCTTCATCGCCTTGATCCATGAGGCCTATTTAAGGTCCGTGCCGGTTCATGCAAGCTCGGTTCAAGCGACCTGCATAAGATCCGGCTCAAATCCTTCGAACGTCATCTGGTCGGCATATCTGAAGGTCAGGTCGACCGCCGGTTGGTCGAGCACGGTCCAGGTGATGACCGGCATTTTGAGCCTTTTGCGCACAAAACTGACAAACCGGTTCGGCAGGTCGCCTGCGGCGTAGGAGGTGAAGGCGATGTCGTGCGCCAGCATGGCGAAATGCGCCTCGATCAGCTTGACTTCGTTGCCATAAGCGGTCAGCCCGCCCGGAATGCCGGGCGCGTGTTTCGGGAAATCGCGGATCAGCCAGTGGTCGAACGACATGATCGCCGCCTTGCCCTTGTAGTTTTTGAGCATCTTGCCGACGCTTTCCACCAAGTCTTCGTCACGGCCCGGAACCCCTTTCAGCTCGACGACCACCGGCACGCGACCATCGACCAGGTCGAGGGCCTGCTGCAGCGTCGGCAGATGATCTGATGTGCCGCCGATCTTGAGGGCCGTCATTTCTGCTGCCGTGCGCTGCCAGACGAAACCATCCTGGCCGGTCAGCCGCTTCAGATCGCCATCGTGGATGATCACCGGAACGCGGTCTGACGACAGATGCACATCGCATTCGATCGCATAGCCGCGTTCAGCCGCAGCGGCAAAGGCGGAAAGCGTGTTCTCCCAGCGCGTCTTGTTCATGTCGTGGAGGCCGCGATGGGCAATGGGTCGGGCGGTCAGCCAGGAAAGGTCGGTCATGCTAGGCTCATTCGACTTCGAAGATGGCTTCGATTTCCACTGCGGCATTAAGCGGCAGGGAGGCGGCACCGACGGCGGCGCGGGCATGCTTGCCGGGATCGCCGAGCACTGCAACCAGAAAATCCGAGGCGCCGTTGGCAACCAGGTGCTGTTCGACAAAATCCGGCGCCGAGGCGACGAAGACGGTGATCTTCACCACGCGGCAGATTTTCTCGAGATCGCCAAGTGCTGCCTTGGCCTGCGCCAATATGTTGATCGCGCAGTATTTTGCCGCTTCCTTGCCGGCTGCGGTGTCGACATCACGGCCGAGCAGCCCGCTCGCCTGCAGCTTGCCCTGCTTGAGCGGCAGCTGTCCGGCGATGAACAGCAGATTGCCTGACCTGCAATAGGGCACGTAATTGGCGGCGGGCGCGGCGGCGACGGGAAGCCTCACGTCGAGATCGCTTAGCCGCTTTTCGATTGTCTCATTCATGGTATTTCCCTATTGCTAGATGAGGCTGCGCAGGCCGGGCCGAAATTGCAATTTTTGCCTCGCTTCCGCCACGACTTTTTTTAAGCTGAACCCTCTTTCCATGCGACCTGCCAACAGGGCGCGATGATCGGAGCCCCTCATGCGCGCAACACGCCTCGCATTCCACGCTGTCCTGCTGCCAGCAGTGTTCTCGATGGCGCCGGCTTTTGCCGTACCGGCGCTGCAGGCGCATCGCGCGGTTTATGATCTGACCCTGGACAAGGCCTCTGACCGCTCGGGCATCACCGGCATTTCCGGCCGCATGGTCTATGAGTTCAATGGCTCGCCTTGCGAAGGCTATACGGTGAAGTTCCGTTTCGTCACCCAGATCGTCACCAACGAGAATACAAGGCTGACCGACCAGCAGACGACCACTTTCGAGGACGCCGAAGGCAAGACCTTCTCGTTCGTGACAAAATCCTTCGTCGACCAGACTCTCGACAAGGAGGTCAAGGGCACCGCGACGAAGGAGACAAACGGCCTCAAGGTCGATATCGACAAGCCGGAGAAGAGCAGCGTCGAACTGCCGGCCACCCAGTTTCCGACACAGCATCTGGTCGAACTGATCGACAAGGCCGAAAAGGGCGAAAATTTCTACGAAACCAACCTATTCGACGGTTCGGAAGATGCCAACAAGGTGATGACCACCACCGTCGTCGTCGGCAAGAAATCCGATGCCGACAAGGCCGATCCGGAAGTGCCGGCACTGGCAAAACTCGCCAGCGACAAATACTGGCCAGTCGACATCGCCTATTTCGACAGCACCGACAAGTCAGGCGAGGAGGTGCCGGAATACCGGATCAGCTTCAAGTTGCATGAGAACGGCATCACGCGCGACCTCCTCATGGACTACAACGACTTCTCGATGACCGGCAAGCTGGTCAATCTTTCGCTGTTCGATCAGACGAAACCCTGTCCGTCGAAATAGAGCGCCAGGTTAGCCACGCCCGCAAGGCGGCGGTGAATGACTTGAACACGCCGCAATTGCATTTCAACCTCTACGCCGAGCGATCGATCGGGGGGTGGGTTGAGCAAAATCGACGTGTTCGTGGCGCCGACGCCCAATCCGGCGCTGATCAGGATCATGACTGTCGTCAACCGGGTCGTCATGCTGCGTGGCATTCCCGTGTTTCGCGATCTGTTGCCGTTCAACCGCGTGGCCGGATTGCGTGGTGTCGCCAATGTCCGCCATATCGACTTTCCCGACGACGACCGGCAACGGCTGAAGGCCTGTTGCGGCGCAGGCAAGGCGACGTTCATCACGCCCAACCATCCGGAATTCTTTACCGACTGGATGATCGACAAGGAGATCGTCTCACGGGTCAGTCCTCTCGCGGCATCCTGGGCCACGCATGGCGTCGTCAACGGCCTCGGCCGGATCATGCAGAAATTCTGGCTGGCCAACAATCTGATCGCCCAGATACCCGGCAACAGCGGTGCTGCCAAGGAACACTCGATCGCCTGGGCGCTGAAAGGGCATGGTGTTCTCTTGCATCCCGAAGGCGGCGTCGGCTGGCATGCCAATGTCGTCGGTCCGCTTCTTCCGGGGGCAGTCGAGATGGGGTTCGAAGCGCTCAAACGCGGTCGCGCCACAGATCAGGATTTCGAAGTCTGGATCGCGCCGGTTGTCTGGAAGCTCGCCTTCACCAAAAATGTCGAGCCGGCGCTGGCACAGGAATGCGCCTATGTCGAGAAAAGCCTGAAGATCGAACGCCGTGCCGCCGATACGCTGCCGGAGCGCGTCCACCATATCTATGCGACGCTGCTGTCGCGCGATGAGATTGCCTGCGGCATGGCGCCCGACGAGCGGGCTTCGAACGCCGCGCGTCAGAAGCAATTGCTGCTCGAGCTGAGCCGGCGTCTGGGGGAGGGTGTGTCGGTCGATCCCGGCGCCAGCGAGATCGCCGAGCTTTTGCGCCGGTCGCGCCGCTGGCTGCGGGAAGGCACCGGCGATCCCGAGCGACAAAAACAGATCCGCTTGCTGGCGGACACGATCCAGCGTCTCCAACGCGTCGGACCGTGGGCCTCAGCCAATCCGCGCATCACGGAAGAGGAGATCGCAGAGCATCTGAAGCGCATTCGTAACGACTATTGCCAGGGCACGCTGCGCGACACGGTCAATCGCTTCGTGCCGCAACCGGCCGGGCCGCGCTGCGCGCATATCCGGGTGCCGGAGCCGTTGGGATTGCACGCCTATCCTGGCTCGGTCGACGATGCGCTCGCCGAACTGCGCAGCCGCATGCAGGCGGCTGTCACCACGACAGTGACGGAACTCGAAGCCGCCGGCGGCTTCATTTTCTATCCGAATCCCTTCTATCATCCCTAACATTGGTATCGCTAGCATTGGCATTGCGAGCATTGGATCTCGGCTCCAGGTGAGCTGCGGCTCCGCTGGTCGGCGCAGATGAAGGAGTGCGGCAAGCCTCATGGCGGTCTATGTCGACGCGGCGATCTGGAAATGGGTCGGCCACCGCTGGTGTCACCTGCTGGCCGACGATACCGATGAGCTGCATCGTTTTGCAGCACAGCTTGGCATCAAGCGCTCATCCTATCAGGGGCCGCCGAAGACATCGGCGCCGCATTATGACATAACCGGCTTCGAGCGCGACCGTGCGGTGCGGCTGGGCGCCGTCGAATGCAGCCGCGAGGAGATCGTTGCTGTTTTTCGGCGGGTCCGCGTGCCGAAGGGGAAGATACGACCATGACGTTGACGGCATTTCTGGCTTATTGCGCCGCGATCACATTTGCCGCCGCCACGCCTGGCCCGGCGATGTTCACGGTCATCGCCAGTGGCGTCTCGCGCGGGTTCGTTCGCGCTTTCCTGGCTGGGCTCGGCATCGCCGCTGGCGACGCGGTGCTGGTGACTTTGGCGCTGCTCGGTCTCGTGGCACTGGCACACACCTTCGAATGGGTTTTTCTCATCCTGAAATATGCAGGTGCTGCCTATCTGATGTTTCTTGGCATCAGGATGTGGCGATCGGCTTCCGCGCGATCAGATGGACTGCAGGCAACGCAGGCAAGACTGTCTCGATCTTTTTTCCTCGGCATCTCCATCGCGCTGGGCAACCCGAAGGCGATCCTGTTCCACGCCTCCATCATGCCATTGATCCTCGATCTCAACACGATGAGCTTCGCCGAGGGGCTGCTCGTGGTTGCGGTCGTGATCGGCGTCAACATGATCACCATGGGCGTCTATGCGGCGCTTGCCGGGCAGGCTTCGAGCTGGTTCAAGACGCCAAGGCGGATGCGCTTGATGAACAGGTTTGCCGGCGGCGCCATGATCGGCACCGGTGCGCTGATCGCCGCACGTTGAGCCGCAGGACACCGCAGCGCTTGCGTTTGCCGCGCAACCCTTCTATATGCGCGCTCATTCCACACACGGACTTTGGTGTCTGCCCGGGAGAAATCCGGCTGAAACCTCCGGTGGCGTTCGAGGACAAAGTCCAGAAATGCCTGTGTCCGTGGAGGCTAACCGGAAAAGGAAATAAGAATGGCTCTGCCTGATTTCAGCATGCGCCAGCTTTTGGAAGCTGGCATTCACTTCGGCCACCAGACCCACCGCTGGAACCCGAAGATGGCGCCCTATATCTATGGCGCCCGCAACAACATCCACATCATCGACCTCTCGCAGACGGTGCCGCTGCTGAACCAGGCGCTGAAGCAGGTTTCCGACACCGTCGCCAAGGGTGGCCGCGTGCTGTTCGTCGGCACCAAGCGCCAGGCGTCCGATATCGTTGCCGACGCCGCACAGCGCTCGGCCCAGTACTATGTCAACTCCCGCTGGCTCGGCGGCATGATGACCAACTGGAAGACGATCTCGAACTCCATCCAGCGCTTGCGCAAGCTTGACGAGATGCTGGCTGGCGAGGCCCAGGGGCTCACCAAGAAGGAGCGCCTTAACCTCGACCGCGAGCGCGAGAAGCTCGACAAGGCGCTGGGCGGCATCAAGGACATGGGCTCGACGCCTGACCTGATGTTCGTGATCGACACCAACAAGGAAGCGATCGCCATCCTCGAGGCCAAGCGTCTCGGCATCCCGGTCGTCGCCATCATCGATTCCAACTGCGACCCGGACAAGATCGATTTCCCGATTCCGGGCAATGACGACGCGGCCCGCGCCATCCAGCTCTATTGCGATCTGATCGCCAAGGCTGCAATCGACGGCATCGCTCGCCAGCAGGGCGCGCTTGGCGTCGACGTCGGCGCGTTGGCCGAGGCTCCGATCGAGCCGGCACTCGAGCCGACGCCGACCGCCGAGACACCGGCCGCCCAGACACCGGAAGCGTAACAGCGAAGGCCGGTTTCGGCCTTCATCTTTCTCATATTTTGGCGCGCAAAGCGCTGGCGCCAGGCGCATCATCGAGGACCGGTGGTGCGTCGGTGCATTTTAAACAAAGAGGCGACAATGAGCATTTCGGCTGCACAGGTCAAAGAACTCCGCGACTTGACAGGCGCGGGCATGATGGACTGCAAGATGGCGTTGAACGAGACCAACGGCAACATGGAAGAGGCCGTCGACTGGCTGCGCAAGAAGGGCATCTCCAAGGCAGACAAGAAGGCCGGCCGTACCGCGGCCGAAGGCCTCATCGGCGTCGATTCCGGCGTGCGTGAGGCGGCGGTCGTCGAGGTCAATTCCGAGACCGACTTCGTTGCCCGCAACGCTGCCTTCCAGGAGATCGTCGCCAACGTCGCCAAGGTGGCGCTCGCCTATGGCGGCAAGACCGAGGCCGTCGCAGCCGCACCGTACCCGGGTTCCGACAAGTCGGTTGCCGACACCATCAAGGACGCTGTCGGCACCATTGGTGAGAATCTTGGCTTCCGCCGTTCGGCCAAGCTCACCGTCGAGCACGGCGCCGTCGCAACCTACGTCCACAATGCGGTTGCCGACGGCCTTGGCAAGCTCGGCGTGCTGGTCGCCATCGAGACATCTGGCAACGCGCAGGCCGCCAACGCCTTTGCGCGTCAGGTCGCCATGCATGTCGCCGCCACCAACCCGATGGCGCTGACCACGGAAGAACTCGATCCGGCCGCGGTCGAGCGCGAGAAGGCGATCTTCGCCGACCAGGCGCGCCAGTCCGGCAAGCCGGAAGCGATTATCGAGAAGATGGTCGAGGGCCGCCTGCGCAAGTTCTACGAAGAGGTCGTGCTGCTCAAGCAGGCTTTCGTGCTCAACCCCGACATCACCGTCGAGAAGGCGCTGCAGGATGCCGAGAAGGAAATCGGCGCACCGGCCAAGATCACGGCCTATCTGCGCTTCGCGCTCGGCGAGGGCATCGAAAAGGACGAGACCGATTTTGCGGCGGACGTCGCGGCGGCGGTCAAGAAGTAAAACGCACTCTATCTTTCTGAAAAGACTTTACGGCCGGGTGTCCGCGTGGATGCCCGGCCGATTTCTTGCGCGTATCGATGAAGGCCAGGCTTCGAGGACAGGCCGGCTGGCTATCTGCTCACGCCCGGATCTGCTCATGTCCGAATCTGCTCGTGCAGTTGCATTTGCCGGTGTAAGCCAATGACTGGAAGCGCGTTTACCGGTTCCGGCGCCGCGTGACATCGCGGCGCCCTTCGTGTATCGGAACGCCAATGTTTCGGGGCAGCGCCTGCGCGGGGAAGCCGCCCCGGGCGCGTCACACGCATATTGATGAGGACCAGATGACGGTGAAGCCCCTCTACCGACGTGTCTTGCTGAAAGCGTCGGGCGAAGCGCTGATGGGTGAGCAGCATTTCGGCATCGACGTATCGGTGGTCGATCGCATCGCCGCCGACATCGCCGAGGCACGTACCCTTGGCATCGAGGTCGGGGTCGTCATCGGCGGCGGCAACATCTTTCGCGGGGTGGCCGTTGCCTCCAAGGGCGGAGATCGCGTCACCGGCGACCACATGGGCATGCTCGCCACCGTCATCAATTCGCTGGCGCTGCGCACCTCGCTGAACAAGATCGGCGTCGACGCGGTGGTGCTGTCTGCAATCGCCATGCCTGAGCTTTGCGAAAGCTTTTCGCAGCGCCAGGCGACCGCCTATATGAACCAGGGCAAGGTCGTCATCTTTGCCGGCGGCACCGGCAATCCGTTCTTCACCACTGATTCGGCCGCGGCGCTGCGCGCGGCGGAAATCGGCGCCGACGCGCTGTTCAAGGGCACTCAGGTCGACGGCGTCTATTCCGCCGATCCCAAGAAGGACCCGAATGCGACCCGCTTCGAGCGCATCAGCCATGGCGAAGTCATAAAACGCGGTCTTTCGATCATGGATACGGCCGCGATTGCACTTGCGCGCGAAAACAACATCCCGATAATCGTCTATTCGATCCACGAGAAGGGTGGTTTCGGTGATATTCTGAGGGGCGGCGGCCGTTGCACGGTCGTCACGGACGATTGATCGGGAGCCCGATCCCGAACCGAAGGTTTTCCGTAGGCGAAAAACGGGAACCGGTTTTCGGATCGAGGCTTGAATACGGGTTACCCTGAAGTGAATCCGGCTAACGGGTCGAGGAGACGATGATGAGTGGCGAATACGATGATCTCAAACGGCGCATGGACGGGGCGATCGCCGCGTTCAAGCACGATCTAGCTTCGCTGCGGACCGGCCGCGCTTCGAGCAACCTGCTCGACGCGATCCAGGTGCAGGCCTATGGCACCACGATGCCGATCAACCAGGTGGCAAACGTGTCGGTGCCGGAGCCGCGCATGATTTCGGTTTCGGTCTGGGACAAGTCGATGGTCGGTGCGGTCGATCGCGCCATCCGCGAATCCAATCTCGGCTTCAATCCGATCGTCGACGGTACCAATCTGAGAATTCCGCTGCCCGAGCTCAACGAACAGCGCCGCAAGGAGCTGGTCAAGATCTCGCATGGTTATGCCGAGAATGCGCGCATCGCCGTGCGCCACGTGCGCCGGGACGGCATGGAGTTTCTCAAAAAGGCGGAAAAGGACGGCGATATCAGCGAGGACGATCATCGCAAGCGGTCCGACCAGGTCCAAACGCTCACCGACGAGATGATCGGCACCATCGACCATCTGCTTTCCGATAAGGAAGCTGAAATCATGCAGGTTTAGGGTCTGGCCACTGCTGGCTCGAAAGCGAGAATATGACAAGCCCCGCGCATGTCGCGATCATCATGGACGGAAACGGACGCTGGGCCAAGGCGCGTGGCTTGCCACGGCTTGCTGGGCATCGTGCCGGCGTCGAGGCGCTGCGCAACACGGTGCGCGCCGCTCCTGGCCTTGGCATCTCGTTCCTGACCGTCTACGCCTTCTCGTCGGAGAACTGGTCGCGGCCGAAGTCCGAAGTCAGCGACCTGATGGGCCTGTTGAAAATCTTCATCCGCCGCGATCTCGCCGAATTGCACCAGAACGGCGTGCGGGTCAGGATCATCGGCGACAGGGCAGGGCTGCAGCCTGACATCAGGACCCTGCTTGAAGAGGCCGAAACGCTGACCGTCCGCAACGACGCGCTGACCCTGGTCATCGCTTTCAACTATGGCGGACGCGACGAGATCGTGCGCACTGCGCGCAAGCTTGCCGCGGCGGTGGCGCGCGGCGAGCTCGACAGCGAGGCGATCACCGCCGAATCCTTTGCCGGCTCTCTCGACACCCAGGGTATTCCGGATCCGGAACTGGTCATCCGCACCAGCGGCGAGCTCAGGCTGTCGAATTTCCTTCTGTGGCAAGCGGCTTACAGCGAGCTTGTCTTCCTGCCTTGCTACTGGCCCGATTTCAGCCGCGAGCATTTGGCTGACGCGTTGCGCAACTTTGCCGGTCGCGAGCGCCGTTTCGGCGGGCTTGGCGCTGAAGACGTCGCCGTGACAGCCAAAGGATGAGCAACCTCCAGCTTCGCGTTATTTCTGCCGTCGTGCTTGCGGTCGTCACGCTCGGCCTGACCTGGCTCGGCGGACTGCCCTTCCGACTGCTTTGCGCCGCCATAACGGTCCTGATCTTCTACGAATGGACGCGAATGTGCCGTCCGGTCGCCGCCACGGGTCTTGGTCTTCTGCCGGAAGCGCTGCTTCTGATTTTCGTCGGCGCCTTGGTCGCCGGCCTGCCGGCGTCCTGGCTGCTGCTTCTTGTGGCGGTGATGGTCGTTGTCACCGTGGTCGTGGCTTCGATGCGCCAGACTTCGATGCGCCAGCCTTCGACGGGCCAGCCTTCGATGCATCAAACGGGACAGTGGGACGCGTCCGGCCTTGCCTATGCCGCCATTTCCGGCCTGTCACTTGCCCTTTTGCGTGACGGCGACCATCCCGGCCTCGTCGCCATTCTCTTCCTGTTCGCGGTGGTTTGGGCGACCGACATAGCAGCCTATTTCGTCGGCCGCGCTGTCGGCGGTCCGAAGCTGGCGCCGTCGATCTCGCCAGGCAAGACGCAGAGCGGGGCACTCGGCGGCGCCGTCGGCGGCGTGGTTGCCGGGTTGCTTCTGGCCGCCGCGGCCGGAGCCGGCAATCTCGCAGCACTCGGCGTCGTCGCGCTGGTGCTTTCGCTCGTGTCCCAGGCTGGCGACCTTTTCGAATCATGGGTGAAGCGGCGCCACAACCGCAAGGATTCGGGCACGCTGATACCGGGCCATGGCGGCGTCATGGACCGGGTCGACGGGCTTGTCGCGGCGGCGTTCGCCCTGTACGTCATCGGCTGGATTTCGGCGACCGCCGACCATCCGGCACAGGGGCTGTTTCCAGCTTGATCGGCATTGATTCCGGGCCTGGTTTCTTGACCTGCGCAGGATGCGCCATGGATTCGCCTGTATTGATGCCACAGTCGCAGTACCACCGTGCTGCGGACGAATTTGAGGACATGAGTTGAACGAGATTCTTCACGCGGTTTTCAGCACGGAAGGCTTTGTCCTCGGCACGCTGGTGCCTTTCCTGTTCGTGCTGACCGTAGTCGTGTTCGTCCACGAGATGGGCCATTATCTCGTCGGACGCTGGTGCGGCATCGGCGTGAAAGTCTTTTCGATCGGCTTCGGCCCGGAACTCTTCGGCTTTAATGACAGCCATGGCACGCGCTGGAAACTCTGCGCCATACCACTCGGCGGCTACGTCAAATTCGTCGGCGACATGAACGCCACCTCGAGCCAGCCCAGCTCGGAGGAGATCGAAACGCTGACGGCTGCCGAACGCAAGGTCGCTTTTCACACGCAGCCGGTCTGGAAGCGCGCGGCAACTGTGGTGGCCGGCCCGCTGTTCAATTTTCTGCTGACGATCGCCGTCTTTGCGGTGCTGTTTGCCGCCTATGGCCGCCCCGTGCTGGAGCCAATGGTGGCTGAAGTCACCGCGGGCAGCCCAGCGGCCAGGGCCGGCATCCTGCCTGGCGACCGATTCGTCAGCGTCGACGGCAGCAAGGTCCAGACCTTCGCCGACGTCCAGCGCCGGGTCTCGGGCCGCGGCGGCGACCCCATCACCTTCGTCATGCTGCGCGACGGCAAGGAGATCACCGTTACGGCGACGCCGGAAATGATGGAGCAGCAAGACGGGCTGGGCAACAAGGTCAAGGTGGCCGTGATCGGCGTCGTCAACAACCAGGAATTCGGCCAGCCCAGGCTGATCACTTACAACCCGGTCGGAGCGGTAGGGGCGGCGGTCGAGGAGACGGGATACATCATTCAGCGCACCGGTCAGTTCCTGCAGCGTTTTGTTGTCGGTCGCGAAGACAAATGCCAGCTGGGCGGCCCGATCAAGATCGCAAAAATGTCGGGCCAGGCGGCAAAACTCGGCTTCGACTGGCTTGTGCAACTTGTTGCCCTGTTGTCGGTCGGGATCGGTATTCTGAACCTTTTGCCGATTCCCCCGCTCGACGGCGGCCATCTTCTGTTCTACGGCGTGGAGGCCGTCATTCGGCGGCCGGTGTCGGAACGGATGATGGAGATGGGCTACAGGGCTGGCCTGCTTCTCGTCTTGGCCTTTATGGGCTTCGTTTTCTGGAATGACCTGTTTGGATGCTGAAATCATGAAGAAATTTGGCTTCGGCACCGCCAATGTTGAGACGCCGTTTACCATGCGTGGGGATATGCGTGACGCGAAAGCCACGCACTTGGGTTAAGTAAATACAAATTAACCAGGAGCCTTGCGTGTAGGGGAAATCCGGTTAATACGGTAGGGGAAATTACCGCACGTCCGGTTTTCTCGCCGTGGGGACTTCGAGAAAAGGTACAAAAGCCCGATGAAGGCAGCATCCAAGTTTTTGAGCGCCGCGTCCGCGGTGGCACTGTCCGCCGCTCTGGTCGTACCAGGTGCGCTCGCGGTGCAGTTCGTTGCCACATCGGCGGCCGAGGCCGCTGTTGTTTCAAGAGTTGAAGTCAGCGGCAATCAGCGTGTCGACGCCGACACGATCCGCAACTACGTTACGATCAAGCCCGGCCAGGCCTTTTCCAGCTCCGATATCGACGATGCGGTCAAGGCGCTGTTCGGCACAGGGCTGTTCTCTGACGTCCAGATCAACCAGGTGGGTTCGACGTTGGTCATCAAGGTTTCCGAATATCAGGTCGTGAACCAGGTGCTGTTCCAGGGCAACAAGAAGCTCAAGGACAACGCCCTTGCGGCCGCGGTCCAGTTGAAGCCGCGTGGAACGTTCTCGCAGCAGGCGCTCGATGCCGATGTCGAGGCGGTCAAGGCCGCCTACAGGCGTATCGGCCGCGACGACGCCGCCGTGACCACCCAGATCATGGATCTCGGCGACAACCGCGTGAACGTGGTGTTCAACATCAATGAAGGCGGCCGCACGCAGATCGCCGCGATCAATTTCGTCGGCAACAGCGCCTATTCGAGCCGTCGCCTGTCCGACGTCATTTCTACCAAGCGCTCGTCCATCCTTTCGTTCGTGCTGCGCGACGACGTCTATGACGAAGACAAGCTGCGCGCCGACCAGGAGTTGCTGCGCCGCTTCTACTACAATCACGGCTATGCCGACTTCCAGGTGATTTCCGCGGTCGGCGAACTCGACGAAACCACCAATAAATATACGGTGACCATCACCGTGCAGGAGGGCGACCGCTACACCTTCGGCGATGTCAGCGTCGAGAGCACGATCCCCGAGGTCGACCCCGCATCGCTGCAATCAGTGGTCGAAACCCACAAGGGCGATGTCTACAACGCCGAGAACGTCGAAGACACAATCATCGCATTGACCGAGAGGGTCGCCGGTTCCGGCTATCCCTTCGCCCAGGTGACGCCGCGCGGCGACCGCAATTTCGAGAACCACACCATTTCAGTTGTCTATACGATCGACCAGGGCACCAAGGCCTATGTCGAGCGCATCGAAATTCGCGGCAACGACCGGACACGCGACTATGTCATTCGGCGCGAATTCGACGTGAGCGAGGGCGATGCCTTCAACCAGGTTCTCATCCAGCGCGCGAAGAAGCGGCTGGAAGCGCTCGATTATTTTGAAAAAGTCGAGGTTTCCACCGTGCCCGGCTCGGAGCCAGACCAGGTGGTGCTCGTGGTCGACGTGGTCGAAAAATCGACCGGCGAGTTCTCGATTGGCGCCGGCTATTCGACCGGCGGCGACACATCAGGCCCATCCATCGAAGGATCGATCACCGAGCGCAACTTCCTCGGACGCGGCCAGTTCATCAAGCTATCGGCGGGCGGCGGCAAGAATTCACGTGACTACAGCTTCTCCTTCACCGAGCCCTATTTCCTCGGGCGGCGTATCGCTGCCGGTTTCGATGTCTTCAACCGGACTAGGGAATACGACGACTACCAGAGCGAGACGATAGGCGCGACAGTGCGCTTCGGCCTGCCAATCACCGACGACATCTCGACGCAACTGGCATATAATATCTCGCAGGAGAAGTATGAGCTCGACGATGGCTGCGATCCCAACGCCGGGTGCGACGTCTCTACGGCTATCCTAAACGGCATTGAGGAAAGCCCGTGGCTCAAGTCGTCGGTCAGTCTCGGCCTGGTCTACAACACCATCGATGACATGAAGAGCCCGCATGAAGGCATTTTCGCCAATGTCACCACGGAATTCGCCGGCCTCGGCGGCGATGCCAAATTCGTCAAGGTGACAGCGCGTGGCACCGTTTACCAGACATTGTCTGAGCAGCTTGATCTGGTTGGTTTGATTTCGGGTGGAGCGGGCCATATCCAGGGCTACGGCAGCGACGACGACCTGCGCATCTTCGACCATTTCCAGAGCAGCGACCGTATGATCCGCGGCTTCGCCTATGGCGGCATCGGTCCTGTCGACGACCAGGGCTTTGACGACCATCTCGGTGGCACCACCTATTTCAACGCCTCGGCGGAAGCCCAGTTTCCGATGCCGGTGATTCCGGAGAGCTTCGGCCTGCGCGGCGCGGTCTTTGCCGATGCGGCGACACTTTATGGCAACGATGTGGCGGGTGTCGATCCATCGACAACCGGGATGGAGTGGCGCGCCTCGGTCGGTCTCGGCATGATGTGGGCGTCGCCCTTTGGCCCGATCCGCATCGACTATGCGATCCCGGTCCTCAAGGAGGACACTGACGAGGTGCAGGAATTCAACTTCGGCATATCGAGCCGCTTCTAATCGGCGGGCAACGATACTTCCAGGCCGTAGGGGTCTGGAAGAGAGTAATTCGACACTGCGGCGCCGCGCGTCCTCTTGAACGCGCAAAGGACGCTGTAGGACTTTGATTTTGCGCATGATCCTTTCCGAAAATCGATTCTGATTTTCGGGGTCATGCGCTAGCTGGATATAGCTTCTGGAATGACCGATCCGGTGTTCTTCGCGCCATCACGCCGGTATACGGCTGGCGAAGTCGCGAATCTGACCGGCTCGGTGCTTGTCGATTCCGGCCTCTCCGATGTATCGATCGAAGCCTTGGCGCCGGCAAGTGAAGGCGGCGAGCATACACTTGTCTTCGTCGATGGCAGACGCAACTTCGCGCTGATGCAATCGCTGCGAGCAGCGGCGGTTCTATGCCCCGCTGAATTTGCCGGCAAGGCGCCGGCGGGCATTGCGGTTCTGGTCCATCCGCGCCCGCAACAGGCTTTCGCGATGGTCGGACGCCTTCTGTTCCCGGCGGCTGCGACACCGGCGCCGATGACCGGCGAAACCGGTATCTCGCCGCATGCCCATATCGATCCATCGGCGCGTGTCGAGGCCGGCGCGATCGTCGAGGCCGGCGCGATCATCGGCCCCCGCGCCTCTATCGGCAGCGGAACCGTTATTGCTCCTCATGCCGTTATCGGTCCCTCCTGCCAGTTCGGCCGCGACGGCTATGTCGGCCCAGGCGCCAGCATCCAGTACGCGCTGATCGGCAACCGCGTCATCATCCATGGCGGCGCCCGCATCGGCCAGGACGGTTTTGGCTTCGTGGCCGGCGCCAAGGGCCCGGAGCGCGTGCCGCAAATCGGCCGGGTCGTTATCCAGGACGACGTCGAGATCGGCTCGAACACGACGGTGGATCGTGGCGCCATGTCCGACACGATTATCGGTCAAGGCACCAAGATCGACAATCTGGTGCAGATCGCTCATAACGTCCGGATCGGCCGCAATTGCATAATCGCCGGCCTTTCGGGTATTTCCGGTTCCGTAACGGTGGGCGACAACGTCACCATGGGTGGCGGTGTCGGTCTTGCGGATCACCTGACCGTAGGGACAGGGGCCAAGCTTGCTGCAAGAAGCGGGTTCATGAGCAACGTCCCCGCGGGCGAGATTTGGGGAGGGTACCCGGCGCAGCCGATGGCGGAAGCCATGCGGGAGATCGCGGCTCTGCGAAGACTGGCCAGGGCGCGCAAATCGGGCGACGGAGGGAAGAGCTGAGATGGTTGCGGCGACGCTCGAGGCGGTCGACATATTGGGGCTGATGAAGCTCCTGCCGCATCGCTATCCGTTCCTGATGATCGACCGCATCATCGATATCGATGGCGACGAGTCCGCTATCGGCATCAAGAACGTGACCATAAACGAGCCGCATTTCCAAGGTCATTTCCCGGATCAGCCGGTCATGCCCGGCGTGCTGATCGTCGAGGCGATGGCGCAGACGGCAGGCGCCATCTGCATCCGCAGCCTCGGTACCGAAAGAAATCCTGGCACCGAAAAACCGTCGCTGGTCTATTTCCTGACCATCGACAATGCGAAATTCCGTAAACCGGTCGTTCCCGGCGACCAGTTGAAGATCCATGTGAAGAAAATCAAGAAACGCGGCAACCTTCTCAAATTCGCCTGCGAGGCTCTGGTCGACGGCGCCAAGGCCGCGGAAGCCGAGATCTCGGCGATGATGGTTACGAGCGACTGACGATCGAATGCTTATGGAAATCCAGACAGTCATCCATCCATCTTCGGTCATTGAGGCCGGCGCTAAAATCGGCCAAGGCGTCCGCATCGGGCCGTTCTGCCACATCAGTGCCGACGCGGTGATCGGCGACCGCGTCGAACTGGTCGGCCACGTCTCGGTGATCGGCGCGACCACCGTCGGTGCGTCGACCAAAGTGTATCCGATGGCGACACTGGGCGCGCCGCCGCAAAACACCAAGCACAAGGGCGGCCGCACCACGCTGGTAGTCGGCGAGAACTGCACGATCCGCGAAGGCGTGACCATGCACCTCGGCACCGATTCCAGCCGCGGCGAGACGACGATCGGCGACAACGGCAACTTCCTTGCCTACGCCCACATCGCGCATGACTGCATCGTCGGCAAGAACGCCACCTTCGCCAATCAGGCGACGCTGGGCGGCCATTGCGAGATCGGTGACAACGTCTATATCGGTGGCCTTACCGCCGTTCATCAGTTTGTCCGCGTCGGCGACAACGCCTTTCTCGGCGGTTGCTCGGCAATCGTCGGCGATGTCATTCCCTACGCCATCGCCGTCGGCAATCGCGCCAGCCTTCGCGGCCTCAACATCATCGGCCTGAAGCGCGCGGGCCTGCCGCGCTCCGAGATCCAGACGCTGCGCAAGGCCTACAGGACGATCTTCGATCGCTCCCGAACCGTCGGCGAGAACGTCGAGTTCGCCAAGGCGGAATTCGCCTCGTCACCGACCGCCATGAAGATCATCGATTTCATCGCCAGTCGCGGTAAGCGGCACTACGCCGTCCCGTCGCTCAAGGCTGGCGGCGGCGACGATGCAGATGACGAAGATTGAGGCCAGCCGGACGGGCCTTGATCTCGCGCCAGACGCCAAGGTCGGCATCATCGCCGGCGGTGGCAGCTTGCCGGTCGAAGTTGCGATCAGCCTGGCCGGACAAGGCTATCCGCCCGTCGTTATCCTGATCGAGGGCGAAGTCGACCGCAAGTCCGACCTCGGCGGCTACGAGCATGAGAATCTCGCTCTGGAAGACATTGGTTCGCTCGCTTCGTTGCTGAAGCGTCGACGGATCAGCCATCTGGTTCTTGCCGGCGAGATCAGGCGCCGGCCGAGACTGATCGACATGCGCCCGAGCCTTGGCTTGCTTGCCGTGGTGCCTTCGGTGGTCATGGCGCTTGCCCGCGGCGACGACGGCCTGCTGAAGGTTTTGACGCGGGCCCTGGAGGCGCGTGGCATCAAGGTAGTCGGCGCCCATGAGATCGTGCCGGAACTGGTCGCCGCCGAAGGCGTGCTGACCACGGCAGCGCCGCGGAAATCCGACTGGCGCGACATCAAAGCGGCCCACGCAGCGGCAATGGCCATCGGCGCGCTAGATATCGGCCAGGCGGCTGTTGCGATCGGCGGCCGCGCCATCGCGCTGGAAGGCATCGAGGGTACCGACGGATTGCTCGATCGAACACGGCAGTTGCGCGGCCATGGCAGGTTGGCCGGCAGAACGCGTGGCGTCCTGGTCAAATGCGCCAAGCCTGGCCAGGAGTTGCGCGCCGATCTGCCCTCTATCGGCCCGCAGACGATCGAGGCGGCGCATGCCGCCGGACTTGCCGGCATTGCCGTCGAAGCCGGCCGCTCGCTGGTTCTGGAAGGCCCGACAGTCGTCGCTCGCGCCAACGCGCTCGGCCTGTTCGTGATCGGCCTGCCTGCTGCGGAGCCGGTGCATGGCGACTGAGAGACCGCTGAAGATCGCCATCGTCGCCGGGGAGGAATCCGGCGATCTGCTTGGCGCCGACATCGTAGAGGCGCTCAAGCGCGCGACCGGCCGCGAGGTTCGGCTAGTCGGCATTGGCGGCCGGCATTTGCAGGCACTCGGCCTCACGCCGCTGTTCGACGGCGGCGAGATCGCTCTGATGGGATTGAGCGCCATCCTGCGCGATCTGCCGCGCCTGATACGACGGATCAGCCAAACGGCCGACACGGTCGCCAATGAAAAGCCCGACTGCCTCATCACCATCGACAGCCCGGATTTTTCGCTGCGCGTGGCGAAAAAGGTGCGTGCCGCCGATCCGGCAATCCCGATCGTCCACTATGTCTGCCCGAGCGTCTGGGCATGGCGGCCGGGCAGGGCGGTGGCGATGAAATCGTATGTCGACCACATCCTCTGCATCCTGCCTTTCGAAGTGAGCGAGCTCGCCCGCCTCGGCGGCCCGACCGGCACCTATGTCGGCCATCGCCTTACGCACGATCCGGGCGTGCTCGGCGCCGCCAAGGCGCAAAGCCTGCCGCGCGACCTGTCCGACGATCGTGTGAAGTCGCTGCTTGTGCTGCCCGGCTCGCGCCGCGGCGAGGTGCGACGGCTGGCCAGCCCGTTCGGCAAGACGATCTCGATCCTGCGTGCGCGCGGACACCGCTTGCGCCTGCTGTTGCCGACGGTGCCGCATGTCGCCGACCTGGTCAGGGCTTCGGTCGCATGCTGGGACGAGAAGCCGGAGATCATCCTTGATCCCGAGCGCAAATGGCAGGCCTTCGGCAAGGCCGATGCAGCGCTGATCGCATCGGGAACGGTGTCGCTGGAACTGGCACTGTCGGGTGTGCCGATGATCTCCTGCTACCGGCTCGATCCGGTCATGCGGATGGCCCAACGCCTTGTCACCGTATGGAGCGCCGCCTTGCCCAATCTCATCGCCGACCGCCCGATCGTGCCGGAAAGCTACAACGAATTTGTGCGGCCGCACTATCTGGCGCGGCAGTTGGAGGCGCTGTTTTCCGACACCCCCTATCGCGCATGGCAGAAGGACGGTTTTGCCGAGGTGGCCAGACGCATGGCCGTCGACAGACCGTCCGGCGACATCGCTGCCGGGGTTGTGATGGGGTACATCAAGAAAGTGAGTAGGGAGTAGGGAGTAGGGAGTAGAAAGCAGTGAGAAGCCAAGCGCCCCCTTTACTACTCACCACTCACTACTCACTCATCTCTTGGCAATCGGCACATAATCCCGCTCCGGCGCACCTGTATAGAGCTGGCGCGGGCGGCCGATCTTCTGGTGCGGATCCTCGATCATCTCTTTCCACTGCGCGATCCAGCCGACGGTGCGGGCGACCGCGAACAGCACGGTGAACATGGTGGTGGGGAAGCCCAGCGCCTTCAGCGTGATGCCGGAATAGAAATCGACGTTCGGATATAGCTTCTTCTCGATGAAATAGGAATCGGTCAGAGCGATCCTTTCCAGTTCCATGGCGATGTCGAGCAGCGGATCGTCCTTGATGCCGAGTTCGCCCAAGACCTCATGTGCGGTCTTCTGCATGATCTTGGCGCGCGGATCGTAGTTTTTGTAGACGCGGTGGCCAAAGCCCATCAATCGGAACGGGTCGTTCTTATCCTTGGCGCGGGCGATGAATTCCGGGATGTGGTCGACATGGCCGATCTCGCCCAGCATGTTCAAGGCTGCCTCGTTGGCGCCGCCATGGGCCGGTCCCCACAGGCAGGCGATGCCGGCGGCGATGCAGGCGAATGGATTGGCGCCCGACGAGCCGGCGAGGCGAACGGTCGAGGTCGAGGCGTTCTGCTCGTGATCGGCGTGCAGGATGAAGATGCGCTCCATCGCACGCGCCAGCACCGGGTTGATCTTGTATTCCTCGCACGGCACGGCAAAACACATATGCAGGAAGTTGGCCGCGAAATTCAGCTCGTTCTTCGGGTAAATGAAGGGCTGGCCGATGTGATATTTGTAAGCCATTGCCGCGATCGTTGGCATCTTGGCGATCAGCCGCATCGACGCGACCATGCGCTGGTAGGGGTCCGAGATGTCGGTGGAATCGTGATAGAAGGCTGACAGCGCGCCGACCACGCCGCACATCACCGCCATCGGGTGGGCGTCGCGGCGAAAGCCGGTGAAGAAGCGCGACATCTGCTCGTGCACCATGGTGTGGCGCGTCACCCGGTAGTCGAAATCGTCCTTCTGCGCCTTGGTCGGCAGTTCGCCGTAGAGCAAGAGATAGCAGACTTCGAGGAAGTCGCCGTGCTCGGCCAACTGGTCGATCGGATAACCGCGATGCAAAAGGATGCCGGCATCGCCATCGATGAAGGTGATTTCCGACTCGCAGCTTGCCGTCGAAGTGAAGCCGGGATCGTAGGTGAAGGCCCCGGTGGTGCTGTAAAGCGAGCCGATATCGATCACATCCGGTCCGACCGAGCCGCTTCGCACCTTGAGTTCGTGCGTTTTGCCGGCGAATTCAAGTTTCGCAGTCGACACGTGGGTTTTGCCGCCAAATTCCATTTTTGTCGCAGCTTCGGACATTGCAAACTCCTTTTGGTTTTCTCATGTCGGCAAAGGCAAAATAGCTGCAACGCAACACGTCGAAAGTATCGCGCGTTTGCGCCCGCAATTGGATTTGCGTGCCAAATTGGGCCAAGACCTAATGTTGCACTGCGAAACCCACCTTTCAATGCCAATCTTCTTGGGCCAGTTTTGCTAATCGATTTGATCCGCGACGCGCGCCAGGCTTTCCTCGCGGCCAAGCACAGCAAGCACGTCGAACACGCCGGGCGAGGTGCTTTTGCCGGTGAGCGCGGCGCGCAAAGGTTGGGCCACAGCGCCAAGCTTATGGCCGCCGGCGAGCGCATATTCGCGGATCGCCGCTTCCGCCGCTGCGGCCGTCCAATCCCCTGAAGTCGCCTTCAGCGCCGCATGGGCGCCCCGCAGGATCTCGCGCGCCTCACCGCCGAGCAGCGCCGCCGCCTTCTCGTCGATCGGCAGCGGCCGCTCGGCAAACAGGAAGGCGGCACCGTCGACCAACTCGACCAGCGTCTTGGCGCGCTCCTTCAAGCCGGGCAGGGCGGCCAGCAACTGCGCCTTGCGTGCGTCGTCGAGGCGCGCTGCGATCGCCGGGCCGCCTTCGAGATAGGGCAAGGTGTTGATGAAGATATCTAGCAATTCGGCGTCGTTCATGCGGCGCATATGCACGCCGTTCAGCGCCTCGAGCTTGGCGAAGTCGAAGCGGGCGGCCCCTTTGTTGACATCGCCGATGTCAAACCACGCAATCATGTCGGCGATCGACATGACCTCATCGTCGCCATGGCTCCAGCCGAGCCGCGCCAGGTAGTTGAGCAGTGCCTCGGGCAGATAGCCCATGGCGCGATACGCTTCGACGCCGAGGGCGCCGTGCCGCTTCGACAGCTTGGCGCCGTCGGCGCCATGGATCAGCGGGATATGCGACATCGACGGCACGTCCCAGCCCATGGCTCGATAGATCACCATCTGGCGGGCGGCATTGGTCAGATGGTCGTCGCCGCGGATGATGTGGGTGATGCCCATGTCGTGGTCGTCGACGACGACGGCATGCATATAGGTCGGGTTGCCGTCCGAGCGCAGGACGATGAAATCGTCGAGATCCTTGTTGGGGAAGCGGACTTCGCCCTGCACGCGGTCATGCACCACCGTCTCGCCGTCGGCAGGCGCCTTGATGCGGATCGCGCCCTTGGCGCCAACCGGCGCCTCTGACGGGTTGCGGTCGCGCCAGCGGCCGTCATAGCGGGGAGGCAAGCCCTTGGCCCGCGCGCTCTCGCGCATCGCCTCCAACTCAGCCGGCGTCGCATAGCAGTAATAGGCTTTGCCGAGGCGCACCAGCTCCTCGGCAACCGCGCGGTGGCGCGGCGCGCGCTCGAACTGCGATACCGGCTCGCCGTCCCAGATGAGGCCGAGCCAGGAGAGCCCATCGAGGATGGCAGCGGTTGCCGCATCGGTCGAACGCTCGCGATCGGTGTCCTCGATGCGCAGCAGCATCTTGCCGCCAGTGTGTCTCGCATACAGCCAGTTGAACAGCGCCGTGCGCGCCCCGCCAATATGAAGGAAACCGGTGGGCGAAGGGGCAAAACGGGTGACGACCTTGTCGGACATGGAACTCCCAGGCAAGCGCAGAAAACGGATGTGGTTGCGCGGACTTTCGCGCGTCGCGCGTTCATGTAGCATAGGAGGTCAAGGGCGCAAGGGGGCGAACCCTATGGCTGGACCAGGCCGCGGCGTGGACAAGAGCGAGGGCGCGATCACAAGCGTCAGCGAACGATCGCTGTTTGCCGACGTTCCTCACGCTGAGCCGCTACCCGTTTCGCTGCCTGCATCGCATCCGGGCATCCAGCCTCTTTCGCCGGACCGCTCCGCGCCGATACCGGCTCCAATACCCGGGCCTGTCATTCGTTTTCGCCGACAGCTCAGCCATCTTTCACTATCCGGTGTCCGCAACAGCGTGGCCTCGGCAGCCGGCCTGGAACTCGACCGCGGCGTCGCCTTCCTGCTGGTACCGGTTTTTCTGGCATGCGGGGTGATCGTCTATTTTTCGCTTGCCGTCGAACCGGACTTTGCGCAGCCCATCGCCGTCGTGGTCCTCACGGCATTGTGTGCGGCCGTCGTGCGCGCACGACGCAAAACGCATTTGTGCTTCATGGCAGCGTTGCTATGCGCGCTCGGTGTGCTCGCCGCCAAGGTTGAAACCTGGCGCGCCGGAACGCGGATGCTCGGTGCGGAAATCCAGACCCAGCTGACCGGCCGTGTCGTCAGGCTCGACCAGATGGCGAACGGCCGGATCAGGCTGACCATCGACGTGATGTCGACCGCCCGGCCGACACTGCGTTATGCACCCGAACGTGTCAGGGTATCGGCACGCAAGATTCCCGCTGAGATGACCGCAGGCTCGGTGGCAACCGGCTATGTGAGGCTTCTGCCTCCGACTGGCCCGGTCAGACCGGACAGCTATGACTTCTCCTTTGACAGCTATTTTGCCGGTATCGGTGCCAGTGGCTTTTTCCTCGGCAGTCCAAAGATCGTCGTTTCTGAAAATGCACCGTTAACCGCACGCCTTTCTTCGTCGATCGAGAAGGCGCGCGAAACCATCGCCGACCACATCAGGGACAGCATCGGCGGTGCCGAGGGGGAGATTGCCGCTGCGCTGATCGTCGGTGTGCGTGCCGGCATTCCCGAAGAGATAAACGAATCGATGCGGCGCACCGGCATCTACCACATCATCTCCATTTCCGGCCTGCACATGGCGCTTGTCGCCGGCACCGTCATGGGATTGCTGCGCGGCGGCTTTGCACTGTTTCCCGACTTTTCGTCGCGCCGGCCGGTCAAAAAATATGCGGCTGCCGCCGCACTTTTTTCCATTGCTGCCTATCTGATTTTTTCCGGTATCGTGGTCGCGGCTGAACGCAGCTTCATCATGCTGGCGGTAATGCTTGTCGCCGTGCTGTTCGACCGGGCGGCACTCACCATGCGCAACCTGGCGATTTCGGCGATCGCCGTCATCGTCGTGTCGCCGCACGAGGTGGTCGGCGCAAGCTTCCAGATGTCCTTCGCTGCGACTGCGGCTCTCGTGGGTGCCTATGCCGGTTGGTCCGACTATCGTGCCGACAAGGCCACGGCGCCGCCACAGCGACGGTCGCCTGTCGCTTTCGTCACGCAAAAACTCGTCGCTGGGGCAGGCACCATCGCAATGACCTCCATCATTGCCGGCAGCGCCACCGCGCTCTTCGCCATCTGGCACTTCCAGCGCGTCTCGCCGCTCAGCCTGTTCGCCAATCTGGCTGTCATGCCGATCGTCACGATCGTCATGTTCCTGGCCGTCCTCAGCGCCTTGGCAATGCCTTTCGGCCTCGACGGCCCTTTCCTCTACATGATGGGCAAGGGACTGACGGCCATGATCGCAATTTCGGGATGGATTTCCGAGCGTTCGCCGATCGATGCAGTCGGACTAATTTCGTTGCAGTCGGTTCTGCTGGTGACGGTCGCCCTAGTCATCGCCACGATGGCGACGACATGGCTGCGGCTTGCGTCGCTTCCCTTTGCGCTCGCCGGCCTGCTGACGATTTCCGGGACGCGCACCCCCGACGTGCTGATCTCGGAAGATGCGCATCTGGTGGCGCTGCCGATCGGCGGCGGCGAACTTGCGGTCAACCGGGTGCGTTCGAACGAATTCACCACCGACAACTGGAAACATGCGCTGGTTTCAACGACAATCGTCGAGCCGGAGACATTCGAAAAAGGAGATGTCCGGTTCGACATCGCCGATCCGGCCGATCTGCCGCCGGGAGCGCCCTTCTCCTGCACTGCCGGCCTGTGCCTCGCCCGGCATCCGTCCGGCGCAATCATCGCGTTCGCCGACGACCGCAAAACCGCACGACGAGCCTGTGCTTTTTCGGATCTGATCGTCATCGACGATGCCACAGCCTATTACAAACCCTGCCGCAATCCGCTGGTTCTCGTCGTCACTAAACGGCAGCTCGCTCGCATGGGCAGTGCCGCCGTCTTTTTCGATCCGTTATCGGCGACGACGCGCGCAGAAATCCGCTTTGCCGTCAGACAGCCATACAGGCCCTGGCATGAGCAGCGGAGATTTTCGCGCGAGGCGAGGGGCCTGCCGCCATACCGGAGGGCCGAGAAACCCAAGAAGCCTGCCGCTCAGTAACGCCGAATCAATCCGACGAGCTTGCCCTGCACCTTGACCCGGTCCGGCCCGAAGATGCGCGTCTCGTAGGCCGGATTGGCGGCTTCAAGGGCGATCGAGGCGCCCTTGCGGCGGAACCGCTTCAGCGTCGCCTCCTCCTCGTCGACCAGAGCGACAATGATCTCGCCAGGCTGGGCGGTGTCGGCGTTGCGGATGATGACCGTATCGCCGTCGAAAATGCCGGCCTCGATCATCGAATCACCCTTGACCTCCAGCGCGTAATGCGTGCCGCCGGTGATCATGTCCGGTGGCACCGAGATCGAATGCGTCTGGTGCTGGATGGCGTCGATCGGCACACCGGCAGCGATGCGGCCCATCACCGGTATGGAGACGGTGGCAACGACGTCGTCGTCATTGCCGGCCGCACGCATACGTGAAGGCGCCGGCTTGATCTGCCGCCCGATGCCGCCCTGCCCAAGGCTGCCTTGAATGACGCTCGGCGAGAATTTGCGCGCCGCATTGAGGCCCGGCGCGATCGAATCGGGTAGGCGCAGCACCTCCAGCGCGCGGGCGCGGTTGGGCAGGCGACGAATGAAACCGCGTTCCTCCAGCGCCGTGATCAGCCGATGGATCCCTGATTTGGAGGCGAGGTCGAGCGCTTCCTTCATCTCGTCGAACGAGGGCGGAATGCCGCTTTCCTTCAGCCGCTCGTGGATGAACATCAGCAGTTCATGTTGTTTGCGTGTCAGCATCGCGACCCCCAACAGAATCAGAAAAACAAACCCAGAACAAACACTATCTGTTCCAGTTGTGTTCCGCAACCATTTAAAGTTTAATGAATGCGTTGACGTTTTGTTCAGCGTAGCATCAGCACGCTGCAGGCGGCGCCGGCTGTGGCTGCGGCTGCGAATGGCTCGCGCACGATCAGTCCGTTGGCGTCGGCCAGAATTCTGAGCATCGAGGAATCCTGGATACTGAACGGCGTTGCCTCAAGCGTGCCAGCTTCTTCCTTCACCACCGCGCGTACATAGTCTTGCCTGAGATCGTTGGCCGGCATGGCGGCGCCGAGCCGCGCCTGACGCAGGTTCTGGCGGAAGGCGCGGCCGCCGAGCCGCGCCAGCAGCGGCTTCAGAAAGAGCTGCGTGCAGACCAGGCTCGCCACCGGATTGCCGGGCAGGCCGAGGCAGCGGATGCCGCCCAGCCGCCCGAACATCAGTGGCTTGCCGGGCCGCATGGCGATTTTCCAGAAATCGAGCGCCATGCCCTCGCCGGTCAGCTCGTCATGGACGAGGTCGTGGTCGCCGACCGAGGCGCCGCCCAGCGTGACGATGACGTCAGCGCCTGCGTCGACCGCTTTTTTCACCAGCGCGGCGATCGCCTCCTTGCGGTCGGGGGCGATGCCGAGATCGAGTGCGCTGGCGCCGACCGAGCGGGCCGCGGCGGCGATGCCATAGGCATTGGAGGAGATGATCTGGTCGGGGCCAAGGTCGCTGCCCGGCGGCAGCAACTCGTCGCCGGTGGCGATGATGGCGACCAGCGGCCGTTTCACTACGCTGACCTGCTGATGGTTGGCCGACGCCGCCAGCGACAATGCCGCCGGATCAAGCAGGCGGCCTTTCTCCAGCAGCACGTCGCCCTGCGAGAAATCGAGCCCGAGGCGGCGGATGTTGCGGCCTTCGACCGTCGACACGGTCACTTCGACCATGCCGCCGCCGAGGTCGCGGACATTCTCCTGGATGACGACGGTGTCGGCGCCTGCGGGGAGCGGCGCGCCGGTGAAGATGCGCACGGCCTGCGCCGGGCCGACTGTTCCGGCAAAGCCGCGTCCGGCCGCCGCCATGCCAATCACCGAAAGTCTCGCGGGCACGGGCGCGACATCATCGGCCCGCACGGCATAGCCGTCCATGGCTGACGCGTTGAATGGCGGCTGGGTGCGGAGCGCCATGAGCGGCTCCGACAACACGCGGTCGGCGGCGTCCATCAGGCTGACGCTTTCAGCCTGCAAGGGCGCAGCATCCTCAAGCAGGCGCTCGAGCGCCTCGGCGACCGGAAGCAGCGCCATTATTGGCCTGGCCCCTGGGCATCCGCCTTGTAGTCGCCGGATTTGCCGCCGGTCTTTTCCACCAGCCTGATGCCGGAGATCGCCATGCCGCGATCGACCGCCTTGGCCATATCATAGATGGTCAGGCAGGCGACCGAGACGGCGGTCAGCGCTTCCATTTCGACGCCGGTCTTGCCGGTGACGCGGGCCAGCGCCGTGACCTTCAGGCCGGGCAGCGTCGCTTCAGGTTCGATGTCTACCGATATCCTGGTCAACAGCAGCGGATGGCAGAGCGGGATCAGCTCATGCGTCCTCTTGGCCGCCATGATGCCGGCGATGCGCGCCGTGCCCAGCACGTCGCCTTTCTTGGCATCGCCGTCGAGAATCATTTTCAGCGTTTCGGGTCGCATCGCGACAAGACCTTCGGCGATTGCCGTGCGGGTCGTCTCCGCCTTGTCGCCGACATCGACCATATTGGCTTCGCCTTCCGCGCCAAGATGGGTGAGGGCGGCCGACATCGTCAGGTCACCTTGGAGCGACGTGCGTCCGTTTGGACGCACCAAGTACGCTCTAACGCTTTGTTTCTATGCATCATGCTCTCCGAAAATCGATTCCGATTGTAGGGCAGATGCATTGGCGGGCGCCTTGCCCGTCAAAAGCAGGTGCGTCGCAGTGGCCACGTCCTGTTGCCGCATCAGGCTCTCGCCGACGAGGAAAGTGCCAATGTCGCTCCGTTCCAGCCTGCGGCAGTCTTCATGCGAGAAGATACCGCTCTCGCTGACCAGCAGCCGGTCGGCCGGCACCATCGCCGCGAGCCGCTCCGATGTCTCGATGCTGGTTTCGAACGTCCGGAGATTGCGGTTGTTGATGCCGATCAGCCGCGACGACAGTTTCAGCGCGCGTTCCGTCTCGGCCTCGTCATGCACCTCGACCAGGGCATCCATGCCGAGCTCGAAAGCCGTCGTTTCGAGTTCCCTGGCCACGGCGTCATCGACGCTCGCCATGATGATCAGGATGGCGTCCGCGCCCCACGCACGGGCCTCGAACACCTGATAAGGATCGAACAGAAAATCCTTGCGCAAAGCCGGCAATGTCACGGCGCTGCGCGCATCGGTGAGGAATTCAGGCGCCCCCTGGAAAGACGGCGCATCGGTCAGCACCGAGAGGCAGGCAGCCCCACCTTTGGCATAGGCCCTGGCCAGCGCCGGCGGATCGAAATCGGCGCGGATCAGGCCCTTGGACGGGCTCGCCTTCTTGATCTCGGCGATCAGCGCGAAACTGCCGGATTTGCGTTTGGCTTCAAGGGCCGAGAGAAAGCCGCGTGGTGCGTCGGTAGCCTTTGCCCGTGCCGCGATTTCGGCAAGCGGCACCCGCGCCTTCGCCGCCGCGATCTCGTCGCGCTTGTAGGCTTCGATCTTGCGCAGGATATCAGACACGGCGCTATCCGTTCGAAATCTCGACCAGCCGGTCAAGCACTTTCAGCGCCCGGCCGCTGTCGATGGCTTGCGCCGCCGTCGCCATGCCATCGGCAAGCGTCGTCGCCTTTCCCGCCACCACCAGTCCGGCGCCGGCGTTCATCAGCACCGTATCGCGAAAGGCGCCGGCAGCGCCGCCCAGCATGTCGCGCAGCGCCTGGGCGTTGTAGGCGGCATCGCCGCCGCGCAATTCGTCCTTGGTATGCCGCTTCAGCCCGACCGCTTCCGGGGTCAGCGTAAAGCTGCGGATCTCGCCGCCGACCAGTTCGGCGACTTGGGTTTCGCCGGTGGTGGTGATCTCGTCATAGCCGTCGCCATGGGCGACCCAGGCGTGGTCGGCGCCCAGTGCCTTCAACGTCTCGGCCACCGGCATGATCCATTCCGGCAAGAAGACGCCAACCATCTGCCTGACGACACCAGCCGGATTGGAGAGCGGGCCAAGCAGGTTGAAGATTGTGCGGGTGCCGAGCTCGACGCGGATCGGGCCGACATGCTTCATCGCCGGATGATGCGCCGGCGCGAACATGAAGCCGACGCCTGCGTCGTGGATGCAGCGGCCGATCGTTTCCGGCGGGATGTCGAGCTTGACGCCGAGCGCGGTCAGCACGTCGGCGGCGCCGGTCTGCGAGGATAGTCCGCGATTGCCGTGCTTGGCCACCGGGACGCCGCAGGCGGCGATGACGAAGGCGGATGCGGTCGAGATGTTGACGCTGTGCGAATTGTCGCCGCCGGTGCCGACGATGTCGATGGCGCCAGCCGGCGCGTCGACGCGCAGCATCTTGGCGCGCATGGTGGCGACGGCGCCGGAAATCTCGCTCACCGTCTCGCCGCGCACGCGCAGCGCCATCAGGAAGCCGCCGATCTGGCCGGGCGTGGCGTCGCCCGACATGATGATGTCGAAGGCATCGCGCGCTTCCTCGAAGGAAAGCGAGCTGCCGGCGGCGACCTTGGCGATATGGGTCTTGAGCGCGCTCATCTGGTCAGGGCTTGGGCAACGGCGGTCTGGTCTATGCGAACGTCATATTGCGTCTGCAGCTGCGCCACCAGCTGGTCGAGCAGGTCGTCGGACATGCCGGCGGTGAACGATTTCTGCGCGTCGTCCGGCACCGAGCTGGCGTCGGCTCCGGCAGGCTCGAAGACTTCGGCGATCTTGAACAGGATCTGTCCGTCGCCGGTGGGCGAGGGGATCAATCCGGTCCCGCCTTTGCCTTCAGCGAACATCGCCGCGGCTCCTTCCTTGCCGAAATCGGCGTCGTCCGCGCCGCGCTTGACGCCGCGCTTGGTCTGCTTCTCAAGCTTGAGCTCGCTCGCGATCACGTCGAGCGTGGTGCCGGCCTCGAGACGCTTTTCGAGCTCCTGCGCTTTTGCGGTGAGCCGCTTGGTCGTTTCCGCCGCCGTCCAGTCGGCCACCACCTTCTGGCGGACTTCGTCCAGCGTGCGGTCGCGGGCCGGCGTGATCGACTCCACCTCGTAGAACACGAAGCCGTTGTTGGCGGTGGTGAGGTCGGGATTCTCGGTGCCGGGTTCGGCATCGAACACCGCCTTGATGAGATCCGGTGATTCCGGCAGATCCTTGACGATGGTGCCGTCCGGCATCAGGCCGGTGCGATCGATCGCGTCGATGGTGACGACCTTCAGCTTCAGTTTTTCGGCCGCTTCCTTGAGCGTGCTGCCCGAAGCGCGGCTATCTTCGTAGCTGTCATGCACGTCGAGCAGAATGCGGCTTGCCTCGCCGAGCGCCAGGTCCTTGCGGATGTCGGCGGCCACTTCGGCCAGCGGCTTCACCGCTTCGGGCTTGATCTCGGTGACGCGCAGCAGCACCGGACCGAAGGCGCCCTGTACGACCGGGCTGACTTCGTTGACGTTGAGCGCAAACGCCGCATCCGCCACCGCTTTGTCGGCGATCTTGTCCTTGGACAGCGTGCCGAGCAGGGTGTCGGCCTGCGTCTTGCCCTCGGCGGCGACGAGTTTGTCGAAGGTCGCGCCGGTCTTGAGTGAATCGAGCGCGGCCTTCGCGGCATCGGGCGTTTTGAACACGAGCTGTTCGATGGTGCGCGTTTCCGGCGTGGTGTAGCGCCCCTTGTTCTTGTTGTAGTCGTCGCTGACCTGTTGGTCGGTCACGGAACTCACATCCATGATGTCTTCCGGCTCGAGCCTGACATAGGAGAATTTGCGGTATTCGGGCGCCGCATAGGTCTTCTTGTTTTCCTCAAAATAGGCCGAAAGCGTAGTGTCGGATGGCGCTTCGATCGGCTCGACCAGCGATTTCGGCAAGGTCACGTAGTCGATGGTGCGGTCTTCGCCGCGATAGAGCGCGACCGCCTTCAAGAACGTATTCGGAGCCTTGAGACCGTCCGAAACCGCCTCGACAATCTGCTGGCGCACAGCCACCTGGGCGCGATTCCTGAGATAGTCTTCCGGCCGCATGCCGACCTGTTGCAGTATGTATTCGAAGGTCCTTCTGTCGAAGGTGCCGCCGGGACCCTTGAAGGCCGGGTCTTC
The DNA here is from genome assembly GCF_935822925.1 of Mesorhizobium ventifaucium. GTDB lineage: Bacteria > Pseudomonadota > Alphaproteobacteria > Rhizobiales > Rhizobiaceae > Mesorhizobium > Mesorhizobium ventifaucium. Next base: position 247,295 of record NZ_CAKXZS010000023.1, read on the forward strand.
ATGCGTGAGTTGGGCCAGCCGGTCCTTGGACAGCCCAAGCCCGAGCTTGCGGGCCTGCTCATCGAGGACTGCCCCCGACACGAGTTGCGCCAGCACCTGGTTGTCGAGGCCGAGCGCCGTCGCCTGCTCGCGGCTGATGCGCTGGCCGAATTGCTGCGACATCACGCTGATCTGCCGGTCATAGGCCAGCCGATACTCGTTGATCGACACTTTGGTGCCTCCGGCCGTGACAACGGCATCGTGGCCGGCAAAACCACCGACCATCTGTCCGGAAATGCCCCAGACGGCGAAGCTCAACACCAACAATATCAGCAGCGCTTTCGCGATCCAGGTCCCCGCCGCGCTTCTTAAGATACCAAGCATGGTCACTTCCGATTTTTTCGCGCATTTTCGCATGCGCCGAGTCTGAAACAAGCGCAATAGCGTCCTTCCGGCCCACTGTCGATTGCTTTGTGGGCTGAGTTTGGTAGTGAGGACGCAGCCGAATATTGCCCGGAGAAGCAAATCCCATGACGCCTGGAATCCGCCCGCTGGTCGCCGGCAACTGGAAAATGAACGGCACCAGCGCCTCGCTCAACGAACTCAGGATGATCGGCAACGGCTTCATGAGCGGGCTCGATGCGGAGACCGAAGCGCTGGTCTGCGTTCCGGCGACGCTGCTTGCGCATGCCGCGGAGATCTTGTCGCGCACGCCGGTCCGGGCCGGGGGCGAGGATTGCCACACCAAGGAGAGCGGCGCCCATACCGGCTGTATTTCGGCCGAGATGCTGAAAGATGCGGGCGCCAGTCACGTCATCGTCGGCCATTCCGAACGCCGCGCCGATCACAATGAGGACGACGCCATTGTCCAGGCAAAGGCGTCCGCGGCGTGGCGCGCCGGGCTGGTTGCCATCATCTGCATCGGCGAGACAAGAGCCGAGCGCGAGGCGGGCGCTACGCTCGACGTGCTGTCGCGCCAGGTCGCCGGCTCGGTGCCGCCGAACGCCACGGCATCGAATACCGCCATCGCCTACGAGCCGGTATGGGCGATCGGCACGGGACTGACGCCGACCGCCGCCGACGTTGCTGAGGCGCATGCGCATATTCGCGAAAAACTGTCGGAAAAGCTTGGCAGCGTGGCGGCGAAGATGCGCATCCTCTATGGCGGCTCGGTCAAGCCGTCGAACGCGGTCGAACTGCTCGGCGTGAAAAATGTCGACGGCGCGCTGGTCGGCGGCGCCAGCCTGAAGGCGGCGGACTTTCTCGGCATTGCCGAAGCCTATCGAAATATCTCCTAGCATCGAAAGGCTGTCGGGGCACTTCGGATACTGTGCTGCAGCAGAAAACGTTGCAACGGCCGCATTGCTTCCCATATTCCGGCCACGGGCTTGGAAATGCCGTCAAAGCATTGTATGAGCCGCCTCCAAATCACCGGTCGTATCCGCGGCCGCGCAAGGCTTTGCCAGGATAAATTATGGAAACCGTACTGATCGTCGTCCACCTCATGGTCGTGCTCGCTCTTGTCGGCGTGGTGCTGCTGCAGCGCTCCGAAGGCGGCGGCCTCGGCATCGGCGGCGGATCGGGCTTCATGACCGCGCGCGGCGCCGCCAACGCGCTGACGCGGGCGACGGCGATCCTGGCGGCGGCGTTCTTCGCCACCTCCCTGACCTTGTCGATCGTCGCCCGTTACGGCGAGAAGCCGATCGATATTCTCGATCGCGTGCCTGTGACGAACGGCGGGGGCGGCGTGCTCAACCAGTTGCCTGGCACCACGACGCCGACACCGCCGTCCGGCAGTACAACGCCAACGCCGCCTTCCGGCAATGATGCCGCAGCCCCGGCTCCCGCTGCACCGCCAGCGGCGGATTCGACCACGCCGCCGGCCACAAACGGCGCCACCCTGCCAGTAACGCCGCAGGTTCCAAACCAGTAATCAGCAGACGTCCGGCGCCGCGATCTGTTGTTGTTTGAACACAGTCGCGGCAAATGCCGCACGATCACGAGGATTCGACCGGGCGCGGTACGCCAGGGCGCTTGAGGCGTCTCCGATTAATCGATTATAGATTGCGCGCGGCACTTTCGGGGTCCTTGGGGGACGCCGGGCGACGCCGTGGCAACAAGCATTGAACGATCGGATCTTCGCCATGCAGCTTCGCAGCTTCATTTTAGCCGGCCTTTGGGCCGTGCTCAGCCTTGGTGCGCCCGCTTATGCGGCCATGCCGGCGGGTAATTCGGCCCCTAAATCCGCAGTCACAACTGACGTCGTCAACGTCGCCGCCAAAAGCCATACGGCGCAACTAAAGCTCCTCAAGAAGAAAAAAGACCCGAGCGCGGCCGATCTTGCCCAGATCAGGAAGATCGAGGCCAAGATCGCGGCTGACAAGCAGGCTGCTCGAATCAAGGCGATCGAGGCAAGGAAGCTGGCGATGCGCGAGGCGGCCAAAGCCAGGTCCGACGCGGAACGGCAGGCGTTTTTTGCCAAGAAGGGCCTCGCCAGGAAGGATAAGTCCGCTGGCCAGGCCAGGCTGGCCGATGCCAGGCCGGTCAAGATCATCGAACCGATGCAACCGATCGCACCAATCCAGTCGGCCAAGGCAATTCCCGCCGAGGCTATGAACGTCGCGCTGACCGGCAACAACGGCGAATTGCGCAGCGAGCCGGTCGGACAGAAGCCGCAGAGCGTCGGGCTGTTCGCCGGCCTGTTCGGCGGCACGTCCTCGTCGATGTCACTGCTCCCCGAGACCCGCGCTCTCGATGCCGCTCTCGCCAGGAAGGAAGCCAGGAAGCAGTTCAAGGTGAAGCCGGAGTTCGTGCCGCAAGAGGTCGAGTTCACCGGCTATAGCCCCGGCACCATCGTCATCGATACGAGTGCGCGCCGCCTCTATCTCGTCGAATCCTCCTGGACCGCCCGCCGATATGCGATTGCGGTCGGTCGTGACGGCCTGCAGTTCAAGGGCACGGTCGCCGTCGGCGACAAGCAGGAATGGCCGCGCTGGATCCCGACGCTCGAGATGCAGAAGCGTGAGCCGAAGAATTACGGCCGCTACAAGGACGGCATGCCCGGCGGCGGCGAAAACCCGCTCGGGGCGCGCGCCATCTATCTCTACGACGGCAAGAAGGACACCCATCTGCGCATTCACGGCACCATTGCGCCGCAGTCGATCGGGACGAGCGCCTCCAACGGCTGTTTCCGCATGATCAACGAGCACGTCATGGACCTTTATCGCAGGGTGAAAGTGGGCACCAAGGTCGTCATCATCTGACGCCTTGACGGGTCAAACAAAAGGGCCGGCCTCGCCGGCCCTTTTGTTTTGGTTCGAGCATCACCAGGGCGCCTTCTCTGGAAAAAGCCTTCGCGGCGGTTTTTTCTCTGGCGGAATCAATTCGGCCGCGTTAAGCGATGACTCCCATGGCGCGATATGTATTCATCACAGGCGGCGTGGTCTCCTCACTCGGAAAAGGCATCGCTGCAGCGGCCCTTGGGGCTCTCTTGCAGGCGCGAGGCTATCGCGCGCGCATCAAGAAGCTTGATCCCTATCTCAATGTCGATCCCGGCACGATGTCGCCATACCAGCATGGCGAAGTCTTCGTGACGGATGACGGCGCCGAGACCGATCTCGATCTTGGCCATTATGAGCGCTTCACCGGCCGCTCGGCCAACCAGCAGGACAACATCACCACGGGCCGCATCTACAAGAACATCATCGAGCGGGAGCGACGCGGCGACTATCTTGGCGCCACCGTGCAGGTCATTCCGCACGTCACCGACGAGATCAAGAATTTCATCCTCAACGGCAATGACGACTATGACTTCGTCCTGTGCGAGATCGGCGGCACCGTCGGCGACATCGAGGCGATGCCGTTTCTGGAGGCGATCCGCCAACTTGGCAACGACCTGCCGCGCAACAACGCCGTCTACGTGCACCTGACGCTGATGCCCTACATCCCAACGGCGGGCGAATTGAAGACCAAGCCGACCCAGCATTCGGTCAAGGAATTGCGCGGCATCGGCATCGCGCCCGACATTCTGCTGGTCCGCGCCGACCGCCCCATCCCCAGGGAAGAGCGCCGCAAACTGTCGCTGTTCTGCAACGTGCGCGAGAGCGCGGTCATCCAGGCGCTCGACGTGCCGCACATCTACGACGTGCCGATGGCCTATCACAATGAAGGGCTGGATTCGGAAGTGCTGGCCGCTTTCGGCATCGATCCGGCGCCGAAGCCGCGGATGGAGCCCTGGCAAGCGGTGTCCAAACGCATCCACAATCCGGAAGGCGAGGTGACCATCGCCGTCGTCGGCAAATATACCGGCCTCAAGGACGCCTACAAATCGCTGATCGAGGCGCTGTCGCATGGCGGTCTCGCCAACCACGTCAAGGTCAAGCTCGACTGGATAGAAAGCGAGATATTCGAGAAGGAAGACCCGGCGCCGTGGCTGGAAAAGGTCCACGGCATTCTGGTCCCCGGCGGTTTTGGCGAGCGCGGCGCGGAAGGCAAGATCCTTGCGGCGAAGTTCGCCCGCGAGCGAAAAGTGCCGTATTTCGGCATCTGCTTCGGCATGCAGATGGCCTGCATCGAGGCAGCGCGTTCGCTGGCCGGCGTCAAGCATGCCTCGTCGACCGAATTCGGTCCGACCGAGGAACCGGTCGTCGGCCTGATGACGGAATGGCTGAAAGGCAACATGCTGGAGAAGCGCAGGGAAACCGGCGATCTCGGCGGCACCATGCGGCTCGGTGCCTATCAGGCGGACCTCGCCAAGGGCTCGAAGATCGCTGAGATCTATGGCGATACGCAGATCTCCGAGCGCCACCGCCACCGCTACGAGGTCAATGTCGACTACAAGGAGCGGCTCGAGGATTGCGGCCTGGTCTTTGCCGGCATGTCGCCGGACGGCGTGCTGCCGGAGACGGTCGAATATCCGGACCATCCCTGGTTCATCGGCGTGCAATATCATCCCGAGCTGAAAAGCCGGCCGCTTGACCCGCACCCGCTGTTTGCCAGCTTCATCGAGGCGGCTGTGGAGCAGAGCCGCCTGGTCTAATCGACAGGTTAGCATGCAAACCTACGTCGCTCTGCTTTACAGCATCGTCCTGGGCGAGGGGCGGCGTGTCGTCATGTCCGATCTCAGGGCCATGACAGAAGGCCTGGGGCTGAACAACCCGCGCACGCTGGTGGCAACCGGCAATCTGGTTTTCGAGACGAAAGAAACACAAATTGCCGCGCTGGAGCGCCGATTGGAAACCGCGTTCCAAAAGACCTTCGGCCGCCATGTCGACATCATCGTGCGCCGTGCGGACGACTGGTTGAAGCTTGCGGCCGGCAATCCGTTTCCCGCCGAATCGGCGGCCGCCGCGGATCAGGTAGCGGTGCGCGTGATGCGCAAGCCTGTTGCCGCTGAGGCCATTACGGCACTGGAGGCCTATGTGGGCAAGGATGAACGGATGCAGGCCGTCGGCGGCGACATCTGGATCTTCTTTTCGCGCGAGACGCCAAGCTCGCGGCTTGTGGCGGCGATGGGCCATAAACGGCTCGGCATCGGCACCTCGCGCAACTGGAACACAGTGCGCAAGCTGGCCGAGATGGTCGGCAAATAGAATTCCGGCAACCGATTGATTTGCCGGCTTTGGCCTTAAAAGACATTCAATCAGAACTGCGCGTTTCGTTGCAGCGTAACGGTTGATCGCCTCCTTTGTCACGTTTGGTGATTCGATTTCGGTAGAACGATATGAGAGACTTCGTTTTTGGCCCCACTTTTTTCACCATCGGGCCCTGTTTGCCGGAAACCACATGGTCAGCAGTGAATTTAAAGGTTCGATCAGGCGCATAGCGATCGACCGGGAGGAAACAATGGATCGCCTGCAATTCTTTTCGCCAGTGCGGATTTCGCGCGGGCAGGAAAGCCCTGCCGAAGAAATTGATAGCGTAGCCGAAGCGATGGAGTTCTTGCGCAAATGGCCAATCGGGCGGCGTGGGCCAGTCTACCGATGCGCAGTGAATTGCTGCTCCGCGGCTCTGGCGGGCCGAATGTCGGTAGAGGAAGCAAGGAAGGCTTTTACCGGCTTCGCTCGCATCACGCGCTTGCTCGACGAAGACATGGCGCTGCCGATAGGCGGCGGCAATGTTGATAGTGTGCATGCGCTGAGGCGATGAACGTTCATAATTTGCACTTTGCCGCGTGGGGCCCGATCTACCAAGGAGCGGTGAATTGCTGCTCCGAGGCGGCCTGGCGGGCTCGGCGGCTCATGGGCCCGCTTCAAACCGGGTTGCACCGCTTTCAAAGCGCGTCGCGTTTACGGCCTCATGCGACGCGCTTTAGCCATGCCCGCGAACCTGTCTGGTGATCACCGAGATCGCGATCAGGACACCCGCGCCGCGCCGAAATTGGCCTCGAGCCAGGCTATTGCCTCGGTCACGTCGCCGAGACCGTAGCTTGCAACCGTCGGCCCGCGCGGCTTCACGCGGATAGAGATGCCGTTGGCCTCGTTTATTGCCTCGAAACCGTGTTCGTCCGAGCTGTCATCCCCGAGGAATACCGGCCGCCGGCCGGCAAAGGGCGCGGTTTCCATGAAACGCCGGATGGCAGCACCTTTGACGGCTTCCAGCGGCATGAGTTCAACGCCAGCGTTTCCCGCAATCACGCGATACCCGGGCGGAAGCTGCGTCAATGCCTGTTCGACAAGCTGCGTTGCCCGGGCAAGCAGTTGCGGCGCAGCGCGGGTATGGATGGCCAAGACCGGCCCTTTGCGCTCGACATATACCTTGCCTCCACCCAGTTCGGCCTCGATCTCGTCGGCAAGGGCCGCGATATCCGCCGGAGCGTCGGCAATGTTGACTTGGCCGTCCGGCGTCAACCGATGCTCTAGCCCGTACAGCCCTGCAACGCGCAGCTTCAGGGGATGAAACAATCTGTCGACGGCAGAGACCGAACGTCCGGTGATGAAGGCGAGGGCGCCGCCCAGCCTTCGCTCGATTCTTCCGAGAAGCTGACGCAGTTCATCACCGACGAAGACAGCGTCGGGATGAGCGGCATGTTCCAGCAAGGTGCCGTCGATATCGAGAAAAAGCGCCCATTGCTCGTCCGGCAGGTCGGGGGCCAGCGGCAGTCTCAGGTCCGTCACGACGCCGCCTTTCGTGCTCGCTCGAAGAGGGAAACGACGTTGTTGCTGTTGGATGGCCGCTCGCCGTTGCCAGTCACCCCGCGTTTGCGAAGGCGGGCAGCGTCCAGCAGCATGCTGCCGGCCCAGCGATAGACATTGTTGTCGCGGACCATCTCGCGCATGGGCCGCATGCGCTCGCGCTGCTCGTCCGGCGTCATGGTCAGCGCCTGGAGCAGCGCCTCGCTCATCATGGTCGCATCATAGGGGTTGACGATCAGTGCCTCCAGGAGTTCGCGCGAAGCGCCGGCAAAGGTGCTGAGCAGCAGCACGCCCTGTTCGTCGTCGCGCGCCGCGACGAATTCCTTGGCCACCAGGTTCATGCCGTCATGCAGGCTGGTGACCATGCATATGTCGGCGGCGCGATAGATCTCGTAGACCTGCTCCTGCGAGTGATGTTCGGCGAGCATCAGGACGGGACTGTAGTTCTCGCCGCCGTAGCGCTGGTTGAGCTCTTCGGCATAGCGAAGGCATTCGTCATGAAGCTGCTGGTAGGCCGGCAATGTGCCCCGGCTGGGCGCCGCGACCTGCAGGAAAACCACTTTGCCTACCCATTCGGGATATCGCGTGAACAATTCGTCCAGGGCATGAAAGCGATCGAGAATGCCTTTGGTGTAGTCGAGGCGTTCGACGCCGACGCACAGTTTGACGTTCGCCGGCAGCCCGAATCTGTCGCGGACACGGGCACGGCATTCCTCGACAGGCGGCAATCTTGCCAGCAGTTCGGACGGCCATTCTATGGAAATGGGGTAAGCGTGGACCAGAGTCGTTTGCCCGCCATAGGAGATCGCCGCGTCCGCCCGTTCTATCCGGCTTTCCAGGAAGCGGTCGACGCTCTCGGTGAAGTTGTTGGCATGAAACTGCGTATGGAAGCCGATGATGGAGCTGCCCAGCAATCCTTCCAGAATCCGTTCACGCCATGGACAGATGCTGTACACTTCCGAGTTGGGCCATGGGATATGCCAGAAAGTAATGATGATCGCCTCGGGCAGGCGCTCACGGATCATGCGCGGCAAGAGCGCGAAGTGGTAGTCCTGGACCAGCACGATCGGCCGCTCGTTGCGCGCTTCGGCAACCACCGTATCGGCGAACTTCCGGTTGACAGCCTCATAGGCCTCCCAATCCGAGGCGCGAAAAATCGGGCGGGTGAAGGCGATATGGCAAAGCGGCCACAGACCTTCATTGGCGAAGCCCAGATAATAGGCGTGGTATTCTTCCTCGGTTAGCCAGACCCTGCGCAGCGTGTAGGACGGATTGCCAGGCGGCACCTCAACACGGTCGTTCTCATCGACGGTGAGACGGTCCGCTGTTCCGCCGCCATACGCAATCCAGGTGCCGGCGCAGGCGCGGGTGATCGGCTCAAGCGCCGAAACCAGCCCGCTGGCCGGCACCAGGAGCTCGATGCCATCATCCCTAGTGTTGTGGATGTAGGGCTCGCGGTTGGATACGACGATCACCTGCGTCTCCGGCAGATCGTCGGCCAGGATTTTGCGCAACGTGTCTGGCGACCATGTGATCAGCGCTGCATCGGCCGAGTGGCCATTCTTTTCAAATTCCCGCAGCACCGTGCGGGCCGCTTCCGAAGCCACGTCATCGCCTGCGGAGGATGCTGCCGCAGGTATGTGGCGCCGGTGGGATATCGAGAACACCAGGGCAACAGCGGAAAGGCCAAGGCTTGCAATGATTAGAACCCAGAGCACCTCTATGCCAAAGTCTGACATTGGAACAACGATCTTCTCCGGCCGATCGGTGGCCATTTTGTTTGTTTTCGAATTCGCAGCCGCCAACGTGACAAGCTGCCGTGCGTCGGAACGCTTAGACGGGGTATCGGTTCCGCTAATTGCAGCCGCGCGGTTGGTTCCATGCGAAAGCCAAACTAGGGCCGCACCCAACTAGGTTCGCACGATGAGCGGTACTAACCCCTCATGCCGGTCGGCGAGAAAGGCGACAACCCGATCGCCGACACGCTGGAACGTCAGATCCACCTTGCTGGTGCCAACGCCAAGATGCCTCAGCGTGAGCGTGTCGATACCAATCGGCAGCCTGGGACGGGTGACGTGGATTTCGCCGGCCCAGCCGTCGATCTCGAGGCCGAGGCAGGCCTGCATCAGCATGAAGGCAGACCCAGCCGACCACGCCTGCGGCAGGCAGGCGACCGGATAGGCGATCGGCGCTTCGCCCGGCGCGCGGGTAAAGCCGCAGAACAGCTCGGGCAACCGCATGTTGAAATGGACAGCCGATTCAAAGGTGCTGCTCATCAGCCGGATCACGTTTTCACGCTCGCCAAAGCGTGCCAGACCGGCGCCGCAAATGGCGGTGTCATGCGGCCAGATCGAGCCGTTGTGGTATGACATCGGGTTGAAGAACACAGCATCGTCGGCGAGCGTTCTCAGCCCCCAGCCCGAATGGAAGGACGCCGAAAGCAGCTGGTCGGCGACCATCTGCGCCCGTGCCGGCGCGGGGAGGCCGACATAGAGAAGGTGCCCGACATTAGACGTCCGCACCTTGCACGGCTCGCCGGCGCCGTCGATCGCCAAGGCATAGAAGCCGAGGTCGTCCAGCCAGAAATGGCGTTCCACAGCGGCGCGCATGGCCTCGGCGCTGCTCTCCCAATGATCGGCCCTGTCGATCTCGCCGCGGCGGCGGGCGAGCGCCGCCAACCCCCGGAACGCGGCAAAGGCGTAGCCTTGCACCTCCACCAGGGCGATCGGTCCCTTGGGGGTTCGGCCGTCGGCATGGAAGACGGAATCGTGGCTGTCCTTCCATCCCTGGTTGGCGAGGCCGGACTCGGCGGCACGCTGATAGGTGACGAAGCCGGTCGGCCGGCTTGCCTCCTCGGTCCATTCAGCCGCAGCACAGAGCGACGGCCACAGGCTGTCGACGAACGCCATGTCACCGGTACGGTCCGCATAGGCGCAGGCAAGATGGATGTAGAGTGGCGTCGTGTCGACACCGCCATAGTAGCGGCCGAAGGGGAGCTCCCGCAGCGCCGCCATTTCGCCTTTGCGGGTCTCGTGCATGATCTTGCCCGGCTGCGAGTCGCTGAACGGCGATGTCTCCGTCGCCTGGTGTTGGGCAAGGAAGGCCAGCACGCCTCGCGCCAAGCCCGGGTTCAGCCACAGCATCTGCAAGGCGGAGATCACGCCGTCGCGGCCGAACGCCGTCGAAAACCAGGGGATTCCCGCATAGGGGTAGGGTCCGGTCGTAAGCTCGGTTGTCAGCAACGCCACATCGGCGCGGGCACGCTCGACCCAATCGTTGAACACGCGCCCGGAACTGTGCACCGTAGCACCATGGCGGCGCTTGGCCCGCATGCCGAAGCGAGCCCGGGCCGCGGCGGCGCGGAAGCGATCGCGGTTCGGCGTTTCCGCCACCTCGGGACCGACTTCGACATACAGCACCTTGCTGCTGCGCCTCGTCACGGCGATCAGGAAATCCGCACGGTCGCCCGTCAGCTGGTCTGGCGCCTGCGAGAACGATATCGCCGACATCCGCGCCAGCCCATCCAACCCGTCGTAGCGAAGCAGCACGCAGGTCTCATCCGTCTTGGCAGCATGGGCCATGCCGCGCTTCAGCCTTGTCGAGCCCCGCACTTCGAACATGTCGCGGAAATCGGCGGCAAAATGCAGCGAAACGCGGATGGTGGAGTGTTCCTGGCTGTAGTTGGAAAGGGTGATGCGTTCAAACAGCCGGTCCTGCCAAAGCAGCCTGACGCGTTCGATATGGATCGCGCCCTGCGGAATGTCCCGGCCGCGGACGCCCTGCATCGGCAGATTGGTCAGGTTGGAGGTGAAGAGCACATTGTCCTGGCTGAGCGACGCACCGAGCAGCGATGTCTGCCGGTCGCCGACGGTCAGCCGGAATTCGGAAAGCACTCGCGTGTCGTCACGGAAGAAACCGTCGCCGGCGCCGCGGATATCGCCGTAGGCGTCGGCCACGGCAAAACAATCGCCTTGCTTGAGGGCGAACAGCCGATGCGGCTCTCGAGGTGCGGTGGCGTCCAGGGACGCAAGTGCTACCGCGGGATCAAGCTGACGCTCGTCGAGTTGGGCCATTCTCTACATCTCCCTCGTTTCGCCCCCCGAGGTAATGCCGCTCACGACGCTCTTGCTTCGGCCGAGGCGCCGATCAAGCGCGCATAGGCGGAAACGTAGTCGCGGGTCATTCTTTTGGCAGAAAACCGCCTTTCGAAGACAGCCCGCACCTTCCGCCTATCGAGCCGCAGCAAGTCGGGCACCGAGGCAACCGCCCGTTCCATGGAATCCACGATAAAACCGGTCACGCCTTGGTCGACGATTTCCGGCAAGGCGCCGCGGTTCCAGCCGATCACCGGCGTGCCGCAGGCCATCGCTTCTATGACGGCAAGACCGAACGGCTCCGGCCAGTCGATCGGGAATACGAGGCCGGCCGCCTTGCCGAGGAATTCCGCCTTTTTGTCTTCCTCGATCTCGCCGACATAGTCGACACGATCACCATCGACCAGCGGCTCGACCATTTTGCGGAAATAAGCCCGATCGTCGTCACCGATCTTTGCTGCAAGCTTCAGTTTCAGCCCCGAGCGCAGCGCGATCTCGATGGCACGATCCGGACGCTTGTCGCGCGACATCCGGCCAAGGAAGGCGAGGTACGGCTCCCCTGGGCTCGGCTCGAAAACCGGCTTGTAGAGTTCGGTCGGCAGCCCGTGGTGGATCGTCGCCAGCCAGTTGGCGTCGGCCAGCCCCGTCCTTTGGCTGCCGGACACGGAGATCATTGGAAAGCGCGGGAAACGCTCATAGGCCGGTGCCAGATCGACATAGTCGAGCCTGCCATGCGGCGTCGTCACCGTCCGCTCATGGATGTGCTCGAAGAAGGGAAAATGCAGGAAATGGCTGAGGTGGAAGTGAATTATATCAAATTCTTGAGCTCGTTTCCTCACCTCGGAAAGCATCGAAAGGTGCGCGGCTGTCTCGGATTTCAGCGGGCGTGGGTCAAGACGCAGCGCACGCTCGCGACAGGGCACTAATTCTGCCGAGGTCCTTGTATCGCCACTGGCGAACAAAGTTACGTCATGGCCTAGCTCGACCAATCCTTCAGTCAGATAGGAGACAATGCGCTCCGTGCCTCCATAGAGCCGAGGCGGCACGGATTCGTGGAGCGGCGCCACATGGGCTATTTTCATAGGCTGGCATTTCCCAGAAATCATCGCTGATGTCGAAATGCACCACTACCCCGAACGTTCCCGCGACGGCCAAGAAGTCGGAGGTAAGAACTTAGGCGATGAGTGGCGATTGACCCAGCCGGCCCGCTGCCGTTTATCAAGGCAGCGGGCGTTTTTGCCGGGAACCAATTGGCTAGCCGTGAATTTAATTAGGTTCGATCGAACGCATCGCGATCGACGGGAGGAAAAGATGAATCGCCTGGAATTCTTTACGCCGGTGCGAATTGCGCGCGGGCATGGACGACCTGTGGAAGAAATCGACAATGTCAACGAAGCGATGACGTTTTTGCGCCACTGGCCGAAGGGTAGGCGCGGCCCGGTGTATCAATGCGCGCTGAACTGCTGCGCTGCGGCACTGGCAGGTCAGATGTCTGCCGAGGAAGCAAGAAAGGCTTTTACGGGCTTTGCCCGGATCACCCGGCTGCTGGATGACGACATAGCGCTGCCGATACGCGGCGAAAAGATGGAGAGCGCATACACGCCGAGGCGATAGACGCCAGCGCTCCCAGGTGCCAGTTACCGACCTGTCTCTGTTGGCGACCGCGGGCCTCGCGCGATATCGTTGCCTTGCCCTAACGGAACGGGGCCACCAACCAGCTAATCGTTGACGCACCTCGGCGCCTGGATCCAGGCCGACCCCAAAATTATGGCAAGACCGAAATGCGCCCCAGAAGAGCCACCAATTCCGCCTGACGTCTCGTTTCGGTCTTGGCGAACAGCGAGGCAAGCTGTGAGCGGATCGTGGTGCGGCTGAGCCGCCAACTGCGGGCGATTTCCAACGGCGCATCGCCCTGAGCCAAACGCAGAGCCAGGTGCGTTTCCGCACTCGTCAAGCCAAACATGCTTTGCAGTGTCTGAGGATTTGGCCCCGACCTGTTCACACGGCCAAGCAGTGCCACGATGCTCGTTCCGTCAGGGGCGATAAGACCGTTCTCTTTCAGTACCACCGGCCTATCACCTGTGCTGCGGATCACCACCCAAGAAAGGGAGCCCGGCAGGAAAGGCGCCGGAACATTTGCGACCAGCCGTCTTAGGGCTGCCGAAAGCTCACTGGCTGTATCAGCCGCTTCGCCTTTGTGCTCCAGAGTGAGGCGCTCCAGCGTGGGGCGCTCCATCGTGGTTAGAGCAGCTGCGTTCCATTCGATTACTTTTCTGTCGCGGTTCAGTACGAGATAACCACAGCCGAGGCGATCAAGCATGCCGGTGACGGATTCCAGGCTGCGTCTCTTTGGTTCGTCGCCCCCTTTGTCCGGCCGATCTGATGCACGAGCTGAAGGATAAGCACATAAGGGCCGCGTCACCTGCGCGTCAGGGTTATACTTGGCTCCTGGTGTGATGTACCGGTTGCCCGCAACGGCATCACTGTATCTATCGATCATAGTCATTTTTCAACCTCCCCAAAGGTCCATCAGCCCGTAATAACTTGTCCGGGATTTACGAACAGTCTTCTTGCATAGGGCGCGCAAAAAACGCGCTCCCTACTACCTTGAAACTCGTTATATTCTGATGAGTTCTGCTCGCCCCTGTTTGATAAAATGCGCGCTGTGATAGTGGTATGGCAATCCCGCAGTCGGACTAGGTTGTACGTTTTTTGCTCTAGTCTCGACGGCCTAGTCAAAAGGTAGTAGTTTATGTCGATGAACTGGCAGTCGCGCAGGTCGGATTTGAACCCAACAGGCAGACTGCTAACTCACCTTGCCTCCGCATCGGTACTGGCTGCTACGCTGATATTTGAGACAAAAGCGTCAGCATACATCGGAGAAGGGTCGAGTTTCCTGGAATTTATTCCAGCTATTATTATCATTTCCTACCTTGAAGACCGTGGTCCTGCGCTTGCGGCGACGGTCCTGATGGTGGCTGCCGGCTTGTGGACACGAAGCACCCTGCATGGTCAGATCTCCGGCGAAGATTGGGCGCGCGCCATTCTGCTTCTGATTTCCGGTGGCGTGATTGCCATGACATTCCATCGGCTGCGGCAGGACGTGCGTGAGCTGCTGGAGGTAGCGGAAGCCAGGCTTGCTGCCGTCGAAGCAACCGAAAGCCGCTATCGTTGGGCTTTCGAACGCGCCGCCATGGGGTTCGCAAACACCAACGAGAAAGGTGAGCTGCTTCAATCCAACAGACGCCTCAGCGAGATGACAGGCTACGAGGAGGAGGAGCTTGCCCAATTGCAGCTGGAGACACTCGTTCATCCGGACGACCGTGATGCCCTGGCACAATTGCTGGCTGGCCTGGGCAAAGACTCTGCTTCGTTCGCTTCGGAGGTGCGACTTTCAAGAAAGAACGGTTCGGCATTCTGGGCGCGGCTAACGCTGTCTATGTCCGTGCCCGACGGAGTTCTCTCAGAGACCATTTTCGTGGTGGTCGACGATATCTCGGAACGACGAGCCGTGCACGAAGCGCTTCGGGCTCAGAAGGAGTGGCTGGATCTCGCTTTGTCTGCTGGACGCCTGGCCACGTGGCGGATCGACCTTAAAGACGGCATCGTCACCGGCTCGGGCACGTTCTGGGACATTCTCGGACTGCCCCCGGTCGGTAGCCGCCGGTTGGAGGAACTGTCAGCCGTCGTTCATCCGGCGGACTGGCCAAAGCTGGCTGTGTCGAGAAAGCTCGCACCGGTCACGAACTACGACGTCGAGATTCGCGTTCGACGACCGGACGGACATATCCGCTGGGTTGCTCTGCGCGGAAGGGAAGAGAAATACGATGATCGTCTACAGCGGCTCGGCGTGGCCGCCGACCTGACCGAGCGACGGCAAACCACGCTGCTGCGTGCTGCGGCAAAGAAGCGGGAGCGCATTATGCTCGAGCAACGCCACAGGTTCATCAACCTATTCCCGGTGATCACGGCACTGGTGAACATGGTCAATGTTCCCGAGAACAATGTCGCCAGGTACAAGGAGACGCTCATCGACAGGATTCGTTCGCTCGAGGCAACGCATCTGCTCCTTTCGGGCAACAGCAGCGGGTCGGGGATGCTCCACGATCTCGTTGTTCAGGAGTTGCAACCGTATATGGGGACGCGCGACATATCAGTCAGCGGTCCCTCGGTTACGATGTCGGGAGGCGCCGCCGAGAGCTTTGCGATGATTGTTCATGAGCTTGCGACCAATTCCTTGAAACATGGAGCGCTTGGCGATTCAAAAGGCCGGGTCGAGGTAAATTGGACGTTCGCATCGGAAGATGCGGGCGGTGACATCGTGTTCGATTGGGTGGAATCAGGGCGGCGGCGGCCTTCAAAAGTTGTCCGCCATGGTTTCGGTTCAATGATAATCGGAGTGGATGGGGCGCCGCTTGTCGGTCACTCTCCCAAGCTGGAAATGACGGGTCACGGGCTGCGATATTCACTGCGGCTGTCGCGCAAGGAAATCGGCCCTTGACGCCATCGGGCCAAGACCGGAAGCGTTTAACAGCGCCCCTTGCGTATCAAAAGAACGTCGTTCTCTAATTAGTTGATATCCCTTGTTAACCATGTCTTCAGCATAACGGCAGCCTCCGTCCGATTCCGCACCCCAAGCTCACGCAAAACCGCAGCGGCATGGATTTTCGTCGTCGCTTCGGCGATTTCCAGATCGCGCGCAATTTCCTTGTTCGAATACCCTTCCGCCATCAGCTTGAGCACCTCCTTCTGCCTCGAGGTCAGCCTGCCAAGATTGCCAGTGGTGGTGCGTCGGTGTGGGACATGCTCGGAGGGAGCAGGTGCGTGAGTTGTTGGCGCAGCACCGGGGCGCGACAGAAGTGCAGGGACGTAGATGCGGCCCGAGAGGATTTCGTTGACGGCCAGAACGACCTCCTCGTCTCTTTGCGACTTTACGATATAGCCGTGGAGTCCGATCGACAGAGCCGTGAGTATCTCCGAGCGTGAATCGTTTCCGGAAACGATCGCAAATCGCGTATCCGGATAGGCCGACAGAATGCCGCTGAGCACTTCCTGATTGAGCAATCCCGGCATGTTCAGATCCAGGATCGCAAGATCAACGGACGCCTGCTCCGCCAGCAGACTGAGCGCGGCGTCGAAACACGACGCCTCAAATATCTCCACACCTGGAATGCCTGCGCTCAGAGCCAATCGCAGGCCACGACGATATAGGCCGTGATCGTCGGCGATGACGATTCGATACATTGAACTACCCCAACGAAACCTGAATGGATTGAGCGGTCACGGGCCTTTGGAGTCGTGGCCAATCACTCGTCAATTCATCCAGTCAACGCCAGCGGTGCCCCAACACCGCAAGCCCAGATTGCTAATATAATCCTAAAAGGCAGGTAAGGCTCCTCTTTTTTTGAACTCTGTCAACGAGAGCCGCTGAACACGTCGAATTATCCGTTCCTATCTCCACGACCATGTAACAACGCCTTGAGACGATGCCGATTCCTCGCGATTGCCAATGCCCATAGCGACGAGTGTTTTTGGATTGCCGATCGGGAACTTAGTGATCTAACTTCCACACAAATGTCGGACACCGCAAACCGGCAAGACAGAAGGGGGCTGTCGTGAGAGAAGAGATCAGTGTCGCCGAAGCCTATCGCAAAGGCCGCACCATCTTCATGGGGCTGGAGTTGCTCATCGCGCCCGGTGCGCTCGTTCCCCGGCCGGAGACGGAGTTGCTCGGCGCGACAGCAATTGATGTTCTGCGTCGAATGAACCGGCCGGCGCCGCGCGTTGTCGACATGTGCTGCGGGGCCGGCAATCTGGCCTGCGCCATCGCGCATTACGCCCCTGCCGCGCAGGTCTGGGCGAGCGATCTCACCGATGGATGCGTCGAGGTCGCGCGCCGCAACGTCGCCCATCACGACATGGCGGATCGCGTGTCGGTGCTTCAGGGTGACTTGTTCAGTGCTTTCTCGGGCTTGGAGCTCGATAACACGATCGACGTGATCGCCTGCAACCCGCCTTACATTTCGGAAAATCGGCTCGAGGGCGACCGCGCGCATCTGACCGAGCTCGAGCCGCGTGAAGCGTTTGCAGCCGGCCCCTACGGCCTGAGCATTCATATGCGGGTGATCAAGGACGCGCCGCGCTACTTGCGGCGCGGAGGCATCCTGCTCTGCGAGATCGGTCTCGGCCAGGACCGGCAGGTCATGCGTTTGATGGAGCGCTCCAAGTCCTTCGAGGGGATCCGGGCGGTCACGAACGAAGCCGGCGAGGGAAGGGTGGTGGTGGGACATACCACGCCGTGAGCGTCAGCCATGCCGCAACTGCTGGCTCAATTCGTGGTGTTCACGGTTCTGGCGCGCCAGCAAAAAGCAAAAAAGTGGCGCTTACTCGCGTTCCTGATCAGCTTTTTGGGCTTTTCTTGATTTTTTTGGTGCTTTCGCAGGCCCGTTGGTGTCTGGGTTTGCGTTGGAGACAAAGCAGTATGCAAAGATGTGTCCCCGGTTCTCGTCGGTTACTCGGATCCAATCCTTTTCCCACGTTCGGAGCGTAACATGTCGATCTGTCGACATGGCGGCGGCTTTGAAAGGGCTCGGCGCGTTGACGACACGCACCGTAATCACGTCATCGCCCTCCATTTGTTCGACGAGGTACGTCTGCATAAAGGCCTCCCCACCGCCCATTGCAACCTAACGTCAGCCAAAGAGTTCGGTTGCAGCGTAGCAAAGGGATTATCGACAAATGTGACGAACCGAGGAGGCCTCTGCCCGGCCGGTCCGAGAACGGCGGCTACGGCTCAGTAAAATATGGAGGTTCTACATGTGAAACCTCCCCGCCCAAGCTCATTTGTTGGGGCGGGGATATTGACGCAAGCCGCTTACAGGTCGCTTACGTCTCGGATATTGCCGGCGCATTTGATGAGAAAGGAAGCCCGTTCCAAGGCTCGCGGGCGAGGGTTAGCCCTGGATCGACCAAGCGGCGCGCAGGTCGTTGGCTTGGGCGATCTTGACGCCGCAAGCAGTCAGAGCGCCTTTAGTCGCTGTTACGAGCGCGGCATTGTCCTTGGCAGTTGTGCCGTCGGCCAGGGTAAAATTGTTCTCGAAGCCGACGCGGGGATGACCGCCCAGCAGCGCACCGGCCGTAACGCAAGCGGTTTCTTGCCGACCGAAGGCACAGACCATCCAGTGCGCGAAGCGCGGGCGGTCATGCGCAAGGAAGGGAAGCAGATCGGCCGGTCGCGAAACCTGTCCCGGCGTGTAGCGGCCGAGCACATAGAGCACCGGGATGTCGTCGAAAGGCACCAGCCCGCGCTGGTGCATGGAGGCCAAAGCCGACGCCTCTTCGGGCGAGTAAAGGATCATCTGAGGGGCGATCCGCTCGCTCTTCAACCACGACAGGAACTGCGCGAAAGCGGTCTCATGGGCAGCGTCCGGCACCAGTTCGCGCAGCGCCAGCGAAACGGCCTCAGGGCGGGTAGCGCGCACAATCGCCATCTGCTCGGCCGGCTGGTAGCGGCCGACCGCTTCGCTGGTGATCTGGATGATCAGCCGCTCGCCCACCGCATCACGTATCGCTTTCGTCGTCTCGCGATAAGCGTGCGCGTCGAGCAAATGGCCGCCGTCGCGATCGCGGACATGCGTATGGATCATGGCGGCGCCCGCCTCGCGGCAGGCGGCGGCGGCCCGGGCCAGTTCCTGGGGGCCGATCGGCAGGGCAGGGTGGTCTTGCTTGCCACGCCGTCCACCATTCGGCGCAACTGCGATCGCCGTCGGTGCGATAAGTCCGGTGCCGGTCACGTCCCTGTCGACGGTCATAGGTGCAGTCCAATCGTTTCAGTATTGCGCGCTATGTAACATATGTTGCATGATAGGTTCGCTCCAAATCTCGCCATCGTCAATCGAGGAAAGCATGACACACATCCTGCATCGCCAGATCCATGCGACCCTGCCCGTCGCGGCTGGCGGCAAGGGTATCGAACTCTTCGACCGCGATGGCCGCACCTATATCGACGCGTCAGGCGGCGCGGCGGTTTCCTGCCTCGGCCACGGCCATCCCCAGGTGACGGCCGCGCTCCACGCGCAGGCCGACAAGCTCGCCTATGCCCACACCAGCTTCTTCACCAATGAACCGGCCGAGACATTGGCCGACAAGCTCGTCGCTGGCGCGCCGCAAGGTATTAGCCACGCCTACTTCGTGTCCGGCGGCTCCGAAGCGGTGGAGGCGGCGCTCAAGATGGCCCGCCAGTTTTTCGTCGAGACCGGCAAGCCAGAGCGGCGAAACGTCATCGCCCGCCGACAGAGCTATCACGGCAACACGCTCGGCGCTCTCGCTGCCGGGGGTAATGAGTGGCGCCGTGCCCAATTCCGCCCGTTGCTGATCGAAACGCACCACATCGAGCCATGCTATGCCTACCGCTATCAGGAGGCCGGTGAGAGTGAGGAGGCCTACGGCCTGCGCGCCGCCCAGGCGCTCGAGGACAAAATTCTCGAACTCGGTCCGGACACCGTTATGGCCTTCGTCGCGGAACCTGTCGTCGGCGCGACAGCAGGGGCGGTGCCTGCCGTTCCCGGCTATTTCGGGCGCATCCGCGAAATCTGTGACCGCTACGGTGTGCTCCTCATCCTCGACGAGGTGATGTGCGGCATGGGCCGCACCGGGACGCTGCATGCCTGCGAGCAGGACGGAGTCGCGCCTGACCTGATGACAATCGCCAAAGGCCTCGGCGGAGGCTACCAGCCCATTGGTGCGGTGCTGCTTTCACGCCGCATCTTCGACGCTTTTGCCGAAGGCTCCGGCTTCTTCCAGCACGGCCACACCTACATATGCCACCCGATGGCATGCGCGGCGGCCCTTGCCGTCCAGGAGGTGATCGCTCGCGACGATCTGCTCGCCAATGTTCGGGCGATGGGAGCACATCTTTCGCAGCGACTGGGCGAACGGTTCGGCAACCATGCCCATATTGGCGACATTCGCGGGCGTGGCCTTTTCATGGGGGTGGAACTGGTCGAGGATCGCTCGACCAAGGCGCCCTTTGACCCGAAGCTGAAGCTCAATGCGAAGATCAAGCGCGAGGCGATGGCGCGCGGACTGCTCGTCTATCCCGCAGGAGGCACGATCGACGGCATGCGTGGCGATCATGTGCTGCTGGCGCCGCCCTTCATCATAGACGCCGCAGCAATCGACGCGGTTGTCGAACGACTCGGCGACGCGATAGACGCTGCGGTGCCATAGCCAGCGCTCTTCATTCCGGCAGATAGGCCCCGAACGCCTGTAACTCCAGTTCCGTCTCCCTGACACGAGCCGCGGCGGCCGGCCCGCTGCGCGCCAGCATCGTTGCAGCCAGCGCTTCCACGATAGCCATAGCTGCGGCTACCGACGGGAAGAAGGACGGGCTGTCGGTAGAGAATCGCAAGGTAACGTCGGCATGCCGCGCGATCGGAGCAGCCATGCTGTCGACGATCGCGACAATCGGAACGGCGTGTCGTTGCGCAGCCTCCATCACCGGCCCGAGTTCACGCGAATAGGGCGAAAAGCCGATCGCGACGACCGCTTCCCTCTTTCCGAGCGCTGCGAGTTCCGCCTCGATCGCACCGCCGTCGCCGCCGAGCAGCGTGACGTCGCGCCGAAACATCCGGCAGAGATAGACGAGCGCGTGGGCGGGCGCGCGGCAGCTTCGGAACCCGGCGACGCGTATGCGCTGTGCCTTCTCCAGTATCGCGCAGGCCCTTGCTATTTCTTCGCTGCCGTTGGCCGCTTCGGCCGCCGCCAGATTGGCAACCGTCGTCCTCAGCGATTCGGCGAAAATCGCCTCCGACCCGCGCCTGACAAGCGCATCAGCCCTTGCCGCGAAAGGCGCCTTGCCGGAGCGCAGCCGGTCCTCGAAGGGCTTGCGCAGCGCCGCCCAGTCGCCGAAGCCCAGCCGCCGCGCCAGCCGCACGAAGGTCGTCGGTGTCACCTCTGATCGCGAGGCCAGCACCCGCATGGAAACCAGCGCCACCTCGTCGGGATGATCGACCAGGAATCGCGCCGCCTTGCGCAGTTCCGAGCTCAATTCGGGGAGTTCGGTCAATATGCGCGCGAGAAGCGCGTCGAAACCCATCTCCCGCGTATTCATTGTAACAAGCATTTCCCTTGATTGATAAAGCGCAACAATCGTAGCATGCATCGACGTGCCTTGACACTCCGCGACGGCACGCAAAGTACCAAGGGAGAACCAGATGAAACATGCCCGGACTGCACGCCTCGGAGCGCAGATTGCCGCCTTGTCGGCGGCGCTGCTGTTTTTGGCCAGCGCAATGGCGCAGCAGAATTTTGTTACCATCGGGACCGGTGGCGTCACCGGCGTCTACTATGCCGCCGGCGGTGCTATCTGCCGGCTGCTCAACAAGGATCGTAAGACCCACGGCATCCGCTGTTCGGTCGAATCGACTGGCGGATCGGCATTCAACGTGAACACGATCAAGGAAGGCGAACTCGACTTCGGCATGGCCCAGTCGGACGTCCAGTACAACGCCTACAAGGGGCTGGAATCGTTCAAGGACGGAGGCCCCCATACCGACCTGCGCGCGGTTTTCTCGATCCATCCGGAGCCGTTCACGGTGCTGGCGCATCCCAATGCCGGCGTGACGAAATTCGAGGATTTCAAGGGTAAACGCTTCAACGTCGGCAATCCCGGTTCCGGGACGCGCGCTTCCATGGAGCGTCTGCTCGGAGCGATGGGCTGGACGTTGGCCGACTTTTCGCTCGCATCGGAGCTGAAGGCTGACGAGCACGGCCCGGCGCTCTGCGACGGCAAGATCGACGGGTTCTTCTACGGCGTCGGCCATCCCTCAGCGAACATCCAGGATCCGACGACCACCTGCGGCGCCAAGCTGGTGCCGTTGACTGGAGAGGTCGTGGACAAGCTTGTCGCCGAGAATCCGTACTACGCCAAGGCGGTCATTCCGGGCGGACTCTACGCGAACAATCCCGACGATACCGAGACTTTCGGCGTGCTCGCCACGCTGGTCACTTCGGCTAAAGTTCCCGATGAGAGCGTCTATCAATTGACCAGGGCGGTGTTCGAGAATTTCGACGAGTTCAAGTCGCTGCATCCGGCCTTCGCCAAGCTCGACCCGGCCAAGATGGTGTCGGAAGGGAATTCCGCGCCGCTGCATCCGGGCGCTGAAAAATACTTCAAGGAGAAGGGCTGGCTGAAGTAGGCTTCGTGACTTGACGGGAGTCCGGCGGGTCCAGCGGACCCGCCGGGGGCATCCGCAACAGGAGGCGTCATGAGCGAAGTGAAGGGACAACCGGCCGGCGTCGATCTCGAAGAGCTCGAACAGCTTGTCGCGGAGGCTGATACGGGTGGCCGGCATCCGAGCGGAACAGTCGCTCGAATCCTGCTCTGGGTTGCAGTTGCGTGGTCGCTTTTCCAGCTCTGGTACGCTTCGCCTTTGCCGTTCGTGTTCGGCTTCGGCATCCTCAACGACACGGAAGCGCGCGCCATCCATCTTGGCTTTGCGCTGTTCTTGACCTTTCTCGCTTATCCGGCGCTAAGATCCTCGCCCCGCGACCGCGTGCCGCTGCTCGACTGGGGGCTGGCCGTGGTCGGCGGATTTGCCGGCGGCTACCTGTTTCTCTTTTACGTCCAGCTTTCCGGACGGCCGGGCCAGCCGACCACGCTCGATCTCGTTACCGGCACCGTTGGCATCCTGTTGCTTCTCGAGGCGACGCGCCGCGCGCTCGGCCTTCCGATGGTGGTCGTGGCATGTGTCTTCATGTTCTACACCTTTGCCGGCCAGTACATGCCGGACGTGATTCAGCATCGCGGCGCATCGCTCAACAAGTTTCTCAACCATCAATGGCTGACCACCGAAGGCGTCTTCGGGATTGCACTTGGCGTATCGACGAGCTTCGTGTTTCTCTTCGTCCTGTTCGGTACGCTTCTGGAAAAGGCAGGCGCCGGCAACTGGATGATGCAAATCTCCATCGCGCTGCTCGGCCATCTCCGGGGCGGCCCGGCGAAAGTAGCGGTGGTCTCATCGGCTCTCAACGGCGTCGTGTCAGGCTCGTCTGTCTCCAACGTGGTTTCAGGCGGCATCTTCACCATCCCGTTGATGAAGCGGACCGGCCTTTCCGGCGTCAAGGCGGGCGCCATCGAGGCCTCAGCCTCGATCAACGGCCAGATCATGCCGCCGGTCATGGGCGCGGCCGCCTTCCTGATGGTCGAATATGTCGGCATTCCCTATTCGGAGATTGTCAAGCACGCGCTGTTGCCGGCGGTCTTCTCCTATATCGCGCTGCTCTACATGGTGCATCTCGAAGCGATAAAGATGGGCCTGAAGACAATCCCGCAGCGTCCGACGCCGGCCAGAGAACGGATGCTGCGGATGGGGCTGGGACTGTCCGGCAGCGTTCTCGCCGTCTGTATCGTCTATTACGGCATCGTTGCTATCCAGGCTGTCTTCGGCGCGGCCGCGCCGCCGGTGCTCGCAATCGCCGGCGTAGCTCTCTACGTCGCCTCGGTCTGGTATTCCTCCCGCTATCCGGATCTCGCACTCGACGATCCGAACGCGCCGATCCTGGAACTGCCACGCGCCTGGGACGTCACGCGGACCGGGCTCGACTTCCTCATCCCAATCGCGGTGCTTCTGTGGTGCCTGATGGTCGAGCAGATGTCGCCCGGCCTCTCGGCGTTCTGGGCGACCGTGTCGATCCTCGGTATCGTCGCCACCCGCAAGCCGCTGATGGCGGTATTCCGCAATGAAAACCTCATTGCCTCAGTGGGTGCTGCCTGGGACGACCTGATCGACGGGCTGGCGCTCGGCGCCCGCAACATGATCGGCATCGGTATCGCCACGGCGACCGCCGGCATCGTCGTCGGCACGATCACGCTGACCGGTCTTGGCCTGATGATGACGGAACTCGTCGAGTTCATCTCCGGCGGCAACGTTATCCTGATGCTGATCCTCATCGCCGCGATCAGTCTTGTACTCGGCATGGGTATTCCGACCACCGCAAACTACATCCTGGTCGCCACGCTGATGGCCCCGGTCGTGGTCGATCTCGGCGCGCAGGCCGGATTGCCGATCCCGCTGATCGCGGTCCACCTGTTCGTCTTCTACTTCGGCATCATGGCTGACATCACCCCGCCCGTCGGGCTGGCCGCCTTCGCGGCGGCGGCGATTTCCAAGGAGGATCCGATCGCCACCGGTTTCCAGGGCGCGCTCTATTCGCTGCGCACGGCGATCCTGCCGTTCGTCTTCATCTTCAATCCGGCGATCCTGCTGATCGGAGTCGACACTTGGCCGCAGACGATCTGGGTGGCGACGATCTCGTTGATCGCAATATTGCTGTTTTCGGCCGCGACAATGAACTGGTTCGTGACGAAAAGCCGACTGTGGGAAAGCGCGGCCCTGCTTCTCATCTGCTTCACGCTGTTTCGGCCGGACTGGTGGCTCAACCAGGTGTCGCCGCCTTACGAGGAAATGCCGGCGAGCGAGTTCCTGTCGGCGGTGGCGCAGACGCCGGCGGATGGCCGCATCAATTTCGTCGTCGAGGGTGTCGACCTCATGGGCGAAGATGTGCGCAAGACGGTCAACGTGCCGCTCGGCGAGCCGGGCGAGCCGCTGGAGCGGCTGCGCGGCATCGGCCTAACCATCACGCAAGCGGGCGACGCGCTGATGATCAGCAATGTCGATTTCGGATCCTACGCCAAGCGCATCGGGCTGGATGTCGGATATGACGTGGTGGCGGTGCTCAGAAAGGCCGACCAGCCCTCGAGCCTCATTCCGATCGGCCTGGCGCTCGCTGCGACCGCCGGCGTCGCCGGGCTGCAGTTTGCGCGGGCGCGCAAGCAGGCGGACAGGAAGGAAACCGGGCCGGCGCGCTGAGACTGGAACGGTTGATAAGAGCTGGTGGGAGGCCCGGGAAAAAACTCCTCAGTCGGCGGTCAGCACCACCTTGACGCTCTGCGAGCGGTCGGCGGCCAGGCGAAACGCATCGCGCGCCGAGGAAAGGGGGCGTTCGGCGGTCACCAGCCTCAGGACGTCTATATCCCCGCCGACGATGAGATCGACCGCCTGGTTGAATTCTGCGCCGAAACGAAACGTACCGTTCAGATTGATTTCCTTGGCCATCACCGCATTGGCCGGCACCGGGATCTGACCACCCGGAAGATTGCCGACCTGAACGACCGTGCCGCCGCGCCGGACGCTGGCGATCGCCGCCGCGAGGCCCGCTGCGGTGCCTGAAATCTCGAACGCGACATCAATCGCCCTGTCGGACGCGAGCGCCTTGAGTTCCTCGTCGCCGCCAGACAGGTCGATCGTCCTGTTTGCTCCAAGTTTGCTGGCGAAGGCGAGCGGCGCCGCTGCTATGTCGGCGACGGTGAGCTCGCCACATCCCTTGAGCCTGGCGGCGAGCATGGTCAGGAGCCCGATAGGGCCGGCACCGAACAGGATGACGTTGCGGCCGGTGATGTCGCCGGCCCGCGCCACGGCATGCAGGCTGACGGCGAGCGGTTCGGCGAGTGCCGCCGCCTGGTAGGCGACAGCATGCGGAACCTTGATGCATTGCGCCGGCGTGGCATCGAACAGGCTGGCAAAACCACCTTGCATGTGCGGCGTTTTCGACGCCGAGCCCATGAAATAGATGTTCTCGCAGAGGTTGGCGCGGCCCTCCGCGCATCGCGCGCATTGTCCGCACCAGCGCGACGGGTTGACCGCAATGCGATCACCGACGGCCAGCCCTGGCGCGTCCGCGTTGATTTCGATGATCTCCCCGGCGACCTCGTGGCCGAGCACGAGCGGCGATGTGACGACAAAATCGCCGGTCCGCGCATGGCGAAAATAGTGCAGGTCGGAACCGCAGATGCCGCCTGCGCCGAAGCGCACGCGCACCATTCCCGGCGCGAGGGGGCCGAGCGGATGCTCGACGACGCGCAGATCCTCAGGGCCAAAAAGTGTCGCGGCGACTGGACTGTCGATCAACGGATCAGCCCCATTTGCGTCGGCAGCCACAGCGAGATCGCGGGGATGAAGGTGATCAGGATCAGCGCGACGATCAACGGCACGAGCCAGGGCAGAATCGCCATGGTCGTACGCTCGACCGACAGCTTGGCGACCCGCGAGAGGACGAACAGCACCATGCCGAGCGGCGGATGGAGCAGACCGATCATCAGATTGAGCGTCATGATCAGACCGAAATGCACCGGATCGATGCCGTAGAGAACCACGATCGGCAGGAGGATCGGCACAAGGATCGTGATGGCGGCGATCGTGTCGAGAAAACAACCGACGACCAGCATCAGAATGTTGACCAGGATCAGGAACACCCATTTGTTTTCGGTCAGCGATGTGATGAAGACCGAGAACAGCTGAGCCGCCTGGCTGACCGTGAGCAACCAGGCGAAGATCGACGCTGCGGTGACGATGAAGAGGACCGACGCGGTCGTCTCGATCGTGTCGAAACTGGCTTTGGCCAAGGCTGCGAGTGTCATCGTGCGATAGCGCACGAGCCCGAGAAACAACGACCAGATGACGGCGGCCATGGCCGCTTCGGTCGGGGTGAACCAGCCCATGGTCATGCCGCCGATCAGGATGATCGGCGTCATAAGCGCCATGACGGCGGAAAAATCGAAATACCAGTCGCAGGCGATCAGGACGAGGAGCGCGATGCCAACGGCAATGTTGAGCGACAGTCCCAGCTGGACAAGGAGATAAACCGCGAGCGGAAAGCAGCACACGACGGCCACCTCGATCGAGGCGGCGGCGAGCCGGTTCAATTTGAACGGTGTGTCCGAACCCCAGCCCCGGCGGTGGGCGAAAATCGCGACCGTCACCATCATCAGCACCGTCATGACGACGCCGGGCAGGATGCCGGCCATGAACAGCGCGCCGATCGAGACGTTGGCCATCATCCCGTATATGACGAAGGGCAGCGACGGCGGGAAGATCGGCCCGAGCGTGGAGGATACCGCGGTGACGCCGACGGCCGCCTCGACGGGATAGCCGTGGTCCTTCATCGCCTTGATCTCGATCGTGCCGATGCCGGCAGCGTCGGCAAGGGCTGCGCCCGACATGCCGGAGAAGATCACCGAACCGATGATGTTCACCTGCGCGAGACCGCCCTTCATCCAGCCGACAAGCGCCAGCGCGAAGGAATAGATCCGCCCGGTGACACCGGCGATGTTCATGAGATTGCCGGCGAAGATGAAGAACGGCACGGCAAGCAGCGGAAAGCTCTCGACACCGGCGATCATGCGCTGCGCGGCGATGATGTCGGGCGCCACGCTATAGAAGACGAGATAGAGCAGCGACGACACCGCCATCGACACGGCGACGGGCACGCCGACCAGCATCAGGACGAGAAAGGCTCCGATCAGAAGCAGCATGGCCTATTCCCCCAACCCGTCGAACGCGGCGGGGCGCTCCAGCGCCGAGTAGCCGCGGCGGATGTTGCCGATGAAGACCTGGATGGCGCGCAGCATCATCAGCACGAAACCGGCGAAGACGGCGTAAAAGACGACGTTGCGCGGCAGGTTGATGGTGACCATCCGCTCACGGTGGACGATCCCGACATAGCGCCAGAGGAGCCAGGACATATAGGCGAAGAAGCAAATGGTAATCAGATTGACCGCGAGCGCCAGGTAACGCCCAACCCCAGCAGGGAGATAGTGATAGAGCACGTCGACGTGGATGTGGCGCGTGGTGCGCGTGCACATGACCGAGCCCAGGAAGACCACGACGACGAGGCAGTTGATGGCGATCTCCTCGGTCCAGGCAAAGCTGTTGTTCATGACGTAGCGCGTGAAGAACTGCAGGAACACGCAGAACGACATGCCCCAGAACACGGCGAGCGTGACCCAATCTTCCACTGCGTATCGCGACAGATCGACGGGTGCGGTTTCTTCCTCGAATGCATGCGCCAGTTCTTCTGCTGTAACCTGGGTGTGGACCTCTTGGGTCATCGGCAAGCTCCTGACACCGTTGGGGCAGCGGGCTCAACAGACCCGACGCGCTTGTCGCGCCGGGTCCGGATTGATGCGGTTACTTGACGGCGCGGATCGCCTCCCAGTCTTCCTTGCGGTAGCCGAACTCCTCGAACGTCACCTTCTCCATCACGTTCTTTTCGAAATCGGCGCGATCGACTTCGGTGACGGTGAGACCGCGCTCCTTGAAGGTTTCAACCAGGGCTTTCTCGCGATCGACGATGATCTTTGTCGCTCGCGCTGCGGCTTCCTGCATCACCTCGGTGAAGATCGCCTTGTCCTCGTCCGACAATTGCGACCAGCGCGATTGCGACACGAGCGTGTTGAGGTGATCGACGATGTGTCCGGTCAGGATAATGTGCTTTTGCACCTCGTAGAACTTCTTGGCGTCGATCGTCGTCAGCGGGTTTTCCTGCGCTTCCACCGTGCCCTGCTGCAAGGCGAGATAGACCTCGGCGAAGGCGATCGGCGCGGTGTTGGCGCCGCAGGCGCGCGGCATGGCGAGATAGGCCGGCACATCAGGCACGCGGATCTTCAGGCCCTGCATGTCGGCGCATTTCTCGATCGGCCGGTTAGAAGTCGTGTGACGCGTGCCGTAGTAGGTGGTCGCCGTGATGTGATGGCCGGACGCTTCTTCGTAGCCGCCGGTCAATTCCTTGTATTTGTCGCTCTTGGTGTAAGCGAGCAGATGATCGGCGTCACGGAAAGTGAACGGAAAGTAGGTCACGCCGATCGGCGGGAATTCGCGGGCGGCGAAGCTCGATCCGGAGATGATGATGTCGACCGTGCCGAGGGTCAGCCCCTGGTTGATGTCGGCTTCCTTGCCGAGTTGCGAAGCCGGGAAGACGTCGATCGTATAGCGGCCGTCGGTGCGCTTCTTGATCTCTTCCGCCGCCCACACGGACTCCGTGTGGAAGGGTTCGGACGTTTCGTAGACGTGGGCCCATTTCAGCGCGGTTTGTGCAGAGGCCGAAGCCATGGGCAGAGCGATTGCGGCGATCGTGCCGAGCAGAACGGCGTATTTCCTCAACATCATATTCCTCCCTGTGAATGGATTTTGACTGTACCGACAGGATCCTCCCGGTCGGCTGCTAGACCTTTGGTTTGAGCATCGGTTTTTCCCAAACCGGTTCCCACTTTTGGGTCCAATGCTCTATTCCGCGACCTCCCTGGCTGCGGATTTCTCACCGAAATTGCGTGAGAATCTCAGTTGCGACTGACGCAGATGTTCCTGCATGGCGGCTTTGGCCCGTTCAGGGTCGCGCGCCGCGATCGCGTCGCGCACCGCGCGATGCTCCTCCGCGGCGACCCGCCAGGAATCCCTGTTCTCGAAATAGCTCGACAAGCGTTCGAAATATGGGTTCATGCGCTGGTCGAAAAGCTCGCCGATGCAGCGCACTAGGACGGCGTTTCCTAGAATGCCCGCCACCGTCGTATGGAACTCGCGGTCGAGGGCGATCGTCATCTTGGTCGGGTGAGGTATGCCCTCCATGCGGCGCAGCACGTCGTCCATATGTTCGATGTCAATCGGCCGAACCCGGTGGGCGGCTTCGGCGGCGATCGCCCCTTCGATGAACTCGCGTGCCCGCAACAGCTCGAACGGGCCTTCATCCATTTCCGCCGTCAAGATTTCGGCCCGCGGCGATTCGGTGACGTAGATCCCCGAGCCGACGCGAATACGTATGCGCCCCTCGACCTCGAGCGCGATCAGCGCTTCACGGACGGTCGGGCGGGAGATGCCAAGCTGATCGGCCAGTTCGCGCTCGGTTGGCAGCCGATCGCCGACTGCGAACTCCCCCACGTCGATCAGCTGCCTGAGCTGGTCGGCGATCTGTCGGTAAAGTCGACGCGGTTCAACGGCCTGGATCGGCATTGTTACCCAGTTCTACTTCAACGGCATCATCCGGCTGATCGGATCGGTAAATTGGTCTGACCTATTGATCGAAACCTGCCGCGAAAAAGGCTGAGAGTCAAGCAGCAGAGAACGCCCATGGAACTCATCTCCGTGAACTGGCGGCTTTTTTCGGCGCTGGAGGTCATCGATCGGCCCGGCTTCCATCGGCTTTAGCAAGAGTGATAGATCCGGCACCACGGAGATCAATTCTTCAGCTCGCACTTCTCGATAGAGGGCGTGCCTGTCGCTTTGGGGTCATCGTCCTATTCTCAAGACCACTTTTCGCCCATCGGAAAGGATTCCCGTTCCTGTGCCAGCTGGAGGTTGTCTGCTGGTCAGCGAGAACACGAATCGGGTTGAGAGTTGCCCGCAAGCCATCGTTCCTTCTCCACGCGAAAAGGTAAGGTTGAGGGTAGTTATCCCTCGGCATTCGAGCCCGGTATTGGTCTGCCCGCGAATAGTTCCGCGCCGTGTGATACTGTTGACGGCAGCCGTCCCGGAAAAGGAGAGCGTCCCATCAATAGTCTGACCGGAGACTGGTGCCGTGATGATGAGCGGGTTTTGCGCCTGCGCGTAGCCGACACCCCAGGCAATCAACATTGTCGCTAAGATTCGCCGGAAAGTATGGTGCATTTGGACGGTTCCTGTTGAGAACGCTGCAGTGCAGACTGCGAGACGGTCATGCTCGGCCTTGCCTGCCAGTCGGTCGTGTCCCACCGCGTGGTGTAGGTCGGCGGTAGCGAAGCCGCTCGCGAGCGTGCCCTCAACAGCGCTGTAGCGAGCGAGCGGCTTCGCGGCGGTCATCGATGTTCTTCGGTAGGGTTGGGTTGCTGACACAACCTGATTCGAAGCAACCACCGATGACCAGCGACCCATGATGAACCTGCGCACGCTCGTAGAGAAGACCCCCGACGCCGATATCCTGCGCGAGATGATCGGCTTTGCCGCCGAGCCGCTGATGGAGCTGGGAGCGGCCCTGCTTATGACTTGATCCTGCTACCGCATATCCGTGCCCCCTTAATGTTCAGAGGCCATTGGCGGAAGCTCTTGACCTTCCCAGCGACCGGAAGTCCTTATCCTGTGGTTTTGGAGCGATAGGGAAGGCGATGTCGCGTCTAGCAGCCGCGTCGGCCCGGAAAAGTGTCTATCTATCCCGGATATCGGGCATCATGCGAACTACAACAATGCTGAGGGAAAGGCGGTGGCGGACTCATGGTCGTGATCGACGTGCAACCCTGACGCCCGCTCCGCAAGGCGAAACGTAGATGGATGCCTTTGCCATCTACGGCGGCCTGTTTCTTGTCGCCTTCGCCGCTGCCACCATCCTTCCGTCGCAGTCGGAGGTCGCCCTTGCAGGGCTCCTCGCCACCGGTTCCTTCTCGCCCGCAATGCTGGTTGTTGTCGCCAGCATTGGGAACATCCTTGGTGCTGTGGTGAACTGGGATCTTGGTCGAGGGCTGGAATGCTTCCGGGACAGGCCCTGGTTTCCGCTGCGTCCCGCGAGGCTCAACCGCGCCACGAACTGGTATCGCTGTTATGGAAAATGGTCGCTCTTGTTAAGCTGGATGCCGGTCGTCGGCGACCCGCTGACCGTGGTCGCCGGGGTTTTGCGCGAGCCGCTATGGAGCTTTGTCGCAATCGTCGCCCTGGCGAAGGTTTCTCGCCGGAGCGGTGCTGGGCCTGATGTAAAACCGAGATCGCGGACATCAATTTGGTCATCAGCGCACGCTATAGCGCGCCCGTACCTTCCAGATAGAGGATGATCGCGGCGCGCTGGGCGGCGTTGGGAACGCCCACTGTCATCGACGTGCCCGGAACCCTCTGGCGCGGAGCCGTCAGGAAGGCATCAAGCGTACCGCTGTCCCAGACGATAGCAGACTCACGCAGCGCGGCCGAATAGCGAGCGCCCTCGACGCTGCCGGCCTGTCGGCCGATGAGGCCCGACAGATGCGGACCGGCTCTGTTCTGGCCGGGCTCGAGGCTGTGGCAGGCCCCGCAGCGCTGCCGGAACAGCCGCTCGCCGTCGGCCTGCTGCGCGGAAGCGGCGACCGGCAACAGCAGGCCGCCGGCTGCCAAAAGCGCAGCCAGGGACGTCGCCAGGAATGCGGTCGCAACTCCGGCGGAAATTGCGCGGTTGCGTGTCGTGGCTTGTGAATGGCTCATCGGATGACCTCTGCGGACGTTAAAGGGAGGGGCTTTGCTGTTGGCCGGAAGCTTCCGGCAGGACCAGCCGCTCAACAGCGAGAGCGGCGGCTGGGTCGAAGAGGCGCGAGGAGGATACTGGTCGCGACTTGTCCTTCGTTGCGACAGCGATGATCTAATTATGGCGCGGCAGCGCGGGAGTTCCGATCGCGGGACGGTTTCGGGATCGCAGTCCGGTCGGAGGGCTCGTCTCAGGCACGGGCGCCGGGGCAAGCTGCTTGGCCATGTCGATGAGCGGCAGCCTGATGATCGCGCGAAGGCCGTTGCTCCGGTTTTCCAGCACGATGTCGCCGCCGTGGTGACGGGCGATGGCGCGGGCAATTGACAGGCCGAGCCCGACGCCGCCGGTCTCCCGGTTGCGCGACTGCTCCAAACGGAAGAAGGGCGCGAACACCTGTTCCATGTCGGCTTGCGGAATGCCGGGCCCGGCATCCTCGACCACGATGTCCAGGCTGTCGGTGCGCCTGACCAGGCTCACCTTGGCCTGCTCGCCATAGCGGATGGCGTTTTCGACGAGGTTGCGGATCGCCCGGCGCAGCGAGTCCGGCCGGCAGCGGTACAGCACCTTGGGCCCGTCGCTGACGGTGATGTTTTGGCCAAGATCCGCGAGATCGTCGCAGAGGCTGCCGACCAGCGCCGAAAGATCGACGGTTCGCGTCTCCTCCACCGCGGCGTCCTCGCGCGCGAAGGCGAGCGCTGCTTCCGTCATCGTCTGGATTTCCTCGATCGTCTTCAGCATCTTCTCCTGGAGATCGTGATCCTGGACGAACTCGGCGCGCAGCCGGAGCGAGGTCAGCGGCGTGCGCAGGTCGTGGCTGATCGCCGCCAGCATGCGCGTGCGGTCCTCGACGAAGCGCTGCAGGCGCTCCTGCATCCGGTTGAACGCCTCGGCGGTCTGGCGGATGTCGTCCGGCCCGGATTCCGGCAGCCGCGGCACGGCCTCGCCGCGGCCGAACAGTTCAGCGGCATTGGCGAGCCGTCGCAGCGGCCGCGCGATTGCCTGAGCCCCGAAAATCGCGATGGCGGACAGGATGAGTGCGGTGAGCGCCAGCGATATCGCCGATTGCGTCGTCCAGAAGGCGTTCGGCATTGCCTTGGCGTAGGCGGCATTCAGCCAGGTGTTGTCATCGAGGCGGACGGAAAGGCCCATGCCGTTTGGAGCTGCGTCCATATAAAGAAACTTGGCCGGGCGCGAGAAGGGCCTGCCATTGCCGGACAAATCCAGCATGCGCGGCGGCACGGAAGGGTCGGCGGCCTTGACTGCGGTCGAGGCCTGCCCGTTCATGTAGGCGGCATACTTGCCGGCAACCCCTGGCAGCGGCTTGGCGAGCTCAGTGAAGGCCTCCTGCTGCCAGGCGAGCGGATTGTTCGGTCCGTTATCGGAGGTCCAGAACCGCGTATAGGCCGTGCCGCTGACATTGAGAATGTCGGGCCGAAGCGAGGGCGGCGTCGTATCCAGCAGAAGCGCAAGCGAGGACGTGCGGCTGACGAACTCGCCCTTGGCCGCTGCTTGCAGGGCCTGTCCGCGTTCGTCCCACGAGATCAGGAAAGTGATCGCCTGCGACAGCGCGAGCGCAAGCAGCACCAGCATGAGGAAGCGGGCCGCCAGGCTGCGTCTCCACAACAGCATCATGCCTGGGCCACCTCGGCGGTGAAGCAGTAGCCGCCGCCCCAGTGCGTCTTGATCAGCATCGGATTCTTCGGGTCCGCCTCGATCTTCTTGCGCAGCCGGCTCACCTGGTTGTCGACGGCGCGGTCGAAACCGTCGGCCGAGCGCCCGACGGTGAGGTCGAGCAACTGATCCCGGCTGAGCACGATCCCGACATGCTCGATAAAGGCGGTGAGAAGGCGGAATTCGGCCGTGCTGAGCGCGACCGCCACGCCGTCGAGCCCGACCAGCTCGCGGCGGCCGACATTCAGCGTCCAGCGGTCGAAGCGTAGCGCGTTCGATTTGAGCCGACCGCGCTGCGGCGGCAGGCTGTGAACGCGCCTGAGCACAGCCTTGATTCGCGCCAGCAATTCCCGCGGATTGAACGGCTTGGTCAGGTAGTCGTCGGCCCCGATCTCGAGGCCGACGATCCGGTCGACCTCCTCGGCCATGGCGGTAAGGAAGATGATCGGAACGTCGACCGTTCCGCGCACGTGCCGGCAGGCGGCAATGCCGTCCTCGCCAGGCATCATGACGTCGAGGACGATAAGATCGGGCAGGCTGCGGTCGAGCAGCCGCTTTAGCGCGGCCGTGCTGTCGGCGACGCTGACGCGATAACCCTGCTGGGTGAGGTATTTCCCCACGAGATCGCGGATGTCCCTGTGGTCGTCGACGACCGCGATGTGCTGCGCCACTTCCATGCCATGCTCCAAGGCCGCCGCTGAATAGTCGGCCAGTATCGACGATATCTAGTCTGCGTCTACACGGATGATCACCTTCCGCGCCATGGCGGCAATCTCGCCCGACATCAACAAAGCGTGAGAAGTGTAACGAAATGTATCAGAGCGCTGCGCCCGCGACAACTTGCGATGAACTGCCGGTATTCGGGACAAGGTTCTGCGACAGCTCCCGCCTAACTTGGCCTCGTCGCTAGCCGGGACATCCGGTCTTTGTCGCCAGGCCATGCCGCGCGGCATCCAGACTTCGGTCCTCGCCAGCCTTTGATCGAAAGGATTGCACAATGGCCAGATTGATCATCAACGGCACGCCACGTGACATCGAGGTCGATCCGGACACGCCGCTGCTGTGGGTGATCCGCGAGCAGATCGGGCTTACCGGAACGAAGTACGGTTGCGGCGTTGCCGCCTGCGGCGCCTGCACCATCCATATAGACGGCGTCGCCACGCGCTCCTGCGCGCTTCCGGTGAGCGCGGTCGAGCCAGACCAGCAAATCACCACCATCGAGGGCCTTTCGCCGGACAGCTCGCATCCGGTCCAGCAGGCCTGGCTGGCGCTCGACGTGCCGCAATGCGGCTACTGCCAGGCCGGCATGATCATGGCTGCGGCAGGTCTGCTCATGCAGAACCCGAACCCCGCGGACGAGGACATCAACGCCGAGATCACCAATATCTGCCGCTGCGGCACCTACAACCGGGTGCGCGCCGCGATCAAGCTGGCCGCCAAAGCCGGCGAAGCCACGCAACGCGGTTGAGGAGAACAGTCATGAACGCGATAATTTCCATCTCCCGCCGCAGCTTCATCATCGGCGTGGCCTCCACGGCCGGAGGCTTGTCCCTCGGGTTCAACGTGCCGTTCATCAAGCCGGCACTCGCCGAGGGCTCCGAGACGGCGCCGGAGATCAATGCCTGGGTGGTGATCAGGCCCGACGATACGGTGGTCATCCGCATCGCCCGCTCCGAGATGGGGCAGGGGACGCTGACCGGCCTGGCCCAACTCGTCGCCGAGGAGCTGAACTGCGACTGGTCCAAGGTCACGACCGAATATCCGTCGCCGGCCCAGAACCTGGCGCGCGACCGCGTGTGGGGCAATTTCTCGACCGGCGGCAGCCGCGGCATCCGCGAGTCGCACGAGTATGTGCGCATTGGTGGCGCCGTTGCGCGCGAGATGCTGATTGCCGCCGCGGCCGCCGAATGGGGCGTGCCGGCCAGCGAATGCACCGCAAGGATGGGCATGGTCACGCATGCAGCATCAGATCGCGCCACCTTTTATGGGCAGTTGGCTGCCGCTGCCGCGCGAATGACGCCGCCCGCCAATGTCACCCTGAAGGACCCGAAGGATTGGACCATAGCCGGCAAGCCGCTGCCGCGGCTCGACACCGCCGACAAGCTCAACGGCAGCCAGGTCTACGGCACAGATCTCAAGCTGCCGAACATGCTCAACGCGGCGATCCGGGCCTGCCCGTATTTCGGCGGCAAGGTGGAGAGTTTTGACGCGGCGGCGGTGGCGGGCATGCCGGGCGTGCGCACTGTCGTTCAGGTCGATGAGACCGCCGTTGCGGTGGTCGCCGACACGTGGTGGCGGGCGAAGACCGCTCTCGATGCCTTGCCGATCGTCTGGGACGAAGGTCCCAACAGGCAGGTCACAAGCGCCTCGATAGCGGCGATGCTCGAAGAGGGGCTCGGCGCAAATGACGCCTTCATCGGCGCCAGACAAGGTGACGCCGGTACTGCCCTGTCCGCCGCCGGCCGGACGGTCACGGCGACCTATGCCTACCCCTACCAGAACCACGCGACCATGGAGCCGATGAACGCGACGGCGCTCTACACGCCCGAGCGCTGCGAGGTATGGGTGCCGACCCAGAATGGCGAGGCGAGCCTTGCTGCAGCGGCCGAGGCCGCCGGCCTGCCGGTGCAGCAATGCGAGGTGCACAAGATCCATCTCGGCGGCGGCTTCGGCCGGCGCGGCAATTTCCAGGACTATGTGCGCCAGGCGGTCAGCATTGCCAAGCAGGTGCCGGGAACGCCGGTAAAGCTCATGTGGTCGCGCGAAGAGGATATGCTGCACGGCGCCTATCACCCGACCACCCGATGCCGGCTGACGGGCGCGCTCGACGCGGACGGCAACCTGACCGCTCTGCACATGCGCATATCCGGCCAGTCGATCCTTGCCGCGGTGCGGCCGGAGGGCATGCAGAACGGCATGGACCCGGTGGTCTTCCAGGGCCTCGTCCTCAGCGGCACGGAAGGCACGCTGGGATATACGGTGGACAATCTGCTTGTCGATCATGCCATGCGCAACCCGCCGATCCCGCCAGGTTTTTGGCGCGGCGTCAACCTCAACCAGAACGCGCTCTACGTCGAGTGTTTCATGGACGAACTCGCCCATGCGGCCGGCGTCGACCCGCTCGCCTTCCGCCGCAAGCTGATGGCCAAACATCCAAAACATCTCGCCGTGCTGGAGGCGGTCGCCGAACGGATCGGCTGGGACAACCCGCCCGCGGCCGGCGTTCACCGCGGCCTGGCGCAGATCATGGGCTTCGGCAGTTATGTGGCGGCGGCAGCGGAGGTTTCGGTGACCGATGGGCAGCTCAGGATCCATCGCATCGTGGCGGCCACCGATCCGGGTCATGTCGTCAACCCCGCACAAGTCGAGCGGCAGGTCGAGGGTTCCTTCGTCTATGGCCTTTCCGCCTGCATCTACGGCGAATGCACCGTCAATGGCGGCCGCATGGAGCAGGAAAACTTCGACAGCTACGAGGTCCTGCGGATGGCCGAAATGCCTGATGTGGAGACGATCATCCTGCCGTCCGGCGGCTTCTGGGGCGGCGTCGGCGAGCCGACCATCGCCGTCGCCGCGCCGGCCGTCCTCAATGCGATCTTCGCCGCCACCGGCAAGCGCATCCGCACGCTGCCGCTGAAGAACCATGACCTCGCATGATATGAGGCGCGCGAAGAACAGGCGCGGCGGACGGGCGCTCGCGCCTGTCCTGCTTGCGGCGCCTGTCTTGCTTGCGGCGCTTGCGGCCAGCGCGCCGGCATGGGCCGAAGCGGCGCCTGGTGCTGCGGCATGCACCGGCTGTCACGGGCCGGCGGCGCTCGGCTCAGCCATCCCCTCGCTCGACGGCCATGCGGCGGAGGACGTCGTCGCCCAGATGCAAGCCTTCCGTTCCGGTGAGCGCAAGGCGACGGTCATGGACCGCATCGCCAGGGGATTTACCGAGGAGGAGACGCGCGCCATCGCCGAATGGCTCGCCAAGCCGGAGGCGGCTCGCCATGCCCAGCCGTAGAGCCCTGATCGGCGGCGTGGCGGCCAGCGTCGCCGCGGCCGTCCTTGCCACGCCGCAGGTCCGCGCACAGACGCAGCCCGGCGTGATCGTCGTCGGCGGCGGCTTTGCCGGGGCAAGCTGCGCCCGCGCTCTCAAACGGCTGGATCGCGATCTTGCCGTGACGCTGATCGAGCCAGAGGCCGCCTATCTGGCCTGCCCGTTCAGCAATGCCGTGCTTGCCGGGCTGCGCGGCATCGAAGCGCAGACCTTTGGCTATGACCAGTTCGGCGACGTCGCGCTGATCCGCAAGCGCGCCGTCGCCGTCGATGCCGAGCGCCGGCGCGTTCGGTTGGAGGATGGTGCCGACATCGGCTACACCAGGCTGGTGCTGGCGCCCGGCGTCGACCTGCGCTTCGACGCCTTGCCGGGCTACGACGAGGCGGCGGCGGCGATCATGCCGCATGCCTGGAAGGCTGGGGCGCAGACGCTGCTGCTGCGCGACCAGCTCGCGGCGATGCCGGACGGTGGGGTCGTCATCCTCTCCGCGCCGCCTAATCCGTTCCGCTGCCCGCCCGGTCCGTACGAGCGGGCGAGCCTGATCGCGCATTATCTCAAGACCAGCAAGCCACGCTCCAAGCTGATCATCCTCGACGCCAAGGACGCCTTTTCGAAGCAGCGGCTGTTCGAAGCGGCCTGGCAAGAGATCTATCCCGGCTTGATCGAATGGGTGCCGCTGTCGTCGGGGGGCAGGGTGACGGAAGTCGATCCGGCGACAAGGACGCTGGTGACCGAGTTCGGCGATCACAAGGCCGATGTCGCCAACGTGATCCCGCCGCAGCGTGCGGGAGGGATTGCGCAGTCGGCCGGCGTTGCCGACCAGACGGGCTGGTGCCCGATCGACCCGGTCACCTTCGAGTCCCGCCTGCAGCCGGCGATCCACGTCATCGGTGACGCGGCGATCGGCGGGGCGATGCCTAAATCCGCCTTCAGCGCCAACGCCCAGGCGAAAGCTTGCGCCGCGGCGGTCGCCGCCCTGGTCAGGGAGCGGCCGCCAGTGCAGCCGAAACTCATCAACACCTGCTACAGCCTGGTCGCGCCCGGTTACGGCATTTCAATCGCCGGCGTCTACCAGCCGCGTGATGGGCTGCTTGCCGAGGTTGAGGGTGCGGGTGGCACCAGCCCGCTCGAAGCGCCGCGTTCCGTCCGCGAACTGGAAGCGGCTTATGCGGAGGACTGGTTCCGGACGATCACCAGTGAAGTGTTCGGATGATGAGGGTGGCCTTTCTGGCTCTTATGGGATTGCAGCTTGCGGCCTCGCCCGGTTCCGGCGAGGAGAGGGGGTCTTATGAGGAGACTGGGTCTTATGTCGTGACCGGCGATGCGATCATGCAGCCTCTGGTCGGCAGCAAGGGTGATCCGGCGCGCGGCGCCGCGCTGATCGCGGACCGGCAGCGCAGCCTCTGCACGCTCTGCCACAGCGGGCCGTTTCCCGACGCCCATCTGCACGGCACGCTGGCGCCCGACCTGACCGGCGTCGGGGCGAGACTTTCGGAAGGCCAGATCCGGCTGCGCGTGGTCGACATGAAGCGGCTCGTGCCGAACACGATCATGCCTTCCTACTATCGGGTCGCGGATGAGCAAGGCCGGCGTGTCGCCACCGCCTGGCGCAGCAAGCCGATCCTGGGCGGCGCCGATATCGAGGATATCGTCGCCTATCTCACGACGCTGAAGGGGTGATCATGCACGAAGACCCGCTTCGAGCTTACGCAGGCTTGATCGGACGGCGGCAGTTTCTTCGAGCCGGCATGACCGGCCTGCTGGCGATCAGCCTGCCGCGCTGGGCTGTTGCCCGTCCAAGCCTCGATCAAGCGATCCGGACCTTTACCGGGGGAGCCAACGTTCTCGACGGCCGCGTCCGGCTCGACCTGCCGCCTCTGGTCGAGAACGGCAACGCGGTCGGGATCACAGTCGCCGCCGAGAGCCCGATGACCGAAGACGACCATGTCCGGCGCATCGCGGTGTTCAACGAGAGAAACCCGGAGGCGAATGTCGCGGTTTTCCAGCTCGGACCGCGCTCCGGCCGCGCCATCGTCTCGACGCGGATCCGGCTCGCGACCTCGCAGGTGGTTGTCGCGGTCGCGGAGATGAGCGACGGCAGCTTCTGGTCGAGCCGGGCGAGCGCCATCGTCACGCTGGCCGCCTGTATCGAGGACCTTTCATAATGGCACGCACGCTCGTCAATGTGCCGAAAGCGGCCAAGCAGGGCGAAGTCGTCGAG
This sequence comes from Mesorhizobium ventifaucium, assembly GCF_935822925.1. Taxonomy (GTDB): domain Bacteria; phylum Pseudomonadota; class Alphaproteobacteria; order Rhizobiales; family Rhizobiaceae; genus Mesorhizobium; species Mesorhizobium ventifaucium. The sequence goes on from NZ_CAKXZS010000023.1 coordinate 287,498, forward strand.
ATCAAGGCGATGATCGCCCATCCCATGGAAACCGGCTATCGTATCGGCCCAAACGGCTCCAACATCCCCCGCGACATCATCCGCCGTTTCGCCTGCACCTACAACGGCGAGGAGGTGTTTTCGGCCGATCTCTTTCCAGCGGTATCGGCCAATCCATTCATTGCCTTCACGCTGGTTGCGACGACGAGCGGCACGATCGACTTCACCTGGACCGACGATGCCGGGAAGAGCCAAACGGCGTCGGCGACGATCACGGTGAGCTGATGCGCGCCCTCTGGGGCCTGGTGGGGATGATCGCGGCGGCCGTCTGCAGCATTGCCATCGCTGCCGGCATCGAAGACGGCGAGAAGCGCTCCGGCTTCGACTTCATGACGCCGCAGACGCAGGCGCTGCAGGCCGACGACATGAGCAATCCCGGCATGCTGTGGGTGCTGCAGGGCGAGCAGCTCTGGCAACAGGCGCAGGGCAGGGCGGATGTCGCCTGCTCCGGCTGCCATGACGATGCACGCCAGACGATGCGCGGCGTCGCCGCGCGCTACCCGGCTTTTGATGCAGCGACGGGCCGGCCGATCGACCTTGCCGGGCGTATCAACTCCTGCCGAGCGGAGCGGCAGCAGGCCGAGCGGCTGGCGCCGGAGTCCGACGCCTTGCTCGCCCTGACGGCCTATGTGACGCATCAGTCGCGCGGCATGCCAATCACACCGGCGACCGACGCCCGGCTCACGCCGTTTCGCGACAACGGCCGGCGTCTGTTCCAGAGCCGGATCGGACAACTCGAGCTCTCCTGCGCCTCCTGCCACGACGACAATTGGGGTAAACGGCTCGGCGGCAGTGTCATCCCGCAGGCGCATCCGACCGGCTATCCGCTCTACCGGCTGGAGTGGCAGACGGTCGGTTCGCTGCAGCGGCGCCTGCGCAACTGCATGATCGGGGTCAGAGCCGAGCCCTTCGTATTTGGCGCACCCGAACTCGTCGACCTGGAGCTCCATCTGACAGAGCGGGCCCGCGGCCTTCTGGTCGAGACGCCGGCCGTGCGGCCGTGATGCCGATTGCGACTGGCCGTTCACCTGCCATCCCGGTTCTCGCCCATCGCCGAGCATGCACCAGATGCCCGTCTGATCGATGGGTTTTCCAAACAATGCGACCAGGAGCGCGAGACGCTTCGAGAGGTCACTCGGTGGCTCGCGAGCGTCAAGATGGGCCGTTAGCCTGAGTTGTACACCCCTAGCTCGTGCGTTCTGTGCTGTGGGTCTTCGATCGATCTGCGCCTACTTCAGGTCTTCCTCCAATTTTGCAGAAGCGGGCCTTTGCTCCCATAGACGGGATCCTTGCGTGGACGACCTACCTTCTGGATCGTCGCGAGCGCGCGATCATGCTCCTGGGCAGTTGTGCATTCGTCATAGGTCCCAAATGGAGGATAGGCGCCGACCACTAGAAAATCGTCGGATGCCGAAAGGCATTGGTGCCCGGTGCCGGCCGGAAGAACCGCGACGTCGCCGGCCTTCAGGGACAGGGTTCGTCCCTTTTTGCCTCCAAACCGGACTTTGGCCGTCCCGGCTGCAACCCCGAGCACCTCATGTATTCGCGAATGGTAGTGAACGTAGTCGTAGATGCCATTCCGCCAGCTGGCCCCCCATCCATTGGCCTCGAAAAGCTCCTCCAAGACGGCTGCGGGATCAAATTCTTCGGGCAGCCTCACGGCACCGCGGTAGACGACAAGCGGCCAAAACGGATGATTGGGCACCAGGCCATCATCCTTGAACCAAAACTCATTGGCTTTTCGCCGCCTTACAAGATCGGTTGCTTCTTGCCTGCCCCGTCTTGCGATACCGGTAACCCGCTCGACGGCTTTCTTGGTACTCTGCAGAATGCTCATGATGTAGCCTTGCATTGCTGGTTGTCGGAAGCGAGCCTTCATGCCGATTCAACCGGCTGCATGCCGGTCGGTTCCGCTACCTTTTTGGCCCCCGGCAATCCAGCCGGATTTGTTCGATGACCGCAGGAGATATTCGGCATGAGTAACGTGGTAACGCTGCATGGTGACAAGCGCTGGAAAGCGGTTCTTGTCTACGGCCACCAGAACGGCCCGATTACGATCGAACATTATCTTGAAGAGATTTCCGAGCTTCATAACATCATAGAGCACGGCCCAGACTGGAACACCCTGATTGCGTGCACGGTGACAATCAACCGTCCCGACGGTGGTGAGGAGCAGAACAGCGAGGAAAAGGAGGCACGCCGTGAACGTCGGTGAGATCGCGGAAAAGTTCACCCGAGCCGCCGAGATCGAGCGCGTCAGCCACTAGTGGGGCTCCGCGACGGGCTGACTCGTCCCGAGCGCCTTAGCGAGTGTGACGGAGGGCAGCTCGGCAAACTGCCGTTTGTACTCGGCGGCGAAGTTGCCGAAATGCGAGAACCCTAAACGCGAGGCAACTGCCGTCACCGTCCGCTCGGCGGTTGGATGAACAAGCGCGCGGCGCACGGCGTTGAGACGAATCTCGAGCAGCATCGCCTTGGGCGGGCGACCGAAAGCCTCCACGCAAGCTAGGGAAAGCGTCCGCTCCCGAACCCCGAGGGTCTCGCACATGACGCTGATGCTCGGCGGCGTCTCGACGTGCCCCATCAGCATGTCGCGCAGCTTCATGGCGACGCGCGCCCGCCGGTGCAGCGGTTCGGTGACATCGGTCGACGGCACCATCCCGAGGACTACGTCGACGACCTGGCCTTCAATATCAGCGAGAGCGTCAGGAGAGGCATCGCCGGCGCTAGTGAGCAGCAACCGCAGAAGTCTTGCCAGAATGGCGCCGCGCCGGACGATCTCACGCTCGGCTACCTTCCACGGCCGGTCGAGATATTTCCTGTCGAGGCCCGGCGCGCCTCTGCGAATCTGCATCCAGTGCTCGATCTGATCGACGGGCATGACGGCCATTGCGAGGTCGGTCGCGCCGGTGGCGGTGAAGGCTATGTCGTCGCACGGCCCGACCAGCAACGGCTGTCCCGGCCCAACGTGGCGACCCCGGAGATGAAGCGATCCTTCAGCGACTATGGGAAGACCAACGACCCAGCAGCCCTCCGGGGCGCTGCCGCGCTGCATTATCCCAGGATTCCAGCGTTCCCGCCCAACTTGCAGGGTGTTGAGCACAACCTGACTCAGGCGGCCGTCGAAGCCGCCGCGGCCGATGTGATCGTACTTCTGATCCCAGCCAATCGCGCTCTCAGCCATCATGTCGAAGTCCGAGTACCGGCATTCGAAGGCTGCCAGGATTTCTACCCGACGCTGGCCGACACCAACCGATCTCTCCAACGCACCCACCACCCGCGACGATCCGTTCATGTCGAAGTATCATATAGGTATCAGGGTTCATGAGGAGAGGCTATTGTTGCTGCGCTGCCGGATGCGCGCAGATTCCGAAATTGGATAGCGAGCGGTCCTGACGCGGCGTAAATCGTAAGGTGCGATGCGCCTTTTCGGACCGCATGAACCCAGATTCGACAAAGCTGGAAGCCGGGCGATCGAGTTGGGGAGCAAGCCGCAAAAAGGGAAACGATCAAGCATAGCGCGCGGGGTTCGACGGGATATGGACATTGCCGGACGTCGAGCCGTGAAATGACGACTGACGAGGCCGGAAAAGTTGGATCTGATTGCGGTAGGACCAAAATCGCAAATAAAAGGGGAGGACCACGGTTATGAAGATCGCCGGGAAACTCGGACTTACCACGGCCTTGGCCAGCGCGCTGATGCTGACAGGCACTTACGCACAGTCGACGCACACCGATATCGGCACCATCGACCCGGGCGCCGCTCTTCCCGGCACGCCCCCCGGCTACTCGCCCTACGCGAACCGGAACTTCCCGAGCCGCGTGTTCTGGGGCGATACCCACCTCCATACCAGCGCCTCCCTCGATGCCGGCGCTTTCGGCACCCGGCTCGGCTTCGAAGACGCCTATCGCTTCGCTCGCGGCGAGGAGTTAACGGCCTCGGGGGGCGAGCGCGTAAAGTTATCGCGGCCGCTCGACTTCCTGGTCATCTCCGATCACTCCGACAATATGGGCTTTTTCCCGGCCCTCTTCGCCGGCAAGCCCGAGATGCTCGCCGACCCGACCGGCCGGCGCTGGTACGATCTGGTGCAAAAAGGCGGCCAGGACGGGGTCAAGGCAGCGCTCGAGATCATCGACAGCTTCTCTCGTGGCCAGTTCCCGAAGGCGCTTGAGTTCTTGCCGGGATCCGAAGGATTTCGCTCGACCTGGGACCAGATCATCGCCGCGGCTGAAAAATACAACGAGCCGGGACGTTTCAGCGCCTTCATCGGCTACGAATGGACGTCGCAGGTGCCGCCCGGCAATAACCTGCACCGCGTCGTCATCTATCGCGACGGCGGCGATCGGGCGAGCCAGACGCTGCCCTACACGACCTATCCGCCGCTCGGCAGCACGACACCCGAGGATCTGTGGAAGCATCTCCAGGCCTATGAAGACAAGACTGGAGGGCGGGTGCTGGCGATCGCGCATAACGGCAATCTGTCGAATGGCTGGATGTTCCCGATCGAGACCAATCCCTCGACCGGCCAGCCCTTGTCGGCCGAATATGCCGAGACGCGCGCCCGCTGGGAGCCGCTTTACGAAGTGACGCAGATCAAGGGCGACGGCGAGGCGCATCCGTTTTTGTCGCCGAACGACGAGTTCGCCGGCTACGAGCTGTGGGACAAGGGCAACCTCAACCTCAGCGAGGTGAAGAAACCCGAGATGCTGGTCAGCGAATATGCTCGCGCCGCCCTGCAGACCGGCCTCCGGCTCGAAGAGAAGCTCGGCACCAACCCTTACAAGTTCGGCATGATCGGCGCGACCGACAGCCACACCTCGCTGGCGACAGCCGAAGAGGACAACTTCTTCGGCAAGCACAGCGGCGCCGAGCCGAGCCCCGAGCGCGCGTCGCACGAGTTCATGCGCAACGGCGACGTCTTCCTGATGGGCTGGCAGCAGGTCTCATCCGGCTATGCCGGCGTTTGGGCTACCGACAACACGCGCGAGGCGATCTGGGATGCCATGCGCCGCAAGGAGGTCTATGCGACCACCGGTCCGCGCATGCTGGTGCGCTTCTTCGGCGGCTGGGACTTCACCGATGCCGACGCGATGTCGCGCAGCCCGGCTTTCTCCGGCTACGCCAAGGGCGTGCCGATGGGCGGCGACCTCAGGGACGCTCCGGAAGGCAAGGCGCCGACCTTCCTGCTCGCGGCGCTGAAGGACCCGCTCGGCGGCAACCTCGACCGCATCCAGGTCGTGAAAGGCTGGATCGACGCGGCCGGCGCGCGCCAGGAGAAGGTCTATGACGTGGCCTGGTCGGACAACCGCGTGCCCGGCGCCGACGGCAAGCTGCCGCCGGTCGGCAACACCGTCGACGTGGCGACGGCCACCTGGACGAACACGATCGGCGCTTCCGAGCTGGTAAAGACCTGGACCGACCCGGAGTTCGATACGGCGCTCAGGGCCTTCTACTACGCCCGCGTGCTGGAGATCCCGACACCGCGCTGGACCGCCTACGATGCGGTGAGGTTCGGTGTAACGATGCCTGCCGACGTGCCGATGTTCGGGCAGGAGCGGGCATACACTTCGCCCATCTGGTACACGCCGCAAGGCTGACCTGGAGCGCCACCATGCGCAACGATGCTTCGAAAACCCGGCGCCGCCCATGGCGGGTCGGGGCGTTGGCCGCGGCAGTTCTTCTGGCCACGGCTGGCCCGAAAGCCTCCGCCTTCGCCTGCGGCTACGAGAACCCGAGTGCTCTCGCGCTTGGAATGCTGAACTGGGTCTTCCCGAATGCGCTCTATGTCCGCAGCGCCGTCTGGCGCGCAGAGAAGGCTGGCATCCTGCCGAGACCCCTCCCGGCAGGTCCTGCGAAGGGCCTGTTCGGCAGCGGATTCCGGCGGGCGGCCGCGAGCATGGCGCGACTCGGCGAGCGGATGCATACCGCCGCGCTAACGACAGGAAAGGCGCCGAGCTTCGCGGTCGTGCTGATCCCCGCGGTGATGTGGACCACCTACGCGCCGTCGCCCCGAGGTTACGTTGTCAGGGTGCATGCCGAAGGACCGGCGAAAGGCGACGTGGTGATCGTGACGGACGAGAAGGTCGTCCGTGCCCTCGTCGACGGATCCCTCGACGCTCTTTCGGCAGAGCGCCTTGGGCTGGTCCGGTTCTACGGTCCGGCAGGCGAGGTCCGCGCCGCGCTCGCCGCTCTGCCGGCGGTGGGGAGCGGACCGGACAGCGTGTCGGCGTTGCCGACGGGCGACCCGGGTCCGCGATATTCGCCCTACGCCGTACAGAAATGAGGAGAGCGGGTCTCATGAAACTCCTGCGCGAACCGCTTGTGCATTTTCTGGTGATTGGCACCGCGCTGTTCGGCGTGTTCCACTTCGTGAAAGCGGGCGATCAACCGGCTGCCGAAGAGATCGTCGTCAGCTCCGGCCAGATCGCCAGCATGGCGGCGATCTTCAGCCGGACCTGGCAAAGGCCGCCCACCGCCAAGGAACTGGACGCGCTGGTGAGCGAGCATATCCGCGACGAGATCATCTACCGCCAGGGTGTGGCGATGGGCCTCGACAAGGACGACGCGGTCGTCCGGCGCCGCATCCGGCAGAAGATGGAGTTCGTCGCCGATCTGGCGGCGGACGTCGAGCCGACCGACGCCGAGCTGAAGGGCTTCGTCGCGGAGCATCCTGGATGGTTCCGCAGCGAGCCCCGCTTCTCCTTCGCCCACGTCTATTTCGGCGGCGCGGACGTTCCGGATGCGGAGGGGCTGAACCGCCTGCTCAGGGACTTGAATGCTGGAACCGCGGACGCTTCGACGGCCGGCAGCCCGTTCATGGCGGGAGCTGACTTTGCCGACCTGTCGCGATCGGCCGTGGCGCAGACATTCGGCGAGGATTTTGCCGCCGGGATCGACAAGGCGGCAGCCGACGCGTGGCACGGTCCGGTCACCTCGGCCTACGGCACGCATCTCGTTCGCATGACCGGGCGCGTCGAAGCGCGCGAACCGCCCTTTGAGGAGGTCCGCGCGGCGGCGCGACGGGAGTGGCTGCATCTTAAGAAAGTCGCCGCCAACGACGCGCTCTACGAGCGGCTGCGCGCGAACTACGTGGTCAAGGTCGAGACCGGCGCCGCGGAGGAAAAGCGAGCCGAGGTGGCGCCGTGACCCGCTTGCTCCTCGCCTTTCTGGTTGCACTGATGGCCGTCTCCGGCGGTGCACATGCCCACGACCTGCGGCCTGCGTATCTGGCCATCACCGAAAGCGCGCCAGATGCCTACTCGGTGCTGTGGAAAGCGCCGGCAATGGGGGAAATGCGCCTGGCGGTCTATCCGCGCCTGCCCGACAGCGCCAAGGAGACGACGCCGCGCGAAGGCGCCGTCATGAATGACGCCTATGTCGAGCGGTGGACGGTGCAAGCACCTGCGGGCTTCGCCGGCGAAACCATCGCATTCGACGGGTTGCCGGAGAGCCGCACCGATGTGCTTGTGCGCATCGAGAGGCTGAGCGGCGAAGTCAGCACCCAGCGCCTCACGCCGGCCAGCCCCTCCTTTAGCGTCCCGGCGGCCACCGGTTGGCAACAGGTGGCCGTCGCCTATGTCTGGCTCGGCGTCGAGCACATTCTCTTCGGCATCGACCATCTGCTTTTCGTGCTGGCGCTCATCCTTTTGGCGCGGCGCTGGAGCATGATCGCGCTCACCATCACCGCTTTCACTGTCGCCCACAGCATCACGCTCGGCGCGGCGACGCTCGGCTACCTCAACGTGCCCGGCCCTCCGGTCGAAGCGGCGATCGCGCTCAGCATCGTGCTGGTCGCAGTCGAGATCGTGAAATCGCGAGCGGCCGGAGACGTCAGCATCACCGCCCGCTTTCCCTGGCTCGTCGCCTTCGGTTTCGGCCTTCTGCATGGGCTCGGCTTTGCCGGCGCGCTGAGCGAGGTGGGTTTGCCGAACCACGCAATCCCGGTCGCGCTTTTGTTCTTCAACATCGGCGTGGAGCTCGGGCAACTCGCCTTCACGGCGGTCGTGCTAGTGTCGTTTGCGATGCTCGGCCGGCTGTCGATCTCCGTCATTCGATCGCACACGCCGCATGCCTGGGCGGCGCGGGCCGTTGCCGCCTACGCCATCGGCGGCATCGCCTCGTTCTGGCTGATCGAGCGGGTCGGCGCATTCTTGGCTTGAAGAGGCAATTGCGGGGCTCGTGACCAAGGCTTGGCCGGTCGGCGACATCCACGCACCAAAGACGAGGGTCAGGTATCCGACGAAAAAGGGACATGAACATGCACAGAACCCGCTACTCCACCTTCCTTTGCACGTCTCTTCTCGCTCTGCTCTGCGCCGCGCCGGCGCCCGCCCAGAACAGCGACATCGGGACCGTTACTCCGGAGCGTGTGGAAGGGGCGTTGCAAATGCGCCCTTACTCGCCGTACGCGAACCGCACGTTTCCGGAACGCCCTCTCTTCGGCGACACGCACCTGCACACCGCGATCTCGTTCGACGCCGGCATGCTCGGCACGACTCTGGGGCCGGTCGAGGCGTACCGCTTTGCCAAGGGCGAGCAAGTTATCGCCTCCAGCGGGCAAGCTGTCCGGCTAAGCCGTCCGCTCGACTTCCTCGTCGTCACCGATCACTCCGATAACTTCGGCCTGGCAGCGGATATCGTCGCCGGCGCCCCTAACGTCCTCGCCGTGCCAGAGGGGCAACGCTGGTACAATATGATCAAGGAGGGCCAAGGCTTTGAAGCCGCGACGGAAGCGTACATGGCCACCGCCCAATCGAGGCTCCCGGAAGCGCTCAACTACGCGCCGGGCACTCGGCCCTACCGCTCTGCATGGGAGCAGACGATAAAGGCGGCCGACGCTGCGAACGACCCGGGTCGGTTCACCGCCTTCATCGGCTATGAGTGGTCGTCGAATCCCGGCGGTAACCTGCACCGCAACGTGATCTTCCGCGACGACGGCAACTTGGCGCGGCAGGTCGAGCCATTGACCACGATCCCGCCGATGGGCACGTCCGATCCGCGTGGCCTCTGGGAGTGGATGCAGACCTACGAGACCAAGACCGGAGGGGATGTGCTGGCGATCGCGCACAACGGAAATCTCTCGAATGGGCTGATGTTCCCGATTGTAGAGCCCGTCGACGGCAAGCCCGTCGACCGCGCCTATGCCGAGACGCGGGCGCGCTGGGAGCCGCTCTTCGAGGTGACGCAGATCAAGGGTACCAGCGAGTCGCACCCGTTCCTTTCGCCGAACGACGAGTTCGCCAACTACGAGCTCTGGGACAAGGGCAATCTCGATCTGACGGTCGCCAAGACAAACGACATGCTCGAATACGAATACGCACGCGCGGCGCTGAAAAATGGACTCAAGCTCGAGGCGACACTCGGCGTCAGCCCCTACAAAATCGGCATGGTCGGTTCGACCGACGCGCATACGGGTCTCGCGGCGGTCGAAGAGAACAACTACTTCGGCAAGATCACGCCGGAAGAACCCAGCCCCCATCGCCTGACCAATGTCTTCCAGACCGGAAAGGTAGGCTCGTTCACGGGCTGGGAGCTTTCATCCTCGGGATATGCCGCCGTCTGGGCGACCGAGAACACGCGCGAGGCTATCTTCGATGCGATGGAGCGGCGCGAGACCTATGCCACGACCGGCACGCGCTTGGTCGTCAGGTTTTTCGCTGGCTGGGACTTCGAGGCGGCCGATGCGACAAGCCGCACACCGGCTGACGCCGGCTACAGCCGCGGTGTGCCGATGGGCGGCACTCTCAGCGGGGGGGCCGAAGGCATCTCGCCGCGCTTCCTCGTCATGGCGCTCCGCGACCCGATCGGCGCCAACCTCGACCGTGTCCAGATCGTCAAGGGATGGCTCGACAGGGATGGGAACCTCGAAGAGCAGGTCTACGACGTCGCCTGGTCGGACGACCGGGTGCCCGGCGCCGACGGCAAGCTGCCGCCGGTCGGCAATACCGTCGATGTGAAGAATGCCAGCTGGACAAACACCATAGGCTCGTCCGAGCTGATTACGGTCTGGCAGGACCCGGACTTCGATCCTGCCGAGCGCGCCTTCTACTACGCTCGCGTCATCGAGATCCCGACGCCGCGCTGGACAGCATACGACGCCAAGTATTTCGAATTAAAGGATGTTTCCCCCGACGTCCCGATGACGACCCAGGAGCGCGCCTACACCTCGCCCGTCTGGTACACGCCAAAGGGCTAGGGCGCCGGCGTCAAACCGAAGTGCAATAGTTGGCAGACGCGGTCCAGGCGACCAGATCAACGCCATTGAAACGTCAGGGGAGAACTTCACATGAAATGCATCTTGATGTCGGCGCTGCTGCTGACGACGGTGACGACAGGAGCAATGGCCCAGGAGCAGCGGCCGAACGTCGTCATCATGCTCGGCGACAATGTCGGCTATGGCGACATCGGCGCGTATGGCGCCGGCGAAATCCGGGGCATGCCGACGCCACGCATCGACCAACTGGCGAGCGAGAGCCTGCGACTAACGCAATATCTGGTCGAGCCTGCCTGCAGCCCTTCCCGAGCCGCGCTGCTGACCGGGCGCTACTCCGTGCGCTCCGGGCTCAACGGCGTCATCATCGGCGGCACGCCCAATACCTTGCAGGCCGGCGAGGTGACGCTCGCGGAGCTGTTCAAGACCAAGGGCTACGCCACCGCCATCGCCGGCAAGTGGCATCTCGGCGCGGACGAACAGAGCTGGCCGACGCGCCAAGGCTTCGACGAGTACCATGTCGGTGTGCTCGAAAGTACCGACGGCACTCTCTACCGCGAGAGCATGCAACGCCAGGGAATGCCCGAGCAAGCCATAGTTGGCGCCGAACCCTCGGTCTGGGAATCCGAACCGGACGGCACGCTGAAGAAGGTGCGGCCCTACACACTGGAGTATCGCAAACAAGTCGAAGGCGATATCGCCAAGGCATCGGTGGATTTCATAGACCGTGCATCGAAGGGGAACGAACCCTTCTTCCTCTATGTCGGCTGGACCCACACCCACTATCCAACACGCACCGCGCCGGAATTCGAGGGAAAGTCGCGTATCGGCATCTATGGCGATGCGGTCATGGAGCTCGACTTCCGCACCGGCCAGGTGCTCGACGCGATCAAAGCCGCCGGCATTGAGCAAAACACCATCGTCATCTGGCTTTCGGACAACGCGGCGGCGCCGACCGCTGGCCCGTTCGACACGCGCTACGGCTTCAACGGCCCCTTCCGCGAGATGGTCTCGGTGCATGACTTCCTGCCGACGCTCGCCAGCATCATCGATGCGGAGGTGCCCACGGACCGGCCGATCGACGGCGTCGACCAGAGCGCGTTCTTTACCGGCGCTCAGGAGAAATCCAACCGCGAAAGCCTGATCACCTTCGTCGCCGACGAGGTAGCGGGCGTGCGCTGGCGTTCCTTCCGCCTGTACCCGAAGCAATTCGTCATGGCAGGCGGCAATCCGTCGATGAATGGGCTCGCCGGCAACCGCATGGAGATGAACGGCTTTCCGGCGATTTACAACATCGAGGCGGATCCGCGCGAGGAGGTGAACGTCGTCGGCACCGCCGCCTGGGTTGTCGGACCGTATCTCCGGGTGATCGGCGACTACCAGAAGTCTCTGGTTGACCACCCCAACCCGAAAGGCTTCAGCCTTACGGAATTCGGCAAGTGATTGCCGAAGGGCGGAATACGCTTGCATTCAGCTCCAGGCGTGGCTGGCCAATCCATAGACCCAGGGCTCGTTGCTTTCCCGGTTCAGAAAGCGGCGGCCTTTGGACATCGTCGTCACTGTCTCGGCAATGAGGAGGCCGCTCTGCTGCAGAAACTCGGCAAACACGCCATCGCTCTCGCGCGTGTCGACGCGGGCGAAGCGACCTGCCAGCTTCTTCAGATGGACGGCTGTGAGATGGACCGCGTCCTGGTCGTTTCGGGCTATTGTGGGACCAATCACATGGCCGCGCCCGAACTCGCGACACATGGAATAGCCAACGACCTCGCCGCCGCGACTCAAAGTGGCTGTCGAGGCGTCCTCCGAGAGCAACGCAAGCAGCCTTGCACGGTTTGTCCCGAATGCGCGCGCGTCAAGCTCAGTGATCTCGCGAAGCCTGCCGCTGGACAGCTCACTTAGTTCACCATCCAAAACTGGCAATGGCGGGAGTTTTTGTGGGACTTCACCCTGACGCATGTAGACGGTCGCTTCGCTGGTGAAGCCGAGTGAAATATATAGCGGATAGGCGGGATGGGTTGCGTTGAGGGCCAGATTGCGATCCCCGCATTGCTCGAGGACCTGTTCCATGAGCCATCGGCCACCTCCCTGCGCCTGTGCGCGAGGCGTCGTGATCACCAGGCCAATGGTGGCAAAATCGTCGCCTTGGGGAAACCACATCGCGCTCCCGAAGACGCGCCCAATTCCGTCAACGGCGGCGATGCCGTGGCCGGCGCGGCGCAACAAATCCCAGTCCTTGGGGCGATGCGGCCAGCGGACCGAAATCGATAGTGCATGCAGCAGATCAACATCGACATCATTGATGTCGCGCGCGACCAGTTCAAAGGATTTCAGGCGTACTGATCTCTGCATCTCAGTCGATCCGCTCCTTCAACGAAAGCCCCAAGTCCTTTAACGTTGCCCCAAGGCACGCGGTGTTAAAATCCTGGCGCCGATAGCCATGTATGCGACAGGCCTCATTTGCCGCAGCATTACACGGGAAAGCCAGCAGGTTTCGCTGGTTCGAGGCGTTTTTTCGCAATCTTCAGCCAAAGCACGACGCGATTCGGCAGGGAACGCTGCTGCCTACGAATAGGCTAGTCGCAGCCGGTGATACTGTGCAAGCAGAGCGGACTGCCATGAACGTGGAAGAAATCCTCGCGACCTTGACCGCATTTCCCTCCGTTGTGGGCACGCCAAACGGCGAGATCGTCGATTGGATGCGCGACTACTGTAAGGCAGCCGGAGCCGAGGTGACGGTTCTGCCCGGTCCCGAGGGCGACCGGTCCAACCTGTTCGTCACGGTCGGCCCGCGTGCCGGTCGGGGTTACATCATCTCCGGACATATGGATGTCGTGCCGGCCGGCGAGCCGGAATGGAGCTCGGATCCGTTCGTCCTGCGTCGCGAGGGCGGCAGGCTTTACGGTCGCGGCACCACCGACATGAAGGGCTTTCTCGCCTGCGCATTAGCCGCGTTGCCAGGACTTGCGGCAATGAACCTGCGGCAGCCAGTCCATCTCGCATTCTCCTACGATGAAGAGGCGGGGTGCCGTGGTGTGCCGCATCTCCTGGCTGCGTTGCCGAGCCTATGCGAGAGGCCGCTTGGCGCGATTGTCGGTGAGCCGAGCCGGATGCAACCTGTGCGCGCGCACAAGGGGAAGGCCGCCGCGCGGCTCGAGGTGATCGGGCGATCCGGCCATTCGTCACGCCCCGATCTCGGCCTCAATGCCGTGCACGCCATGGCCGGCGTCATCATGCACGCCGTCGCCTACGGCCAATCCCTCGCCGGCGGCCCGCTCGATCCAAATTTCGAGCCCCCATATTCATCCTTGCAAGTGGGCGTCGTCGCCGGTGGACAGGCGGTCAACATCATCGCTGGCCACTGCACAGCCGATATCGAGGCGCGTGCCGTGCCGGGCGTTTCTCCAGCCTCCCTGCTCGAGCCGGTCAAAGCCCGGCTTTTCGATCTGCGCGAGAGCGGCTTCGAGGTAATTTGGCACGAGTTGAGTTCCTATCCCGCCCTTGCGCCCGCGGATGGAAGCAAGCTGGCGGCCGTTCTGAGGGAGCTGACGGGGCAGGAGCCGCTCACGGCGGTCAGTTACGGCACCGAGGCCGGGCTTTATCAGCAGGCCGGTATCGATGCAATCATTTGCGGCCCCGGCGAAATTTCCCGCGCGCATCGTCCCAATGAATACATCGAGATCGGTGAGCTTGCTGCCTGCCAGAGCATGATCGAAAATCTTGGCGCGCGTCTCGCGGCCTGAGGAAGGGCTGGTTCCATGGCATTTCTTTTCAATTCCGATGCGGCGCGTGCTGCGGTGTTCCGCGAGATCTTCGCGCGCGAGCTCCCGGATCTGGAATTCTTCCATTCCGGCGAGGAGTTGGAGCCGGACAAGGTGCGCTATCTCATCACCTGGACGGTGCCGGACGAGATCTCCCGCTACCGCAATCTCGAAGTGCTGTTTTCGATCGGCGCCGGCGTCGACCAGTTCAAGCAGGACGTGGTGCCAAGCCATGTGAAGCTTGTGCGCATGGTCGAGGATGGCATCATCCGCATGATGCAGGAATACGTCGCGCTTGGCGTGTTGGCGCTCCACCGGGAGATGCCCGCCTATCTCGAGCAGCAGAAAAGGTGCCTCTGGCAACCGATTGCCGCTCGACAGGCGACTGAGCGCCGGGTCGGCTTTCTTGGTCTTGGCATGCTGGCGCAGGCGGCTATCGAGCGCCTGAAGCCGTTCCAGTTCCCGCTTGCCGGGTGGAGCCGCAGCGAAAAGCGGATAGAGGGCGTCGCCTGTTGTCACGGCGCCGATCAGTTGCCCCGTTTTCTGCAGCAGACGGACATTCTCGTCTGCCTGCTACCGCTGACGCAGGAAACCAACGGGATTCTCAATGCAAAACTCTTCTCCCTGTTACCAGCCGGGGCGCGGCTGCTGCATGTCGGCAGGGGTCCTCAACTCGACCAGGCCGCGCTGATCGACGCGCTCGACACCGGTCACCTATCCGCGGCGATGCTTGATGTCACTGATCCAGAACCGCTCCCGGAAGACCATCCGCTGTGGTCGCATCCGAAGGTGATGATAACGCCGCACATCGCCTCGGTGACGCAACCGCATACGGCGGCGCAAGCCGCCGTGGACAACGTCCGGCGTCACCGCGCCGGCGAAGAACTGATCGGCCTCGTCGATCGGACACTCGGCTACTAACCAGGAAACCTCACATGTCACTGCTGACCACGATCGACACAAATCCCGCCTTCACGCCCAAGGAGGCATTGCCGCTGCCGGAGCGGCTCATTGCCGGCACTCCATCCTTCAAGACCTGGGCGCAGGATGCCTCGAAAGGTGAGAAGGTTCTGACCGGCGTCTGGGAGGCGACCCCCGGCGAGACGCATTCGATCAAGGGTACTACCTACGAGTTCTGCCACATCATTTCGGGTCTCGTGGAAATCGAGGAGAAGGGCGGTGAGACCAGGACTTACCGCGCCGGCGACAGTTTCGTGATGAAGCCTGGTTTCGTCGGCGTCTGGCGCACGATCGAGACCGTGCGCAAGATCTACGTCTGCGTTTATGACTGAGCTCTGTGCTCAAGGTACGGCCGAGTAGAGCGCGCGGCGGTTCCAGAACAATCGACTTTCCAGGTCCCGCCTGACGCGATTCAACACCGTCGGGCGGTTCATCCTCGACGAAAAATGCGGCGCGCGGTCCACTATTGTTCCGATGAAACGCTAGTGCAAATGAGGACCTCGATCAATGAAGACCTACAACATAGCGCTCATCCCCGGCGACGGTATCGGCAAGGACGTGACCGGGGCGGCATGGCAGGTGATGCAGGCCGCGGCCAAACGGGGCGGTTTCGCCCTTGATGGCACACGCTTCCCATGGTCCTGCGCCTACTACCTGGAAACCGGCGCAATGATGCCGCCGGATGGCATCGAGACACTTCGAAAATTCGATGCGATCTATCTCGGCGCTGTCGGCTGGTCCGCGGAAGTACCCGACTCGGTATCGCTTCACGGACTGCTCCTGCCGATCCGGAAAGGGTTCACGCAGTACGCCAACATACGGCCGCACCGGCTGTTGCCGGGCGTTCAGGGACCCCTCCGCTCCGATGGATTCGACATCCTGTGCATCCGCGAGAATACGGAAGGCGAATATTCCGGCGCCGGCGGGCGCATTCATTGCGGCACGGCCAATGAGGTCGCGATCGAGACAGCAATCTTCACGCGTGCGGGTGTCGAACGGATCTTGCGTTTCGGTTTCGAACAGGCGCGGGCTCGCCGCAAGAAGCTCGCATCCGTCACCAAATCCAACGCGCAGAAACACTCCATGGTTTTCTGGGATGAGGTCACGCGCGAGGTGGCGAAGGACTATGCCGATATCGAGGTCTCGCATTACCACATCGACGCCATTGCCGCCCGCATGGTGCTGGCGCCGGAAAGCCTCGACGTGATCGTCGCCTCGAACCTGTTTGGCGACATCCTCACGGATATTGGAGCGGCCATTCAGGGCGGGCTGGGTTACGCCGCCTCTGCCAATATCAACCCCGATCGCAGCGCGCCTTCCATGTTCGAGCCGGTCCATGGTTCGGCTCCCGACATCGCGCATCTCGGCGTCGCCAATCCGATCGCCGCGATCTGGTCCGGTGCGATGATGCTCGAGCATCTGGGCGAGGTGCATGCTGCGGCGGAAGTGATGTCGGCGATCGAGTCCGTAACCGCGCAGGCCATAGGCACGATCGCAGGCAAGGACCGGACTGAAACGATCACGCAAGCCGTGCTTGCGGCATTGAGCTGAAAGGGCAGAGGAAAGACCATGAATGCGATAATGAAGATTGGCACGTTTGACGATGCGGACCTGTTCCGCCAGCAGGCGTTGATTGGCGGTGTGTGGCGGGAAGCGGGCACAAGGGTCGTCGTCGATGTCACCAACCCTGCTACCCTGAACGTTCTTGGCAGCGTTCCCGATATGGGCGGCGACGAGACCAGGGCCGCGATCAGTGCTGCGGCCGAGGCATTCAAAAGCTGGAAGAAGACGACCCATGCCGAGCGTGCGAGACTGCTGGAGCGATGGCACGACCTCATTCGCCAGCACGAACAGGATTTGGCGCTTCTGCTGACGCTGGAACAGGGTAAGCCGCTTGCCGAGGCGTCGGCGGAAATCCGCTACGGCGCATCTTTCGTGAAATGGTTTGCGGAGGAGGCCCGCCGCATCGGTGGCTCGACCATTCCGTCACCCACCGCCGATCGCCGCATTCTGGTCCTTAGGGAAGCAGTCGGCGTCTGCGCTATCATCACGCCGTGGAATTTCCCCAATGCGATGATCACGCGCAAGGTAGCACCGGCGCTGGCCGCAGGCTGTACGGTTGTCATCAAGCCGTCGGAGTTCACACCCTTTTCCGCGCTGGCGCTTGGCGTCCTGGCGGAGCGGGCGGGCATCCCGGCAGGCGTTATCAACATCGTGACCGGCATGCCGGGAGAGATCGGCAAAGAGCTGATGGCCAACGAAACGGTGCGCAAGATCTCGTTCACTGGTTCGACCCGTGTCGGCGCGCTGCTCATGCGTGGTGCGGCCGATAGCATCAAGCGGCTGAGCCTGGAGCTCGGCGGCAACGCGCCGTTTATCGTCTTTGACGACGCCGATCTGGATAACGCAGTTGAAGGGGTGATCGTATCCAAGTTCCGCAATGGCGGTCAAACCTGCGTTTGCGCGAACCGGATTCTCGTGCAGGAAGGCGTTTACGACGCTTTCGCCGAAAAGCTGAGCCAGCGCGTCAAGCGGATGAAGGTTGGCGCGGGGACCGACGAGGGCACTGAGATCGGCCCGATGATCAACACGGCCGCGATCGACAAGATCGAGCGTCACATCGCGGATGCGAAGACGAAAGGCGCGCAGATCCTCGCCCAAAGCGAGGCAGTACCCGACGGCAGGCAATATGCACGGCCCGTCGTCCTGGGGGAGGCTACGACCGAGATGCTCCTGGCATCGGAAGAGACCTTCGGTCCGGTGGCGCCGCTTTTTCGCTTCGAGACGGAGGAAGAGGCCATCACGATCGCGAACGGTACGCCGTTCGGTCTTGCCGCCTACTTCTACACGGAAAATCTCAAACGATCGTGGCGTGTCGCCGAGGCGCTGGAGTTCGGTATGGTCGGGCTCAATACCGGCCTGATCTCGACCGAGGTCGCGCCTTTCGGCGGTGTCAAGCAGTCGGGGCTGGGGCGCGAAGGATCGCAGCTCGGCATCGAGGAATATCTCGAGGTCAAGACGCTTCACGTCGGCGGGTTGAACTAGAGGCCTTTTCCGGAGTCTCAAGAGCGAACTAAAGCGCGCCGTGTTTGAGCGGCCCCATGCGACGCGCTTTAGGTTATCGCAAAACCGCTGCACACCCTGGGGTCAGGCCCTGGCTCAGGCCCGAGGGCATGCTTTTGCGCGACATGCATCAGCAATGAGAAAGGGGCGGTCGAACCGCCCCTTTCTCATTTCGATACTTCGGATGCAGCGATGGCCGGGCAGCCTCAAGCAACTTCCCGAACGGGCTCCAGGCCGACGGCGGCGGCCAGACCTCCGATATCCTTGATCTCGGTATATTCGTAGAAGGGGTTCGCGGGCTCGTGGCCGCGATTCACCCAGACCTTGCTCTTGATGCCGAGATCATAGGCGGTCATGAGATCGTAGCGGAATGAGGACGACACATGAGTGATGTCCTCCGGGCCACAACCAAGCTTGTCGAGCATGTATTCAAAACCCTTCATCAGCGGCTTGTAGGCGCCAACCTCTTCGGCGGTGATGACGGTGTGAAAGGGCGCGCCGAGCTTTTCCACATTCGACATGATCAGGCTGTTCATGGAGTTGGACAGGATCACCAGTGGGATTTCCTTGGCCACTCTGGACAGGCCAGCCGGGACGTCGGGGTGCGGACCCCAGCTTGGCACTTCGTCATAGATCAATTGGGCATCTTCGGGTTTGAACTGGATACCGATGCGCTTGCAGCTGCGTTCGATGGAATTCTGCACCACCTCGAGGAAGGGTTTCCATGGCCCCAGCACCTCGTCAAGGCGATAGCCTCTAAAAGCCTCGACGAAGCTGGCCATTGCCTCTGGGGAGAGGCGCTCGCCGTAGACGCGCCGCGCCGCGCCGGCCATATCGAAATTGGTGAGCGTGCCGTAGCAGTCGAAGGTGATGTATTTCGGTCTGAACGTCGACATGGCGACCATCCTCCTAAGTTTCTCGGCACAGCGTGCCTGTACCACAATCAGCATAGTCGGAGATCTGGAAGACTAACGGCCGCATTCGCCGCGACCTGAAGCAGATCGTTTCGTATTGCATCGCCGGTTTGGCAGAGAGTTGCGCCAGCTGTCCTTTCGAGCTTTGGGAGCAGCGCGGCCTGTCGGCCATGCTTCGGCAGAAGATGCGGCGCGAGCGGCGAAGGATAGTGAAAACGCGTCGCGCATGGCTCCCGGTCGGGAGGAACTGCTGTCTTTGGTGGTCTACCGTTAGCACCTGAAGACGAAGGCCGGAAATTCATCATGACCACACAACAGATCATCCTTGAAGAGATGACAGCGGGGCACCTGGAAGGTGCTGTCGAGTTGTCTCGCCAGGTTAAATGGCCACATCGCCGCGAGGATTGGGAGCTGGCCCAGTCGGTCAGCCGGGGGATCGTCGCTCTGGAAGAAGGACGCGTGGTGGCGACCATCATGATGACCCCCTACGGCGACGATGCCGCCGCCATCAACATGGTGATCGTCGATGCGGCCATGCGCGGCCGCGGACTCGGCCGAAAGATGATGGAAGAGGCGCTTGCCAAGGCGGGTGAACGCACCTGTTGCCTGACGGCGACACGGGAAGGCCTGCCGCTCTACGAGAAGCTGGGCTTCGTCACGACTGGCGAGATCGTACAACATCAGGGCGAGGCATTGGCTGTTTCCGCGCCGGCCCGTGTATCCTGGGCAGAGAGCGGCGATCTTGCCCGCCTCGAGGTGCTGGATCGCGAGGCATTTGGCCATGACCGTTCGGCGCTGATGAAGCGGCTTTGCGAGCGCGCGAAGTTCGCTGTCATTCGCGATGAAGGCGATACCCAGGCCTTTTCCGCCATCCGGCCATTCGGCCGGGGGCTGGTCATCGGGCCGGTGGTGGCGAGAAACGATACCGAGGCCAAAGCCCTGATCGACTTTCTGCTCGCCCATCATCAGGGCAAGTTCGTCCGTGTCGATACCGACGTTTCGACGGATCTTGCTGAATGGCTCACCGGGCGCGGGCTTGCGCATGTCGGCGGTGGGATCACAATGCGACGCTCCATGGCCACGCACAAAGAAAGCAAGCCCGCGCATCACCGCGCATATGCGTTGGTCAGCCAAGCACTCGGTTAAATCAGGCACTCGGCTAAATCAGGCACTCGGTTGAATCGGAGGAAAAAATGCTGGCAAACTCACTGATCGAACTCGATCGCGCGCATCTGGTTCACCCGTTCTCATGCTATCGAAGCCACGAGGAGACGGGTGTGCGGGTGCTCAAATCCGCCAAGGGCGCAACGGTGACCGATGCAAGCGGGAAAACCCTGCTGGACGGATTCGCCGGTCTATGGTGTGTGAACATCGGCTACGGCCAGGAAAGTGTCGTTGAAGCAGCCGCAAAGCAGCTAAGAGAGCTTCCCTATGCGACGGGATATTTCGGGCTGGGATCCGAGCCTGCCATTCGCCTTGCTGCCAGGCTTGCCGAACTGGCGCCCGGTGATTTGAACCATGTCTATTTCACGCTTGGCGGCTCCGACGCAATCGACAGCACGATCCGGTTCATTCGCTATTACTACCATGCCAAGGGCACGCCGCAGAAGGACCAGTTCATCTCGGTCGAGCATGGCTACCATGGATCCTCGACGGCAGGGTCAGGTCTGACCGCGATCCCGGCTTTCCATGCGGGTTTCGGCGTGCCATACGACTGGCAGCACAAAATTCCTTCGCACTACGCCTATCGCAATCCGGTCGGTTCCGACCCGCAGGCGATCATTGATGCATCGGTCGCGGCCCTGCGGGCCAAAATCGCGGAACTCGGCGCGGGCCGCGTTGCGGCCTTCTACGCCGAACCCATCCAGGGTTCGGGCGGTGTCCTCGTTCCACCGACAGGTTGGCTGAAGGCTCTGCACGCCGTGTGCAAGGAACACGATGTTCTGTTCGTTGTCGACGAAGTCATCACTGCCTTTGGTCGTACCGGCCCGCTCTTCGCCTGTGAGGAGGACGAGGTCGTGCCGGATTTCATGACCACGGCGAAGGGACTGACCTCGGGCTACGTGCCGATGGGCGCCGTCTTCATGTCGGACCACGTGTACAATACGATCGCGGACGGAGCCGGCAAAGCGCCTGTCGGCCATGGCTATACTTATTCGGCCCATCCCGTGAGCGCGGCAGTCGGGCTCGAATGCCTGCGTCTCTACGAAGACAGCTTGCTCGAGAATGGGCGCAAGGCGGGCAAGCGCTTGATGGAAGGCCTTCGCTCGCTCGCCGACCACCCGCTGGTTGGCGACATTCGCGGTCGCGGCATGCTGGCAGCAATCGAGTTGGTCACCGACAAGGAGCGCAAAACGCCGCTGCCGGCGGCGGCCGATCCGGGGCGCCGCATCTTCGAGCGCGCGTGGGCGAACGGCCTTGTCATCCGCGCCTTCAACAGCGGCATCCTCGGCTTTGCGCCGCCGCTCTGCTGCACCGAGGACGATATCGATGGAATCCTCGAACGCACCCGGATGACGGTGGATCAAACCCTCGAAGACAAGGACGTGCGGGCGGCGATGAAACGATGATCGTACAGGCTGCCGTCGCATGCGCGGGGCAGCCTCTTCCTCATCTGTCGAATATGGCGTCCAGAGGCAAATGGGACTTGACGATCGGTGACTTCAGCACGACGAAGCTGAAGTATTTGTCAATTCCGATATCCAATTCGATCATGCGCTCCATGATCGTCTGGTACTCGCTGATGCCCGCTGTGACAAACTTCACAAGATAATCGTAACCGCCTGAAACCAGATGGCATTCGATGACAGAATCGACTTTCTGAATTGCGGTGAGAAATCTCGCGAAGTCGTTCTGCTGATGGTGCTTGAGCGTGACTTCGGTGAAGATCGTCAGAGTCTGCCCGAGCTTGGACACATCGATCTGGGCGGAATAGCCGGTGATGAAGCCTTCTGCCTGAAGCTTCTTCACCCGCATCAGGCAAGGGCTCGGCGAAAGGTTGACCAGGTCGGCAAGCTCGACATTCGTGACCCGGCCGTTCTTTTGCAGTTGAGATAAGATCTTGATGTCGATCTTGTCGAGCTTCATTGGAAACCTGTCACACGTTCGAACCGCGGATCGTCCGGCAGACGGCGTCCGTCACCTCCTGCGTGGTCGCTGTCCCTCCCACGTCCGGCGTCAGCACGCCTTCACTCGTCACCGTTTCCACAGCGTTCATCAACCGGACGGAAGCTGCGCTCTCGTCCAGATGTTCGAGCATCTGGGCAGCGGTCCAGAAGGTGGCGACCGGGTTGGCAATACCCTTGCCGGCGATGTCGAATGCCGAGCCGTGAATTGGCTCGAACATCGAGGGATAGCGCCGCTCGGGATCAATATTGGCGGTCGGTGCAACGCCGAGACTGCCGGCGAGCGCGCCTGCGAGGTCCGACAATATATCGGCGTGAAGATTGGTGGCGACAATCGTATCGAGGCTCCGAGGTTTCAACGTCATACGCACTGTCATAGCATCGACCAGCATCTTGTCCCAGGCGACGTCCGGGAATTCCGGCGCCACCTCGGCTGCGATTTCGTCCCACATTACCATGCCGTGACGCTGCGCATTGGATTTTGTGACAACTGTCAGGAGCTTTCGCGGGCGTGACTGCGCCAGCCGGAATGCATAGCGCATGATGCGGGTGACGCCGACGCGCGTGAAGATCGCGACCTCGGTTCCGACCTCCTCGGCGAGGCCGCGATGGGCTCGGCCGCCGTGGCCCGAATACTCGCCCTCGGAATTCTCCCGCACGATCACCCAATCCAGATCGCCAGGGCCAACGCCCGCCAGCGGCGAAACAATACCGGGCAATATCCTTGTCGGCCGCACGTTCGCATATTGATCAAAGCCTTGGCAGATCGGCAGCCGGAGGCCCCAGAGCGTGATGTCGTCGGGCACATCGGGAGCGCCTACCGCGCCAAAGAAGATAGCGTCGAAGCGCTTCAGTTGCGCCACCCCATCTTCGGGCATCATCCGACCATGGGCCTTGTAGTAGTCTGAGCCCCAGTCGAAGTGCTGGACGCGCAGCTTGAAGTCGCCGCAGCGCTGCTGCAGCGCCTCAAGCGCCTGGAGACCGGCGGCAATGACCTCCGGGCCGATCCCGTCGGCTGGAATGGCGGCAATCTCTTATTCGCGCATCGTCACTTTACCTGTTTTCAGTGCTGGCCGCATCGCGGCCTCGATCTCGTGTGTGACCTGATGTACTTGGCAAACGGTCTTCTCAGAATTCAGCGACCTTGCCCCACGCAGCTGAATTCAGACGCTCCGGCCTATAAGGACGCGGATCGACGATCGGCTCGCTGCCGGTGATGATATCGGCGATCATATGTCCAGCGCCGGGCCCGATCCCGAAGCCGTGGCCGCTAAATCCCGCCGCCAGGATGAAGCCCGGAATCCCCTCCACTTCACCGATTGCCGGGATGCCATCGGGCGTGCTGTCGACATAGCCCGCCCAAGCATGAGAAATCGCGGTGCGCTGGAACTCGGGCAGCAATTCGCAGGCTCTTTGATATGTCAGCCGAATCTGCCTCATGTCAGGTTTGGGGTCGAGAATCCGATTCCGTTCCATTGGTGTCACGTCGTCAAGCACCCATTTCCTCAGGCTTTCATGACCTTGACGCCAGCCCTCGAACGATCCCGGGGCCAGACTGCGCCAGCGGCGGGCGAACATGGGCACGAACTCGCGGCTGAACCTGAGCTGCTGCGGCGTTGGATCGACCCGCGCCCGCCCGCTGATCGCCAGCGCGTATCCGCCGTTGCTGCGTCGCGTCAGGGAGACGCGCGCGGTATGCAGGGCATCCGGCAGGCCATTTGCGCCCGGCGCTACGGATAGAATGGACTGACGCACGGCAGCTTGCGGGAAACGAATACCAAGCTGGTTGCAGAAGGAAGAAGCCCACGCGCCTCCGGCCATGACCACGGTCGTTGTCCGGATGGTTCCGGCTTCTGTAACGACGCCGCTGACCCGGCCGGCGCTCAGCTCCAGCCCGCGCGCCGCGCAATTCTGATGTACGGTGCCGCCGGCCGCCATGATACCGCGCGCGGCGACGGGCACCGCCTTTGAAGGATCCGCCGTTCCGTCAGTTGGCGAGAACACGCCGCCTTTCCATTTGCGGCCGGTCGCCTTGCCCCGTTCGGTGGCTTCTTCCGCGCTCAGCACATGCGTCGTGACGCCAACCGTCCTCGCGAAATCGCGCCACTTTGCCCAGCCTGCCAGCTCGTTTTCGTCCTGCGAGAGATAGAGCAGGCCGCAGCGGCGGAAGCCGGTGTCCTCGCCTGTCTCCTGCGCCACTTTCTCCCAGAGATCGAGGCTCCTGGTTGCCATCGGCAACTCGCGTGCGTCACGGTTCTGCTGACGGCACCAGCCCCAGTTGCGGCTGGACTGTTCGGCGGCAACGCGCCCCTTCTCCAGCAGGGCAACGCTGACGCCGCGGCGCGCGAGACAATAGGCCGTGAATACGCCTACCACGCCGCCGCCGATGACGACGACGTCCGCCTCGCGAGGCAGGGATGGGCTGGAATCGATGTGAATGAGCGGTGCGGGCATGGATGGGACTCCGGTAATTTGATGCATCCTAACCTGCGGCCCGCAGAGGCAGGCTGCGGAGTTCATGCCTGGACGGAATTTCCTGCGGTTTGCAGCCCATGGAACAGGCAATTGTTGCCGAAAGAAGTTTGCTGGCGCCCAACCTCGCTCGGGCAAGCAGGAGTACACTTCATCCAGTCTCGTGATCTGCGGCATGGGCCTTTCGGGACGCGGGGCGCGGTGAGGCTGTCGCGCACGAACTGCCGGACGAAAGACGTGGTTGTCTGATCCCGGGTTCTGCGCCGGAACGGGAGCAGAGTGAAATGCCGAACGTGACGTTCTTTTCAGAAGTTCCTGCCGCCCGAGGGCCAAATTTCGACGACTATGCGGATGCAGAACAGTCAAACTGGCTGAAAGAACGGAGCAACCCTTCCTTATAACGGGCAAGCTCCAGAGCACTTCCGATAGGCAGGGCTTACGCCTTCGGAGAGTTCTCCAAGAAAAGGGAACAGCGTCCGGTCCACGGACCGAATTTCATCAAGGGAGCCGCCAGGATGAGCAGAATCCGTCTCTCACAGCCTCAGCGCTCGAAGCGCCGAGACGGCCAGACGACGGACGCTAAGATGAGGCGCTTCTGCTCAAAGCGCGATGATGCGGTCCGCAGCAGCGTGGACCCGCTCGGTTCAAACGGGAGATGATCGCAATGGCCGCAAGCATCCAGCCTATACCCCCCCACGATGTGGCGCTTTCGGTGTGCGACCTTACGGTGAATCTGCCGAAAGGCATGGAACGGACTTATGCCGTCGAGAACATCTCCTTTGATCTGAAACGCGGGCAGATCCTGTGCGTCATTGGCGAGTCCGGATCGGGCAAGTCGGTCACCGCCAACGCCATCATGGGGCTTCTGCCGAAGGTGATCCGCGTCTCCTCGGGCACCATCCAACTGGATGGGATGAACATCATAGGCCTGTCGCCGGACAAGCTGCGCAGCCTGCGGGGCCGGGTGGTGTCGATGATCTTCCAGGATCCGCTGTCGGCGCTCAATCCGTTGATGACCGTGGGCGCACAGATCGACGAGGTGATGGCGGCGCACGGCGTCGGCACTCCGAAATCGCGTCGCGGCCGGGCTATCGAGCTGCTGACCGAGGTGGGACTGCCGGACCCGGAACTCATGTACCACCAGTATCCGTTCCGCCTCTCCGGCGGGCAGCGGCAGCGGGTGATGATCGCCATGGCGCTGGCGCTTGAACCGACGATCCTGATCGCGGATGAACCGACGACCGCGCTCGACGTGACCACCCAGGCACAGATTCTGGAGCTGATCCGCGACATTCAGCGCCGCAAGGGGATGAGCGTCATGTTCATCACTCACGACTTCGGCGTGGTGGCCGAGATCGCAGACAGCGTCGTCGTGATGGAGAAGGGCCACATCGTCGAGCAGGGTAGTGCTCAACAGGTCCTGAAGTCGCCTGGCCATCCCTACACAAGGCGCCTTATCGCAGCCGTCCCGCACCTGACCGGTGAGGACCGCGTTCCTCTGGAGACGGCCGACAAAGCGCCGATCCTGAAGGTCGAAGGCCTGATGAAGACCTACCGCAGCGGCAGTTCCCTGTTCAGCGCGCAGCGCGTCGTGCCCGCGGTCAACGAGGTCTCGTTCGATCTGGCGCCTGGGCGCACGCTGGGCGTTGTCGGCGAAAGCGGTTCCGGCAAATCGTCGCTTGGTCGTCTTTTGATCAAGCTGCTGGACAGCGACGGCGGCGGGATTCTGTTCGAGGGCCGCGACATCGCCAAGCTTTCCGAAGCCGAATTCCGCCCGCTGCGGCCGCGGGTCCAGATGATCTTCCAGGATCCCTTCGCGTCGCTCAACCCGCGCTCGACGATCGGCCACATCCTGACCGTTGGCCCGATCGCGCACGGGACGCCCTATGCCCAGGCGCGTGAAGAGGCGAAGGCGCTCCTGGCTCATGTCGGGCTCGATGCCGGCGCCTTTGATCGCTTTCCGCATGAATTTTCCGGTGGGCAGCGCCAGCGCATCGGCATCGCTCGGGCACTGATGTTCAAGCCGAAGCTGCTGATCGCCGACGAAGCTGTGTCGGCGCTCGACGTGTCGATCCAGGCCCAGATCCTGCAGCTGCTCGACCAGATCCAGCGGGAGACCGGCGTGTCGATGATCTTCATCACCCACGACCTGCGCGTCGCCAGCCAGATCTGCGACGAGATCGCGGTGATGCAGAAAGGGCGGATCGTCGAACGCGGACCGCCATCGCAAATCTTCCTCGACCCGCAATCAGCCTACACACGTGAGCTGGTGGCGGCGATTCCTGGAGAGCGGCCGGGAACGACCCGCCCGGTTGCAGCAAACGGATAATAGCCACGGCGGACACCGCCAGAACAAGGGGAATTGCAAATGACTGAACGCTCAAACACCAAATCAAACTACTCGCGACGCGATGCACTACGATTGATGGCGATAGGCGGGGCGGCTGGCCTCATTGCGCCCAATCTGTTGGGCAAACCCGCCTTCGCCCAGAACCCGCCAGCGAGCCCAACCGGCCGCGTCGTCGTCGGACTGTCGCAGGAGCCCACCGTATTCAATCCGTTGATGCCGCATATCGAGGTCGACGACGCTGTGCATTTCTCGCTTTTCGATGCGCTCTTCCGCATGGATCCCAAAGGCATTCTTCAGCCCAATCTTGCGGTCGAACTGCCAAGCCAGAAAAACGGCGGCATTTCAGAGGACGGTCTCAAGTGGCACATCCGCCTGCGTGACGATGTCCGCTGGCACGACGGCAAGCCCTTCACGGCCGAGGATGTGAAATTCACTCTTGAGCTCATCACCAATCCGAAATTCCGGGCGTGGCGCACGGCCGGCCATTCGCTGGTGCGCGATATCAAGGTGGTCTCGCCGACCGAGCTGACCTGGCGGATGGAGGAGGCTTTCGCCCCCTATTTGTCGTTTCTCGCCGAAACCTTCATGGTTCCCAAGCACATCCTCGAAAAGGAGGCCGACCCCAACGCCGCCGCCTTCAATCAGACGCCTGTCGGCACTGGCGCATTCAAGTGGGCGCAGCGCGTTGCCGGCGATCATATCGAACTCGTCGCGAACGCGGATTATGCCGGGGAGGGCCCCTATTTGGAGCGGCTCGTCTTCAAATACATCCCCGACATGACGGTGCTCTACACCCAATTCAAGAGCGGCGACATCGATCTTGTCGACCAGGCATACATAACCGCCGACCACTACGCGGAAGCCAGCACACTATCGGATCGCGTGGTCAAGCTGGAGCCTGGAGCATCGGTCGAGTCCATCTATCTCAATCTTGAGAAGCCGCAATTCAAGGACCCGGCGGTCCGCCAGGCGCTCTACGCGGCAATCGACAGGAAAGCGATCCTCGAAGCACTTTATTACGGGGTCCACAAACCCACCGAGACGTTCATGCCGCAGAATTCCTACTATTACAATCCGAACCTGCCGGCACAGGAGTTCAACCTCGAGCGCGCCAGCCAGATCCTCGACGAGGCCGGCTGGGTACCCGGAGCCGATGGAATACGGGCGAAGGACGGGGTGCGCCTGTCGTTCGCCAACTCCACCACCTCCGGCAACCATTTGCGCGAGCAGACGCAGCAGTTCCTGCAGCAGACATTCGCCGAGATCGGGGTGGAGATGACCATCTCGAACCTGCCGGCCGCTGTCATGTGGGGCGATTTTTGGCTCAAATCGCAGTTCGAGTCAGCCATCTCCGGTGTAACCAATGTCATCGCGGGCGACCCCGACGTTTCCAACCGCCTGCACAGCAAGGCGATCGTCGCCAAGGGCGGAAAGGGCTCAAACACCGGCCAATACTCCAACCCGGAGGTCGATGCGCTGCTCGAGAAGGGCGCCCGCACCTTCGATCGGGAACAGCGGCGCGCCATCTATCTGCGCGTGCAGGAAATCGTTCGTCAGGATCTGCCGTTCCTGCCTCTGTTTGCCTCCACCAACGTGTTCGGCCGCAAGCAAGGGCTGGAGGGTTTCGAGGCAAATTCCAACACCCGCGTCGCATCCTGGCATGCCGCCGGATGGCATTGGAAGGCATGACATCCATACGCCGCCGCCGCCTCGCGGCGGCGGCCAGTCACCGGCCCTGTCTTGAAAGAGGGGGCGCTGTCTTGAAAGAGGAGAGATGAATGCGCGGCTTCCTGCTCAACCGGCTCTCACAGAGCCTCATCCTGCTCCTGATCGTCTCGGTCATCGGCTTCCTCGTCCTGAACCTGCTACCTGGCGGGCCGCTGGCACAATTCGGGCTCGATCCCGGCATGACGCAGGACGATCTCGATCGCCTGAAAGAGCAATTGGGGCTGAACCGACCGCTTTTGATGCAATATTTCGACTGGGCCTGGCGGCTTCTCCAGGGCGACTGGGGCCACTCCTTCCGCGACGGCACGCCTGTGCTGGCAGTGATTGGCCGACACGTCCCTGCGACGCTGCTGCTGATGGGTACGTCCACCGCGATTGCGATCGCCATCGGCACCTGGATCGGCATTCGTGGCGCCACGCACCGCTATTCGCTGTTCGACCATATGGCGACGATCGGAGCGATGGTCGCGCTGTCGATCCCGACCTTCTGGTTCGGGCTAGTCGGCATCTACATCTTCTCCCTGCAGCTGGGCTGGCTGCCTGCAGGCAACATGTACACGATCGGCGACGGTTCGGTCCTGAACTACCTGCATCACCTGATCCTGCCAAGCATCGTGCTGTCGCTGGTGCATGTCGCGATCTGGAGCCGCTACATGCGCACGGCGACGCTCGACGCCATCAGCCAGGATTTCGTCAAGACCGCCCGCGCCAAGGGCCTGAGCGAGCGCCGAGTCATCATGAAGCACGTCGTCGGCAATGCGCTTTTGCCGATGATCACACTGGCCGGGGTCCAGCTTCCCAGCATCCTGACCGGCGCGCTGGTAACGGAGACAGTGTTTACCTGGCCGGGGATGGGTCGACTGTTCCTGGACAGCCTCGGCTACAGCGACTACCCGGTCGTGATGGGACTGCTGATGTTCTCAGCCATTCTCGTCATTCTGGGCAACCTGATCGCAGATATTGCCGTGGCGATCGTCGACCCGCGCATTCGTCTGGGTTGAGCGCGTAACCTCACGTCCAACAGGAGGCACCCGAAATGACCGCTCTCGCCGCAAATGCAGGACCAAGCCGCTGGTGGCGCAGCCGCACCGTGCGCCGTTTCACGAGCCATCATCTGGCGTTGCTGGGGGTGGCGATGATCACCCTTCTGACGCTGGCATGCGTCTTCGGCCCTCATCTTCTGCCCTATGATTCCCTCTACATCGATTTGCGCGCCCGCTTTTCACCGCCGCTGACCGGTGACCACTATCTCGGGACCGATCCTTTGGGGCGGGACGTGGCAGCGCGACTGTTCATGGCGGGGAGGACTTCACTGCTGGTGGCTTTCTTTGCCATGCTGCTGTCGACGCTGATCGGAACGCTCGTCGGCGTGATCGCGGGCTACCGCGGCGGCTGGATCGGCGCAGCGCTGATGCGCACGGTCGATGGCTTCCTGTCATTCCCCTCGATTTTCCTGCTGCTTGCCTTGGCCGCGGCACTCAAGCCGAGCCCGGCTATGGTCACCGTCATCGTCGCTGTCACCAGCTGGATGGAGGTAGCTCGAATTGTCGAGGCCGAGGTGCGGTCATTGCGCGAGCGCGAGTTTGTGCTGGCCGGGCGCATGCTGGGGCTTAGCGGTGCACATATCATGTTCCGCGAGATCCTGCCCAACGCCATGGGCCCGATCATCGTGGCCGCGACGCTGACAGTCGCGCACGCTATTCTCCTGGAAGCCTATATCAGTTTCCTGGGTTATGGCATTCAGCCGCCGCTGCCGAGCTGGGGCAACATGCTCGAGGGCGCCCAGCAGTATCTGGACAGTGCGCCCTGGCTGGCGATCATTCCCGGAGCCGCCATCACCATCGCCGTGACAAGCTTTAATTTCATCGGCGACGGGTTGCGCGATGCGCTCGACGTGCGGGACGACCGTGTCTGATCTCGCCGGCAAAAGCGGTCCCCTCCCGAAACCCCAGTGAGAAGTGACTCTGATGCACGAGCCGAAAGTCGCCGACAAGAGCACCCCCTACTGGTGGGAAGCGGCACCCGTCATGCCGCTGCCGCCGCAGCCCCTGGCCAGGAAGCTCGACGTGGCGATCGTCGGCGCGGGTTATGCCGGGCTTTCGGCCGGGCTTGTGCTGGCGCGCGAGGGGCGTTCGGTTGCAGCTTTTGATGCGATGAATCCGGGCGAGGGGGCCTCGTCGCGCAATGGCGGAATTACCAGCGGGAGCATCCGGCTGGACTACGCCACGATCACCCGGCGCTTCGGCGAACAAAAAGCCATGGCGATCGAGGCCGAGGGCAAGGTCGCGCGCGAATTCCTTTACGACTTCATCAAGTCGGAAAAGCTCGACTGCGACTTTCAACTGGTTGGCCTGTTCAAGGGCGCCATCGGATATGAACAGTACGAGAAGATGGCCCGCGGCGCCGAGGCGTTGGCGAGGAAACTGGGCATCGAATCCTACGCTGTTCCATATGCAACGCAGCGCAACTACGTCGGCACCGATTTCTATCGCGGCGGCATGGTCCGGATGGACATCGGCGGGCTGCACCCGGCCAAGTTCCACGCCGAGCTCCTGCGGGTGGCGCTCGCTTCGGGCCTGACGGTCCATTCGAGCACGCCCGTAACCTCGATAGAAAGGGATAGCTCCGGGTTCCGCATCGCCACTTCGGCCGGAACGGTGCAGGCACGGCAGGTGCTGGTCTGCACAAATGGCTACACGGATGGCGCCAGTCCGTTCCTGCGCCGCCGCCTGGTGCCGGTTCGCAGCCGGATCATTGCCACCGAGGAACTCGCGCCTGAGGTGATGGCGCGCCTGATGCCGAAGCGGATGATGATGGGGGAGGGCCGTGAGCTGGGCTTCTACTACCGTCCCACGCCGGACGGCAGACGCATCCTGCTCGGCGGGCGCGACAGCTCGCGTGCAGGCGATCCGGCAGCCCCGACGCTCCGTCTGCGCAACGGGCTGGGCGAAATTTTCCCGGAACTGGAGAAGGTTCGCCTTTCGCACAGCTGGTTCGGCAATGTGGCGATGCACCGCGACATGCTGCCCCGCATCTTCGAACAGGACGGCGTGGTCTATGCCACCGGCTTCTGCGGTTCGGGCGTGGTCTGGGCGCCATGGGTCGGCACGCGTGCGGCCCACAAGCTGATGGGGCATGGCGAGCAGGCGCGCACCGCGTTCGACTTCCGGCCGCCTGCGGCCATCCCGCTCTATCGGGGCAATCCGTGGTTCCTGCCTGCCGTTATCAAGGGCTACGCCCTGCAGGACCGTATCGCCTGGTGGCGCGCCAGCCGCTGACAGGCGGATATACTTTCTGAGGGGGCGTTCCTCAACGAGACCGGGCAAGCAGGAATGAAGACTCAAATAGTCGTCGTTGGCGGTGGGGCTGGAGGTCTTGAACTCGTGCGGCGGCTCGGAGCACGGCTCGGCCGCAACGAGTTCGATATCATTCTTGTCGAGCGGAACCACACCCATGTCTGGAAGCCGCTCCTCCATGAGGTTGCGGCCGGATCACTCGACGCAAATCTTGACGAAGTGGGCTACCGCGGCCACGGCCACCGTTGGGGCTACCGCTTCTTCTACGGGTCGCTGGAGGCCATCGATCGCACCGCGCGGCAGGTCACAGTGGCGCCGATTTTCGACGATGACGGGTCGGAACTGGTTGGTCGACATCGGCTCCGATACGATTACCTGGTTATCGCAATCGGCTCGGTTTCAAACGACTTCGGTACTCCCGGAGTGAAGGATCATTGCCTTTTCCTCGAAGACCGTCATCAAGCGGATCGCTTTCGATTGAAGTTGTTGAATCATTGTCTTCGAGTTTCCAGGACAATGTCAGCCAATCCAACCGACGACGCCTTTGTTGATATAGCTATCGTAGGTGGCGGCGCGACAGGCGTCGAACTCGCTGCTGAACTCTACAATGCTGCATCATCTCTCAGACATTATGGCCTGGAAGTCTTCGACGAAACTCGGCTGAGGGTCACTTTGATAGAGGCCGGGCCACGGATTCTTCCGGCTCTCCCAGATGCTTTAGCAAAGGCCGCGCATCAGGAACTTGAGGCCTCGGCGTCCGGGTGCTCGCAAAGACAGCTGTATCCGAAGCAACGGAACAGGGACTGAGGTGTGCTACCGGGGAGCAGATACACGCCAATATTTGCGTCTGGGCTGCAGGAGTGCAGGGGGCAAATGTTCTGGGAGAGCTCGACGGGCTTGAGGTGGCGCGTAGCAGGCAACTTGTCGTCCTTCCGACCCTCCAAACGAGCCGGGACGAGCGCATCTTCGCTATTGGCGATTGCTGCTTTTTCAAGCCGGAAGGGGCGGGCGGCCCGGTGCCGCCACGAGCTCAGGCTGCCCACCAGATGGCATCGACGGCTTATCGCAACATTCTTCACTTGATTGCGGGGGAAACGCCGGAAGCATTTGTCTATCGGGACAAGGGCTCGCTGGTGTCGTTGAGCCGGTTTTCCACCGTCGGCAGCTTGATGGGAAACCTCGTCGGAGGGCGGATGGCGATCGAGGGGCGGCTCGCCAGGATGATCTACGTTTCTTTGTACCGCATGCACTTGGTGGCCATACATGGCTGGATCAAGGGCCTGGCTCTTATCCTGGTCGGCCATGTCAACCGGGTTGTCCGTCCGCGTCTCAAATTGCATTGATGTTGGTCAGGTGTGCGGCAGGCTGCGACCGAGGGATGCCGCTGAGGTCTGCATTGCACCTCGCCTGAGCCATGCCCGAGTGGTCTTGCCGCGTTCCTCGCCCGGTTTGCGCCATATGGCATGCCGACGGACGGCTCAAAACAAATGATCCCGCTGAATTGAAAGGGCAAAACAGCAGCGAAAACTGTCCGGCGGACGCCACTCTAAGGTCCGACTTCAATCTGACTTTGGGTCAAGCGACAGCGTTGCACTTATGGCCGTTGATCATGACAGAGATATCGTCAGCGCCCCGACCGAGCTGATGAAATTCGAGACCCGCCATGTGCCGGGCGCGTTGAAGCTGTCGCAGGAGATGGGCTGGCCTTATCGCCAGGAGGACTGGGAATTTGCCGTGACGGTCGGCAATGGCCTGGTCCTCGAGCGGGCGGGACAGGTGATCGGCACTGCCATGTCCTGGAATTACGGACAGGCCTATGCCACTGCCGGGATGATCATAGTCACTGGCTCGGCGCAAGGCGGTGGCAACGGCTCCCGGCTTTTTGACGGGTTGCTTCAGGCCACGGACGGGCGCAACGTGCTGCTCAATTCGACGGAAGAGGGGCTCGCGCTCTACAGGCGACGCGGCTTCAATGCCTGGGGCACGGTGATTCAGCACCAGGGCCCGCTGACCGTCGCCGTGACGCAGAGTACCCGCGACGACATCCGTCAAGCGACGGTCTCCGACCTCGCGGCGATCCAGGCCTTCGACGAACGGGCCACTGGCATGCCCCGGCCGTCGATGGTGGCTGGCCTCGCGGAAGCGGGCAGTGTTTTGGTCATCGAATGCGCGGGGCGTATTGCAGGCTACGCCATCGCCAGGCGGTTCGGCCGCGGCTATGTCGTCGGTCCCTGCGCGGCCGAGAGCGCTCAAGACGCGCGACTGCTGATCCTGGCCCAGCTTGCGACGCTTCACGGCCAATTCGTGCGCATCGACGTCTATGCCGAACACGGATTGGGCGACTGGCTGGATAGCCTGGGCCTCGCGCGTGTCGGTGCTGTGATCGCGATGGTCAAGGGGCGACGGCCTGTCTCCGACGGGACGGCCCGCATGTATGCCTTGGCAAATCAGTCGTTCGGTTAAGGAATGAGGTAGGGGAGCGATGGATACGAGTGTAAAGATGCGTGAGGCGGCCCAAACGATCGATGCCCTCATCACCCCGTCGCTGCTTCTGGACCGGGGGCGGCTCGAGCGCAACATCCAGCGTCTGGCCGAGCATGCCAGAAAGCTTGGCGTGGTGCTGCGCCCGCATATGAAGACGGCCAAAAGCATCGACGTCGCCCGATATGTGTTTCCCCGCGAACCCGGTCCGATCACGGTCTCGACTATCGCCGAGGCGGAGTATTTCGCCGGCCACGGCTTTCGAGACATCACCTATGCAGTCGGCATGTCGCCGGCTTCGGCCGTCCGCGCCATGGAGCTTTGTCGCAGCACGGGCGCCGATGTGAAGCTGTTGCTCGATTCCGTGGAGCAGGCCGACGCCCTGGCCGGTGTACGCGAAGCCACCGGCGTGACGCCGTCCGTCTTCATCGAACTGGACTGCGACGACCATCGCGGTGGATTGAAGCCGGACGATCCCAAGCTGCTCGAGGTGGCCAACAGGGTCGTCGCAGCCGGCGCCAACCTGGTCGGCGTCCTCGCCCATGCCGGCGAGTCCTATGGCTTGAGCACGGCCGATGCGCTGGTCAAGGCAGCCGAGGACGAGCGTTCGGCCACCGTGCGCGCCGCCGAAGCTTTGCGCGCTCACGGCCATGCTTGCCCGATCGTCAGTCTAGGCTCTACGCCGACGGCGCACTTCGCCGAGAACCTCGAAGGCGTCACGGAGCTGCGCGCCGGGGTCTACATGTTCTTTGACCTCGTCCAGCACGGGGTGGGGGTCTGTGCCATCGGCGATATCGCGATTTCCGTGTTGGCCACGGTGATCGGGTCCAAGCCGGAAAAGGGATGGGTGCTGGTCGACGCGGGGTGGATGGCGCTTTCGCGCGACCGCGGAACCGCAAACCAGCAGATCGACCAGGGTTACGGCGTGGTCTGCGACGAAAAGGGGCTGGTGCTTGAAGATGTGATCGTGGCGCAGGCCAGCCAGGAACACGGTATCCTCGCCATTCGTGCCGGTTCTGGAAAGTCCATGCCCGATTTGCCGCTCGGGGCTCGGGTCCGGATTCTGCCCAACCATGCCTGCGCGATGGCCGCCCAGCATCACTTCTACAGCGTCGTCAACGGGGACAGTCCCCGGATCGAAGCACATTGGGAGCGGATGCGCGGATGGTAGGGGCTCCAATCGCAACGCTTTGCATGGCGCCCATGCAAACTGACGCACTGGTGGTGCAATCATGAAGTTTACATCTTATTGGCTGGATACCTCTCAGCCGTTCAATGAGGGCGCGTCCAAACCGCTCGAAGGCCACTACGATGTGGCGGTTGTGGGCGGCGGCCTGACCGGATCCTCCGCGGCGCTGGCCCTCGCCAAAAAGGGCGCCCGGGTTGCACTGTTGGAGGCCGAAACGATCGGCAACGCCGCTTCCGGTCGCAATGGCGGGATGTGCAACAACGGTTTTGCCCAGAACTATGCGATCATGGCCGGCAAGCACGGCAAGCCGGCCGCAAACGCGCTCTACAAGGCTTTCGACGCCGGCGTCGATATGGTCGAGCGGCTGGTGCAGGAAGAAAGGATCGACTGCAGCTTCTCCCGCGTCGGCAAGCTGAAGCTTGCCGCCAAGCCTGAGCACTACGACATGCTGGCGCGCAGCCAGGAACTGCTCGCCGCCAATGTCGATCCCGGAACGAGGATGATCGCGCGCGCCGACCTGCGAAGCGAAGTCGGCACCAGCCGCTACTATGGCGGGCTGCTGTTTCCCAAGAGCGCCAGCATGCATGTCGGCCGTTTCGTCCGGGGTCTGGCGACCGCGGCGGCGCGGCGGGGCGCAGAGGTCTATGAAAACGCCCCCGTCATGGCTCTGCGCAAGGTCGCCGACGGGCATGAGGTAGAGACCCCGCGCGGCAAGATCGTCGCGCGTCAGGTCCTGCTGGCGAGCGGCATTTCCCAGGTCGGTCCGCTCGGATGGATCCGCCGCCGCATCGTGCCGGTCGGCGCCTTCCTGGTCGTGACGGAACCGCTGTCGCCTTCGCAACTCGAGCGCCTCATGCCGACCCGACGCAATGTCGTCGACACGCGCAATCTCGTCGTCTACTGGCGGCTGACGCCGGACAATCGCATGCTGTTCGGCGGGCGAGCCCGGTTTGCAGTATCCAACCCGCAGTCCGACGAGAAGAGCGGCCGGATCCTGAAAGCGGCGATGGTCGAGGTCTATCCGGAACTGGCCGACATCCGCATCGATTACTGCTGGGGCGGCATGGTCGACATGACCCGCGACCGGCTGCCGCGCGCCGGGGAGCGCAACGGAATCTACTACTCGATGGGTTATAGCGGGCATGGCACCCATATGTCGACGCTGATGGGCAGCATCATGGCCGATGTCATGGACGGGCGTCCGGACCTGAACCCCTGGAAGGATTTCGACTGGCCGGCGATCCCTGGATATTTCGGGCGTCCCTGGTTCCTGCCGATCCTCGGTGCCTATTACCGCATGAAGGACCTTGTCACATGATTTCGCCCCTCGAACACCTGTCCCGCAACGGCCGCCTGGACAAGTTCTTCATCGACGGTCAATGGGTCGAGCCGAAGGGCACCGCCGAGGGCGTCGTGGTGAACCCCGCCACCGAAGAGGTCGTGACCCGGTTTCCGCTCGGAAACAGCGCGGACGTGGACGCAGCCGTTTCAGCGGCCCGCCGGGCGTTCGCCAGCTGGAGCCGTACCAGGCCGGAATACCGCGCGGGTCTGCTTCATCGCCTGCAGGCGCTGCTCGAAGCGCGCAATGAGCTGCTTGCGCGATGCTTGAGCCTCGAAATGGGCGCGGCGATCGGATATGCGCGCACCGCGCAGGTGCCGCTCGCGATCGCCCATGTGCAAGTCGCTCGCGATGTTCTGAAAACCTTCCCCTTCGTCGAGCAGCGTGGCCACACCGCCGTCACCCACGAACCGATCGGTGTCTGCGCGCTGATCACGCCGTGGAACTGGCCACTCTACCAGATCACCGCCAAGGTTGCACCGGCGCTCGCCGCGGGCTGCGCGGTCGTGCTGAAGCCAAGCGAGCTCTCTCCTTTGGACGCGCTGCTGTTTGCCGAGGCGATCGAGGAAGCCGGCTTCCCTGCCGGTGTCTTCAACCTCGTCAATGGTGACGGCCCAGGCGTGGGTATGGGTCTCGCCTCCCATACGGATGTCGACATGATCTCCATTACCGGCTCGACCCGTGCCGGCATTGCGGTGGCCCAGGCCGCCGCGCCGACGGTCAAGCGCGTCGGACAGGAGCTCGGCGGCAAGTCGCCGAACGTGATTTTGCCTGACGCCGACCTCGATCGTGCCGTTTCGCTGGGCGTCGCCGCCGCCTTCCGCAATCTCGGCCAGTCATGCAGCGCGCCTACGCGTATGATCGTGCCGCGCGACCGGCTGTCCGAGATCGAGGCGATCGCCAGGAGGGCTGCAGCCCAGATCATCGTCGGCGATCCTCTTTCAGAAACCACCACTCACGGTGCAATCGCCAACCGTTCCCAGTTCGACCGTATCCAAACCATGATCGGCGTCGGCATTTCGGAGGGCGCCAGGCTCCTCACCGGCGGGCCGGGTCGCGCGGACGATCTGAGCGTCGGGTTCTATGTGAAGCCGACCATCTTTTCCGACGTGCGCACAGGCATGCGCATTGCCCAGGAAGAGGTTTTTGGGCCAGTTCTGTGCATCATCCCTTACGACACAGTCGAGGAGGCCGTCACTATCGCCAACGATACGGTCTACGGCCTGGGGGCCCATGTGCAGGGCACGGATATGGGCGCCGTCAGGGACGTCGCCTCGCGGATTCGCGCCGGTCAGGTTCATCTCAACTACCCGGCCTGGGATCCGCACGCCCCGTTTGGCGGTTTCAAACAGTCCGGAAACGGACGCGAATATGGCATCGAAGGCATGTTGGAGTATCTCGAGGTCAAATCCATCCTCGGCTATTTCTAGGCGACATCTTCGCTACGCGCAGAGGGCGCAGGTGGCGCCGTCCATGCCTGTAGGCCGGGGATCGTTAACCAGTTAAAGTGAAGATTGCACGGCTTGCTGCGCCCGTCGCCGGGTTCTCAGGCGGCAACCAGCTGGGATGTCGGCTCAAGAAGCGAGATCTGTCACCAGTGGCGGGCGCTCACCGCTCTAAACGCCGTTTCACGTTTTCAACCCCAAGGACAGGGCTTGTCAGGACTGGAAGCTTTTGGACCGTGCCCCGCACCGCACGAGCCATCGAGGCCTGCGCAAAAACGACGACATCGACCTTCTGCGACAGCCCTTCGAGAGCCAGGCGGATTTGCACGTCATGGGCTTCGACGTCGCCGCCGGCGCGGAACTGAAACGCTCCCTCAACCAGCACATCATCGACCGCTACATCCTTGCCCGCCTCGCGCGCCTTGCGCTTCAGCAGATCCACGGTCGGCACCAGCGTTGTCGACAAGGTCGCCCGGACACCTATGCGGTTTCCATGCTCGACAGCGGCTTTGGCCATGCCTTCATCGATACGGACAGCGGCACAGGGCAAAGCGGCGCAATGGCATCGACTGCCGGTCCGAGAGTCGAGCATGTGACGACAATCGCATCTGCCCCGGCGTCGACTGCCGACCATACGTAGGTAGCAAGCCTTCCTTTCGTCAGATCGGATAGCGACCCGCGCAGGCCGGGGTGACCGAGGCCAGTGAAGGCCTCCCGAACCTGCGTGATTCCGAGTTCTTTGAGAGTAGAGACGGTTCTTGCGGCATCTTCGTATTGCCACCCCTGCTGCATATGCGTGTTCATGCCAAACGAGGCGAGGAGCGCATTTACGGGCGCCGGCTCTTTGCAAAGGTGTTGCTCCCGCGCCGCGCTGGCAGAGTTGGCAAACAAAAGCGAGAGGAAAGCAAGAGCAATACGCGCCGTTGTCATGTCGGCATCTCGGAAATTTGCCTGGTGGGAGATCGCAGATTGTGGATACCCAGGAAGCGGCGTTCGAAAAATCGGAATGAAAGTTCTGCGGCGACAATCGTCAGAAGGTATGCCAACAAGAACAACGCGATCCGCGTATGGATTGGCCTCGGGTTCGCCGAAAAGTCCATTATCGGAGAGAGGGCCAACTTGGCCGCGACGATCGCAATCGTATGGTAAATGTATGCGCCATATGAAATCTCTCCAATGTGTTGGAGAGATTTCAGTCTCAAAAGCCAGTGAACGGAACGGTGCTCCACAGCGGCAAGGCTTACAAGGCCGCCAGAGGCAGCGGCTAGCGCACTGAAAAGGAATACTTCGCGATACTGCCCCCACAGGATTCCGGAGAGGACGTTTTTTAGGATGTCCATGCCCCGCGCTTCCACGACATAGTAGTTAATGCTTGTGTAAAGTATTACATAGATGAAAAGTAAGCAGATTCCAACTATTGCAACAAATGGAGCTTTTCTTTGGAGCATTCCATATTTACTTAAAAAAGCTAGCAAACAGCCCGTCGCAAAGGCGTCGGTATGAAGAAGTGATCCAGCATAGACCGCGTACGCGCTGGTTTCGGCATCCCATCCGATTCTGGGAAGGCCAATCGAGACGGCTAAGCGCAGCATAGGCGCCAAGATGAGCATAGAAAGTAGAAGCAAGACTACGGTGCGGCGGGACATCAGGAACAGCGCAAAGCCGTAGATGACGTAGAACTGCATCTCCACTGAGATAGTCCACAGGTGCCCGACGGGCCAAGAACCAAGCTCACCTCGCCCAAGCGTCATGGCCAGATTGTTGATAAACCCCAGTAGCGAGCCAAGAGCGATCAGGTCGAGGCTACTCCCACTCACAAGGATGGTCACGACACCTGCGCAGATGTAGGCGAAATAGACGGGGACGATCCTAAGTGCGCGCCTGCGAAAAAACCCTACCAACCTCTCTAGCGCCGGTTGATCGCTTTCCCGGCTTATCACCGTAAGGGTAACAACGTATCCGGAGATCACGAAAAAGAGCCACACACCCGTCCATCCAAATGGTAACAATCCGCAATGCTGTGCCACGACCGCCGTCATGGCCAAGCATCTCAATGCGTCAACTGGGCCAACTCGCTGGCTGTTTTTCGGCATGTACGGAGACGTCATCGACTGCGTTGGCATGCTAATTTTCCTTCCGTCCGAACGGGCGGCGCATCTTGCAATTCTCTGACTATTTTCTGCCGAAATTGGCACACGCGCGACCGTAACGGACGCTGTCCTTT
Source organism: Mesorhizobium ventifaucium (assembly GCF_935822925.1). Taxonomy (GTDB): domain Bacteria; phylum Pseudomonadota; class Alphaproteobacteria; order Rhizobiales; family Rhizobiaceae; genus Mesorhizobium; species Mesorhizobium ventifaucium. Next base: position 328,092 of record NZ_CAKXZS010000023.1, read on the forward strand.
CGGCTGATGGGGATTGTGGAGGTTCTGCCAAGCGACCGAAAGGAGTAGAAACACTCGCTCTTGCTAAATCATTCGAGTTGCTTGCACTCAGGGCAGTATCCTGAACCGTCCCGGGTTGATCGGAGGCTCCACCTTCTCAGGAGTTGGAGCCTCCGATCAACCCGGGGCGGTTCAATCCGGTAGCGCCGCGGATTCTTTCGGGGCGAATGACGGGTTTGATCGATGGTCTTTAGAAAGGACAGGTTTGGTTACCTTTTTGGGTGAAGAGCCGGTGGTCAGCGTGGCCTTGGCATGTGCCAAGGCATGGTGGAGCACGCTCAATTTCGTTCGTTTGTCTTGCTGTCTATGCGATCGAATGTAGTGGCAGAGAACTCTGGCCTGGAGCTTCCTCGATCGTTCGAAGCTCCGCCGTGCTGAGTTCAATTTGTGATTATTTTGACCAGGACTAACCTCCCACGCTCTCTTGATGTTCCTCAACGCAAGCCGAGATCGCCCGAAGCTGGAATTCCAGTGCGGGGCCCTCTGCCGGGAACCGGCCGTCCAGCGCGGAGGTACCGACGGTAAACCCCGCTGCGCCACTCTTGCGAATTGTCTCGACCTGGTCCGGCCGGTCCACCGATCCTGCGACGATAATGGGCTTGGGCACGGCTCCGCACACAGCGTCGATGAGAGACGGCACATTGCCTGCCGAACGGTAGGCGAGAAGGTCGAGACCGGCGACACCGGGATGGCTGGCGAGCGCGACGGCGCTTTTGACGATCTCGGCCTGCGATCCTTCGAGAATGCTCGGGTGCCCTACGATGCGACCCGGAAACGGATAATAGCGGATGGGCGTCCCTTCCAGCAGCGGCAGCACGTCCTGGGCATGGGTGCCGCCGAGAAGAAAGTCGACGCCGAGGTCGATCGCCGCCTTGACCGAGCGGATCTCGCTGTCGCGGTCGAGCGATACGACTTCGAGATAGGTGCTGGCTCCACCCTCGCGGATTTGGCGGGCGAGGCCGGCAAGCGCGTCGAGCGGCAGGCCGATGTCCTTGAAGCCGATGTGGCGGATTCCGGCCCCGAGCGCCGTTTCGGCGTGGACGGCGGCGTCGGTCACGGTGCGGTCGTTGCGTGTCAGCATGAAGATGAAGTCGAATTGTGTCATGGGGTGACGGCTTTCTGGTTGGGGAGAGAAGCCTTCAGCCGAAGGGCGTAGTCGAAGGCGGTCTCCAGGCTGGAGGGGTCGGCAACGCCGGACCCCGCGATGTCGAAGGCGGTGCCGTGATCGGGGCTGGTGCGCACGAAAGGCAGGCCCAGCGTGACGTTCACGCCATGGTCGAGGCCCATATATTTGACCGGGATGAGACCTTGGTCGTGATACTGCGCGACCACGATGTCGAAACGGCCCTTACGGGCCTGCATGAACACGGTGTCGCCGGGCCATGGGCCGGAGGCGTCGATACCTTCGGCACGGGCCGCCTCGATTGCCGGCCGGATGATGCGGATTTCCTCGTCTCCGAAGAGACCGCCTTCGCCGGCATGCGGATTGAGGCCGGCGACGGCGACGCGCGGATGGGAGATGCCAAGCGCCTGCGCACCGGCATGGGCCAACCGGATCGCGTCCATCTGCGCCGCGAAATCGCCTTTGCGGATCGCCTCGGACAGCGAACAATGGATGGTAACAAGAACCGTGCGAATGTCCTCGTTCGCCAGCATCATGGCGACCTTGGGAGCCCCGCCATGATCGGCCAGGATTTCGGTGTGGCCAGGATAGTGCAGACCGGCTGCTGCGAGGGCCTCCTTGTGAATCGGCGCCGTTACGATGCCGCCCACCCAACCGTCCCGCGCCAGTCCGATCGCGACAACGATGGCGTCGAACGCCGCGCGTCCACTGACGGCCGAAACCTGGCTGACCGGTGGCAGGGCGGAAAGCTGCGAGGAGCAAAGCACGTTGAGGGTTCCGTCATCGAGCACGGTCTCATCGACGGAAGCGATCGGCCGGACCCGCACATCAGAATTGAGTGCGCAAAGGGCGTGGGTCATCACCAGCGGATCACCGACGACGATCCAGTGTCGCTTGTCCGGTCGACGGAGATACATTTTTGCGATGATCTCGGGGCCGATGCCGGAGGGATCACCCATAGTCACGGCTAGAGGAGCGTCATGGGCGGTCATCGATCAGAGCCTTTCGTGAAAGCGGTTTGCCAGCAGGTCGCGGGCGGCATCAAGGAGTGCAGAGGGTGAGCCGAAGCCTCCCGCCTTCATGGCGATGGTGAGCGGCGTTCCGTCCGCCCGTTCGGCGCGGCCGACCGGAAAGCCGGGCTCCAACTCGCGGGTGAGAAGGAACCCGATGATGCCGAGGCGGTCGAGGATCGCGGCCATCGTCTCGCCGCCGGTGGCAATCACCGCGTCATAGTCGCGCCGGGCGACCGCTGCGGCTGCCTGTCCGGCGAGGTTCGTCATCACCGCGCTGGCATTCTCCTGCCGTTGCAGCGGTGCCCGAAGACAAATCACACGGGCGTCGCCGGGAGCGTCGGCCAGGTCGCTGACGACGGGAACGCCTCGTACACGCAAGGTCTCGCATTGGACGCGCGTCACCGGATTGGTGCTTCCTGCGACGATCACCACCCGCCCGGCGGCTTCGCCCGTTAATGGGTGTCCATCCGGCACGGCAGGGACCAGCGATGCCAGCGCGATGGCGAGACCAGGAGAGCCCACCCAAAGAACAGTCTCAGGATCGGGAATGCCGGCGACCTGCCGGTTCAGTACGTCTTGGCTGTCGGCGTCGAGGATCAGAATGGACCCTTTCGTCGCCGCATCGCCGGAACTGTCTGGGGCGAGAATGATCGGTATCCCCAAGGACGGGTCGACCAGATCGGCAATGTCCGAGGTGCCTGCGGAATGGACTGGATCACGGCCGTAGACGCTTTGACTCACAGGGATGCCGTTCACCGTCTGGATCCCGCCGACGGTGAGCCGCCCCGCTTCGGGAAAGGCTGGAGCGATGACAAGCCTGCTCCGGCCGCTGGCACGAAAGGCGGCGGCGACTTCCTCGCGGATATGGCCGCGCAGGGTCGAATCGATGGTTTTGAACAGAAGGCGGGCATTCGAGAGGGCCGACACAGCGTCGGCGATAGCCCTTGTCGCCTGCCTGATGTCTGAGGCGCGGCTGTTGGTATCAAATGAAGTGATAGCTCCATTTTCCGCGCCGTCGACCTGTCGCTTGATCACAGGTGCATAGCCTCTCGCGAGAAAGCCCGCCGCGCCGTCGGTAGCACTGGTCAGGTCGTCGGCGATTATCCCGACGAGGAGAGATGTGTTCTGTTTCATTTGAGTGAGAATAGCAGAACGGTCGGAACCGAATATCCATATGATCTGACAAGTTGTGGTGATATGAAGTCACCAATGAAGCGTTCTGAAATACCTTCGCTCGACGACCTGCGTGCCTTCCAAACAGTGGCGCGTCTGCGGTCTGTGCGTGCTGCGGCCGCCGAACTCGCTCTGACGCATGGTGCAGTCAGCCGCCGCGTCTCCAAACTGGCCGCCGATCTTGGCTTGCGCTTGCTCGAAGCGAACGGACGCGGAGTGCGTCTGACCTCCGATGGCGCAAAGCTGGCGGAGGCAACCGGCAAGGCGTTCCATTTAATCACTGATGCCTTGGCAGAAATCAGATCCAGCTCGACGCCCATTCCGATCATCCTGTCCTGCGAGCGCTCGCTGGCGATGCGCTGGCTGATTCCGCGTCTGTCTGGGTTTCAGGATCGATACCCGGATGTCGAGGTGCATCTGTCGACCGGCGGCGGTGGGCTCGACTTCGCGCGTGACCGGGTGACGCTTGCGATCCGCCGACTCGATTTTCTGGTGGACCCGGAATGGACCATCATCAGGCTGATGCCGGAGCGTGTCGGTCCGGTCATGCTGCCATCCCTGCGCAAGCGGTTCGAGAGTGGCGACTATGTGGCGCTCGGATCACGGACGCGACCGGATGCTTGGGAAGCATGGCTCGACGCGCACATGGATGCGCCGCGTCCTCGAGCGACCCGATTGCTGGATCATCATTTCCTGATGGCAGAAGCGGCCCTGGGTGGTCTTGGCGTTGCTCTTGCCCCCGAGGCGATTGCAGCGGATGACGTCGCGAATGGGCGATTGGAAGCACCACTCGGCTTCGAGCGCGACGGGACGGACTACGGCCTCATCCATCCGAAGTCGGTCATTGCTTCAACCGGCCTCTCCGCATTGCGCGATTGGCTGACCGCAGAGTCCGAGAGATCGTTCAAGCGGCAGGTGCTTGAGAACAGCTAAACTAAGAAATAATGCGCCCGTATCAGCTCAGGCGGGGCGAAAAAGACAGCACTGCGAAAGGGAGTGCTGGTTTTGCGGTCGACCGAAGGGCCTTCTGCTAAATGATCATGCATTGCGGCACATTCTGCCAAACGCCTGCGATTATGCTTGGCTGATAGGGCAGATTGACAGGAACCAAAGACATGGATCGCTTCCGGCCGAAATACGTGACGTTTGATTGCCACGGCACGCTCATCAATTTCCAAATGGCGGAAGCCGCCAGGGATTTGTTCGGTCATCTTCTGGATGGGCCGCGCATGGATGAATTCATCAAAAACTTCCAGGGCTACCGCCTCGACGAGGTGATGCAGGACTGGAAGCCCTATGCGGATGTCGTTCACAATGCGCTGGAGCGTACCTGCCGCCGCAACAGCGTCGCATTCCGTGTCGAAGACGCCGAAACGATCTACAACCGCATCCCGACGTGGGGGCCGCATCCGGACGTCCCCGAGGGATTGGCCAAACTGGCCAAGGGAATTCCGTTGGTCACCCTGACGAACTCCATGGTGGCCCAGATTCCGTCGAACGTGGCAAAGCTCGGTGCGCCCTTTCATGCCGTCTTGACCGCTGAAGAGGCGGGTGCCTACAAGCCGCACTTCAAGGCGTTCGAATATATGTTCGATATGCTCGGTTGCGGCCCGGAGGATATCACGCATGTGTCCTCGTCTTTCCGCCACGACCTGATGTCTGCCTATGATCTGGGGATCAAGAGCAAAGTCTGGGTCAATCGCGGCCATGAGCCTGCCAACCCCTACTACGAGTACACGGAAATCCGCGATGTGGCGCAGCTACCGGGCGTCTTCGGACTCTGAGGGCAAGGATGGGCCGGGCCTGCAGGGTACGGCGCACGTTTTTTTGAGCTGCCAGGCGGCGCCGTCTCAAACACCGCGAGAAACAGAACTGCGGGGCGTCATCGCTGGAGCGCTCAGCTTCTAGCGCAACCTTCCTGTTTAACAACTGGAAGATCTGACCCAACCCGGACTTACCCGTCTCCCCAGTGGGTGCTCGCATAGCTGTCAGCCGAAGCGTCACAAGGTTCTATTACAAAATTATGCCCTACGGCGACTGTCGTGTTTCTGTTTCGCTGAACGCGCTCCAAGGAAGATCGGGGCGAGACGGGAGTTTGAGGACAAGGTGCGGGCACCCTAAAAGCGAAACGGGGCCGGTCGATCCGGCCCCGCTCGCCTACTGCCGCAACCTGAAGAGGTTCTCGTCTTACACCCAGATCAGTTTGGCGAATAAGGCAGCGACGAGTGATGCAGGACGATCTTCAGCTGACCGTCACCCATTCGCTCAATTCCAAAAGAGTATTCGACCTTGGTCTCGGAGCCGTCCGTCTTCGTGAAATAGTAGTTGCCCATCGACATGGCACTATCGCTGTCGACGATCGTGCCTTCGTTTTCCCAGCGCACCTCGGTGTAGGGCGCAATCGCAAATCCCTTGTCTTCGCTCACAACTCCGGTGACGAAATATGACAATGCTTCCTCGAAAGTGCCGCGGAACTGGTCTTCGTTTGCAAGTGTGGGCTTGAACAGAACTTCTTCCTCTCCATAGGCATAGAATTTCTTGAGATGCTCCTCGGCAGCAGCTCTGTAGTCGCCACCATCGCTGAAGACCTGCCCGATATCGACAATACCCTCGCCCCAGGCCTTCTGAAGCGCTACGACTTCGTCCGCGGTAACCGGGGTCATCCCCTTGGCTTGCGCGGATCCCACGGCCATCAGGGCAATTACGCTGGCTGCCAAGGCTATCTTGTTTAGCATTCTGTTTCTCCGTTTGCTACACGGGCGTCGCCGCCCCCGGGGACACTTGGTGACCGGAGATCGATGAAACCAATGGTAATTTTCTGTTCGATCCATAGCTTTCAGCTATCAATGAAGGAACATCATATGCGCCGTTCGCCAAATGGCTGTCATGGGCGCTGGTGTCGCGGTGTTGCCATCGCTTTATGCTTTGGGAGAGGCGATCCGGGACCCGGAATTCATCCTCCGCCGTCTTGATCATCCAGAAGCGCGACATGAGATCGCCCTTCATTGGCGGTATGAGCAGAAAAGCGGGGTTGAGTGACATTGATGGTTACGCTTTGAAAAATAGAATGAAATGAGTCACATATCACAGAGGCCGGCAATGTCAGTCTGTCCAATCTCAGTGTGGTTTGAAAATTGCTGATAAATGTTTGAAAAATACAATAAATTCGCCATCGCACCGATGATGGATTGGACGGACCGGCATTGCCGGTTCCTCCATCGCCAGTTGACGCGGCGGACCTTGCTCTACACCGAGATGGTCGTTGCCGACGCGGTCATCCACGGCGAGCGCGAGCGCTTGCTCGGCTTCGATGGTACGGAACATCCGGTTGCGTTGCAGCTCGGCGGCTCCGATCCGCAGAAGCTCGCCGAGGCGGCGCGTATCGGCGAGGCCTTCGGCTACGACGAGATCAACCTCAATGTCGGCTGCCCGTCCGACCGCGTCCAGTCGGGTACGTTCGGCGCCTGCCTGATGAAAGCACCGCTCCTGGTCGCCGATTGCGTCGTGGCGATGAAGGCGTCTGTCAGCATTTCCGTCACCGTCAAATGCCGCATCGGCGTCGACGAGCAGGATCCTGAGCCGGCGCTCGATACGTTGGCGGACGGGGTTTTCGCGGCCGGCGCCGACGCGCTGTGGGTGCATGCCCGCAAGGCGTGGCTGGAAGGGCTCAGCCCGAAGGAAAACCGCGACATCCCGCCGCTCGACTATGGCCGCGTCTATCGGCTGAAGGCCAAAAATCCAAACAAATTCATCGGCATCAACGGCGGCATTCAATCACTTGAAGAGGCGCTTGACCACATTGATCATGTCGACGGCGCCATGCTCGGACGCGCCGCCTATCACACGCCGGGCATTCTGGCAGGCGTCGACGCGACGTTTTACGGCGACAAACCCAAAACGTTCGATTTTGCCGCGCTGATCGATGCCATGGCGGATTATGCGGCACGCCATATCGAGCGGGGCGGGCGGCTTGGCCATGTCTCCCGTCACATGGTCGGCCTGTTCCACGGCCTGCCCGGTGCGCGCCGTTACCGGCAGATCCTTTCGACCGATGCGACAAGGCCCGGCGCCGGACCGGATGTGCTGAAGGCGGCTTTCGCTGCAGTCGATTTTAGCGGGACGGACGCCGAAGCCGCCTGACAGTCCAATCGCGCAAGATCATGCGGTCGCTTGCGCTTGTTCCAAGTCTTTGATCGCGTGCGACATGGATCGAGCGCGCATCGCATCGCGCTTCGGCGGCACCCGGCCAGTCGACGCGCGACGAGTATATGCCGCTTAATGCGTTCATCGACGAGGCGATGGCGTTGTTCAGCCGGGAGCCGACGCCCAAGGAGATACTGGTGGAGCGCGTGGGCTACCTGCGCTGGGCGGCCGGTTTGATCAAGCGGTCGAGATGCTCAAGGTTCACTGAGCAGCGCCGAAGTGGCCTTTACTGTTCAATCGCGCAAGATCATGCGGTCGCCGCGCACGTCGAAACCGGATAGTGAGCCGATGAAATTCATGCCGAGCAGGCTCTGGCCGAGCATGCCGGGCGCGGCGATCATGACCGGCATGTCCTTGCGCACGATCCCGCCGATCGTCAATTCGTCGGTTCTGACGGCGGCGGCGCGCGCCATGCCGTTGGCGGTGGAGACCGGTATGGTGAAATTGAGAGCGGCTGGATTGAATCCGGCCGCTTGCGCGTCCTGGGCGGTCAGCACGGTGCTGGTGGCGCCGGTATCGACCACGGCCCGGATCGGCGTGCCGTTGACCATGATGCGCGCTTCGAAATGGCCGTTGCCGGCCTTGTCCAGGGTCACCGTGGCGTGGCCGTCTTCCAGGCCCAATGCCAGCGGACTGCCGGGTACAAGGCCAGCCGTTACCCGGCTGGCGACATCCTGCAATTCATAGCGGTACTGATAGCCGGCAATCAGTGCGAGTACGATGACGGCCCAGGTGCCGAGGTTGCGGGCCATCGTGCCCAAGGGTCTGCCTGATCTGAGCAGGCCGGCGCCGATGAGTGCGACCAATGCGCCGAGCCAGATCAGGCGGCTGAAATCGTAATTCTCGACGCCGAATGTGCTGCCGGCGGAATCGTTGAGCATGAGCAGGACGCCGCCTGCCCCGATCACGATCATCAAAACCCAGAAAAATCGGTTCATAAATGGCTCACGAGAGGGCGTCGCGTTCACGCGCAAGGCGGGTGCGGCGCGTTTCCCGGCGCGATCTGCGTTCAACCGTTTCCAGCCGGGCCGGCAACTCGGCCATGACGCTGCGGCGGATTTCAGGGGTCATCTCGATCCAGGCGCCGATTTCCTCGCGCGTGCGGCCGCAACCGAAGCAGAAGCCGGTTTTCATATCGATCGAACAGACCAGGACGCATGGGGATTCGATGGCCGTCATATTTATTCTCTCAGGGTTCCGTCAGGAATCCCTCGTCTTGCCTCCACATGGTGTAACGGCAACGCCAATGCAAGCCCTCCGGAATGGGCCGCCGGCAGCCGCTTTTCGCGTCAATGCAAGCAGTTGTGCCGGCCGAGCAAGGCGGCTATGCCGCTCACCAACTCTGGGAACGATCATCAACGACATGACCAGCGCGCTGCCCTTCGACGATTTTCGCAATCTTCTGGCGACCCTGCCACCGGCCGACATGGCGGCCGAAGCCCGCGTCCGTGCGCTGTTTGCCAAGGCCGACAACCCCACAGGCTCGCTCGGCCGCATCGAGGACATCGCGGCTTGGCTGGCCGCCTGGAGCGGCCGTGCGCCGCCGGCAGTGAGCCGACCTCTGGTGGCGATCTTCGCCGGCAATCACGGCGTCGCTCGCCATGGCATTTCGCCACGGCCTGTCGCTGCCACGGCGAACGCCGTCGAGCTTTGCGCGGCCGGGGGTGCGGCGATCAACCAGATCTGCATCGCCAATAATCTCGGGCTGAAAGTGTTCGATCTTGCGCTGCACATTCCAACCGCCGACATCACCGAGGATGCAGCACTTGACGAGCGCGGCTGTGCCGCCACCATGGCCTTCGGGATGGAGGCGATCGCCGGCGGCGCCGATCTGCTTTGCCTTGGCGACCTCGGCGTCGGCAATTCCACCGTTGCAGCGGCCTTGTTTGCCGCACTGTTCGGCGGCAGTGGCGCCGATTGGGTCGGATCGGGATCGGGCGCCGATGCATCGATGCGCGCGCGCAAGGCGGAAGTGGTCGATGCCGCGCTAGCCTTCCACGGCACAAGTCTCAGGGACCCGCTGGAAGCGTTGCGCCGGATTGGCGGGCGTGAGTTCGCAGCGATTGCCGGCGCCATCCTCGCCGCCCGGACGCAGAAGATCCCCGTCCTGCTCGATGGGCTAGTTGCGACTGCCGCCGCCGCGACGCTGCATGCTGCCAACCCTGCCGCGCTCGACCATTGCCTGCTTGCCAGCCTGTCGCCAGATCCTGCGCATGCCCGGGCCGCCGAGCGGCTCGGCTTGCGCCCGCTGCTTGATCTCGGCGTCAGCCACGGCGAGGGGGCAGGGGCGGCACTTGCCGCCGGCCTGGTCAAAGCCGCGGCTCTTACCAGTTCGGGCATGGCGGAGGCGGTTCGTTCCCAGTGATGAGAGCCTAATTTATGGGCTGGCACCGCGCCGCCAGCAGCTACAGGGTTTGTCATATCAATCTCGTGAAACCATCATCGCTCCAGCGCTCACTGCCCACTCCGTGGTGCACGAAGAAGAGGCCGTCCGGATCGTATCGGTCCTTCACCGCGAGAAGCTTGATGTAGTTCGAACCCCAAAAGGCGTCTCGCCACCTCTCGTCGAAGAAATCGCTTTCCGCCACATATGAGCCGACGGCAGGTATCAGTTTGCGTACTTCGTTCATGGCCTTGTCGATTGCACTCGCATGTCGACGGGCAGCCGCCCGGTCGGGTTCGCGACCGGCAATGCCGGGGTATGCCGGCGGTCCCTCGGCGCCGCTGATGGCCAGCGCGAAAGCATCCAGCACCACCGGATTGGTCGCCGTCTGGCGGGCGGCGTCAATCACCTCGGCAGGAGCGCCCGCAAGACCCTTGTTGACATGCAGGGAGACAGTCCAGTGGCGGGTAGCTGCGAATAGGGCGTCGGCAAGGTTCTGCTGCCGGTCCGCCTGGAGAAGGGATGACGGAATCCATGCAGACTGGTAGCCATGCAGAACCTGTCCCGTCTCCTCCAGATTGCTTGCCCAGAACACGTTGGCCTTGCCGGCATCGGGGCGGTTGTCGGCGAGCACCAGTCCGGGTATTTTCTTGAGAAATTCGGGATCCCATAAATTTCGAGCCGGGACGGCGATGATCACCGGCTCCGCTTCGAGGCTGAAATCCTGCGGCGAACCGGCCACCCAGTCGAAGAACGGCCGCCAGATCGTCTCGGCCTGCTGTTGGTCCAGACCTTGGAATACCATCGAAATCGCGAGAACATTGCCCGGCCGGAAGGCAATCTGCTCGCCCCAGTGCGGATTGAACAGCGCCTTGCTGTAGAATTCCACGATCTTTACGATCAGTCGGTGGAAGGCGGCGTCGGACGTCCCATCGATCGTGGCGAACACCGCGCCGAAGAATTCCGGCAACTCGTGCGTTCGCAGCGTGAGCCGGGTCACGACCCCGAGATTGCCGCCACCGCCACCCTTGATCCCCCAGAACAGGTCCTGATTTGTGCAGGCGTTGGCAATTGCAACGGCGCCATCGGCAGTGACGATCTCCGCTTCCAGCAGGCTCGCCGCCGCCATTCCATAAGCCTTCGAGAAACTTCCGAAGCCGCCACTTTGGATCAGGCCCGCGACGCCGACGGTCAGGCAGCCACCGCCCTGGACATAGCGCCCCGCTTTCGTGGTGACGGCGTCATAGGCCTGTCCCCAGATTGCGCCCGCTTCGATCGTGACCGCCGGCTGCGGCGGTTCTCGTCCGGCGCAGCCAACACCGACGAACGCATCGTGCACGGTGACGGCGTTCATCTTCCGGGTCCAGATCAACAAGGAATCCGCGGCATTGGATGTGCCTTGGTAGCTGTGGCCGCCGCCCTTCACCACGAGCCGCAGATTGTTGTCACGGGCGAAATTGACTGCCGCCACAACGTCATCGTTCATTCGGGCAACGACTGCATATTTGCTGGGCTGCGATGTCCAGCCGTCGACCCAGCCTAGCGTCTGTGTCAACCCGACCTCGTCGCCGAGGTAATAGGGGTTCTTCAGTTCCTTGAAGACATCCGTACAGCGGGGGCCTGACGGGGCCTTTATGCATGCGGCGAGCGGCGGCTGAACCTTTACGAGTCGCCCCTCGACTTGCCGGCCAAGCCGGTCCCAACTTCCTTCTGCTGGCCATTCCGGGTCGGATGGACGGATGCGCGAGGTCGGACGGGGCGCGGCCTGTGCCGGCACGAGCATCCACGGCCGCAAGAACGGGATCGCTGCTGCCGTGTGCAATAGACGTCTTCTGTTCATTTGATTGCCTTGGCCCCTGATTGCCTTGGCTCGGAAGACACGTTGGATGGCCTGCCTGGGCAAGGCTATTGCCAAATCGCCCTATCCGCAACGATTCTGGCATCCGGTGCCGGATTTTCGTGAGCCAGTGCTCAGCGCCGGCGCGCAGCAACGGCCCTGGTCGGCAGCGCCGGCAATTCCTCCATCACCCGGCTCAACGGAAAGATGGCGATCGCCTCAGTGCCTTCGCGCAGTTTGGAATGGAGTTCGAACTCGCCGCCATGCAGGGCGAGCAGGCTCTGGACGATCGGCAGGCCAAGCCCGGTGCCTTGTTCGGCGCTCTTGATGGCAATCGAGCCCTGGCCGAAAGCGGACAGCACCACCGGGATCTCGTCTTCCGGAATGCCAGGCCCATTGTCCTTGACGGAGAGGTATTGGCCGCCGCCCGCCGTCCAGCCGACGCGCACGCGGATCTCGCCGCCAGTCCCGGTGAACTTGATGGCGTTCGACAAAAGATTGAGCGCGATCTGTCGCACCGCGCGTTCGTCGGCGAACAGGCGCGGCAAGGCGTTTTCGAAATCCTGGACGATACGGATGTCCTTGTTGCGCGCCTTCAACTCCATCATGTGACAGCAATCCTCAACGACGGAAAGCAGCATCATCGGCTCTTCGTTGAGCTGGTAGCGGCCCGCTTCGATGCGCGACAGGTCGAGGATTTCGTTGATCAGGTCGAGCAGATGCTGGCCAGAGTCATGGACGTCGCGAGCATAGTCGCGGTAGGTTGGATTGCTCATCGGTCCGAGCACCTCGTTCGCCATCACTTCCGAGAAACCGAGGATAGCGTTGAGCGGCGTCCGCAACTCGTGGCTCATCGAGGCCAAAAACCGCGACTTCGCCAGGTTGGCGTCTTCCGCCCGTCGCCGCGCTTCGTCCGACATCGATTTCGCCGTGTCCAGTTCGGCGATCAGCGCGTCCTTTTCGGAGCGGAACGAGAGCAACATCAAGGACGAGCGATTGAGGCGGCGCGCCACATAGGCGAAGAAGGGCAGCGAGACAATCAGCAACCCGGCCATGATCAACTCGACCGGCATCCACTGCCTGGCGCCGGCATAGGCATAGGCGGCCACCGGAACGGCGAAAGTCGCCAGCAACGCGCCGCGCAAGGATGACGCCGTGATCGCGGTCGCTGCCATGGCAAGCAGCAGCACCACCGCCTTGATCAACTGGAACTGGTCGACTTGGCAAGCGTCGCAACCGAGCCAGGCAAACCAGGCCCAGCCCAGGCCGCAAAGGAAATGGCCTATCAGGAAATCACGGTGCGTTTGCAGCGGGTTGAGTTCGGCAGCTTCCGTTCGGTCGACGCGCCTCGCCATGAACACGACGATGGCGTAGCAGATGAGTATGAAAAGCGCCCAGACGCCAATTGCCTCACCGACGCCAGCAAACAGACCGGTCGCGGCGGTCGCCAGGACGAGAAGCGGGACTATGATCGCGCCGCCTATCATCGCACGGGCGTGGAGTTTCAAAAGCTCGCGTTCGAAATCAGGATTTCCGGCCTGCTGCGAAAGACGGTCGCGCGTCTTGCGCACCGCGCGCGCCACATCGCTGTTGCGATGGGGTTTTCGGCGGTCCACAATAAACTTGTCCGCTGTGGTCGAGCGTTGCGAGGGCATGGAGACTTCAATTTATGCGGGCAGCGGTTTCAAATTGTTAAGCTACGTTCGAATGATTAACCAACGGTTTGCCATATGAGCCGATCGTGGTCGCGGCGGCCGGGACAGCGATACGTCCCGCCGCGGCCGCGAAGCCTCTGGCGCCGGCTGGTAGACTACGCAGTGGCCGTGCTTGTCCTCGGTCTGCTGATCCTTCTGGCGGCGCGGCTTGATCGGATCGAGACCCGCAAAACCGAGGGTGCCGCCGTCGTAAATGACGGCGATACGATCACGCTCGGTACCGAGCGCATCCGCATGCGCGGCATTGATGCGCCAGAATATTCGCAAATCTGCCGCAAGGACGGCGCCGCCTATCCCTGCGGCAAGCTGGCGCGGCAGTCGCTGGTACGTCTGATATCAGGAAAACCCGTCTCCTGCACCGGCTGGCAGCGAGACCGATACGGCCGGCTGCTCGGCGATTGCGACGCCGGCGGCAGGGATCTCAACCGCGCCCAGGTCGAGGCCGGCTGGGCAGTTGCCTATGGCGATTTCGAAACCGAGGAGGCCGCGGCCCGATCAGGCAAGGCCGGCATCTGGGCCGGCTCTTTCGACGAGCCGCAGGATTGGCGCGAGAGCCACGATCACGAAGTGGTCGAAAGAAAGCACGGTCGTCTGGCTTCGATCGGCGATGGCTTGCGAGAAATTTTTCGCTTCTGGTGATGGTCAACCCTATAGTTGTTGCAACAGACCTGATCAGAGCGATGTGCGTCCATGCGGACGCATAAGCCATGCGCCAGGTTTTTTGATTCTCGCGTTGTGCTTTCCGGAAAGCGATTCCGGTTGTCGGGCCGGCGCGAAAGGAGGATGGGATGAAACTCTTCGACGGCGGCCGGGCGCCCAATCCACGGCGGGTTCGCGTCTTCCTCGCGGAAAAGGGGCTTGAGGTTCCGCTGGTGCCCGTCGACATGGGCGCGCTGGAGCACAGAGAGCAGCCGGTCAGTTCGCGCAACCCGCTGCAGCGTCTGCCGGTGCTCGAGCTCGACGACGGCACCGTCATCACCGAATCCGTCGCCATCTGCCGCTATTTTGAGGAACTGCATCCGGAACCGGCGTTGTTCGGCCGCGGCGCGCTCGGCAAAGCCCTGGTCGAGATGTGGCAAAGACGGATGGAGCTCAATTTGCTCAATCGCGTCACCGCCGCGTTCCGACACGTCCATCCGGCGATGAAGGAATGGGAAGTTCCACAAATCCCCGAATGGGGCGAGGCCAACAAGCCGAAAGCCGTTGGATTCCTAAAACTCCTCGACAACGAGTTGGCGAACCGGGAATTCGTTGCCGGCGACGCCTATTCGATCGCCGACATCACCGGGCTGATTGCCATCGACTTCATGAAGCCGGCGCGTATCAAGGTGCCGGAAGACTGTGCCAACGTGCTGCGCTGGCATCAGGCGATCTCCAGCCGGCCGAGCGCCGCCGCCTGAGAATGAGCCCTTAGCATGAGCGAAGAGCTGGAAAACTTCGCGGCGAGGGTGCGCGCCTGCCGTATCTGCGTCGAAAACCCGGTCGGTCGGCCGCTGCCGCATGAGCCGCGCCCGGTGCTCAGGCCGTCGTCGAGCGCCCGCATCCTGATTGCCAGCCAAGCACCGGGCACCAAGGTGCATATGTCAGGCATGCCGTTCACCGACGCTTCCGGCGATCGGTTGCGAAACTGGCTGGGGGTCAGCGCGGAAGAATTCTACGACACGACAAAATTCGCCATCGTGCCGATGGGCTTTTGCTTTCCCGGCCAGGATGCCAAGGGCGGCGACCTGCCGCCGCGCCACGAATGTGCAGCGGCCTGGCGTGCGCCGCTGATGGCGCTGATGCCGCGCATCGACCTGGTGCTGACGATCGGCCTCTATGCGCAATCCTGGCACATGGGCGCGGCGCGCCGGCCCTCGCTGACGGAGACGGTGATGGATTGGCGCACCATCTGGAATGCGCCCACCACCCCGAAAGTGCTGCCGCTACCGCATCCTTCGTGGCGCAACACCAGCTGGCTGAAGCGCAATCCGTGGTTTGAAATGGATTTGCTGCCGTTTCTGAGATCGGAAATCCGCTATCGCCTCGGCTGAAGCGTAAGCAAGAAACCACTCGCTTTTGCGCCATCTGGCAGAATTTCTTTCTTGTGAATGGCCCAAATAAGAAGGACTATAGCCAATCTATTCCTGATCTATCCCCGTGGGAGCACCCAATGGACCGCCTTGACAGAAAAATCCTCCGCCTCCTGCAGGAGGACGCGACGCTCGCGGTCGCCGATGTCGCCAAGAAAGTCGGACTGTCGACCACGCCCTGCTGGCGGCGCATTCAGAAGCTCGAGGAGGAAGGCGTCATCAAGCGGCGCGTCGCCATCCTCGATCATGAAAAGGTCAATGTGCGCGTTACCGTGTTCGTGTCGATCCGTACCAATTCGCACAGCCATGAGTGGCTGCGCCGCTTTTCGGAGGTCATTCAGGAATTTCCGGAAGTGGTCGAGTTCTACCGGATGAGCGGCGACGTCGACTATCTCTTGCGCGTGGTGGTGCCCGACATCGCTGCTTACGACGCCTTCTACAAGCGGCTGATCGCCAAGATCGAGATCCGCGACGTCTCGTCGTCGTTTGCCATGGAACAGATCAAATACACGACCGAAATGCCGCTCGACTACATGGTACTGGACAAGGAATCGGGTGCCAACGCCGCCTGAGGATTTTGTGCTTAGTTGTTCTTTTTGTTGAGGAAACTCCACGGCAAGTTTGCCGGTAGCGTGATCGTGTCCGGCACGAGATCGACGTTCGCCACCTCCGCCTTGCGCACTGTGTAACCCGACTGGATCACGCTGACACCGTCGAGGATGAAGAGCTGACTTTTCTCCATGCCCGGCTCCAGGGCGCCGGTCACGGAAACCGGCTGATAGGCTTGCGACATCCTGTAGGGGCGGGCGGGCGTGACGAGGACGATCTGATTGGGCGGCGGCGTCGGCATGTGGCTGCACGCCCCTGTCCACGGTACCAGCAGGAACTGATAGACGAGATCGCCGTCCCGATCGAGCGGCAGCGCGTATCCCGCCAGTTGGACGGCCTTGTCTCGCAAATTGAGAGACAGCGTCTCGCCACGGTCAGGCATTTTTGCCGCGACCATCGGCAATCCGACACTTTCGGCAGCGGGCTGGGTCGCCGGGCGCAGGTCCTTCCAGAATATGCGCGAGGTTTCGGCGGAAGCGCTGCCCGCCGCTATGGAAATCAGCACGGCCGCCAGCGCCGCTGTCAATTTGAGAGGACTGCTCATCGTGTGCTCTCCATTTGACAGGAGTAAAGCTGCCGTCGCCGACAGCGTCAACGTTCGAGCCGCATCACATGTCGGCGAGAGCCGGCCATGCCGATCTCATGGAATTCGCGGGCCACGAACATCTCTCGAAAGCCCATGAAACGGTAACTCGGCGATGCCTGGTCGACCGGATAGGCCTCGATCGTCCTAGCGCCTTTGGCGAAGGCGTGATCGATGGCCGCGTCGAGCAGGGCGCTTGCCAGTCCACGGCCGCGCGACGCCCTCGGCACATAGAAGCAGACGATCGACCATATGCCTGCCTCGCTGTCGTCCGGCTCCTGCGACAGCTTGCGATAGGTCTCGCGTGGCGCCACCGAGCACCAGCCGACGATCTTGCCTTCGGCATGGGCGACGATACCGACCGGCGTGCCGGCTTCGATGAGCGCTATCATGGCCCGTCTCCTCTCATTGTTGGACGCATGCTCGCGGTTTTCAAGGTGGCGCCAGGCCATGCACCAGCAGTATTTTGGTGCGCCAGGCTGCTCGAACAGGTTCTCGAAATCGGCGCGCGTCGATCGCGTCACCTCAGTAAAGCGGATCTGGTTCCGGTCAGCCTTTCCTGGCGAGCCGCTCGAGCGTTTTGGCATCGGAAAGCTCCCTTGC
Source organism: Mesorhizobium ventifaucium (assembly GCF_935822925.1). GTDB lineage: Bacteria > Pseudomonadota > Alphaproteobacteria > Rhizobiales > Rhizobiaceae > Mesorhizobium > Mesorhizobium ventifaucium. Next base: position 345,445 of record NZ_CAKXZS010000023.1, read on the forward strand.
AGCGTCCTTGCCGATCCAACGCGCCGTCTTGTCGGTCGATCCGGCCAGCTTCTGTGCCAGGGCAAGGGCAGCGCCGTGCAAATGCAGCGATCGCTTGCCGATAGAGCGAAGCGCCCAGTTCACTGCCTTCTTCACAAAATTACGACCATCGCCAGCGTGCGCTTCGATGATCGACAGGAAGTCGAGGAAGGTCGCCTCTGGCTCCTTCTTCCGGTGGACGACCGACCAGGCCATCATCGCAAAAGCCGTGCGTCGGACGAACTCCCGTTCGTCGGCCGCAAACTCTTCTATCAGTTCCTTCCAGCAATCCGTATCGACAAAGAGATCGGAGACGCCGTCGACGATATCCCACGAGTCGAAAGTCGCCGCCCATCGTCTTGCATCCGCAGCAGAAAACCGCTTCGGATCGGCTGTGACGGAAGCGATGAACTGCGCTTCCATGATGCCCGACTGCCATAGTTCGAAGGCACGGTTATGGTTGCGCTTGATTTTCTTGGCGATCTGCCGCTGCACGCCATGCGGGATACCGAGCGCGCGTTCGATCTTGATGCCGTAGCGCAGCATGCCAAGGCGATTCTCCTGCGAGCCGATCGAGCGCAGATGGGCGACAATCTCCTCGGCGCTGGATTGTGGCGAAAGCTCGGCCACGACAAAACCTACTTTTCCAATCGCGCCAGCAGCGAAGACGTATCCCAGCGTTTGCCGCCCATCCCCTGCACATCCTTGTAGAATTGGTCGACAAGTGCCGTCACCGGCAGCTTGGCGCCGTTGCGGTCGGCCTCCGCCAGGCAGATGCCGAGATCCTTGCGCATCCAGTCGACAGCGAAGCCGAAATCGTATTTGCCGGCATTCATCGTCTTGTGGCGGTTCTCCATCTGCCACGAGCCGGCCGCGCCCTTGGAGATCACCTCGATGACTTTCTCGATGTCGAGCCCGGCCTTCTTGCCGAAATGGATGCCTTCGGCCAGCCCTTGGACAAGACCGGCGATGCAGATCTGGTTGATCATCTTGGTGAGCTGGCCCGAGCCGGCCGGACCCATCAGCCCGACCATGCGGGCATAGGCATCGATGACGGGCTTTGCTTTGTCGAAGGCTTTTTGTTCGCCGCCGACCATGACGGTCAGCACGCCGTTTTCGGCGCCGGCCTGACCGCCGGAGACCGGCGCGTCGAGGAACGAAAAACCGCCCAATTGCGCTTTCTCCGCCAGTTGGCGCGCGACTTCAGCGGAGGCGGTAGTGTTGTCGATGAAGATGGCTCCCGACTTCATCGACTGGAATGCACCCTCGGCTCCAATCGTCACCGCACGCAAATCGTCGTCATTCCCAACGCAGGAAAAGACAAAATCCTTGCCGTCGGCCGCCTCAGTCGGCGTGTTGGCAACACTGCCGCCATGCTGGGCAACCCATTGCTCGCCCTTTGCCCTGGTGCGGTTGTAGACGGTGACGTCGTGGCCGCCCTTGTTCCTGAGATGTCCGGCCATTGGATAGCCCATGACGCCAAGACCGAGAAATGCCACCGATGCCATGTTTTCGAATCCCTTAGAAGCCTGCTTTCCGGCCTTCTTAGCGGATCAGGCAAAGCGATGGGAGTCAGCGTTGCAGATGGATGGTAATGCGCCGTTCGATCCATTCGACTGCGTGGCGCAGCGTTTCGACAATGATCAGATAGATGATCGCCGCCCAGACATAGGACTGGAAGTCGAACGTCCGCGAATAGGTGAGCTTCGTGATGCCCATCAAATCATAGACGGTGATGATGGCTACGATCGCCGAGCCCTTGATCATCAGGATGATCTCGTTGCCGTAGGGACGCAGTGCCACGATCAGTGCCTGCGGCAGGATGATCTTCCACATCGTCTGCAATTTGTGCAGGCCGAGCGAGGCGGCGCCCTCCCACTGACCCCTGGGCACGCTCTCGATCGCGCCGCGCAGGATTTCAGCCTGATAGGCGGCAGTATTGAGCGAGAAGGCGAAGATTGCGCAGTTGAACGCCTCGCGGAAAAAGCCCCAGAGGCCAATCATATCGAGCTGCGGCCGGAAGGAGCCTACGCCGTAATAGACAAGGAAGGTCTGGGCCAGCAGCGGCGTGCCGCGGAAGAAATAGACATAGGCATAGGCAAGACCCGAAAGAAACCGGTTCTTCGACATGCGGGCATAGGCGATCGGCACCGACAGGATCGCGCCAAGCACGATCGAGATGGCGACCAGCAAAAGCGTCACACCCAGGCCTGTCACATAGGACGGCGCATATTTCGCGAAAAGCTCGCCGTTCCAGGCGACAATGAGGTACGCAGCAATCCCGGCGAGAAAAGCTATCCACATACAGACCAGCGCGTAGCCGAGAATACGTTGGCGCGGCCAGCCGTGCGGGATTGCTGGCGGTTTTTCGACCTTCGTCGCCACGTCGGCTGCTGCCGCACTCATCGCTGCACCTGCTGGCGGCCGACCGCACGTTCGATCGCATTGATGCCGAAGGACGATATGATGGCGAGGAGCAGATAGATAAGCGCGGCAACACCGAAAAACAGGAAGGCGTGTTTGGTGACGCGGGCGGCGACGCCCGCTTGCCGCAATATGTCGGTAAGACCGATGGCGGAAACCAGGGCGGTATCCTTGAGCAGGATGAGCCACAGATTGGCAAGACCCGGCAGCGCGATACGGACAAGCTGCGGCAGCACCACAAGGCGCATCGTCTGCCAGCCAGACAGGCCGACCGAATAGCCACCCTCATATTGTCCCTTCGGGATGGCGCGGAATGCCGAGAGGAAGACCTCGCTGGCGTAGGACGAGAAGACGACGCCGAGCGCGATCATGCCGGAAACAAAAGCATTCACTTCGACCGCGGCGGTCGGGTCATACAGGCGCATCAGTTGCTGGATGCCGATTTGCGCGCCGTAAAAGATCATGAACAGGGTCAGCAGCTCAGGCAGTCCACGAAAGATCGTGGTGTAGATATTGCCGGCCAGCCGCAGCGACGGCTCGTTGGATTGCTTGGCCAGCGCAACCAGAAAGCCGATCACCAGACCGAGAGGCAGGGTCGCGGCTGCAAGCGAAACGGTGATGAAAACACCATAGGCGATATCGTCGAGCCAGCCTTCGGGTCCCCAACTGAGCAGCGTCCAAACGCTTTGCATCCGCCTGCCTGTTCTCCTCTATGGCTTTTTTGAGAGCGCGGCGTCAGCTCTCGCGCGCCGCGCCTTGCGCAATCGGCGGGATGTCCCGTCGTTCGCTGTCAATCCGGAAGGATCAGGACTCGCCGCCGTAGACGTCGTACTTGAAGTACTTGTCGTTGATTTCCTTGTACTTTCCGTTGGCGCGGATGGCGTCGATCGCCTTGTTGAACTGATTGACCAACTCGGTATCACCCTTGCGTACCGCGATGCCGGCGCCCGGACCATGGATCTCGATGTCGGGCGTGATCGCACCGATCAGCTTGCAGCAGGCGCCGTCCGGCGTGGCAAGCCAGCCTTCGAGAACGGTGATGTCGTCGTTGACCGCATCAACGCGGCCATTGGCGAGATCGAGCTGGTATTCCTGCGCGGTCGGGTACGGCTTGATTGTACTGTCGGTATAAGCCTTGGTTGAATAATTGAAGTGGGTGGTGGACGCCTGCACGCCGATCGTCTTGCCGGCCAGGTCCTCCTTGGTCACGCCTTTGATATCGCTGTCCTTGGGCGCGGCGATCGCCGGCGGCGTGTTGTAGTATTTGTTGGTGAAGTCGACCTTCTCGGCACGCTCCGGGGTGATCGACATCGAGGCGACGATGGCGTCGAACTTGCCGGCCTGAAGGGCCGGGATGATGCCGTCCCAATCCTGCGCGACGAAAGTGCACTTCACCTTCATCTCGTCGCAAAGCGCCTTGGCGATATCGATGTCGAAGCCCACGAGCTGGCCATCAGCGGTCAGGTTGTTGAACGGCGGATAGGCTCCCTCCGTGCCGATCCTCAAGGTTTTCTCCTGAGCCTGGGCAACGCCCAATGTCAGCAGCGCGGCCGATGCGGCGAGCGCTATACGCAGTGCAGTACTCATGATAGTCCTCTCTGTATGTTCCCGGCCGTCGTTCCGAACGGCTCTGTGGGCGGTTCTGTTGACCGCCGCTGGCGCGATACTCCCATTCTTTCCCAAGAAAAAGCAACTGTAAAACCGTTGCTTGCGGGTTTCGCATTCCCAGACAGTACTGACGTTGCGGCAGGCATACCAACGAGGAAAACAGGGGGGCCAACGAGGAAACAGCGGGCGGCCGATGCTCCTTCGGCAGTACCCTCAGCGCGTCAAACCTGTCGCGCGCTCGATGAAGTCGGCTATCGATTTGGTGTCGTCGAGATCGAAGACAGGCAGGCTTTCGTCGGCGATGGCGAAGTTGGCGGCGATGGCGACGATATGCGGATCGTTTGCCGAAAGCGGGGCCCGGTCCTTAGCTTCCAGCCGCCGCGTCTCGATCTTGCTGTGCGCCTCGCGCTTGTAGCCTTCGACCAGCACGATGTCGGGGGTGCCGAGCCGCGACAGGATTGCGTCCAGCGTTGGTTCGTCCTCGCCGCGCAACTCGTGCATCAGCGCCCAGCGCCTGTCCGACACGATGGCGACTTCAGTGGCCCCGGCCTGCCTATGGCGAAAACTGTCCGCGCCCGGTTTGTCGATGTCGAAGTCATGATGGGCGTGTTTTACCGTCGAGACTTTCCAGCCACGCCGGACGAGCTCGGCGACCAGCTTTTCGGTCAGTGTCGTCTTGCCGGAATTCTTCCAGCCGGTGATACCGAAGACGCGTCTCATCATGGCTTCATGCTCTGCAACAGACCCTCGGCCCGGGCAAGGTCGTCTGATGTATTGATGTCCAGGAAAGGGTCGTGTGTGTGTGATGGTCCGACGTCAGCAGGCTCTTGTCGCCGCCGCCCATTCGCCGCGACTGGCTATCGGCCAGAAAAATGCCGGCGCTCTTTTCGGTCATTGCCTATCGTCCATGCGGTCACTCGTCGCGAACGGCAAGCCCTATATGCCGTCCGGCGCCATATCAGGTCCAGCGCTTTCGGCGGCTGTCTTTCGCCGGCCGACGATCCGTTCTCGGTAAAGTGCGTAGAGGCCGGAACCGACGATGACGCTGGCGCCGAGGATCATCGGCAGGTCGGGGACGTCGCCGAAGATGAACAGGCCAAGCAGGATCGACCAGAGCAGGGCCGTGTAGCGGAACGGCGCGATGAACGAGATGTCGCCCACCCGCATCGCCATGATGATGAACTGGTAACCGATGACCACGAGCACTGCCGCCATTGCCAGCGACGCCGTGCTTTCTCCCGTCATAGGGGTCCACCCACCCATTGGCAAAAGCAGCGCCGCGCCGAGCATGGTCATGGCGAGTGCCGTGGTGGTCGACACCAGCAATGTCGGAATGGCTTGCGGTATCCGCTTGGTTGCGAGGTCACGCACCGCACAACAGGCGACACAGGCCAGCGCCAGCAGCGAATAGATGCTGAACCCCTCGAAGCCGGGCCGCACGATGATCAGCACGCCGGCAAAACCGATGGCGATGGCCAGCCAACGCCGCCAGCCGACGCGTTCGTTGAACACAAGTGCTGCGCCCATCGTCACCGCCAGCGGCAGCGCCTGCAGCACGGCCGAGACATTGGCAATCGGCAGATGGGCAAGGGCGATGAGAAACGACGCGGTGGCGCCGGCTTCGCCGATCACGCGTATCGCCACCATCGGCTGCAGCATCGAGCCGGGCAGGGCAAGCGCACCGCGTTGCCAGGCAAGCAGGCCTACGAAAAGCGACGCGAAGGCGCCGCGGATCAGCATGACCTGCGCCATGTTCATGGACTCCGACGCGACTTTGGTGATCGCGTCGTTGAGGGTGAAACCACTCATGGCCACCACCATGAACAGCGCGCCGCGAAGATTTGGGGAAAGAAGCAAGGGCGTTACCACCGTGGTTCTGCATCAAGCCTCTACCAGCCGGCGGCAAGACAGCAACGTCAAAGGGCTGGTCCACGGCCTTTCGGCGGCTCGTCACAACCTCCTCGCAAGAGCGGCAGGATCTATTTTCGGCGGTGCGACCAGGAAGATCAGCCGCCGGTGACGCTCATGTGCCGCGATACCGATGGACGGTTGGTGCGGCGGTCGATGATGAAATCATGGCCCTTGGGCTTGCGGCCAATGGCTTCGTCGATAGCGTCGGCGACCAGTTCGTTGCCTTCGGATGCACGCAACGGTGCGCGCAGGTCGGAGGCATCTTCCTGGCCGAGGCACATATAGAGCGTGCCGGTGCAGGTCAGCCGGACGCGGTTGCAGCTTTCGCAAAAATTATGCGTCATCGGCGTGATGAAGCCGAGCCTGCCAGCGGTCTCGGCGACGTGGACGTAGCGGGCCGGGCCACCGGTCTTGTAGGGGATGTCGGTCAGCGTGAACTGCCGCTCAAGTGCTGCGCGCAGCAGCGACAGCGGCAGATACTGGTCGGTTCGGTCGGCGTCGATCTCGCCCATCGGCATGGTTTCGATGACCGTCAGCTCCATGCCGCGGCCGTGCGCCCAGCGCAGCATCTCCGGCAGCTCGGCGTCGTTGAAATCCTTCAGCGCCACCGCATTGAGCTTTACCTTCAGCCCCGCTGCCTGTGCGGTGTCGATGCCATCCATGACCTTGTCGAGATTGCCCCAGCGGGTAATCTGGCGGAATTTTTCCGGGTCCAGCGTGTCCAGCGAGACGTTGATGCGCTTGACCCCGCAATCGGCGAGCTCAGCGGCAAAGCGCGAAAGCTGCGAGCCGTTGGTGGTCAGCGTCAGTTCTTCCAGAGCGCCGCTTTCGAGATGACGCGAAATCTGACGCACCAGATGCATGATGTTCTTGCGCACCAGCGGCTCGCCGCCAGTAAGACGCAGTTTCCTGACGCCCTTTTCGATGAAGACCGTGCATAACCGGTCGAGCTCTTCCAGCGACAGCAGATCCTTCTTGGGAAGGAACGCCATGTCCTCGGCCATGCAATAGGTGCAGCGGAAGTCGCAGCGGTCGGTGACCGACACCCTGAGATAGCTGATCGTGCGACCAAAAGGATCGATCATGTCCATGCTGGTGCGTTTCCCCGGCTGCGAACGGCATCGTTATATATGGCTATGTGATACGATCCAACCTGTCATTCAAGATAAGGGGTTCCGATCCCTGGCAACATCGCGCCGCCGACAGTTTGTGCCGGAAGTTTCGAAGCAGCCTTTTCCCGCTGCGCGAAGCGGCGTAGGGAAGGACAGATGATGCGGAACTTATCACCATGACGGCGCCGAAGGAACTCAGGGTCTCGAAGGACCGCAGGCTGCTAACCGTGACATTCCCGGACCATCAGCCGTTCGAGCTGCCGGCGGAGCTGCTGCGCGTTGCCTCGCCGTCGGCCGAAGTGCAGGGCCATTCGCCCGAACAGCGCGTGACCGTTCCCGGCAAGCGCAACGTTGCGATCCTGAAGATCGAACCGGTCGGCAACTATGCTGTCCGCATCACCTTCGACGATTTCCACGATACCGGCATCTTCACCTGGAATTATCTGCATACGCTGGGTCATGAGAAGGACGCACGCTGGGCCGCCTATCTCGCCGAGCTGGAAGAGAAGGGGCTAAGCCGCGATCGGTAGCTCCGGCCCGTCGTCAAAGCGTCACCGATTTGGAGTAGCGGCTGCGGATACTCGGAGACGAAGCATGTCCGTCATCACCACGGTCGAACAGCTCGAAGCACTCTATGGCCTGCCCAGCGAGACCTCGCTGGTCAAGGAACTCGACCATGTGATCCCAGAATACGCCGCCTTCATCGAGGCCTCGCCTTTGCCGCGCTCGCGACCAGCGGGCCGGAAGGGCTGGATTGCTCGCCGCGCGGCGATCTCGCCGGCTTCGTCCGCATCCATGATCCGAAAACCCTGATGATGCCGGACCGGCGCGGCAACAACCGTGCCGATTCGCTAAAAAACATCATTCGCGATCCGCGCGTCGGCCTGTTGTTCCTGGTCCCAGGCTGCGGCACGACGCTGCGCGTCAACGGCCGCGCCCACGTCACCACGGATGCCGCGCTCTGCGCCTCGTTCAGCGTCGACGACAAGCCGGCGCGTTCGGTCACCGTCATCGATGTCGATTCGGTCTATTTCCAGTGCGCCCGCGCCATTATCCGGTCGGAATTGTGGAACCCGGCGAGGCATGTCGACCCGAAGTCGCTGCCGACACCCGGAAAAATCCTGGAAATCACCAGCCGGAAAGGCATTGACGGCCAAGCTACGACAGGGAATGGCCGGAGCGCGCGAAAAAGTCGATGTGGTGAGCGGGTCGCTCCACGAGCACCATCCTTTGTTTGAGCATCGGATTTTCCCAAAACCGATTTCCACCCCTCGTCGGGCCCGAGGACGGGCTTTTGGGTCCGATGCTCCAGTCACACTTCCTTGAGCACGTCGGCAATCTTGCGCATCTGCTCGCCGATCATGTCGCATTGCTCCGGCGTCGACTGGCTCATCGCTTTCTCGATCAGCGCCATGTGGACCTTCAGCGCCTGCATCAGCAGTTCCGTGCCGGCTTCGGTCAAGGTCAGGCGCAGCACGCGCTTGTCCTTCTGATCGCCTTCGCGGCGCAGCAGGCCGCGTGCCTCGAGTTGCGGCAGCAGCATGGTGATGTTGGAGCGGCCGACCAGCAGCCGGCGGGCGAGATCGTGCTGCGACATGCCGGGATGGCGATAAAGGTTCATCAGCACGTCGAGCTGCGCCGGCTTCAGGTCCAGCGGCGCGAGCTTCACTGCCAGCGTGCGCTCCAGCACATGGCAGGCGCGCGCCACCGCGACCCAGTTGCGAAAACGCGGGTTGTCCCAGGGCAGCTCTTGTTTAATGTTCATGTTTGAACTATTATGTTCATGCTTGAACGAATGGATGGATCGCCACTATGGCATCATTTGGATTGAAGGTCATCCGGGGCGTGTTTGCCGCCGCCGAACACCTGGCTCCCCGCCTTACCGGGCGCGCGGCATTCGAACTGTTCTGCCGCACGCCGAACGCCAAAATTCTCAGCGACGGCGAGCGACGCGCCGTCGACCGCGCCGCCGGCTTCATGGCCGAGGCGCGCCATCATCGGCTGAAGACCAAGAACGGCTGCGTCATGGTGCATGAATTCAGGCCAGAGCCGGGCAGGCGGGCCGCCGGCACGGTGCTCGTCATCCATGGCTGGCGTTCGCGCACCGAATATATGCGCACGCTGATCGAAGCCTATCGTGACGCCGGTTACAAGGTTGTCTCGCTCGACCTGCCGGGCCACGGCCAATCGCAGGGCCGCCGGCTCACATTGGTCAGCGCTGTCGAAGCCGCACGGCTGGCCGGCGAATGGTTCGGCCCGTTCGTGGCGGTCGTCGGCCATTCCTTCGGCGGTGCCGTCGCCGCCAATGCCGTCGTCGGTTCGGTCAAGGACATTCCGCCGCTGGCGGCCGAGCGGCTGGTGCTGATCGCGGCACCGAGCTCGCTGCCGGCGATCTTCAACGATTTCAGCCGCATGCTCAGTGTCGGCCCACGCTCGCAGGCCGCCATGGCCGACCGGGTCGAACGCATCGCCGGCCGGCCGCTGCACGAATTCACCGGCGACCGCCAGCTTGCCAGCACGCCGGTGCCAACGCTGGTCATCCATGCTCCGGACGACCGCGAAGTGTCCGCCGACCATGCAAGGCTCTATGCCGGCGCCGGCGACCATGTGCGGCTGTACTGGGCCGACGGGCTCGGCCACCGCCGCATCCTCGCCGACAAGGGAGTGATCGAGCGTGCGGTCGGCTTCGTTGCCGAACACCGGAAGCCGGTATCGCTGCATTAAACACCGACGGCTTGACCTGCGTGTAGAGATCGACCGCTTCGAGGAAGAGCGCTTCCTTGCAGCCGAACGCGGCATAGAGGCTGGTCGAGTTGATTCCCATCGCCGGCGGCGCCAACGCCCGACCTTGAGCGCTATTTGCTGAAACCGGAGCGGACCCAATTCGCTTCGGCTGCCACCGTTGTGAAACTGTTCTGCAACAGACCTTCTGAAATTTATGAAAGCTTAACGAAATCAGTATGAATCGGTGTAGTCGCGCCCTACATCCATGATGCGGTGGGCGAGACCGTCAAGCGATGCGGAACGGGAGCCGGTGCAGCCGGAGCGGGTGATTCCATGAAATTCCTCGGAAACAAAGCAACCGTGATGCCCCTTGCGGCGGTCGCGGCAATGCTGGCCTTCGGCGTGCCGCAGGCAGACGCGCAAGGGTTTTTCGAGAGGCTTTTCGGCGGTGGTATCAGGCATGTGCCGCAACGTGATTTCCCCCCGCCGCCGTCGAGGCAGAGGCCGAAATACAAGCCAGATGCAACGGCGCCCGCTGCCTCTCGTATCAGCAGCCCGTCCTATTACACCTACAAGAGCGATCCGCTCGTGCGCGTCGACTTCTCGACGCTGACGGCAGCGCCGGAGCCGGCAATGCCACTGGACGCCGCATTCCAGCCATCTTCCGCCACCGGCGCTGCCTTCCGCGAAGCCATTGCCGGACTGGATAGCTACGAACTCTACGCCGAGAAGGACATCGCCAAGGCGCTCGTCGCCTATTACGCGGCCAATCCGGATTTCATCTGGGTGACGGGAGCCGGTGCCAACAGCCGCGCGCAAGATGCAGTGCGGGTGCTTGGCGAGGCGACGAGCTATGGCCTCACGCCGGCCGACTATACGGTTGAAGTGCCCGCCGCCGGCGCATCGACCGGCAGCGCCGATGCGCGGCTGGAGGAACTCGTCCGCTTCGAGATGGCGCTGTCAGCGCGCGTCTTGCGCTATGTCCACGATGCGCAAAGCGGCCGCGTCGATCCCAATCGCATCACCGGCTACTATGATTTTCCTGTCAAGCCGCTCGACATGGAAGGCGTGCTGAAAACGCTGACACGCACCCAGCAAGTGCGCACCTATCTCGAATCGCGGCATCCGCAGAACGCCGAATATCAGGCGCTGCGTGTCGAACTGGAATCACTTCAGGCCAGCGCCGACGACGAGATCGTCGTCGATCCCAAGCTGTTGCTGAAGCCAGAGGAGAGCAGCCCCGAACTGCCGAAGCTTCTGGCGAAGATCGCGCGCAACCTCGACGACGAGATGGGCGGCGCCTATGGCGAGATATTGGCCAGGCTGGCCAGCAGCGAGGTCTATGCCCCGGAACTGGTGCCGGTCATCAAGGCGGTTCAGAAAAAGGCTGGCATGAAGGGCGACGGCGTCATCGGTCCGCGCACCGTCGCGGCGCTGGTCGGGACGTCCAAGGCCGACAAGATTCAAAAGGTGCAGGTCGCGCTGGAAGAGTTGCGCTGGCTGCCATCCGATCTCGGCAGCCCGCGTGTCTTCATCAACCAGCCGGCATTTACGGCGAGCTACATCGAGAATGGCGAGGAGAAGCTGAAGACCCGCGTCGTCATCGGCAAGACCACCAACCAGACTTCCTTCTTCTACGATCAGCTCGAGCAGGTCGACTTCCATCCCTATTGGGGCGTGCCGCAGTCGATCCTCGTCAACGAGATGCTGCCCCGGCTGCGCAGGGATCCCGGCTATCTCGACCGCGCCGGCTACGAAGTGGTCAACGCGCGCGGCAAACGCATTCCGTCCTCCTCGGTCAATTGGGGCGCCTATGGCGCGAAGATACCTTATGGCGTGCGCCAGCTGCCGAGCGAGGCCAATGCGCTGGGCGAACTGAAGATCCTGTTCCCCAACAAGCACGCCATCTACATGCACGACACGCCGCAAAAGACGTTTTTCCAGCGCGACATGCGCGCGCTCAGCCATGGCTGCGTTCGCCTGCAGGATCCGCGCGGCATGGCGGCCGCCGTGCTCGGCACCTCGGTCGACGACATCGCGGAGAAGCTGAAGCACGGACATGCGACCGAAAAGGTAGCGCGCAGGATCCCGGTCTATGTCGCCTATTTCACCGCCTGGCCCGATATGTTCGGCAAAGTCGAATATTTCAGCGACGTCTACGACCGCGACACGCGGCTGCAGCAGGCACTCGACAGCACGGAAGCAGTGCGATCGCCGGCGATCTGAGGACGCTAACGCAGGGGGAGCGGGCGCCGGAACCCCGGCCGCGCCGGTATGCGGCGATCTATTTGGGCTCGGCTGTCACCGGATCGTAGGTGATTTCGACCTTCGCCTTGTCGGTCGTGTAATAAGTAACGGTATAGGCGCCGCTGACCCAGGCGACCTCGTCGACATAGCGAAAGTCGTCGCGCTGCTCGACCTTGGCGATTATCTCCGACAGTTTCCTGGCATTCTGCGGAGGCAACGGACTTCCGTCTGCGGCAAAGGCCGGTTCACCGAAAAAGAGAACTACGACGCCTGTCGCCAAAACAAGTCTGAACATGGCTTTCCCTCACTTCTCGCGAAAGTAGAAACTCGCGGCCATGCAGGTTTGTTCCGGGCAGGTTTGTTCCGGGTTCCGGAATGGACACAAGCGAACTGCGCCGACGCATCTTGTTGTCGTTGCTCATGCTAATGCGTCTGCAACTCACCTTCGTCGGGGAAGAGGTGGGCCAAGGCCGTGTCGAACGTGAGCTCCAGAGCGACACCCGGTTCAAAGACCTTGTCTTCATTGAAGGCCGCAATGAGCTCGCGTTCGTCGCGCAGTGTCAGGTCCACGACCGTCTCGCTGCCCAATCGCTCGGCATGTGCCACGATGCCATGCAGCAAGCCTTTTCCAGAGTGCACCGGCCGGAGGTACTGCGGGCGGACACCCAGGATGGCCTTGCCGTCTTTCCGGAAGGGACGCCTTCTGGTCGCTACCCTGATCGGCTCCAGGGATTGGTTGCCAACCATTGCCACTTCGCCATCGAGCTCGAGGACGTCGACGTTCAGGAAATTCATCGACGGGGCTCCCAGAAAGCCGGCTACGAACCTGTTGGCCGGCTCGTGATAGAGCTCCATCGGCGCTCCGATCTGCATGACTTGACCGTCCTTCAGGACGACGATCCTGTCAGCCAGCGTCATCGCCTCGACTTGGTCGTGCGTGACATAGATCATCGTTGTGCCCAGTTGCCTGCGCAGCCGGCCGATTTCCATGCGCATGTCCATGCGCAGCGCGGCGTCGAGGTTGGAGAGCGGCTCGTCAAACAGGAATACAGCCGGTTTCCGCGTGATTGCGCGCCCGATGGCGACGCGCTGGCGCTGACCGCCCGAAAGCTGACTTGGCCGGCGGTCGAGCAAATGTTCCATTTGCAGGATGCGTGCGGCCTCGGCGACCTTCTGCTGCTTTTCCTGCCTGGAAGCGCCGGCGATCGTAAGGCCGAACGCGATATTTTCGCGCACGGTCATATGCGGAAAGATGGCATAGTTCTGGAACACCATCGCAACACCGCGTTGCTTAGGCTGGAGCTGGTTGACCACCCGGCCTCCAATCTCGAGGGTGCCTTCGGTTATGTCCTCGAGTCCGGCGATCATGCGCAGCAACGTGGACTTCCCGCAGCCCGACGGTCCGACAAAGACGACGAACTCGCCGTCGTTGATGTGGATATCGACGCCTTTGATGATTTCGACGCGACCGAAGGATTTCTTGACGCCCTTGAGCGAGACCTCAGCCATGAGCGATGGCTCCCGTTTCCTGAATCATGTGCGGCAATTCGGGATCACCGATCGGCCGTCCCAGATCCACTGGCGTTTAAGCGCGCGAACCATGTGTTCAGCCCTTCACGCCGGTAGAGGCGATCGAGGCGATGAAGGCGCGCTGCAGCAAGAGGTAGAAGATCAGCACCGGGACGGTGATAAGGGTGAGATAAGCCATGACTTCACCCCAGGCGACGTTGAGTTGAAAGAAGTAGCCGAGGCCGACCATGACCGGGCGATAGCTTTCCTGCTGCACCACGATGAGCGGCCAGAGATATTGGTTGTACATGACGAGGAATTTCAGGATGGCGGCAGTCGCCAGAACTGGCCCTGAGAGCGGCATGACGACGCGATAGTAGACCTGCCACCAATTCGCGCCCTCCACCCGGCTTGCCTCGATCAGCTCGCCCGGCAGCGCCTTGAAATACTGCACGAACAGGAAGATCGTCAGCCCGTCGGCGATCCACGGGACGATCTGCACCCGGTAGGTATTGAGCCAGCCCCAATGCAGCCCATCAAGCCCGATCCAGGGCAGTTTCGAGACCAGGAGCAGCAGCGGGATAGCGATGGTCTCGAAAGGGATGATCAGCGTCGCGATGACGATCGAGAGCAGGACATCGCGCCCCTTCCACCGCAGGAAAGCAAAGGAGAATGCGGCCAGCGAACAGATCAGCAACGAGAGAAGGACGGTCGTCCCGGTGACCAGAACCGAGTTCAGGACGAACAGGCCGACCGGCGCCCGCCGGAACGCACCGAAATAGTTGTTGAGGCTGATGTCCCCGACGGGCAGGAAGGCACGCAGGCTGGAAGTGTCTGCGAGGAGCTGACTGTCCGGCTTGAAGCTCGAGTTGATCATGAACACGAGCGGAAAGATGAAGATCAGCGCGATCAGGCAAAGCACCAGATAGCGGACGAACAGCCTGAGGCCGTAATTGTCGGGATTGACGGCCATCTTAACGCTCCCGTGTCAGCCAGCGCTGGATGAGTGAGATCGCCAGCACGATCGCGAACAGGATGACCGAGATGGTCGAGCCGCCGGAGATGTCCTGCTTGCCGTAGCCGCGCTCGACCGCCTGGAAGACGAGGGTCTGGGTGCTGTCGAGCGGACCGCCATTGGTCATCACGTCGATCTGGGCGAAAAGCGCGAAGCCTTGCATGGTGATCACGACAAGGACAAGCACGGCGGTGTTGCGCAGGCCCGGCCAGGTGACATAGCGGAAGGTCTGCCATCTCGAAGCCCCCTCGATGGCGGCGGCCTCGTAGAGCGTGGGGCTGATCGTCTGCAACCCCGCCAGCCAGATGACCATATGGAAGCCGACGGCCTGCCAGATCGACATGGCCATGACTGCGGGCAGCGCGGTCGAGGGACTGCCCAGCCAGTCTACGGGCTGGAAGAGGCCGAAGGTGAGGGCCTGGAGGATGCTGTTCAACAGCCCGTTCTGGCCGTCATAGATGAACCGCCAGAGCAGCGAGACCACGACTATGGAGACCACCACCGGCATGAAGTAGATGGTCCGGAACAGGTTGATGCCCTTGACCTTGTGGTTGATCAGCAAAGCAAGCATTAGCGCGAGGCTGCCCTGCACCGGCGCCACGACCAGGACGAACAGGAAGGTGTTTACCAGCGCCTTCATGAACACAACGTCGCTGGCGATGACGATCATGACGTTTTCGCCGGACTGCCAGTGGAACCACTCGCGCATGCCGCGATACTGAGGATAGTCGTCGCTACGGGTGATCGCACGCAGGCGGGGATACTGGATTTCGCCAGCCGCGTTTCGGATCATTTCGCCAGCATCGTTGCGCTCTGGTTCGAGGGTCACCACCGCAAGGCCCAGCAGCTGCTGATAATTTTCCAACCCGACAAACTGGGTGGGGTTCGGCGACAGCAGCCGCTGATTTGTCAATGACAGACCGATCGCGAAGAAAAACGGCAGGACGATGAATGTAAAGATGAGTGCGAAGCCCGGCAGGGCGAATGTCCAGCCCGCCCGATTCGACAGGGTTAGTTTCGACGCCATTTGCGGTATCCGCCCAGCAAGCCAGAGAGGGTGGAGTCCGCGGCTGGCGAGGACCCCGGCGCGACAGAACTAGCGGTGGCCGTAGCCACTATTGCTTTCGATGTCGGCGTCGATCTCGTCGACCGCCGCGTCAAGCGTGTCGGCCACGTCGGCGCCATTGGCGATATCGGCCAGTGCCTTGGTGAAGACCTTGGCCTGGACCACGTAGCCCGGGGTGACCGGGCGCACCAGGGCTTGTGCCTTGGAGAGGTCGAAGAACACCGCGAGCGGGCCGCCACTATAGTTCTTCGTCATCTGCGCCGCCGAGGGCGTCGGCGGGATCAGGCCGATGCCGTCGGAGAAGGCGGCCAGGTATTTGTCCTGCGCGGCGAACTTGATGAACTCGGCAGCGCCTTCCGGATGTTTTGACTTGGCCGAGACGCCGAATTGCCAGGATCCCGCGCCGATCTTGTTGCCGGCGCCGAAATCGGGGGCTGGAAGGAAGACGACGTCATCCACGGCTTCCATCGTTGCCACCGCGCGCCAATTGCCGTTCCACTGGAAGGCGAACTTGCCGCCGATGAACCCCGTCTGCTGATCGGCCGGGTCTTCACTGGTGCCAGGCGCATAGCCTCCGCTGAACAATGATTGCCACCACTTGCCGAATGCCTGCGCAGCCTCGCCGTTCAGTGCGCCTTCCGCCGTCTTGTAGGTCGAACGGTCGACAATGTCGCCGCCGAAGCTCTGCAGGAACGGCGAGAAGGCATAGGAATACCACTCGGCCTGGTCGTTCATGCCGAGATCAAGGGCGAATTCATACTTGCCGGAGGCCTTGGCGGCATCGAGCGCGGCCGTGAATTCCTCTCTCGACCAGGGCTTGTCGAGGGTCGGCTTGCGCAGGCCCAGCTCGTCCAGCGTCGATTGGCGTGCAAAAAGCGCCACCGCCGCGTCCCATAGACCGACCGAATAGAGCTTGCCGTCCCACACGCCTTTGGTGCCGGGCAGGAAGTCGGCGAACTCGCTCTCGTCGATCGGCAGCGGCTGCAGATAGCCGGCCCAGGCCCAATTGGGCATGACGGGCCCGTCCACATCCAGGATGTCGGGCAGGT
Organism: Mesorhizobium ventifaucium; assembly: GCF_935822925.1. Taxonomy (GTDB): domain Bacteria; phylum Pseudomonadota; class Alphaproteobacteria; order Rhizobiales; family Rhizobiaceae; genus Mesorhizobium; species Mesorhizobium ventifaucium. The sequence goes on from NZ_CAKXZS010000023.1 coordinate 362,128, forward strand.
TGCCCGCCAGGGCCGCCGCCGCGACGGAATCATTGTAGCTCTTCTCGGGGAAGCTCTCGATGGTCACCGTCCAGTCGGACTGGCTGGTGTTGAAGTCGGAGATGATCTGGTTGAGAATTCGCGACTCCACCTCGTTGCCGGCGCCGTGATACCACATGGTCAACCTGGTCTGCGCCAGCGCGGGCGCGCACAGACAGGTCGACGCGATCACCACACCGGTGAGGTGTTTCGTCAGTTTCATCGGTTGTTCCTCCGTTTTGACTTAAAGACGCTGGCTGGATCCAAGGTCGAGGCCGCCAGGACGGCGGGCCGAGAAGCCAGCGCTCAGTTTTCGGGTCGGCCGCTACGGGCCCCTTGATAGGGTCCAGCAATGTTTGCGGAAGCCGGACGCATTTGCAATTGCGCAGTTTCACCGGGTCGGAGCAGGAGGTCGACGGCGATTTCCCCTCGTCAGTTCGCGGGCCACGAGATAGCAGTTCACCTAGGACGATTTTATCCTGCGTCAACTTTCTCCCGGCCGCGTTCAGGCGAGCGGAGTTAAATCGTTGCGGCAAATCCGCACTCAATCGCCGTGGCATCGCCAGCGCGCGGGGCGGGACATGGACAGCTGTGCAAGTGACGCTGCGGCGGGAGCGGATACTTTTTGTCAGCAGACAATGTGGTCGCGTCCCAGAGCACCTCTCCGAACCGCTGCGCCAGTGCTATGGTGTGCCGGCATGATCAGACTGCAGGGATATGAGGCATGCCCGAAATCACCCGCCGTACACTTCTTGCGTTTACCGCCGTAGCCTCGGTCGTTGAACCGACATTTGCTGAAGAGGAGATGCCTCACCCGAATTGCAGGCGCTGATTGGAGCCCATGAGGCCGCCTATGTCGGCCTCCACAGGGTTGTTCATCGAGGGGGCAGCAACAGTCACGACCGCAAGAGGGCAGACCGGATCGAAGAGGAAGCATTACTGGCCATCTGCTCCTATCCTGCGATCAGCCGAGGCTATCGCCGAGCCAAGGCCGAGTACCTGTTAACCACTGAGGCACGGGGCGAACTCGATCTGGAAGAGCACATGCAGGCCATCCTGCACTCGATGATGCGGGGCTGACGCCGTGTACGATGACTATGGCGAAACCGGCGGCGCTCGGCGTGCGGCTCAATGTGAGGCCGTGGGGTGCTCTAGGCGGTCGACGACCCTCGCGATGCGTTCCAAGTGGTTGTGGATGGCGATCACGTAGAAGGCGATATGCCGGCGGCTGGTTTCAGCGGCAGGCCCAGTCGACAGCCGGGGAGGTAATGATCACAAATACCCGCCGCTCGCTTCAACAGCAGAAGTGCATGGTCCGCGGCCTCCCACTGCACTGATCGGCCCCGACGATGTGGTCTGCGACCTGACGCGGAGTGCACCGCGCCAAGCCCCAGAGGTCGGCTCGTGGGGTCTGCCGCCCGATTACGCGGCGCGTCGAGCGAGGTGGAAACCCGAACGGGCTCGGCGAGGCTCGACGGCGGTCACGAGACTGTGGTGGTGATCGCAGTAGACGCGGTCCGGCGAAGTTGGCCCAGCACAAAAACGGTAACCGCCGGGCACCGAAGGGTCTTCGCGAACCGGGAAGCGGCACTGATAGCGGCCCAGCAAAATGAGAGGGACGTCGCCCGCGGGAAGTCTGGAATTTTCAAGCATGATGTTCTTTCAAGTTCATAGGTTATGGCCATTGCCGTGGCGCACTGACGTCCATCTTTGAAAGGGCAGCGCGACCGCCTCAGGGTGGGCGAGTTTCTCGCACACGGCTGGTCGTGGATTACTATGTGGTGTTGGACGCAGCTTCATTAAAGCCCGAGGCCTTGCTTTCGGAAGCCAGTTCTTGCGACCTAAGGCCACACTCGTAATCGCCCGCTGCCAGTGTCCGTCCCCTGCAGCCCCTTCTCGCTCACGACAAGGGCGCGCACGGGTTCATCGGCAGGCGGAGGTGCAGCGAAGAAGCAGAAGCCCTGCTGTCTGGGCAGCCGGGAACGCTGGCAATGGTGCTCGTAGGCCCGGCCGGACGTGGCTCACTGGTCTCGGGATAGCGCGTGAAATTGCTATCAGACTTTCCTGCGCGCCTCAGCGGGGGTGAACTGCGCGTGATACTCTGGGGTCATCATTATTTTGGCCGCAGGAACAATGATCTCTGCGAGCAGTTCGCTAGGCAATGGCTCGAACTTCGGCCGGTTACGGTCGATCCAGTTCGGGATGCGGAAGAAATCTGCTTCCATCAATCGGCGGGACAATTCAGGCTGCTTTGAGAGGACGGCCTCGATCTCAGATATAAGCCTTTCCTGTTCGGGGCGCACTTCATGCGGGCCGATCCAGATTTTGGCCAGGATCACGCGCGAGACCCCGTTTTCGGGATTGCCGAAGATCGACTGACCATCGATGGGACGGGCGCCGTCGCAGTCGACCTCGACATAACCGGCCTCGTAATAGGTCGTCTCCTCGAAGGTCTCGCAGAGCAGGATGCCATCGGCGATGCGAAGACCGAAATGTGTCTGGCCAGTGCTGAGCGCCGCGATGATCTGAAGCGGCAGGGCCTGAACGATGTCTCCCAAGGAGCGGGTGACAGCGGCCATCCCAAAGGTGCCGGAGGAAGTCAGCTGATAAGCAACTTTCGAGCGCTCGATGATGCGAATAAGTGCATGCGGCGTGATCCGGAATGGCACATACCCGTTGAAAATCTCAGCGCGGTCCTGCCCGATCATCGCGCGAAAGGCGCTGACTGGGTATCGCGTGGCTTCATCTCGCGCTTGGCTGTTCTCTTCATCGGCATATACGCGTAGGGAGGTTCCAAGCGTCATTCGCTCCTGGTCGCGTGCGACCACGCGGCACTCGATAACGTAGGGATCCTCCTTTGCAGATATTATGTCTGTAATCTTGTGGGCGAGATCATTCCGCTCGGTTCGACTGGGACACCCTCGATGGTAGACGCGCTTGAGCTCTTCGAGGAACGCCCAATAAGCTTCCTGACGCATCTTCTCGTTCAGGCTGGCGTCGAGTTCCTTGATGAACTGCTTTTTCTGTTTGGGATGAATTCGTCTCACGATTGCACTTTCTTCTGTCGGAAACGGAGCTTGCGTGATCTGATCTCATGTCCTGTAGGAGATGTGAAGGCGATCGGCCGCTGGTGGGGCCGGCAGGAACGCAGAAATGCCGATTATCCCTCACCGATTTTCGTGGAACACGGGATTTGCTCCGCTAAGCCCGGCAGCCGCCGAGCTCGCGCAAAAGGGTATTGAGTGCGCCTGCAACGTCCTGCCGTTAATTTCATTAAGAAAGATGGTGGGCGATGCAGGGATTGAACCTGCGACCCCACCCGTGTGAAGGGTGTGCTCTCCCGCTGAGCTAATCGCCCGCTCGTTGCCCGAAGGCCAAGCGCGCCGCGATATAAGGGAGGCCGACCGGGGAAGTCAAGGCGATGTGCTGGCGTTCCGAGGAGACCGAATGCAACTCCGCCGGGAGCGACCCGGTCGCCGTCGCTCAGTGCCCCGCAGCGGCAATCAGGCGTTCGGCCAGACCAAGCGTCAGCGCATCGAAATGCGAGATCACCGCCGACGGTTCGAATTCGCGCACATGGCGGTCGGTGTAGCCGAAATCGACCGCCACCACGGGAATGCCGGCCGCCTTCGCCGTATCGATGTCGGTCTGCGAATCACCCACCATCAGCGCGCGGTGCGGATCGCCGCCGGCCAACACGATGGTTTCGGTCAGGTGGCGCGGGTCGGGCTTGCGGAACGCAAACGTGTCCTGACCGCAAATCGCCGCGAAATGCTTCGCCAGGCCGAGCGCCTCGATCAGCGCCACCGAGTTGGCTTCGTATTTGTTCGTGCAGACGGCCAAGAGATAGCCGGCCGCCTCGAATCGCGCGATCGTTTCGACGACGCCAGGGTAGGGGCGCGATTTGCCCGGGATGTTGTCGGTGTAGTGATCGAGGAACAGCTTTAGCAATCGGTCGTGTTCCTCCACCACCAGCGATCTCTGCTGCGCGGCGTGCGCGCGCTCGATCATCACCCGGCCGCCATGGCCGACGAAGCGCTTGAAGCCGGCCTCATCGACGGCTGCGAGTTCGCTGGCGGCAAGGCTGTGGTTGAGGCTGTCGAGCAGGTCCGGCGCTGTGTCGATCAGCGTCCCGTCAAGGTCGAACACGATGATCGGTCGGGTCATGGCTTGTCCTGTGACGATTGCGCTGCCGGCAGGCGATAGCCGCTGCAGCCCATCCAGGCAAGCTGTGCCTGGTCAATCCACAGGGCAAAGTCTTTGACCGGACGGGCAAAGATGCTAGGAGCGCCGAAACAAGCGAAATCCGGGGCAAGCATGGATGCGAGGCAGTTGAAGGTCGAGGCCGCGCGGGCAGCGCTTGCCAATGTCAGCGACGGCATGCGGCTCGGCATCGGCACCGGCTCGACCGCCGAGGAATTCGTGCGGCTGCTCGCCGAAAAGGTCGCCACCGGCCTTACCATTGTCGGCGTGCCGACCTCGGAGCGCACCGCCATCCTCTGCGGCGAGCTTGGCGTGCCGCTGTCGACGCTGGAAGAAACGCCAGAGCTCGACCTTACCATCGACGGCGCCGACGAGATCGATCCGGCACTGACATTGATCAAGGGCGGCGGCGGCGCGCTGCTGCGCGAAAAGATCGTGGCGGCGGCTTCCGCCCGCATGATCGTCATTGCCGACCGTTCGAAGATGGTCGAGACGCTCGGGCGTTTTCCACTGCCCATCGAAGTCAACCCGTTCGGCCTGCGTGCCACGGAAATCGCCGTCGCCGCGGCAGCCGGAAGGCTCGGCCTTTCCGGCCCCGTCACATTGAGGATGACGGGAAGCCAGCCTTTTGTTACAGACGGCGGCCATTTTATCCTCGATGCATCTTTTGGCCGCATTCCGGATACAAGAGCGCTTTCGAATGCTCTCCATGCCATTCCGGGCGTGGTCGAGCATGGTCTTTTCATCGGGCTAGCATCAGCGGCCATCATAGCCGGCGACGGCGTCCAAACCGTCCATGCCGCCCGAAAACCAGGGAGTTTTTACCGATCATGACGTTGCATAACCGGGTACGCCGTTTTTCTGCCATTCTGGCAGCTTCAGCCGTCTTTGCGTTTTCATCGCCGGCGTTCTCGCAGGACGTCGCCGAGGGGCATCTGAAGGCGGCCCGCGCCGCAGTCGCGGCGATCCACGCGACGGACCCGTTCGACAGCATCCTGCCGCAGGCCGCCGCCGCGCTTCAGCAGCAGCTTATCCAAAAGAACCCGGACATGCAGGAACTGATCGGCAGAACGGTTAGCGAAAAGGCTCTGGCGCTGGCCTCGCGCCGCGCCGATCTCGAGAAGGAAGCGGCCTTGGCCTATGCCAAGGTATTTTCCGAAAAAGAGCTTACCGAAATCGCCGCTTTCTACAATTCCGATTCCGGCAAGAAACTGCTCGACAGCGGCCCGGCTGTGACGCGTGACCTGCTCAAGGCCGCCGAGATCTGGCAGAACGGCCTCGCTCGCGATCTCGCCCAGCAGGTCGGCGAAACGCTGGCCGCGGCGGCAAAGGCGACAGCGCCGGCAAATGCCGCGGCTCCCGCGGCTGGTACGGAGCCGGAAGCACCGAAGAACTGAGCAAATTTCCCGGCGGCGTTATCGCTGCTGGACCGGAAAGCCCGGCCTCCGTTGCGCGTCTGACAGCATGCGCGGCGTGGTGGCCCGGGCTTTTCTTTTGGTGGTTTGCAGCCTACCTGTCTCAAACATTTTGAAGGACAAGGAGCCGCACCATGGCCGGTTACGACTACGATCTTTTCGTCATCGGCGGCGGCTCCGGCGGGGTGAGGGCGGCGCGCATGGCGGCGGCACTCGGCAAGCGCGTCGGCATTGCCGAGGAATACCGTTTTGGCGGCACCTGCGTCATTCGCGGCTGCGTGCCGAAGAAGCTCTATGTCTATGCCTCGCAATTTCCCGAACATTTTGCCTACGCCGCCGGTTATGGCTGGACCGTGCCGCAGGCGAGCTTCGACTGGCAGACATTGGTTGCCAACAAGGATCGCGAGATCAGCCGGCTGGAAGCCATCTACAGGAAGAATGTCCAAGGCGCCGGCGGCGAGACGTTTCAGTCGCGCGCCATGCTGGTCGATCCGCATGTGGTGCATCTTCTCGGCGACGACCGCACCGTCACCGCCGACCAGATTCTCATCGCCACCGGCAGCCGCCCGGCACCGCACCCGGCTCTGCCCGGCCATGAGCATTGTATCTTTTCCAACGAGGCCTTCGATCTCAAGGAATTGCCGAAGGCAATCATGATCGAGGGCGGCGGCTATATTGCCGTCGAATTCGCCAACATCTTTCACGGCCTCGGCGTCGACACAACGCTGGTCTATCGCGGCAAGGAGATCCTCTCGCGCTTCGACATGGACCTTAGGCGCATGCTGCACGAGACGATGGAAAAGAAGGGAATAAAAATCCTCTGCCATGCCGTATCCGAATGGGTCAGGAAGCGTCCGGACGGGCGCCTCGACGCGGTCGTCACCGGCGGAAAGGTGCTGACGGTCGATCAGGTCATGCTCGCCATCGGGCGTCTGCCCAACACCGAAGACATGGGGCTTGAGGGCCTCGGCATCGAGATGACCAGGACCGGCGCTATTCATGTGGACCAATATTCGCGCACCAGCATCGACAACATCTGGGCGATCGGCGACGTCACCAACCGCGTGCAATTGACGCCGGTGGCGATCCATGAGGCGATGTGTTTCGTCGAGACCGCCTTCAAGGGCAACCCGACCGCGCCCGACCATGAAACGATCGCCACCGCGGTGTTCTCGCAGCCCGAGATCGGCACGGTCGGCCTGTCGGAAGACGAGGCCATAAAGCGTTTTGCCGAGGTTGAGGTCTACCGCGCCAGCTTCCGGCCGATGCGCAACACGTTGTCGGGCCGCGACGAAAAGATGCTGATGAAGCTGGTGGTCGACGGCGCCTCGAAAAAGGTGCTCGGCGCCCATATCCTCGGGCCTGATGCCGGCGAGATGGCGCAGCTTCTCGGCATTCCGCTGAAGGCCGGGCTGACCAAGGACGACTTCGATCGCACGATGGCCGTGCACCCGACCGCGGCGGAAGAACTCGTCACCATGTACAAGCCGACCTACCGGGTGAGGGACGGCGAGCGCGCCTGACGTTTTGCCCACACCGTCGCCAACGGAGCACTCGATGCTCGCAAGCAATGGCGCCGCACCACCCGACCACAATTTTAGATCACCCAATCCGATGCGACACTGGGCAACGATATCTTGTTCGCCATCTTGTTCGCCGCTATTTCTGCCTGATGCGGCGAGGGAAGCGCAGCCATCTTTCCTCGACCGGCCTTGTTTCCGCGACTGGCCTGGGGTGCGCGAGGATGGTGGTGAGCTCGACCGGCAGGCTCGGCGCCAGCGACTTTTTGGTCGCGACGCCATCCGCGATGGCAACGATGCTGTGGTAGAATTCGGCGCCTGAAAGCGACCTTGGCGGCACGGCCTCGTGCATGATCGAGATCACCGTGACATCTGGACAATTGTCCTTGATCGCTTGATGGAAGGCGATCTTCCCTTCCGGATCGAGCGCCCCGGTCGCCTCGTCGAGGAACAGCAGCCCCGGCTGCTGCAGCACGATACGAGCGACAACCAGCTTCTGTTTCTGGCCGCCCGAAAGCACCTGGTCCCAGCTCATTCCGTCACGGCTCTCATCGGCCATGTGTTCGATGAAATCGCCAAGGCCGGCCTTGTGCAGCGCCGATGCAACCTGCGTGTCAGTGTGATCGCGCTCTGAACCGGGCAGGCAGACCAGTTGCTTCAGCGAGACCTGCTGCAGCTTGACCTCCTGGGCGGCATAGAAACTCTCGACCCCTTCCGGGAAGACGATGGTACCGCGGCCATAGGGCCACAGACCGTTGATCGCCTTGATCAGCGATGTCTTGCCGCAGCCGGATTCGCCCTTCAGGAACGTCCACTCGCCACGCCGGAAGCGCAAATTCGCAGCACTCAGGAAGGGCGTGGCATCCTCGCCCTGATGGGTCAGCTCCAGTTTCTGGATGGTCAAGCCGAAAACCGGGTTCTGACGGTCGTAGCGGAAATCGGAACAACCGGTGAGACTGTAGAATTCCTGCGGGTGTTGGACGTTTTCGATCGCGTTGGCGAGTTCGGTCACGCGTTGGCTGTTGGCGCGCAGCGCCGCAATGGAAGGCATGACATGGATGAACCACGAACATTGATTGATGAGCGAGTTGACCATCTCGGAGCCGGTTATGTAGCCCTTGAGGTCGAAACGGTTGTGGATGTAGGGCACCAGGCCCGGCGCATAGGCGACAATGCGGGCGCCGATGAAAGTGTAGACCAGCTCGAAAGAACGATAGCTGGTGTTGACGATGTTCAGCCTTGCCCAGGTGCGGTCGATGTCGACATAAAGCCGGTCGTGCATCGCCTTTTGCACATTCTCGCCCTGTGAGGCGGCGACGTGGAAACTGCGGCGCAGGAACGTGGTCAGTTCGCCGCGATAACTGCCTTCGGATTGCTGCATCCGGATGTTGAGCCGTTCCAGCAACCTGCCGAGCTTCACCGCGATCCAGGTGTTCAGCGGCACGTATATGGCGACCGCCAGAAATGCCAGGACCGCGCTGCCATAGCTGCCGAGGAACTCCAGCCCTTTCACCTCTGCCGAGGATTCAAGCAGTTTCCGGCCGACGAAATAAAGCGATGTGGCGACAGCCATCACCCCGATGGCGAGGCCGATGGCTCCGCCGGTCATGTCCTTGATCGACTCCTGGACACGCTGGTCGATGTTGTCGGGAGCAGCAGCGGCGGAGGAACCGTGCTGAGCATGGAAATGCGTGTGATTGGTGTCGAGAAGCGCTGCGTTGAAACGGGTGTCCAGCCAACCGCGCCATTTGCGATGCAGCGTCGCGGAAACAAAAGTGCGGATGCCGGTAAAGCCCGCGTCCTTGAGCACGACCAGAAGGATGAGCACGCCGGCGTTGGTGAGCAGCGATGCGAGCGGCGTGGTGTTCGCGGCATCGTGGTAGAAGGCGATCGAATTGACCAGTTCCCCGGATGCTTCGGCGAACCAGACGCCGGCTTTGCTGGAGAGCGCGGTAAACAGCGCGATGATCAGCGTCAGCGTCCAGGCCTCCACCCAGCGGTCCGAGAACCAGTAGGCCCGCATCAGCCCCCAGAAGCTGCGCATCGAGGAAACTGGTGTCAGGAGCGGCGGCCTTGCGGCACCGCGGAGCCATTTTTCCGATATTGAATGTCGCTCTGGTCTACCGACCCGAATCACAATCCCGCCCAAACCTCTTTTAGTTTTGTTACAGACAGTAACACCAATTGATCATTTTCAATTATCTTTTCTCGGGCTGAGGAGGATTGAACCCCTAGCCGTTGCCATTAAGCAACAGCGGCAACGTCATGCGATGCCGCTCTCGGCGCATATTATCTCTATAATTTCAATGATTTGCTGGTTCACGTATGCAAGCGTCAGCATCTTCCCCAAGGGAAGGCTTTTGCACAGTTTTGTTATGGGAAGAGCGTGGCCGATCGGCCGATTTTTATGTTGCGGAAGACGAATCGACGCAAAGACGCGCCGTCATCCTTGTTGCCATATCGACCTGGCGGCAGCCGGAAAGTGACCGGAGGGCGTTGGCCCGGAGGGCGTTGGCTGCTGTGGCGATGTCGCCAAACGCGCCTAGCGAATGACGTCTATCAGTTCGCTTTCTCCAACTCGCCCCGCGCCTTGGCCGCCGCAACCTGGCGAATGGCGTCGGTTAGCGTGTCAACGTCTTGCGCGCCCATCACCGCATATTTGGCCTCAAGCAGGAAGCACGGCACCCCGGTGATGCCCATGCGCGAAGCGGTGGCGATTTCGGCGCGCACCGCCTCGACATCGGCGTCCGTCGGCAAAAGCGTCTCGACGACGGACGCATCCATGCCGACCTCGCGGGCGGCGTCGATCAGGACGACATGGTCGCCGAGATTGGCGCCTTCCTCGAAATTCAACTGGAACAGACGTCGCACCAGCCGGTTCTGCATGACCTCGCCGGCGGCACCAGCCCAGCGGATGACGCGGTGCGCGTCCAGCGTGTTGGGCGCAACCTTGATGGCAGCGAAGGCGAAGTTGATTCCCTCGGCTTCGCCCAATGGCTCGATGCGGGCGTGGATCTCGCGGATGCGTTCGTCGCTGCCGAACTTGGCCATCATGTATTCGCGGCGATCCTTGCCATCGGGCGGGATGGTCGGGTCGAGCTGGAATGGCCGCCAGCGAATATGCACTTCGACCTCGTTTGCCGCGGCAATCGCCTTGTCGAGCCGCTTCTGGCCGATGAAGCACCAAGGGCAGACGACGTCGGAGACCACATCGACGGTAATCGACTTCTCGTCGCTCATCTTGATCTCCTGTTCCGAAGAGGTCACTTCGGCTTGCGCCACCATGTCGGCAGTCGATAACCGGAAATGGGGGTCTTTCGCGGATGTTCCAGATAGCTCCAGTAGGCGAGCCATTGCTGCGTATTGTGCTGCATCGGAACCATGTAGTGGCCGGAGATCAACAACCTGTCGAGGACCCGGACGGCGGCAACATAATCTTCGCGGCTGCGGGCGTCGACCATCGCCTCAAGTGCTGCATCTATCGCCGGATCGGCGACGCCGGGAAGGTTGAACGACCCTTCGGCATTGGCGGCAGCCGATCCCCAGCGCCCGAACTGCTCGATGCCGGGCGACAGCGAGTTCTCGAAGCCGCTGGTGCCGATCAGCACCTCGAAATTGAAACGTTGCTTACGCGACTGGATCTGGTCGCCATCAAGGCTGCGGATGGTGACATCGATGCCGATCTTCGCAAGCGTGCGCTGGTAGATGGCGGCAAGGCGCTCCTCGTTCTGGGAGGCGGTCAGGATCTCGAAGCCGAAGGATTTCCCCCCGGGATCGAGCATCACTCCATCCTGCAAGGCATAGCCCGCGCCCTTGAATATGTCGAAGGCAGCTTTCATCACCTTGCGGTTCTGGCCCGAGCCGTCGGTGACGGGTGGCCGCCAGCTGCCGTCCATGACATCGGCTGGCACACGGCCCGGGTAGGGTACCAGGAGCGCCTTTTCCCTGTCGTTGGCCGGGTGGCCGAGTGCCGACAGCTCGGAATTCTGCCAATAGCTCATGGTGCGCATGTACTTGCCGCCAAACAGGTTCTTGTTGGCCCATTCGAAGTCGTAGAGCATGCCGAGCGCGCGTCGAACCTCCGGATTGGAGAACTTCTGCAGCCGTGTGTTGAACAGGAACCCCGTCACCACTGGCGGGATGCCGGTGTCGAACGTTTCGGCGATCACGTCGCCCTTGTGGAAGGCCGGGAAGTCGAGATCGCGCTCGCGCTTGACCGGATCGCTGTCGTCAGCGATAGCGCAGATGCCTTTCTTGAAAGCTTCCAGCTTGGCGTTGGCATTGAGGAAATATTCGATGGTGATCTGATCGTAATTGTCGAAACCGCGCTTGGCGGGGATGTCCTTGCCCCAATAATTTGGGTTGCGCTTGAACACGATACGCTGGCCGGGCGCCACGTGCGCCACGGTGTAGGGGCCGCTGCCGATCAAAGGTTTCAGCGTGGTCCTGTCGAAGGTCTCCTTGTCGAAAGCGTGCTTCGGCACGATTGGCGTCATCGCGATAACCAACGGAGTCTCGCGGTTAGCCTTGTCGTTGAATGTAAAACGCACGCTGCGGTCGCCGATTTTTTCCAGTTTGGCGACCATGCTCATACGGGCGCTGTAGGGTGGTCGGCCTTTCTCCGTAAAGACGTCGTAGGTGAACAGCACGTCTTCCGCCGTCACCGGTTGGCCATCAGACCATTTGGCCCTCGGATCGAGGTGGAATTCGATGCTCTTGCGCTCCGGATCCATGTCGGCAGTGTCGGCAAGCAGGCCGTAAAGACTGAAGGCTTCATCGTCATTGCGCTGCATCAACGGCTCGAAGACGAGATTGCCGAAGATCCTGTCGATCATGCCGCGTGCCGTCGTGCGCAGGCTTTTCAGGATGAACGGGTTGAGATTGTCGAAGCTGCCAACGACGCAATAGGTGATGCTGCCGCCCTTCGGCGCAGCGGGATTGACGTAGTTGAAATGCGCATAGTCGGCCGGCAGCGCCGGCTCGCCTTGCATGGCGATCGCGTGTTTCGGCGCCGACAAGGCTGGTTGAAACGAAAGGGTGATAATCGCGGCGATCAGCCAAACAAGAACGCGGCCCATGACCGTCTCCTTACTGGGTCGGCTTGATGATTCGGAGCGCACCCTAACATGAGCCGACCGCCTCCCGGCCAATCGCGAGCTTAAGAATTGCGGGTATCGGGCTGGATTCGGCACCGCTTGCAGTGTAACACGCCGTCCGAAGTCATTCTGTTGCCTCATTTCGGCAACAGGTAGCTGGACCACACGGCGCGAAGAAGCCGGTCCCGGGATCATTTGAGAGGAAGTGCACGATATGACGAGCCTGAACAGCAACGCGTACCGCCTGTCGGTCATGGCCGCTGGCGTGGTCGGCTTTCTGGGCGCACAGCTTCCCGCTGCTCTTGCGCAGCAGCAACAGCAGATTCCGCAGGGCTGGTTCAAAGCCTGCACCAAGCAGGAAGACGTCGACATCTGCAATGTCCAGAACATCACCACTGCCGGCAACGGCCAGCTCGTCACCGGCGTCAGCCTGATCGAATTGAAGGGCAAGGTAAACCGCAAGGTGTTCCAGGTGACGGTTCCGACCGGTCGCCTGGTTCCTCCCGGCATTGGCCTCCAGATCGACACCGGGAAGGCGCAGAAGCTCGACTATGTGATCTGCTTCCCCGACCGCTGCGTGGCGGAAGTGCCGCTGACCGACCAGCTCATCGCCTCCTTCAAGAAGGGTTCGAACCTGACGCTGACCTCGGTCAATTTCCAGAACCAGCCGAACCCGATCAAGATCGCGCTGACCGGCTTCAGCGGCGCCTTCGACGGGCCGCCGCTGCAGCAGTCGGACATCGAGGATCGGCAGAAGAAGCTTCAGGATTTCGTTGCCAAGAACAATCAGGACTTCGCCAAGAAGCTCAAGGAAGAGCAGGACAAGGCGAAGACCGCCAACTGATCGCCCCTCGGGGCAAAAAAGACAATTTCTCAAGCCAACAAAAAAGCGGGGTCATGCCCCGCTTTTTTGTTCCGGCCGGCCATTTCTTGATCCCATCAGGCCCGCAATCCGTCAGGTCAATGTCTTGACTGGCGTCTCGGCTCGTAGCGGCCGTCCGGCCTCTTGTCGAACATCTCGCCGATCTCCGGATGCCGCACCGGTTCGCCAGACTGATCCTCGAGCAGGTTCTGCTCAGACACATAGGCGATGTATTCCGTTTCCGAATTCTCGGCGAGCAAGTGGTAGAAGGGCTGGTCCTTGCGCGGCCGCACATCCGCCGGGATCGCCTCGTACCATTCGTCGGTGTTGGCGAATTGCGGGTCGACATCGAAAATGATGCCGCGGAACGGAAACAGCCGGTGGCGAACGACCTGTCCGATCGAAAATTTGGCTGTTTTCATCATGGTACTCACCACTAAGTCCTAGAGTGCCGCGTCCTTGGAATGCGCAAAGACTCTCTAAGACCTTGAATTTACGCGTTACGCTTCAAAAAATCGAGCCCGACTTATGGCTGATACCTGACCTATTTGGCGCAGACGCCGCATGAATTCAATGCCGAAGCGCTTGACGCCCTCCCAAGCTACGGCCAGCCGGCCCGAGGACGTGCTAGCGCCTGATCTGTTTCCTTAAGCCGCCGGCGAGCGCCGCAAAACCACTGCCGGGCCGCAGCCCCTCGCGCATGAAAAAGGCGCGGAGCGGCGCGAAGCCGCCGAGCACGCCAAGGCCAGCACTGCGCGCCATCTGTGCCGGCAGCATCTGCGAGAGCAGCGACTTGTTGAGCAGGTTGACCGCATTGCTGCGCGCCAGGATGTCGGGCCGGCGCTTGAAATCATAGGCTGCGAGTGCCTTGACGGCGCCTGGGTCGTCCCTGTTTTTGCAAGCAATTCCAACCAAATCATCGATATCCCTGACACCAAGGTTGAGACCTTGCGCGCCGATCGGCGGAAACACATGGGCGGCTTCGCCGACAAGTGCCACCCGGTTGCGCGCGAAGCACCGCGGCGTCACGCCGGAAAGCTGGTAGATCTGCCGGCCGGGTTCGACGGAAACCCGGCCCAGCATCGATTGCATCCGCTGTTCGATCCGCATCGAAAGCGCCGCGTCGTCCAGTGCGGCGAGTTCCTTCGCCGTTTCCGGCTCTACCATCCAGACAAGGCTGGACCGGTTGCCGGGCAGGGGAACCTGGGTGAACGGGCCGGTCTCGGTGTGGAACTCGGTTGAGGTGAAAGCGTGGTCGCTGCGGTGGCCGAAATTGAGAACCAATGCCGCCTGCGGGTAGGGCCGCGCGGATGTCGAGATGTTGGCAGCCTCGCGGGCCGGCGACAAACGGCCATCTGCAGCGACGGCCAGCGATGCTGTGGCCTCGCTGCCGTCAGACAGGATCGCATGCGCATGGTCGCCCTCGAGGCGCCAGGTCTCCACCATCGCATTTCGCCATTCGATGCCGGAATGCGCGGCAACAACACTGGCAAGTGCGGGGTTGAGCGCACTGTTGGGTAAATTCAGCCCGAACTGCTCCTCGCCGATTTCGCTGGCGCGGAAAATGACCACCGGGCTGCGGATCAGCCGGCTGGTTGCATCGACGATGCGCATCACCTTCAGCGGCGCGGCCTGGGACCTCACCGCATCGAGGACGCCCAACCGCTCGAGGATCTTCAGGGCCGGATTCATCAGGGCCGTCGTGCGGCCGTCCTGGCTATTTGCCTCGGGTCCGACGAGCGTCACGGGAAAGCCGGCGTCTGCGAAACCAAGCGCTGCAATCAGCCCTGCCGGGCCACTGCCGGCGACCAGTATCCGTGCTGTTTCCCGACGGTCCAATTCGGCTTCCCGGTTGCGATGCGAGGCGGTCGGTCCGACCTGATGAGCATATAGATCAGATCATGCGGCTTGATCAACGCGGCGATTCGGCCCATTCGATTGCCATGACCGCCGAAGACCATGATTTCAGTCATCTCGACCGTTTCGGCCGCGCCGCGGCGAGCGTCTCGCGCAATCCTCGACTGGCGGTGAACATCGTTCTGGGCGGAGCGTCGTCCTGGCATGGCTGCTTCTTGGGGCTATGGCCATACGTGGCGCCGAAAGTCGGGTACCGGGCATCGATGCACCCGGTGACACGATGCTCAGGTACCTGCCGGGGCTGCCGCTGCCGGATCTTCTCGAGCGCTTCTTCACCCTTTGTCTTGCACCTGCGCCGCTCGACGGGGGCCTCGGCGCGCAGGCCGGAGCGCTCATCATCATGTGGTTCCTGATGGCGGTCGCCACCATGCTGCCTTCGGCGGCGCCGATGATCCGCACCTATTGCGAGATTGCCGATACCGCGCGGATCAAGGGCGAAGCGGTCGTCCATCCGCTGATCCTGGTCGCCGGTTACCTCAGCGTGTGGTTGGCTGCGTCGGCAGTGTTTGCGGCGCTGACGCTCATCGTTCACGCCTTCGCCTCATCTGTGCAGATGCTCGATCCGGTGGTCGGAGCGACCGGAGCAGTCGCGCTTTTGGCTGCTGGCCTCTATCAGTTCAGCGGCCTAAAGGAAGCCTGCCTGACAAAATGCAAAAGCCCGTTCTCGATCCTGTTTTCGAACTGGAGCGCGAGGCCCGGCCGCATTTTCCGGCTCGGCATGGCGCAGGGTGTCTGGTGCCTCGGCTGCTGCTGGGCGCTGATGCTGGTGATGTTCGCCGTCGGTGTGATGAACGTGTTCTGGTTGGCGTTGATCGGCCTGTTCACCTTGGTCGAAAAACAGTCGGCGGGCAGGCTGCCAACCCGGCTCGCCGGTGCGATACTGCTTGTCTGGGCAACCGCCCTGCTAGTAGTCTCGGCATAGGGAGAGAATTCGATGGCGGATCAAGGCTGGGCAATGAAAGGAGAGCTGGTGCTCTCCTGCAATTGCACGGTTTTTTGTCCTTGCGTGCTGTCCCTCGGCAGTCACCCGCCGACCGAGGGCTATTGTCAGACCTGGGCGGGGTTCCGCATCGATGCCGGCCATTTCGGCGAGGTCGACCTGTCCGGCCTCAATCTTGGGCTGGTCATGGAAATCCCCGGCTATATGAGCCGCGGCAACTGGACCGCCGGATTGTTCATCGACAAGCGCGCCTCAGTCTACGCTGTAAGGGCGCTGACCAGGATTTTCACCGGCAAGGCTGGGGGAACCACCTCGCTGCTAGCCATCCTGGTCGGAAAGTTCCTCGGCGTCGAGCAAGCGCCGATCACCTATGAGACGCGCGACAGGACGCGGATCTTCCAGATCCCGAAGATCATCGATGGGGCGGTGACGCCGACTTCCGGCAAGGACCGCGACGAGGATACGGTGATCAGTAATTCGGAGTACTGGATCGCACCGGAAATCATCGTCGCCAGCTCCGACAAGAGCAAGATGCGGGCCTTCGGCCGCAACTGGAATTTTGCCGGCCGCTCGGCCGAAATCTGCAAGCTGGACTGGCGGGGCCCGTGAGCAAAAAAACAACGGCCAGAAAAATCACGGCCGGAAAAATCACGGCCAGGAAAATCGCCGACAGGATTCCGAGGCCGAAGAAGAAAGTCACATGGCCGCAGGCGCGCGCGTTTTCGGTCCATCTGCTGACCGCGTCGGGCTCGTTCCTGGCGTTCCTGTCGCTGGTGGCAGCGAGCGAGCAGCGCTGGACGGCGATGTTCTGGTGGCTGGGGCTGGCGCTGTTCGTCGACGGCATCGACGGGCCGATCGCCAGGAAACTCGAGGTCAGGGAAATCCTGCCGACGTGGTCGGGCGAACTCCTCGACAACATCATCGATTACGTCACCTATGTGCTGATACCGGCCTTCGCGCTTTACCAGCGCGGCTTCATGGGTGAGGGCCTGTCGTTCCTGTCGGCGGCGATCATCGTCGTATCGAGCGCGATCTACTATGCCGACACCGGGATGAAGACCAAGGAAAATTTCTTCAAGGGGTTTCCCGTGGTCTGGAACATGGTGGTGTTCACGCTGTTCGTCATCGAGCCGGGACAATGGGTTTCCTTCGCCGTGGTCGTGGTGGCCGGCGTCCTGACCTTTGTGCCGATCAATTTCATCCACCCGGTGCGGGTGGTGCGGCTGCGGCCGATCAACCTTGGCATGACGCTGCTATGGTGCGCTTTCGGAGCGCTGGCGCTGGCGCAGGCAGCGCTTGCCGCCTTCTACGACCAGATCGGCGTCCTGGGCGAGCAGGTGAGTGTCTTCACCAAGATCGGCATCACGGTCACCGGACTTTACCTCGCATGCATCGGCGGTATCATGCAGCTCTTTCCAACGCTCGGCGCCAAGAAAACCTGATCCCAAGAGAGTCTGGTCGCAAGAGAGTCTGGTCCCAAGAGAGCCCCATCAATGTCCAAAGCAATACGCATCCACGCCCATGGCGGTCCGGAGGTCCTGACCTATGAGGACGCCGATCCGGGACAACCCGGCTCGGGGCAAATCCTGGTCAGGCACACGGCGATCGGCCTCAATTTCATCGACGTCTACCATCGCTCCGGCCTTTACCCGCCGCCAGGCGGTTTCCCGCTGATACCCGGCAGCGAGGCGGCTGGGGTGGTCGTGGAAGTGGGCGCGGATATCGACTGGCTGAAGCCGGGCGATCGCATCGCATACGCCGTGACGACTGGCGCCTATGCCGAGCAGCGCGTGATCGCCGCCGATCGCGTCGTCAAGGTGCCGGACGGCATCAGCGACGAACAGGCCGCCGCCATGATGCTGAAAGGGATGACGGCGGAATATCTGCTGCGCCGGACCTTCAAGGTGAAGGCGGGAGACACGATTCTGTTTCACGCGGCGGCCGGCGGTGTCGGGCTGATCCTCGGCCAATGGGCCAAGCATCTTGGCGCAACCGTGATCGGCACCGCCAGCTCCGCCGACAAGATCGAGCTCGCCAAGGCGCATGGCTTCGACCATGTCATCAACTACCGCGAGCAGAACTTCGTCGCCGGCGTCCTCGCCATCACCGGCGGCAAGAAGTGCGACGTCGTCTATGATTCGGTCGGCAACGACACCTTTCCGGCCTCGCTCGACTGCCTGAAGCCGCTCGGCATGTTCGCCAGCTTCGGTCAATCGTCGGGACCGGTCCCGCCGTTCAGCATGTCGCTGCTGGCGCAAAAAGGTTCGCTGTTCGCAACCCGTCCGACGCTGTTCGTCTACAACGCCAAGCGCGAAGACCTGGAAGCATCCGCCGCCGCGCTGTTCGAAATCGTGCTCAGCGGCGCGGTCAAGATAAAGATCAACCAGCGCTACGCGCTCGAGGACGCCGGCAAGGCGCATTCCGACCTTGAAGGCCGCAGGACAACCGGGACAACCATTCTTATCCCCTGAGCCTTGCTATCGCTTAGAGCGAAGAGCGTCCACTTGGACGCACAAAAGCACGCTCCAACATTTTGAGTCTACTCATCGTGCTTTCCGAAAATCGATTTCGATTTTCGGGCCGATGCGTTAGGTTTCCGCTGAAATTCTTGAAGCTCTTTCAAGACGGGTGCCGCTTTGCGATGACAGCAGGCCGCGCATACCATGCCTGCGGGAACACAGAACATATCTGGCAAACCAGATGGGAGGCACTGTGAGTGCAAATCAGGACGACGCAAACCTGCTTGAGGTTCGTGGCCTTACCAAGACGTTCGGCACACTGACAGCGTGCGACCATGTCGATCTCAGCGTCGCAAACGGCGAAATCCATGCGTTGCTCGGCGAGAACGGCGCCGGCAAGTCGACGCTCGTCAAAATGCTGTTCGGAACGCTGGAGCCCAATTCGGGCGAGATTTTCTGGAACGGCCGGGCGGTCACGATCACCAATCCCGGCTTTGCGAAGAAGCTTGGCATCGGCATGGTGTTCCAGCATTTTTCGCTGTTCGAGGCACTGACGGCGGCCGAGAACATCGCGCTGTCACTGGACGACGGTTCGCCGATCAGCACGATTGCCGCGAAGGCGAGGGCGCTTTCCTATAGCTACGGCCTGCCGCTCGATCCGCAATCGCTGGTCGGCGACCTCTCGGTGGGTGAGCGACAGCGTATCGAGATCATCCGCTGTCTTCTGCAGACGCCGCAACTCATCATTCTCGACGAGCCGACCTCGGTGCTGACGCCACAGGAAGCCGACAAGCTGTTCGAGACGCTCGAACGGCTGCGCTCGGAAGGAAAGTCCATCCTCTACATTTCGCACCGGCTTGAAGAGGTCAAGCGTATCTGCGACCGGGCCACCGTGCTGCGCCACGGCAAGGTGGTTGGCCATTGCAATCCGCGCAAGGAAACCGCGGCATCGCTGGCCCGCATGATGGTCGGCAACGACGTGGAGGCCGTGGTGCGCGCACCGGCCCAGGGTATCGAGACCGCGCAGCCGCTGCTTGAAATCCGCGCGCTCAGCCGCAAGCCGGCAACGCCGTTCTCGATCCCGCTCAGAAACATCAACTTGACCGTACGCGCCGGCGAGGTGATCGGCATTGCAGGCGTCGCCGGCAACGGCCAGGGCGAGTTCTTCGAATCCGTTTCCGGCGAGGTGCCGCAGCAGGATGCCGCCTCGGTGCGCATCCGCGGCAAGGACGCCGGCGGCCTCAGCATCACCGGCAGGCGGCTGATGGGCGCTGCCTTCGTGCCGGAAGAGCGGCTCGGCCACGGCGCAGCACCCCGCATGAAGCTTTCGGAAAACCTGCTGCTGTCGCGTCATGCCACCGACGGCAAGGTGTTTGTCGGCGCCGGCGGAATGGTCAAAAGCGATGCGATCTATGCCGCTGCCCAACGCATCATCAAGGCGATGGATGTGCGCAAGAGCGCTCCGGACCCCGAGGCGGCAGCGCTCTCAGGCGGCAATCTGCAGAAATTCATTGTCGGCCGCGAGCTCGACCGCAGGCCAAGCGTCATGGTCGTCAATCAGCCGACGTGGGGCGTCGACGCCGGTGCGGCCGCCCACATCCGGCAGACGCTGATCGAATTGGCGCGCAGCGGCTCGGCAGTGCTGGTCATCAGCCAGGATCTCGACGAATTGTTCGAGATATCCGACGCGATCGCGGTGATGCACAATGGCGAATTGTCGAAGCCCTTGCCGATCGTCGAGGCCACGTTCGAAAAGATCGGACTGCTGATGGGCGGGGCCGAGCCGGGCCACGCCGAACACGCTCTGGAGACGTCATGATGCGCCTCGAACTCGTCAAACGGCCGCAGCGCTCGATGCTGTTCTCGGCGCTGTCGCCCTTCATTGCATTCGTGCTGACGATCATTGCCGGCGCCATCCTGTTCGCACTGCTTGGCGTCAATCCTGTGAAGGCGTTCCAAATTTACTTCCTCGAGCCTGTCAGCCAGGTCTGGCAGCTGCATGAACTGGCGATCAAGGCGGCACCGCTCATCCTGATCGGGGTCGGCCTGTCGGTTTGCTATAGAGCCAACATCTGGAACATCGGCGCGGAAGGCCAGTTCATCCTGGGCGGCATCGTCGGCTCGAGCATTCCGGTGCTGTTCCCGCAATTTGAGGGCCCTCTGGTGCTGCCGCTGATGCTGCTGTTCGGCATGGTCGGCGGTGCCGCCTACGCCGCCATTCCCGCCCTGCTCAAGGCGCGCTTCAACACCAACGAGATCCTGACCAGCCTGATGCTGGTCTATGTCGCGCAGCTGTTCCTCGACTGGCTGGTGCGCGGGCCGTGGCGCGATCCGAAGGGTTTCAATTTCCCGCAGACGATACAGTTCAACGACTCGGCGATATTGCCGGAACTGATGCCGGCCTCCGGCCGTGCCAATTGGGGTTTCGTGTTCGCGCTGGTCGCCGCGGTGCTGGTCTGGATCCTGATGAGCCGCATGCTGAAAGGCTTTGAGGTCCGCGTGCTCGGCTCAAGCCCCAGGGCAGGGCGCTTCGCCGGCTTCGGCATCAACCGGATGGTGTTCTTCGCCTTCATGCTGTCGGGGGCACTGGCCGGACTTGCCGGCATCTCGGAAGTCTCCGGCGCCATCGGCCAGCTGCAGCCGGTGATTTCGCCCGGCTACGGTTTTGCCGCCATCATCGTGGCGTTCCTCGGCCGGCTCAATCCATTAGGCATTGTCGCGGCGGGCCTGGTGCTGGCGCTGACCTATCTCGGCGGCGAGGCGGTACAAAGCGCGCTCGGCATCTCCGACAAGGTGGCGCGCGTCTTCCAGGGCATGCTCCTGTTCTTCGTGCTCGGCTGCGACACGCTCATTCACTACCGCATTCGTCTGATCGGCTTGGCTACGCCGACGCTTGAAGCCGCGCCGAAGCTGGAGGAGGCCCGCTGATGGACATCACCGTCAACATTCTTTTGACCATCGCGACCGCGGCGACGCCTTTGCTGATCGCAGCGATCGGCGAGCTGGTGGTCGAACGTTCCGGCGTGCTCAACCTCGGTGTCGAAGGCATGATGATCATGGGCGCGGTCGGCGGTTTCGGCGCCGGCTATCTCACCGGATCGCCATGGATCGGGTTGTTGGCGGCGATCGCCCTGGGTGCGGTGTTTTCGCTGCTGTTCGCCGTCATGACATTGTCGCTGGCCACCAACCAGGTGGCGACCGGCCTGTCGCTGACATTGCTCGGCCTCGGCCTTTCCGGCATGATGGGCACCAGCTTTGTCGGCCAGCCCGGCGCCAGGCTGCCAAACCTCGACATTCCCGGCCTGACAGCGATCCCCGTCATCGGCAGGTTGTTGTTCGGCCAGGACCCGATCTTCTACATCTCGATTGCATTGACCGTCGCCGTCATGTGGTTCCTGTTTAAGACCCGCACCGGACTGACGCTGCGCTCGATCGGCGACAGCCACACATCGGCCCATGCGCTTGGCATCAAGGTCATCCGCTACCGCTATCTGGCGGTGATCTTCGGCGGCGCCTGTGCCGGCCTTGCCGGAGGCCACCTGTCGCTGGTCTATACGCCGCAATGGGTAGAGAACATGACCGCCGGACGCGGTTGGATCGCGCTGGCGCTGGTCGTGTTCGCATCATGGCGGCCATGGCGGGTGCTGGCGGGCGCCTATATCTTCGGCGCGGTCTGGATCGGCCAGCTTCATGCACAGGCTTTTGGCATTCCGGTTCCCTCGCAACTGCTTTCTTCGTTGCCCTATCTGGCAACCATCGTGGTTCTCGTTCTAATCTCGCGCAACAAGCGTTTGACGATGATGAACACACCGGCTTCCTTGGGGCAGCCATTCGTTCCGGATCGTTGACGATAAAAGACAAACGGGAAGCTCCAAGGCTTAACTCAGAGAGGTAACACGATGAAAAAACTGCTTATTGCGCTGATGACCGCAGCGGCAGCATTGTCTGTGGCGGCGACCGCCGAAGCTCAGGAAAAGCTGAAAGCCTGCTGGGTTTACACCGGCCCGATCGGCGATTTCGGCTATTCGTACCAGCATGACCAGGGCCGCCTGGACGTGGAGAAGGCACTCGGCGACAAGGTCGAGACCGCTTATCTGGAGAACGTCTCCGAGGGTCCCGATGCCGATCGTGCCTTCGAGCGCCTGGCGCGCGAAGGATGCAAGATCATTTTCGGCACGTCCTTCGGCTTCATGGACCCCGAAGTGAAGGTCGCCAAAAAATTCCCCGACGTGATGTTCGAACACGCGACCGGCTACAAGACGGCTGAAAATCTCGGCATCTACAACGCACGTTTCTACGAAGGCCGCTACATCCTCGGCCAGATCGCCGCCAAGCAGTCGAAGTCGGGCGTCGCCGGCTACATCGTTTCGTTCCCGATTCCCGAAGTGGTGATGGGTATCAATTCCTTCATGCTCGGCGCCCAGTCGATCAAGCCAGATTTCAAGGCGAAGATCGTCTGGATCAATTCATGGTTCGATCCGGGCAAGGAAGCCGATGCCGCCAAGGCTCTGTTCGACCAAGGTGCCGACATCATCGTCCAGCACACCGACTCGACCGCTCCCCTGCAAGTCGCCGAAGAGCGCGGACTGCAGGGCTTCGGCCAGTCTTCGGACATGATCAAGTTCGCCCCCAAGGCGCAGCTGACCTCGATCGTCGACGATTGGGGGCCGTATTATATCGGCCGGGTGAATGCTGCACTCGACGGCACATGGAAACCCGGCAATGTCTGGCTGGGCATCAAGGACGGCGCCGTTAAGATGGCGCCTTACACCAACATGCCCGACGACGTGAAGGCGATGGCGGAAGCCACCGAGAAGAAGATTGTCGAAGGATGGAACCCGTTCACCGGGCCGATTGCCAAGCAGGACGGCACGCCGTGGCTGAAGGACGGCGAAGTCGCCGACGACCCTACGCTGCTCGGCATGAACTTCTACGTCAAGGGCGTTGACGACAAGCTGCCGCAGTAAGCGCAAGCCTTGGCTCGGCCGGCTTTCGCCGGCACAGGAGAGGGCGCCTTTGGCGCCCTCTCTTCATCTGCAGAGCTTCGAAGATTAACTGCCCGGCTGCGAATCCCACTCACGAAAGTTCAGCGGGCGACTATCGTGTGAACGCCCGTCGGCAGCCTGATACGATCCGATGTGGGAGCGAGCGCCGGGCGCCGCCCCTCTGTCGTGATCTGCCATATCTCGACGGCGCCGCCAAGCGGCGCTTCCTCATTGCGGTAACGGTTCACACCAACGAAGAGCTTTTGTCCCGTGCGATCAAAAGCGAGTCCTTGCGGCAGCACGCCTGCGATCGGCCATTCGCCGTGCGGCGATAGCCGTCCTGCTTCAGTGTCCAGCTGATAGAGGCTGAGCGACGCGTGCTCCGTCCAGTCGCGCAAGCCATCTGGCTTACCGGTGCCGCGAAGATTGGACGTGACAAGAAAGCGGCCGTCGGGGCTGAAGGCGATCGTCTCGGCGCCCCAGCCACCAAGCGCGATGTGAGGCACGGTGTGCCTTGCTGCGTCGCCCGTCGTCCCGACATCGGCAAGCCGGACCGTGGTGAGAATGCCCTCCTGAACGCCATAGAAACCAGCCGTATCGATTCCCCATTGAACATCGGAGGTGATGTAGTAGCGGCCGTCTGGCGAAAAGCGGCCGACAAAGGGGAACTTGTTCGTCTGGATGCGATTGCCCCAGGGACGAATAGCAGAAACCGTTCCGTCCTCTCCGCGCAGCACCTCGTAGAAGGCAACCTGACCACGGTCGACGAGATTGATCCCGACATACCGGCCGCTTGGATGCCACTGCACCCAGGTCGCCTTCAATGGAATGAAACCCGTTGACGGCTCAAGACCGAGACCGAAGCTGGACACTTGGCCGAACCGACCCTCCCTGACCGGAACGAAAGTGAGTTCGTGTTCGGCGTCGGCAGCAATTGCGGCGATGAGATCGCCAGCAGGATTGAGATGGATCGCCTGCGGCTGGATTCCGATCCGCACGCTGTCGACCACCGCCGAGTGGCCGCCATCGAACTGGAGCGATCGGATCGTGTCGCCTTGCTGCAACTCGTCGAGGCGGGTCGCCCGCTCGGAGCGTTGACGGAAGGTTTCGGCGACGAAAACGAACTGGCCATCCAGGGAGACGTCTAGTGCTCCGGGCGGCCCATAGGTCGAATTCGAAACCTTCGTCATCGCAACAGAGCGAGACCGCTCTGTCGGCGAGGTGATGATGGACAGCGTATCCCGATAGTGAGGATCTGGAGGCCCGAGCTCGCCCGTCTCGTAGACGGTCGGCACCATATCGACATCCGACAGCGCGAACACGGTCTCTCCGCGACTTTCGGCCGGCTGAGCGCTTGAGAGGTTCGGCATCAGGAATAGAACAACAGCAGCGAGAGAACAGCGTCGCATCAATGTCTCCATATTGATTGAAGGGCGCCTATGTTCGGGGTTCGCTTACAGTCGTCAAATCGATATTTGACATCTCAATATTCCTCTCAGTAATAAGAGCTCGGAGGTCCAGCATGAATCTGGCTTCGATCGATCTGAACCTGCTTGTCGCCTTCGACGCTCTGCTCAGTGAAGGCAGCGTGAGCGGGGCGGCGGCCCGTATCGGGCTGAGCCAGCCAGCGATGAGCAAGCGCCTCGCCCATCTGCGTCGGCTCTTCGCCGATGATCTCTTCGTCCGTCATGCCGATGGCGTGCGGCCGACCGAAAAGGCGCTCGACCTCGCCGATCCGATCCGGGCCGCGCTACGCCAGATCCAGGATGCGCTGGGTGGGTTCGGCCAGTTCTCGCCGGAGCGATGGGGTCGCATCTTCAGGATCGCGACCACCGATCACATCGCGGCGACTTTGATGCCCATGCTGCGCTCCGTTCAGCGGCGCCGAGAATGTCGATCGTCCTGCGCAGCCTACACCGACAGGAAATCGTCGATTGTCTCGACAAGGGCTCGATAGACCTTGCGGTCACTATCCTGCCCGATGCGCCGACGACGATCAAACGTGCATCACTCTTCCACGTGAACTGGCTATCGATCGTCTCGGCCGAGCATCCTGAGATCCGCGACGCGATGACGCTCGAACTCTTTCTTAAGTATCCGCACTTGCTGGTCACTCATGTCGGCGATCTGAAGGGCCACATTGATCGCCTTCTGGACGACCGCGGCCTGAAGCGGACCGTAGCAAAGCAATGAGCCTGCCTTATGCGCTCGCCGTGCCGGCGATCATCGCCCAGACGGACATGATCTGCACCTTGTCGGCAAACGTGATCCGGCTGACGAATTGGCCGCGCGTGCGCTCATTTCCGCTGCCCTTCGATTACATCGGTTATAAGGAAACTCTGCTATGGCATCGGAGGAACGACAGCGACCCCGGTCACGCCTGGCTCAGGCGGATGCTTATCCGTGCAAGCGAAACAGTCACGTCCTAAAAGCGCGTCGCGTTTGACCGGCCTCACGCGACGCGCTTTAGGTTGTTGTTTTATGCATGTCGTTATCGCAAAACCGCTGCACACCCTCGGGTCAGGCCCGAGGGCATGCTTTTGAGCGACATGCATTAGAGCGCTTTGCGTTTTGGTCGAACCAAAACCGCGCTCTAACTCTCTATTTTAGCGCATTTTGTCGGACGCCAACGAAGACGTTTGGCTGCAAAATGCTCTAGCAGAAGGGGTCTTCACCCCGCCGGCGGTCAGACCGCCGAGCCGTAGAGATCGTAGGCGTCGGCACGGTCGATCTTGACGGTGACGACATCGCCGGCACGCAATGGGCGCCGCGACTGGATATGCACCGAGCCGTCGATTTCGGGTGCGTCGTACTTGGTGCGGCCCTTCGCCGAGGTGCCATGGGCCTCGTCGATCAGCACTGGCAGACGCTTGCCGACCTTCCTGGCGAGCTGCGTCGCCGAGATCTTCTGCTGACGCTGCATGAAACGGTGCCAGCGCGCCTCCTTGATTTCCTGCGGTACCTGTTCGAGGCCGAGGTCGTTGGAGCGGGCGCCCCTGACCGGCTCGTATTTGAAACAGCCGGCGCGATCGATCCTGGCTTCGTCCAGCCAGTCGAGCAGCATCTCGAAATCGTCGTCCGTCTCGCCGGGGAAGCCGACGATGAAGGTGGAGCGGATCGCCAGATCCGGACAGATTTCGCGCCAGCCGCGAATACGGTCGAGCGTCTTTTCGCCATGGGCGGGCCGGCGCATGTTCTTCAGCACTCGCGGCGAGGCGTGCTGGAACGGGATGTCCAGATAGGGAAGGATCTTTCCTTCGGCCATCAGCGGGATGACATCGGCGACATGCGGGTAGGGGTAGACGTAGTGCATGCGTACCCAGACGCCGAGCTTGCCGAGTTCCTCCGACAGATCGAGGAATTTGGCCCGCACTTCGCGATCGCCGAACATGCTGGCCTGGTACTTGATATCGATGCCGTAGGCGCTGGTGTCCTGCGAGATGACCAGGATTTCCTTGACGCCGGCCTTGGCCAGTTTCTCGGCCTCACGTAGCACGTCGGCCGCCGGCCGCGAGACGAGATCGCCGCGCAGCGCCGGGATGATGCAGAAGGTGCAGCGGTTGTTGCAGCCCTCCGAAATCTTGAGATAGGCATAGTGGCGCGGCGTGAGCTTGACGCCTTGCGACGGCAAAAGGTCGACATAGGGATCGTGGCTCGGGGGCGCGGCCTGATGCACCGCAGCCATCACGCTCTCGTAGGCCTGCGGACCGGTGATGGCGAGAACGTTGGGATGCTTTTCGCGGATGACGTCAGGTTCGGCGCCGAGACAGCCGGTGACGATGACCCTGCCGTTCTCCGAAAGGGCGGAGCCGATGGCATTGAGCGATTCGTCGCGAGCCGAATCGAGAAAGCCGCAGGTGTTGACGACGACCAGATCGGCGCCGTCATGCTTGCGCGCGATCTCATAGCCCTCGGCGCGCAGGCGGGTGATGATGCGCTCCGAATCCACCAGGGCTTTGGGGCATCCAAGGCTGACGAAACTGACGCGAGGGACAGACATGTGCGGTTTCCAATGGACGCGGGCCGGAAACCCTGAGGCCCGGCCCGGAAGTCTCGATGCATGTTGATCTTTTGAGCTTTCGCGGAAGCTCAATTTGCACGGCGCAATAGCATAGTTCCGCAATCAAGCAAACCGAGGAATGGCTTGGCGCCGCTCGGGCGGACCTGCACTGCTAAGGTTCCCGGCACTGCTAAGGTTTCCCTGCTCTGCTAAGGTTCAATGACCGCCCGGCCGAACCAGGGCGCCAGGAACGCAAACTGTTCGGGGAACTGCTGCACAGCACCATCCAGAAGCATCTTCACGGCGACGTAGAAAATGATCACCAGGCCGATATAGGCGATCCAGCGGTACTTATGCAGGAGGCGAGCGACAAACGAAGCGGCGAAGCCCATCAGCGCAATCGACAGCGCCAAACCGATGATCAGGACCGTCGGGTGGTCCATCGCCGCGCCGGCGACTGCAAGGACGTTGTCGAGAGACATCGAAACGTCGGCAATGACGATCTGCCAGGCTGCCTGTGCGAAGGTCTTGCGTGGTCCTTTGCCGCCAATCGTCCCGCTTTTGTCGTAATCGACATTCGACAACGATTCCGTCGCGTCATGTTCCTGCTCGTAGCTGACACGCAACTCGCGCCACATCTTCCAGCACACCCAAAGCAGCAGCAGGCCGCCGGCTATCAGGAGAATGGGGCCGATGGTGAGGAGCCACTGTGTGATCAGGGCGAAGAAGATGCGAAGCACGGTGGCCGCCGCAATGCCGACGAGAATCGCCTTCTTGCGCTGATCCGACGGCAGGCCTGCCGCGGCAAGGCCGATGACGATGGCATTGTCGCCGGCAAGCACAAGGTCGATGGCAATGACCTGGAGCAGGGCCGCGAGGCCAGCGGCGGTAAAAATTTCCATCAGCTGGAATTTCCTTGCTTGGTCGCCAATCGTTCGCGCCGAACGCCTAACGTGTATGGTTCCCGCGCGTCAAGGCTCCATGGCGATAAAGACGGCAAACTGCCAGTCGCGGTCGAAATCGCCAGCAGCCAGTGAAAGCTGCCGATCGAACGACGCCCCGGTCGTCAGCACGCAAGGCACCGCAGACGCCCGCTCACGGCGCAGGGCTCAACCTCAGGTTGAACCGCCGAGGATAGGGTTGAAGCGTGCCGCCACCGCAATAGATTTCGGGTACCGGAGAGTACAGTGCCTTATTCGGGTACCGGAGAGTACAGTGCCTTATTCGGGTACCGAAGAGTACGGTGCCTTGGAGGGTGTTCCTCACAGGAGAGGCTCGTGACGTCTGACGACAACACACCCGTCCTTTCCGGGGCAATCGGGGAATACCGCGAGTTCGATCCTCCGGCCGCACTCGAAGGGCATTTCCAATGTGCCTGGTCCAATACATTGCGACCGGACGCGGCATTGCGACCGGACGCGGGGAGCCTATCGGCCGTGGTCCCCGACGGCTGCGTCGACATCACCTGGATCGACGGCGATCTGGTCGTGGCGGGCCCCGACGTGGAGGTTGCCCTCTCTACGCTGACTTCAGGCTCTACGGTTATCGGCTCCCGCTTCCGACCGGGTGCGGCAAGCCGGTGGCTCGGTCTGCCGATGTCGGAAATCGTCGGCGGCCGGGTGGCGCTCAGCCACTTCTGGGGAGCGCTGGCGCGCGAAATCGCCCAAAAAATTGGCGATGCGTCCTCCACGGTGGGGCGGATGCGGGCGATGCAAGCGGCACTGTGCAGGCTTGCGCCAGATGTCGAGCCGCCGCCTCCCGACATGGGATTTGCCTTCAACGCGCTGAGAACCGAATCCGCCGGCCCGGGCATGGCGGTGATCCTCGACCGGCTCGACGTCAGCCCGCGAACGCTTCGCCGCCGCTGCCGGGAAGCTTTCGGCTATGGTCCGAAGACGCTCGACCGCATTCTCCGCTTCCAGCGGTTCCTGAACCTGGCGCGGCAGGCCACCGAGCCGCGCCTGGCCGATCTTGCGTTCGAGGCGGGTTATTCCGACCAGGCCCATCTGACGCGCGAGGTGCGGCGCCTGTCGGGCTTCTCGCCGGCGACGGTTCTGCGACAGCTCAGCGCCTGAGCTGACCGTTTCGTTCAATACGCGACCGCCAACTCGGCCTAGTCTGCCTTCGTTGAAAGGAGGCAGATATGACCATCTACAGATCCCGCATCATCACCGTGTCCATCGACCGGGACTGGCGCGAAGTCTATGACTTCGCCTCTATCCCTGAGAATTTCCAGCGCTGGGCGGCAGGCCTCGGCAGGCGCTTCGAACGATTAGGCGAGGAATGGACCGCGGAGGACCCCGACGGTCGGCTCATCCGCATCCGCTTCTCCCGGCCAAACGAATACGGTGTCCTCGATCACATCGTCTTTGCCGAGGACAAGGAAACCCGCAATGCGATGCGCGTGGTTGCCAACGGGACCGGCGCGGAGGTCATGTTCGTGCTCTTGAGGACGCCGGACATGACGGAGGAGATATTCGCTGCCGACGCGGAGGCCGTGCAGCGTGACCTCAACACCCTGAAGGGAATGCTCGAACGCTGAGCATCCAAAAACCGCGAAAGGAGAAGATCATGGCCAAATCCAGCAACGACAAGCGCATCGATTATGTCGAGTTTTCCGTCGGCGACATCGCGCGCTCGCGCGACTTCTATGGAAAGGCGTTCGGCTGGTCCTTCAAGGACTACGGGCCGAGCTATTGCGAGTTCAACGACGGCCGCCTGGCCGGCGGCTTCGCTCTCGGCGGCCAGCGCAAGGCGGCAGGCGGGCCGCTGGTGATCCTTTATGCCGACAAGCTCGACGAGACCCAGGGCCATGTCGAGGAGGCCGGCGGAAAGATCGTCAAGCCCGCCTATTCCTTCCCGGGCGGCCGCCGCTTCCACTTTTCCGATCCGGATGGTTACGAGCTGGCGGTGTGGTCGGACAAGTGAAGAAGGTGAGGGGGCGCCGAGCCAAGCCCGGCGCCTCTATCGAATGGTTGGGCCGAATGGTTTAGGCGGGGCCATCGGGACTAATGCCGCTCCCGGCGCCAGGAGCGGAGATTGAACACTGACCGCGCGAGCCACCAAGGACCGATTGCGCGGCAGGTGTCCCCGCCCTGAACCCCTTGGAGATGCCTGCCGCTGCTGTTGTAACAAATTGTTCTCGCATCGTATAAGGCTGGCCAGAGGACCATCGCATATCGCACGGCGCATGACGGAACCGACACGAACGACAATACGGCAAAGGCTGTATGCTTTTTTGATCGCTGGCCTGGGCGGGCTGGCCGCATCGGCAATCTCGTTTTCGATGACGCTCTACGAAGCTGCCCACCCGCCAAAGGCGCCTGTTGTGCAGGCGGGCCAGCAGATCGATACTGGTCGCTGGTTTGTGACCTTGCGAACGGCACGTGTCGGAACCGTGCCGCCGACAGGCGTTCCCCCATCGCGGCCCGTGCAGCTTGTGATGGTGGATATGGATGTGGTGAACCGTTCCGCCACCCCCAACAACGTGCTCCATCGCGTCGTCACGCTCAGCGCGCCGGCGCAAAGGCTGCCGATGCCAACGGTTTATCTCAATCGCGACAAGTATCTGGCGGGATATTTCAATCCCAACATGCCGGAACGCCTGACCATGGCTTAGGAGTGGCCGGCCGGTGTGCCCGTGCCCGACAAGGTGACGATCACCGTCACCGGCCAGATCTACAAGTTGCGCGACAATCTCTACGGCGCAAGCGGGTGGTACGACCGTGTTCCCGTTGCGACGGTCGATCTGCCGGTGGAGAAGGCGCCATGATGGGGATGGTGCGTTCGGCGCTGGCGCTGTTGTTCGCTGCCGCCGTGCTCTACGGCATGCAGCATACGCGTCCGCTGTACAGCGACATTACATCGCCGATAGTCTCTTCGGGCGGCATGAACAAGCGTGTGGAGGCCCGCGCCTTCGCGCTTTCTCTGGACAGCGCCAGGGTGTCGCATGTTCTCAACGTCGAGACCTTCGGCAAGTCAAAGACCTACACGAGTTCCGGCGTCTGGGTTGTGGTGAAGGCGAGGCCGAGGCGAAATTCGAGACCCTGGGTCTCACATCGGGCGAGTGCTGAGTCGCAGTGGCGTCCGGTATGTCCTGACCGACCGCGTGCCGGCAACGATCGAAATGATGCCGGGCGATGTCTACCAGCCCGGGCTGCCACGTCGGGTCCTTCTGGTGTTCGAAGTGCCGGAGGATGCCGTCGCCGGCGGGACCGTCGTGGTCGCACGCACAAAATTGCTGCCGCTCGACGACGAGATCCGCGTCGCCACGAATGTTTCCGGCAAAGACATCGAGCCGGCAATCACCATACGCCGAAACGAAGAGAGGCCGCCATGGACTGTTCTCCCGCAAAGGTGACGTCAACGCGGCGAGGCTACTGGCTGAGCATGATGGCGCTGGTGGTCGCACTGCCTGCCGCGCTGGCCGCGCAGACGTGGGGAAGCATCAAGGACTGGCGCTCCCAACATGCGCGCCAGCCGGTATCTGCGAGCTTGGGCCAGCCGGTCGATTATGCCGGCGCCAGATGGACCGTGACACGCTTCACCAGACTGGCAGGCAGCGCGGGAAGCGCCGTCGTGCTTGCCGAATTCGAAGCTCTCGCTGCTGACCCGAAAGCGCTCGGCTCGGTACCTTGCGAGGTGCGGCTTTCCGATGGCAGCGGTCGCGAATGGCGGCCAACCCTGTTTGCCGATCCGGTGGTCAGGAAGCAGTATCCGGAGGCCGAGCAACGGTCCCTGTGTGGCGGCATGGCATTCGCGGCGACGGAGCCCGGCAAACCGGCACGGATGGCTGCCAGCTTTTCGATTCCGCCTGCGGCGAGCAGCCTCACGCTACAGCCTCACGCTATCGATCGCCCTCTACTCGGGGCTGCCGAGTTATCTCAGATTCAGCGATCCGCGGACTTGACGCCATTCGCTTCGCCAGCCAGGGCGACCGCGGTCTCGAGCACGGCTGCAAGCAGCGCGACCCGGACCGCGTCGAGCAGGAGTCCTCCGTCGAGTTCACTTGGGCTGCCGATGAACAGGCTGATGGCATCGGCGAAGATCTGCCAGGTCCCGAGATCATGCGCTCCGATCAGCCTCGTCAGGCCGTACCATGCCCAGGCGCCGGCCCACGAAATGGCCTGATAGGCGATGACGAAGGTGACAAGCGTGGCAAGCCCGGCACTGAGGGTCAGCTTGAGGCAAGTCCAGACCGGCGAGTAGCGGCTGCGGTAGCCGCCAACGAAGTGAGACGCGAAATCCTTCAGCCACTTCTGCCAGGAGGTTACGCGCGATGGCGCGGGACCGGGAGCGGCCGGCGCGGAAAGTTCATAGCCGTTGATGATCGCCGCCATCACCAGCCAGACAATCGGCAGCAACGCGAAAAAGAAAAGATTCTGAAGCTGCTCGCCGAAGGGAACCGGCCGGAATTCCACGGGAACGAACTGGCCGGCCGCGGCCGCCTGGCTTATCGGCGCAAGCAAATCGAGGCTGAGTTGTTGCAGAGCGGCGCCTGCGCCCAAGCCAGCGGATGAACTGGTCCTTCCATACGCCGAGCGCGTAGAGGCCGATGAAGACCCAGGTTGCGTCCGTCGCTACGATCAGCAGCCGCCAGTAGGGGTGAGAGGCGCGCGCATTCAGTCGCTTGGCGGCCAAACGCACCAGCCAACATATGACGATCGACAGTGCCACGCCGCTTAACTGAAGAATGGCGAAGATGTCGACGCTCTTGCCGAGATCGGCTTGGGCGAGCGCCATGCGCGAATATTCGCGAACCGTATCCCCAAGAAACCCCAGGCGGCATAATAGGCGAAGAACGGCAGGATCGCAGCGGCGGTAATCGCCAGGACTGGCTCGCGCTTTGTTTCGTCCACTCCCTTTTTGGCTTTTTGCCTCAGTGCCGCCACCGCCGGCATATGCGGCCGGAGCACCACGAACATCGTGACCAGCACCGTCAGCTTAGCGAGGACCACCAGCGACAGCATGACCATTCCGCCCAGCGGGAATTGGTGGCCGATCGTCACGGCGCCCTGAAGCAGCAGACCATGAGCGATCATACCAGGCAGCCGACGAGCAATAGCTGCGGCCAGCACTGGACAAGCAACCTCGCGGTTAATGCAAGCGGCCGATATATGTCCTTAATTGCCGTGGTCATCGCGTCGGCTTCGTGCTCCGATCCTGGACTTTAAGAATTTGTTTCACCGAACCGTCCGCCTTCAGACCGTTGCAAATCAAATTCAAACAACCTGGAGTTGAATTCGATCGGAGGTATCGCAAGTTTACCTCATCCACCTTGCAGGCGATGGGAGCTGCGGTTCCAATCATGGCATTCGGCGTCCGTCAAATCCGTTTCACAGCGCAGCCATGCTCGGCCAAGTTGTTTCCGAGCGATCGGGTTCCCCGTCATCATCTAAATCAATTCATCAATCCGTCAAAACCCTTGGAATCACAGGGAAGTCGAACCTGGCTGTTAGCCGCATAAGCAACGTTGCGTTACTGCTATGCCCCTTGCGCAGTCAATAGCTTGTGCTTTTCGAAGATCGCCAGTTTCTGCGGATAAGTGATCCGCACCTTGGCGTTGCACCCGTCGCATCTGAAGTGCGCGATCGTTTTCAGCGCAGAGCCCTTCCTTACCGCCGGATAGGAGCAATCCGGACAATCGAATGCGAGGGCAACATCAGACAGGTCTTCGGCCAAACCCATTTCCATCTCCTTTGCAAGCGCTGTGGCTACACTCTGGCGAGACTCAAAGGGCAATTAAGATGCCAATCCGGCTGTGCCAAAGCGGGACTGGAACGATTCGTCTCGGGACGCCGCCCAGCTAGCGCGCCGTTTCTGCGCCCTTTGGACGACGAAGCGACCTGACCTTCTCCAGCAGTTCGCGCTCACTGGTGGTAATGTTTCGGAAGATTGCGACAATCATAACCGCTAAGGCTTCGGCATCCCAGCTTAAAGGGTCGATGTGTTCATCTGCGCAAACCTGATCGAACACGCGTTCACAAATAGCCAAATCGTGAGGGCTGAGGCGGGTGCGATTGAAACGCCGGCGCGGCATTTGCGAACCTTCGAGGCTCGCTGCCCGTGCAAAAGAAGCGGGCCTTCGCAACAAACGCGAGCCGTTGAGTGGTTGTTCCCAGCTACAAGCTTTTGTTACGCCGACCAACGGCAGGATCCGCGTCTCGGCTCCATGCGACGCCAGAAGTGCCTTCGTGGGATGGCGTAAAATTCGTCTGTGGTCGTCATTTGACGACTGTTCAAAGCTGTTTCCGTTGAGCATTCTCAGCGCCAAGCGCGGGGACGGAGATGTTCTTCAAACAGAATCCAATGGATCATTTGGCAGACGATCCCATTATCCGCTGCGATATCGCAGCTAGGGTGCTAAAGGCCGCCGAGAGCGATGGAAATCTCCCGATTGCGTGGCGTGTGTTCAGATTGCCGCAAGCTGCAGAAAGACCCTGTCAAACCCGCGCGTCTCTTGGCCCAATGCATGTTGCGCAAAAGCCCTTGGTCCTGACCCAGGGCCTGACGCGAGGGTGCGCAGCGGTTTGCGATAACTTGCATAAAAAACAAAAACTTAAAGCGCGTCGCATGAATCCGTTCAAATCCGACGCGCTTTGATGCCGAGCGCGCGGTTTAAGACGGCCGGCGCCGCTTGGGGGCGTTGGGGTAAGGACGCTTGACGGCGCCGGCCAGGCGGATTGGGGTCCGCCGCGTTGGATAGTACCGATCTTGGCAAATCAAGTAATTCCGTTATCGCGGAATGTCAGGAGCGGTCGACAACGCTCAGTCCTTTGCATCGTCATCGTCTTGCACAGAGCCATCGTTTTCATCTGCCAGGCTTTCAACCCCGGCCAGCTGCCGGTCGGCCACTTCTTTGGCGAGGCCCACCAAGGCGTCGACCTCTTGCATCTGGTCCACGTGACCGCCATTGGCGACGTGTTTCCGGATCCTCTTCAGTTGGTCAGAGGTTCGTCGCAACGTTTCGGCGATTGACAGCTTCTTGGCCACGCCTGCATCTCCTGCATCCCAACCAACCATCCAGACGAGCAAGCGTTCCGGCGGGAAAGCTTTTGTGGCAAAAAAGTCGATACTCCATCGACCCGCACGATCCAGCCCCTCTTTTAGGGTGAACAAGCCGTCCTGGCATTAAAGGTGCGCCGCAATGGGTCAACACGTCTGGCACCGCAATTGCATGGGCAGCAATGGGGGGCGAATGGGGGGGCCCCGCCGCTTCGCAAATGGAGCGGCGGGGCTTTTTTGCGTTTCAGCCATCACCCGTCAGCGGCAGGTGCTGCATGATGAGCCCCTCGCCAAAGATGATGCCGCTGGTGTGCTTGTGGTTCTAATCCGGATCCTGGAAGTCCGCGCCTTCCATTGAGCAAGATCGAGCGGCCCGGCAGCCCTATTGGGGGACTATCAGCAGGCCGCCGGGCCTTGACCGCCAGCGGGCTTAAGAGGAGGCGCTGTGCTGGCTGAGCAAAACCTGCGCTCAAGACAACGCAATAGCATCATTCGAATGAACACTTTCGTCCATCTACATCTCGTTGTTTTTGATGCGGCGTCGCCGCCGGGCAGGTGAGGGGCGGGTGCCGCTGACTTCTGAGTCGTCCCCCGGGACCGCCGCCAATTCTCTGGGATGAACTTGACGCCAGCTGCTTCGAGCGCAGGAAAGCGGGACGGACGCCACGGCCTCTAGCGTGTCCGCACCCCACCGATATCTCTTCGAGCCGGCCCGGGAGTCGTTGGGCAGCTCTGTGTGTAACAACTAGTCGGATCCTATTTGCAGAATTATGGTCAGTCTGCGATGCCAAGGCCCGCTTTCCTTAGCGAGCCGAGGAAAAACTCGACATCTTGCGAACGGGCCAACCGCGCCGAAACCACCTGGCGCATGTTCTTCACCAAATCAGGTTGATTTTGGTTCAGCCATGTGACCTCGCGATCAGCCGCGATTTTGTATCCTCCCTCGCCGAAAACGGCAGCGGCAAGCAAATGATAGACCGGATTCGACGGAAATGGCGATTTGTTGATCCACATAGCTGCCTGCGGATAATCCCCGCTGAAATACGAGCAAAGGGCCAGATCCACGTCATAGTAGCCTGACCCCGGGTTCTTCTGACGCGCCTCCGCTATCAACTGGCATCCGTCATGCCAATTTCCAGAAACCGCCAGGCGCTCTCCATATTCGCCCATAAACTCGGTGTCGTTCGGGTTGATGGTCAAAGTCTGCTTGCCCACTTTCAATGCGGCATCGATCTCCTTGTGGAAATAGAGCGCAACCATTTCCGCCTGGCGTCCCCGGACGTTGACAGGATCAAGCCCCACAGATCGCCTTGCCGCTGCCAAGGCGCGATCGAGCGCAGCGGCGGACTCTGCGGGGTCGCCTGAAAACTCGAATCGGTAGTCATCTATGTAGATCAACGAGAGAAGACCCCAGGCGGTGGCGTAGGTCGGAAAGCGGTCCACCGCCTTCTCAAGGCACGCGCGTACCGATGACCGGCTTTCTGCATCGACACCGACCCGATATGCGTAAAAAGAAAGCGTGCAAGAGTAGGCGGCCCAATCGTCGGGCGGATTGACGACGTGGAGATTGGCGTCTGCCTGGAAGATGGCGCCATATGCCTGGGCCAGGCTCGATGACACATTACTCGCGATGTCCGTCTGGACTTCCACAAGCTGCGCCACTTTCAGCCCGCCATCATAGCTTTCTGCCCACAGAACCGAGTTGTCCGCCCGGTTGAGCAGCCGGACCCGAAGCCGGAAGGCATCGGTCGACAGGTTCACGCTTCCGGCCAGGACAAATCGTGCCGGCGAGATCGATGGATCCTCCCCCTTTGCGGCCGACTCCACGACCACGATATCTTTGAACTTGGAAAGCTGGCTGACGACTTCCTGCCTCAATCCACTGGCGATGGCCTTGGAGGCTTCCGTTCCTGAAAGGTCGTCAAACGTCTCGACCAGCAGTCGCGGGATCTCAGGCGAAGTCGGGCGAACACCGCTCCTCGCCAATCCCAATGCCAGAACAGCCAATGCAGCGACGATTGCCGCAAGAGCCACCGTCAGCCATGACGCCTTCATCCATCGAGGAGGGGGCGGGACTTTCTCTGCCCGGTTGACTGGCAAGGCCGGCTCAATGGTCTCGGGGGTCGCTCGCACCGAGAACGTTGGAACGTAACCACCTTTCGGGATCGTGATGAGAATTGGATCGTCGTGTCCGGCAGTCAGATAGTATCGCTCGAGCCCGCGCCGGAGGTGGCCAGCCTCGATTCGGACAATCGGATCCGTCTGCGGGTCGAAGGACATGTCACGGCCGAACACTTCGACTGCGATCGAATAGGCCTTGATACGATCACCGCGACCCGCCAGCGTCTCCTCCACAACATGGCTGAGGAAGCGGCGCTCGCGACCGGTTGCATCGAACTCCGCGCTGTTGAGGATCCGGGCAAGCTGGGCACGACAATCCTCTGGGGCGAGCCTATGCCCGTTCCCAGCAGCTGTTTCCGCCCGAATCACCTTGGTTCCCTCACATGACCTTGCCGGAGCCGCTGTACTGGAGTTTCTGGCCTTGCAAATCGATGAGTCCTTGATCCGCCTAGTAGTCGAAGCTGAATGCATCGAGGGCCTTCAGCTGGTCGGCGACGGCCCACAAGATGGGAATCGGCTTCCGGCTCGATGACGGTTTGTCCCCAGGCGGCCGAGTCCGCAAGCGCCAGCCCGACGCAAAACCCAATGCCCAGCCGCAGCGGCCGAGTTCCCGTGCCGCAATTCGCTCTTATTACGGCCACGCGAGCCTCCCTGTAAAAAGAACGCTTCCCGATCGAGGTATGACTAAAGTCTAGCGAGTTGAGCAGATACCGCTATTGGCCTTTGGGGAACCGCAGCCCTAGCGGGTGCATCTGTCCGAGGGCAAGGCACTGGAACGCCCGCTGCGATCAGCGCCAGGCCGAGGTAGCGCGGTGCCGCCTTGCCGAATCGACTCCCGCCCTGCGGATCCGTTGGATGGTTCGCCTCACGATCGGGAAGGCCATCCAGGAAGACTGGCCGCGCTAATTGACCTTTGGGAAGGAGGCAGAAACCTATTGCAGCCCAAAATGAGATCGCCCGAAAGGCCGGGAAACTAGTTTTAGTTTAAGTTGCCTGAGGACGACGCGAGCGCCGCCTGGATCGCCGATCAGCAAGGCGGCAGGGAAGGGTTTTTGGAGATAGGCGACGCAGCCCAAGCGAACGGCTTCGACCTGGCACCGTCATCGACGGCGGTAATGAAAATGACAGGGAGCCAAGGATCGGAGCTCTGCAAGTGCCGCATGAGCTCCAGTCCGGAAATCCCACCGAGCTGGATATCGAGCACGACGCACAAGATCGAGCTTGCCGGGTCGCGACCGAGAAAGGTTTCAGCCGATCCATAACCCTCAGTCGGAAATCCATGGGCGTTGAGCAGGCGCTCGACACTCCTCCGCATGCTG
Organism: Mesorhizobium ventifaucium; assembly: GCF_935822925.1. Classification (GTDB taxonomy): domain Bacteria; phylum Pseudomonadota; class Alphaproteobacteria; order Rhizobiales; family Rhizobiaceae; genus Mesorhizobium; species Mesorhizobium ventifaucium. The sequence continues at coordinate 400,987 of NZ_CAKXZS010000023.1, forward strand.
GGATCGTCCTCTACGACGGCTATCCTGCCTGGCAAGCTTTCCAAGGCGCGCCCCTTTCCCGTCTTGGCATCTGGGTAACCACATCCGGACGGTAGGCATAACCGGGCGCGTATGATACTGGCCTAAGGGGCAGAACCGCCTCTTTTTGGGGCGTTCAGGAGTCCCAGTCGCTCGGCGATCGACACCATCTCGGCCAGCGAATTCACTTCAAGCTTCTCCATGATCGCGTGCCTGTGGGCCTTCACCGTCCTTTCGGACGTGCCAAGTTCGAAAGCCACCTGCTTGTTGCGCTTACCGCGCACGACCAAGTCGAAGACCTGAAACTCGCGCGGCGTCAGGCCGGCTGCGAGTGCATGAAGCTTGTCGATTCTATGATGCTCGGCGCAGCGTTTCTCGTTCTGCAGCAGCGCACGATTGATGGCCTCCAGCAGGTCCTTGGCCGAGACGGGCTTCTCCAGAAAATCCTCGGCACCCGCCTTGATGGCGCGAACAGTCGTGGCGATATCGCCGTGCCCGGTGAGGAAGACGGTCGGCAAAAGCGGCGCCGCCTGTGAAAGGCGGTCCTGCAGATCCGCGCCGCTCAGGCCGGGCATCTGCAGGTCGAGCAGTATGCAGCCTGGTTCCGCTGTCGGCAGGCGCGAAAGGATCTCTTCACCCGAACCGTAGGAAGCTACTCGAAACCCGGACGCCTCGACCAGCCGGCCGAGAGCCGTTCGAAACGACGCGTCGTCGTCGACAATGTGGATGACCGGTGTCATTGGATGCTCTGCGCCAGCGGCAGGTCGAAGCGAAAGACGGTGCCGCCCTCCGGGCGGTTGGCTGCCCAGATCCTGCCGCCATACGTCTCGATGATCGTCCGCGCGATGGACAGGCCCAGTCCAGTGCCTGCCGGCTTGGTGGTATAGAAGGGATCGAAGACTGCGGCAAGCCGCTCATTGGGGATGCCGACGCCCGTATCCGAAATCGAGAGCTCGACCGTGGAGTTGTTGGTAATGGCGGTCTGGAATTCGAGTCTCCGCTCTGGCGAAGCCTTCTCATCCATCGCATCCATCGCATTCATCGCGAGATTGATGATGACCTGCTGGATGTGAACCCTGTCGGCGCGCACGGGCAGGTGCCTGGCCCCCCGAACCGAACGGACGGATACTTTCTGGCGTTCGGCTTCGGCGTGCAGGATGTTGATTGAACTGTCGAGAACCTCGTTGAGGTCGAAATCCTGCCAATCGATCTCGCCCCGCTTCTTGAGCATTTTGCGCAGGCGCTGAATGATGTCTCCCGCGCGCTGGTCATCGTCCTTTATGTCGGCGATGATCTGTTGGATGAGCTTGAGGTCGGGCTGATCGCTCTGAAGCAGTATCTCGGCCGCTTCCGCGTTGCTGCGTATCGCGCCGAGCGGCTGGTTGAGTTCATGCGCGATCGACGCGGACAGGGCGCCCGCCGTTGCGGACTGGTTGAGATGGACGACCTCGAGCAGGCGATGACGCGACTGGATTTCAGCTGCATGCCGGCGGCGACGCTCGTAGAACAGTCCGAGGATCGCCAGGCTCTGCGCCAGCAAGGCCAAGCCGACGAGGGTGATCTGCCATCGATACGTCTCCCAAAGCGTCGGCGTATAGTGAAGGATATTGGCGTCGTCCGGGAGGCTGGCCTTGTCCAAACCCCAGCGTTCTAGTTGACGCCAGTCGAGGACCGGAAAATTGGTCGCATAGACAATCTGCGGAGCGGATTCGTCACCGGAAATACGTTCAATGACCTTGGCCGCAATGTCTTCGCCGATGGACCGATACGTCCCCATGTTGCCGCCCACTATTCCCAGGCCGACATACGAACTCAGCAGACCGTAGCTCGGCGCACCGGAAACCGCCGCGATTTTCGCGGCGGCATCGCGGGGGCGATACTTCGTGCCGCTGGCATCCTCGAAAATCGTAAGGATGGGCAGGATGGTCTGTGCCGTCAACTTCTCTGTTTCGGCCATCATCGATTCGAGCGTGAGGCCGGAGAGATACTCAACGGGCAGATCGTGATATCTGTCGCCTAGGATGTGCCGGGCATTGTCCTGCCAGGATCGATCGAATTCAGCCGATCCAGACACCACCACGATCCGTCGGGCGTCGGGCTGCAGGCCGATTGCGAGATCTGTCGTCTTCGCGATGTCGTAACCGCTGACCACCCCTTTCATGTCCGGCCGGGGAGAAAGTCGCTTCAGCGACCTCTCGCTCAGGTCTCCAAAGATGATGGCGGCGGTCGGGGCAATGGGGCTACGATGATCCAAAATGAAGCGCAAAGCTTCAGGGCCGACCGCGACAACCACGTGAAGAGGAATGCTTTCGAATTTTGCGTGCAAACCATCAGCCAAACGTCGCAGATGGTCCGGTGTAGAAAAACGGCCGCTATCCAGGAATTCCGTATAGATCTCCAGCTTCGTCGTCGCCAGCTTTCCGAGGCCCTTTGCCAGTCCGTCGGCGATCTCGATGGCGGATGTCATCGTGCTGCTATCCTGGTGCAGGATCAAAATACGGTGGACGGCCGGGTCGGCGCTCGCAGTCGCAATGGTCAGGCTCGCTTTAAACGCAAGAATGGTGGCCGCTGACAGGACGTTTCGGGTCGATCGTCCGTTGTAACTTCTGATAAGGGCCGTTTTGGAGACCGCCGACGCAAGTCGACCTAAGCAGCGGATTGCTCGTACGGTCAGCCTGAAGATCCCCGGCGGGTTGCAGGTTCGTGAGGCAAAGAACGCGATCACAAGAGGAAGCAAGGAGCGGGCGTGCGACGGCAAGGCCAAGCAGGATAGAGCCAGCATCGTGCGCACCATGCGGAAACGCTCCTCTGCCAGCCCACCCCAGCCAATATTAGCAGCCGTCTGCGTCATGCGGACAGTAACCCAGGCAACCCCGTACTGGTGAAGATCAGGGCAAGGTGGGCACGACCTCTGGGGTGAGCTGATGCCCGCTCCCCGCGGCTTTGTCCGCCTGGATCACCTTGGTTCCCTCACCTGACGTTCTGGGGTGACTACTCCCAGTTATATTTCATTTTTCGCCGGTTACCTCTTGCTGCGCAATTTACATGCGCGAGACAATTCCCGCAATACTCCCAGTAGTCTGAACGGATAACATTGGAATGACGGCGACGATTTGTGCAATGCAGCGGCGGACGACAACGGATCAACAGTTAGGCGGCCTCACCGGCAAGCGCAATTTGAATTTGCGATTTTATAGGCTTGGTGCCCACTGCGCTCGCTATGGTTGTTCAGAAATTACCCTGTAGCCCACGTAACTTACATTCCGCAGCCGCCTCCATGCGATAGGCTACGGCGGTCTCGGGATACGAATTGCGCCATGAGGATGGACGACAAACCGGCTGATAGACAAAGAGGGGTCTCGGCGGCGGTGCGTCGATTCCCGCAATTTGAATTCGCGATCCATCGGCTGATGGACCGAAGTGAGGGCTTTCAGGATATGTGCGAGGAACTTGCAGAAGCGGAGCTCGCACTGTCGAGGATCGACAAGGTCCCGCCGGCATTGCGCGAGGCTAGACGAGCCGAATGGCAGGAACTGGTGGATCGGTTGGTTGGAGAAGTCGGAGCCGTGCTGCACGCGGACGCCACCCGGAAACCGCGTGTCATTCCGTGGCCGCCACGCCAGAACTAAGCGGAGGCTGGCTTGGAATTTCTGTCTGGCAAGCGATCTCTACAACTATAGCAGCCATGCTCCCGGCCCTGCTTGCCGTCACGGTAAGCCCCGATAGCTGATCCGACGACTTCGGATTCCGCACGGGAATTTCCCTGCTGTTCCCGAAGTAGGCCCGGCACTGTCCCTCCGTGACTGGCACGAACAAATGAACCACTGTCGACATGAAAAACGATCGGAATCCGAAATCCATTAGCAGCGCAGCGCGAATACAGATATGTTGTCACGGCGGTGCGATCGCATCGGACATGAAGTAAAAGACGGAATTAGAGGGGACTTCGATATGGGAATCATCCGAGCTCTGGTGTTGGCTTCGGCGGGAACAGCGGCAGCCCTGTTTGCGGTGCCGGCGATCGCTGCGGACGCTGCGACGCAACTTCCTGAAGCCGCACCCGTGCCTGCTGAAGCCGCGCCGGCCTGGACCTTCACCGCAGAGCCCTATTTCTGGATGGCAGGAATGAAGGGCAGGGTGGGCGTCAGGGGCCTGTCACCGGTAGATATCGACGTCGATTTCAGCCAGATCTTCGACCACATCGATTGGTCTCCCCCGCCGGTCATGTTTGCCGGTGAGGCGCGCAATGGCCGCTACGCTCTTTTCACTGACTTCATATACCTGGGACTTGAGGCCGATGGCACGTCGCGCGGTCCGTTGGCGCTTTTTTCGGCCGAAGCGAACATGAACACGGTGGTGTGGACCTTCGGCGGCTCCTATCGGGTCGTCGACAATGGCACCGCAACCTTGGACGTTCTGGCCGGCGGACGGCTTTGGTACGTCGATGCGGATCTGACCGTTACTGGCCCTCTCGCCGTAAGAGAGGCCAGCGGCAGCAAGACCTGGGTCGACCCCATTATTGGTGTGGCCGGCGATGTCGCTCTCGGGAACGGATTCGGACTCCATGGCGAGGCGGATGTCGGTGGCTTCGGCCTTGGCGCCGACATCGACTGGCAAGTGCAGGGTACGCTTCAATACCGGTACAGTGATTCGGTCACGCTGGAAGCGGGCTATCGCTACCTTGCCGTAGACTACGAGGACGACGGATTTGTGTTTGACATAGCAATGCAGGGACCAATCATCGGCGCCAGATTTCGGTTCTGATTGGATCTGCGCCGGGGATGACTACGAAACGGGAGAAGAGTTTGGGAACTGTTTCGTGAGCCCGTCCAAAGTCAGGCGTATCAGCAACGTTTTGGTAGCGTCGGCGTTGATTGGCCTGCTGTGGGGGTGCGCCTCCCGTCCGACGAATGTGCTGCTGCCCGTGGCCGATACCTCCCCTTCCTCCAGCAAGGTGAAGATGCTGGTCACAACGACACGCAGTCGTTCCTCCAATCCAGCACAAATGTATACGGGCGAGCGCGGACTGGCCCCCTCGTTCGCGGAAATCACGGTGTCGATCCCTCCGGCATCGGTCCGCAAGGTTGGAGAGGTCGCATGGCCCAAGAAGCTGCCATCAAACCCGGCGACTGATTTCGCAGTCGTGCAAGCCCAGGAATTGACGCTCCAGACAGCGAAGGGGTGGCTTAGCGCCTCCGTCAGGAAGAGCCCGGATCACAGCGTGCTGGTCTTTATTCACGGGTTCAACAATCGCTTTGAAGACTCGGTCTATCGTTTTGCCCAGATCGCAAAGGATACAGGCACGCAGAGCGTCCCGATCCTGGTCACATGGCCCTCCCGAGGCAGTGCGCTGGCGTATGGCTACGATCGTGAAAGCACCAACTACACGCGAAATGCCCTCGAACTGCTGTTCCAATATCTTGCACGCGATTCTGAAATCAAGGAAGTTTCGATCCTCGCCCATTCGATGGGCAACTGGCTTGCGTTGGAAGGCTTGCGCCAGATGGCCATCCGCAATGGCGGCCTTCCGACGAAGTTCAAAAACGTCATGCTGGCCGCGCCGGACGTCGATGTCGACGTGTTTCGTACTCAGATTGCCGACATGGGCAAACAGCACCCGCAGTTCACCCTCTTTGTCTCGCAGGACGATCGCGCGCTCAAAGTGTCGCGGCGGGTCTGGGGCAATATCCCCCGGCTCGGATCGATTGATCCGGAACAAGCTCCATACAAGGAAGAACTCGCCAGCAACAATATAACCGTCATCGATCTGACGAAGGTCAAATCCGGAGATCCCTTGCATCACGGCAAGTTCGCGGAGTCACCGCAGATCGTGCAACTGATTGGGGCGCGAATGGCCGGCGGCCAGACGTTGACCGACAACAGGATAGGCCTGGGCGATACGATCATTCACGCAACGACCGGTGCGGCGGCAGCGGCGGGCAGCGCGGCAGGGTTGGTGATTGCGGCACCTGTTGCAGCGGTCGATCAAAAGAGCAGAGAAAATTTGGGCCATCACATCGGCGCCTTGACGGGTTCCCAGGCCAGCCAGAAATCGAACCCTAGCAGTAAGGATTGCGCTGTCTCCTCTCCGACTAGGAAAGGCTGCAAGAAATAATCATTCGTCGAAGCCAAAGCGGCAGCACTGAAGCCGATAACGGGGAGAGTCAACCGCATCCGCAGGAACGTTGCCGCGGTCCTGTCTGGGCTGAAAAGGGGGAATGATTGCGTCGCATCGCTCGGATCTCGCTTGCCATCATCCTTTCGCTAGCCGTCGCAATCCTGACTGCCTGGGCCGGACTTGCCATGTGGTATCGCCTGCCTGTGGCTGAGCTTGGACGGGCTCTGGCCGGCGTCCTTTTCATCTTGTTCGGCCTCGCCACTATCATCGCACTCTTCAGCCGGTTTCGCATCAGGGCGCTTGTGCTGTTTGCAGCTGCGTTTGCTGTGGTTCTGGTTTGGTGGAGCACCATCAGGCCTTTCGATCACGCGGACTGGGCGCCCGACGTCGCCCGTCAGGTGACCGGAACCCGCGACGGGAACCTGTTGACGCTGACTGATGTGCGCGACTTCGAATGGCGTAGCGCTACTGATTTCACCGAACGCTGGACAACGCGGACCTACGACCTCTCCACCGTTCAGACGGTCGACCTCTTCATGTCTTATTGGTCCGGGACCAAAATCGCCCATGTCATCATAAGCTTCGGCTTTGCAGGAGGTGACTATCTTGCCTGGTCGATTGAGGTGCGGCGCCAGGGAGGCGGCAAGTTTTCACCCATGGCAGACCTGTTCAAGAGCAATCCCCTGGTCATTATTGCGGCTGACGAGCGAGACGTCCTCGGCGTCAGGTCAAACGTTCGCGGAGAGGATGTCCAAATCTATCGGCTAAAAGCGTCACCGGAGGCGGCCCGGGCGCTCTTGCTGGAATACGTCTTGGACGCAAATGCACTTTCCACGACTCCAGAGTTCTACAATTCCATCACGACAAACTGCACGACCACGATCGTCAAGATGATGCGAGCGGTCGGTGACGTGGTCCCGCTTGACTGGCGCCTCATCGTTAACGGCTATCTTCCCGAATATGCGTATGCACGGGGTGCGCTCGATGTCAGCTTGCCAATGTCGGTTTTGAGGGAGGCGGCCCACATTGACGGCCGTGCGCAGAAGTCAGGCCTTTCGCCCGATTTTTCGCGATTGATCCGTGTTGGCGTACCGTCTCCCACCCCAAATGCGCAATGATCTGTACCATCTCGGCAACGCGTATGCATCGGAACGCAGCAACGATACATCGACTTCCAGGGCTCATCCGAGCGAATGATTAAAATGGGTCGGTGCTGACAACCGGTTCTGATCCATCCGGCGGTCCAAATGATGTCGCTAACGAACCGCTCGTTGACACTGTGGGCCTGCGAACGACTATCACGCCCATTGCCCTTTGGTCGGATGCCGTATGTCGGACCCATTGCAGACCCTTGCGGAAGCAAGTCCACGAGCACATGGGCAACAGGTTGGTATCCAGAATGACAGGACCGGCCGCCCTTTGCCGATCCTTGACTTGATGCTGGTGTGCTCGCCGGCCGACTACTTCACGAGCGATTTCGCTCGGCTGCCTTGGGTGCGTCCATCGCTCTTGCGAAAAGCATGTACATAACTGAGCTCGGCCAGGACCTGAGCCGCACGCTCGGCCAACCGCTCTGGCGGCCGGTGTGCCGGGATAATCCGATTCTATGCCGCGCACCCGTGACATCCGAAGTTGAATGCGAAAAAACGCCGACTCCGCTTCCGCTCTGGCGGGGCTAAATAGGCGAAGCTCCGTTCAGCACACCAACGAGGGCCTTCCCGTCCGTGTAATACGGATCGCCGCCGCCGTTGCGGCCGTCCTTGGTGGCGCCGATTCCAGGGATCTCGTAACTGGAGGAAAGCTGTCCGGCTGCCGTCAGGTCGCTGATGACCAGATCGCGTTCCGCGTCGACATCGGGGCCTATGTGGTGGGTGATTTGGCCCGTGTCATGGCTAAGTCCGACGCCGCGATCGAAACTGGCCGAACCCAGCCAAAGCGGACGGCCATCGCTGCCCAATTTCTTGGTCAGCCAGAAACGGACATGATTGCGCTGGTCCGCGCTGTCTCCGACGGGTTTTTCGAAAGCCAGGTCTTGCTTCCGCCCCTCAAAAAGCAAGGCGCTGACAGGAGCATCCAGATCGGGTCGGTGGAGCACGACGCTGAGACCGATATCGATGGAAGAACGGAGCGTGATGGGGTCGGCAGGGTCCCAGTCGGCTGCCACGAATGCGCGAATGACCTCTTCCTTTGTTCCGACGAGCCCGACGTTGATCGGATCACCCGGTATATCTTGCTCCGTATGCGTGAGCATGCCGCCAAAGTCCGACACGCGTGAGGCATCTCGAAACATCCAGATTTCCGGCACGACGAAATAGGCGATGAGCAAATAGACGATCGCCACACCAAGTACAACGGTGCTGGCAGTCCGTATTTTGGTTCGACGCCGCATGGGCAATTCTATCCTCTATACGATGCGCAACGGTCTTCGATCAGCTCAATCGCAGGCGGGTAAGGAAAGTGACCGCAAGCCGCACGAGGAGGTGTTTGTGTCGCCCGCAGCGAGATCTGAGGTCGCCAGCAGAAGGTCCCGTCTGGTGGTCATTTTGCAATCCTTTGCCTGCAATTCCAGCGAGGGCTTGCTCCCTCTGTAAATCTTAGCGGATTAATTGACGGGGCGGAACGTAACTAACGGTATTCTACTCGGAGAATTGAGTGCGTAGGCCCCACGAAGTCACAAATTGACGCCTCTCCGAGAGCCATGGAGGTGTCGCGGAGAAGCCACTTGCCTCGCTCAGCTGGTCTGATCGACAATGATCGAGCTGGCACGTGTCCGCTTTAGAAAGAGCGCGAGTATCCGAGAGCGAAGCCGACGGTGTCGGGGTGCCAATCCTTCCAATTGTATTGAATCCTGCTCGAAATCGAATTGTGATTATCCACCTTAAAGGTAACGCCGGTCGCAAGCTGCGGCGTCAAATAGTCGTCGCTGGATTCGAACGCATCACGGTATCGAAAGGCAACCGCATTCCAGGTTACTTTCTCACTGAGCTTCAGGTCCGCTGCTGCGCGGAGCACGTAGTAGGCAATGTCACTGCCGTCGCCGGATACCTGCAAACGATCGCCAATTCCCGCGCTGCCGATCACGGAGAGGGTGTCGTTGAAGCGAAGACGGTAGCCTATCGTGACTTCGAGGTTGGCAGTTGCAGAGTCGCTAAAGGCCTTATTGGAATATTGGGCCGAGGCACCCAAAATGACGCCGGTATCGAAGGCGTGTGAGGCACTGACTTCAAATTGGGTGCTCTCCGGTTCGCCCAGGTCTTGCTGTTCGCGATCAGACGTAACTGATACACCGATGGAATTGCTGTCGGCCATCGCGTCAGAAGTCACAGCCACCATCGCCAGGACGATCAAAAGCCGAACTATATGGGTCATCGACACCGCGTCTGCTCGGGGTGCGCTCCTCACTGAAAATCTTAGCATACTACGTCCCCTTACGCCTGCCGAACATTGATCCGTTCAGTGGTGGAACCCGTTTGTCGTCTCGGGAAGGGAGACAATGCCGCACACGGACCTGTAGTCATGGTTCTGGGTCAGTCCCTTCAGGAGGCCCGCGATCCCTCAGGTCCTTGGCCCGCACTTTGTCGAGTTCGCCGAACTCGGTCATGATGCTTACCAGGACGCTCCCCGTCCAACCGAATGTGAACAACCCCGACATCGCTATGATCGGTCCGACCAAACGCCATCGATCAGGCAAACTAATGCTGCCCTCGCCGAGCGTCGTATAGCTCTCCAGGACGTAGTAGTAGCTGTCACGCATTGACGGGATTAATCCGGCCAAAAATATAGGGATGGCCCAGAGGAGCGTTTCGGCGAAATGCAAGGCTGCCAGAGACCCTATCGTGACGGCGAGCAACAGGTTGAGGCGCCAATATGCCGTGGTGTCATTCACCTGAACCCAAGACTCGCTGAAGCGCTGATTGATTGTCCGAATTCCCGCGCCGTGGACGAAAATAATGACAATCATTATCAACGTGCCGAAAACAATTTCCAAAACCGGCTTGGGAACTGCCCCTTCGTCCATCAAGTTGTCTTTCTAGCCTAATGAATGCGAGTCCGATTGCTTGAAGGAAGCACTCTCGTGGGGATTTGGCCGTAGTTGCCAGTGCGGCCAGCACAATCGGGAGTACGAGCCGGCCGCATCAAGCTCCGCCTCCTGTCTGCGATTGGAGTTTGGTTCGGTCTGAATTAGAGGGCGCCATCACCTGGGCCTTTGCGTGTGTCGAACCAGAAACTTGCATTCTCCGTCATACGATGAATCCGGCAACCCGCGCGACGAACCAGACGGATGCCATCGCGTCGGTGTCGCGCGCCGGATCGGCTGCATCGGATTGCTTGACGGCCGCGCTCGCCCGCCCTCAATAGCACGGCGGATACGGGTAATATCCGCAGGCAGCACTGTAGGGATTGTAGTAAGGAGCCGCCGCAGCCGCGCCAATGGCGGCACCGGCAGCCACGCCCGCCGCAACGCGTGCGCCACCATACCAGGCCCCGTTATAAACCGGAGCATGCCAGTAGCCGCCCCCGCCATAGCCGCCGCCGTGGAAGCCGCCGACATGGGCGAAGGTGGCGTCACCCACATGCGCGTAGCTGCCGTGGAAGCCGCCGCCGTGGAAGCCGCCCCCAAAGTTATCGATGAAAACCGCCGCCGGCCCAGTGGCGCCATCCAGATTTCCTTCCAGGACAGCAACATCGAACGTCAGCGTCGTTCCCTCCAGCTTCGGAGTTTTCAGGGTCACGACCACGTCGCTTATATCGGATCCATCGCCGCCGAGCATCGAGACTGTCGCATTCGGGGGGTCGATGGCAAAGTTGTCCTTGCCTTCATCCCACTGCATGATGAATTGCTCGGTGGTGACATGCCCTGCGGCCCGCACCGGTCGGTCGGCGAATACAATTGCGTTCTTGGATACGCCTGTCAGGACCAGTTTGCCGCCCTCCAGCTTGGCGCCTTGCGAGTTGACGACGGCGAGCGATGGCACCGGACCGGTCTGAGTAGCCGCGCCGATGGTCTTCTCCAGCGGGATATGCGGCTTCTTGGTTGTATCCTGGGCGACGGCTCCGGTGGTTGCCAACCCCAGGCCTCCGACAAAGAGCATCAGACGTGTGGCGTGATTGAATATCATGGCAAATCTCCTCAGATGTTAGCCGCCTTCGGCGGACCTGATGTCACTACACTGGACGCCAACGGCCAGTATGAACGAGAGTAGCTGCACAGCACCTCCCGATCCCCCGCGAAGCTACTTGACCAACCCAATATTGAGCAACTGAACCCGACGGTTATCGGCTGCCTTCGGATTGGCCGCATCGACCGGCATCTCTGATCCCGCTCCAATCGCGAAAAGGCGATTCGGTGCCACCGAAAAGGTCGTGCTCAGAGCCTCCGCTATGGCTTCGGCGCGGCGCGCGCTGAGTTTGAGATTGTGTTTGGCATCGCCGGTAGCATTGGTATGCCCCACGACAAGAAATTTGTAGCGGAGCAGCAGCGGATGGTGGAGCGCGTCGGCGATCAAGCCAAGCGTCCTATAGGACCCGGGTTCGATTGCGACGGAGTTATTCTCGAAGTTGATCTCGACAAAGAACTGCGGGAGGGTCGCCAGTTGGCTCCAGTGAGGCAGGCCGGCAACCCCCTTGCCCGGGTTGGAAGCCACTTCCTGCACAAGCATCGCCACGTCGATGGCTGATGCCGCTTCGGCGACCTGTCCTAAGGTGTTGACGAGTTGATGTTCACTCAACTGCTGAGACCCCGCGTTGCCGGCAGCGGCCAGAAGAACGGTCAGCGCCAAGGTATTGCGAAATCGGCGAATAGACATTTTCGGTTCTCCTGGTCTCAACACGGGTCACCGCCATCCGGCATCGGTGATGGCCTGACTGCATTTCGCGCCGACGATACGCGTCGCCTTCAAGAGGCATCCAAGAATGTGCGCCTTACCCGGGACCACGCCTCTGCACGCCCGGGCCGCATCACGCGCACAGATCTTGTCGACGCTTGCCTGCGCCGCCAGTCGTAGCTGGATCGAGGCGATCACGCCGGCCATGGTCGAGGTGCAGGCCGGTGAGACCTTCGCCTGATGTTGCTCAAGGCAGTTCTTGATTCGCCCGTTGCCGAGATTGAGGCCTTTGCAGAATTTCTTCACGTCGGCGCCGCACTCCTTGGCAAGCAATGTTGCGGCGTCGGCATAGCTGATGGTTTGCGTCTGGCCGACCCCGGTTTGGGCAAGAACGGCAATCAGGACCGTTCCGCTAAGAACGCTCAGTCTCTTGGCCATGCGTCACTCCCATCTCTGGTTGCTGTCGTTCAAAAATTTCGCCTAGCCGCAGATATCAGCTCACGGCGTCGGTTGGCGCATTCCCAATGAACGTTGGCCCATTGCTTGACCCGACGGAACGTAACTAACTGTATGCTACGGGCAGAATTGCAGTCGTTCCGCGCGGGCAAGGCGGGCGCACGCCGCTGTCGCCGGCGAACGACCAGATATGGTTCGCCGATGCGCCAATCGTCCATCCGTGGCTCTGCTTCAGCACGACGGCGGTCGGGCCTGCGGCCCATTTGCCGCCGTGCCGGTCGTCGGTCGCGGTAGGAACCAGAAACACCGGGCCGACGCCCCAGACGATGCCGGACCCGGTCGGTTGGGACGGCGAGATGAACAGGCTCTGGGTTATGTCGCCGAGGCCGAATCGCTCGCCCGACGGGCCGGCTATGTCGTTCTGCCAGATCACCGGCACGATCGTGCGCGAGATCATACTCCAGTTAGCATTCAGCGAGACGGGGATGACCGGCTGGATGTTGACGTAGGCCTTCTCGCCGTCGTTCGGGCCATAGCCGCTGTCATAGTTGAACTGAAACGGCACGCTGATCAGCGAGGCGATCGGGTTCGACAGCTTCTTGACGAGTTCCTGCGTGTCGTCCTGGGCAGACGCCGCGCCGCTGAACAACAACGCCGGAAAGAACAAGGCAGTAACTTGCAGAACCCGAGTGGCAGATCGAATATCCATTGCCCCTCCATATCGGTGGGAAATAATGTCGGGTGTCACCGAACGCCCGGTGCTTGCCATGCTCGCAGATATTAAATTCAACTGCTGGACCGGGGCTCCGCCGCCCTGAGTGCTAGCCAACCGTTGCTGGCGTAGAGTAGGGCAGCCCATACTCCACAGGGCAAGTAGCGGGTGTGTAACTTACGTGGGCAACTGTAGTCCGAACGGCAGCAATCGTCCTCTCAGGAGGATGCAACCTGACCATGTAAGGTCGGCAACGGGTGCATAGGGTTGAAAATTGGCGCTGCCCTTCACAGGGGAAGACCAATGGGGCCTCATGATGCTTCTGGAAAGGGCCGGCGATACGTTTCCTATAAGATCACTTGTGCCATGCGGTTTTTACCATTGCGGCGACGCCAGGCGAACGGAGAAGAGCCTGCATATGCTCTGCCAGATCGTGCTCACCGCGCGCCTCCGATCTTCAGAAGATATCGGGCCTTGGCCCGGCGATCACCTTCCCTGACCGCAGGATAGCGCATACAGCCAGCAGCGCCATTTCCTCAGTCCGGCTGGCTCTGTCGTGGTCGCGGTTACTGCCGTCCATTTCGTGGATTGCCCTTGCCGAACGCCGTGTACCCTGCCTTGTGCGCCTTTTATGGGCGTTCATGCCGACCGCGCTCGCTGCGGGATGTTCAGCAAATACCCCGTCACCCACGTAACTTACATTCCGCTACCGCCTCCATACGATTAGGCTACTGCCTGGGATAGACGAAGAGCGGTCTCGGCTGCAGTGCGCCAGTTTAGGCTTTCGCCGCCTTTTGAAACAGTTTGGGGGCAGGGAGCAGCGGCGCTTCGGAAACTGCGTGCCGCGTGCCAAGGAGAGCGCAATGAATAGCCGTCCAAGATCGTTGTGGATTCGATCCCTCGCCACACGCGTTCTCTTATCGGTTGGTCTCGGAGGTTCTATTGCGACCGCCACAGCCCAAGACCAGAGCGCTGACGTAAGGATCGTTGGCGACCAGGTGCGAAGCCAGGGCTTTCCTTGCGACAATCCAAGCTCGGCTGAGCGTATCGAAGCGGAATCAGCCCCCAATCACACTGTCTACCTGCTCAAGTGCGAGGGCGTAACCTACCGGGTGGTTCTGATTCCAGATCAAGCAGCTCAAGTGACCGAAGCTAAGTAAACCCGCCCCTAGCGGCGCGCTCCTGCATGGATCGGTGCTTGACCGGATCGTAGTCCCTACAAGATCGTACACGCCTTGCAGATTGAGGCCTCGAAGATCTCACGGACACTGAGCTGACTGCCATCAAGGCTGACTGTCTTGGTCCCGCCTGCAATTCCACCTGTAGGATACAGTTAGTTACGTTCCCTAAAGCAAAGCAATCGGCCAAGGTGACGCGTTCCTGCATGGATCGCTGCTTGGACGAATTTAAAAGCAACCAGGAGAAATGATCATGAACCTCAACATGCTTTGCACGGGCGCGATGACGCTTTCGATGATGACCGGCGCCGCACTTGCCGAGCACGGCGGCGCCCTCGACGAGCCGACGACAATGGCGCCCTTCTACACCGCTGCCGATATGAAGACCTTAAAATCGGAAGCCGACTTCAAGGACGCTTGGACGGGGTTGAAAGACGAGGATCGCGCCAAGATAACGCAGGAATGCGGCGACATAGCCACTGATGACCAGAACCATGGCGCCTTCTGCACGATGGTTGGCCACCAGTAAACGCTGCCGGTTTGGTGAAGTCGGAGATGGCGGGCAGAGTTGCCTGCCATTTTTCCGTGACCGGATCTTTTCCCTCAGTGCTCATGAGATTACTGGCGGGGGCGTTCATTCGGGTGACATTGCGGCTAACTAAACGACGCTTTCAGATCGACCCCCAAAACTTCCGCTAAAGCGCCCATACTGGACACTCCCGAGCCTCTCTGGCCATGTCCCGCGCGTCCTCATGGATGGAGCGCTTGTTGGCATTCTGATTTACAACACGGCGGTATCAATTCTCCCCGTCTACGCGGGTGCAGTCCTAAAGATGACCGGCGTCATGCTTTGGTCCGCGGCTGGACTTCACGCGCTTCTTGCCGTCTGGAGTTGTCTGCTTCTACGTGGCGTTCCGAGCGAACTCCGCCGACAAATCGGTGACAACTGAGGGGTCCTTGAAAAAGGGCAACGTCACGTTGCTTGTGGCATATCGCGTGATATTGCTGCGATGCCAATGGTATTCCATCTGCACATTGCTGAAAAGTCCGCGACTAAGTCCAGTAGGGCGCTTGCCGCGACTGCGCCCGGCGCACCATGGTGCTCCGCGCCACCCAAGAAATACACCGCGCCCGGTGCCCAATTGGGCGTCGGGTGGAACAGAATTGCCCATTCTGTTTCAAACGCCAACCCGCGTTCCGGACCCATGAAAGGCAACTGACTGGTCAGAGCGGGGTCACTGTGTGAGGCACTTGCGGCCCATTGCCATTGCCTTGTAAGTCCCCTTCAGATCGACGACAAAGGCCCCCTTGGTTTCCGGAAACACGATCATTTCATATTGCTTCGCTACGTCGCGCTTGAAATTCGGGTCGTCGGTCAAGATGTAGCCGCCAGAGTATCCGCCCTTGAGGTCGCCGCTCATGCTGGTAGCCACACCCTCGTAGAGACGGCCGCCGATGGAGACGAAGATTTCCGACTTGGTCCCGTTCTGAAGGCCGATATCCTGCTTCGTGAACACGCCAAGATACCCGACCTCCTGATTTGCGGTAACGCCCATTTGCACCGAATTTGGGCCATTTGAGTGCACGATCAAGCAATCTCCGCGGGTTTTATTGGCATAGACCGTCCAGCCCTCAACGTCGTCCCCGTATCGGACAAGCACATCGCTGGCCTTGGGAAGGGGGCTTTGATCTTGTGCGTAGGCTGCCATCGCAGACGAAAGTGTTACTGACATTGCCGCGATGAGTGTCGTGAATTTTCGCATTGATATTCCCCTTGTGTGCAAAATGTTTCTGGCTAAAGGCGCCCCATTTCGATTGCTCAGAGGCTGCTGTCCTCTTGCGGGGCGAGGCGATATTACGCGCTGTGAGTGACCTTGGCCGATCGGCTGACGTCAGGGAACGTAAATAACTGTAACCTACGGGCTAATACTGGCCAGCGCCTGCGGACCGTTCGGTCCCCGACGCCATCGACGACGGCATGAGGTCAGGTTTGACCCCCATTGCCGCCGTTCCTGAGAGATAGCCGACATCCTGCGAACGACCATCACGCGATAGCCATTGCCCTTTGGTCGGATGTCGGTTTTGGCACGGCCCGAATTCCGTTTTCTCGGAATGCGTTGTGAACCGCCTTCGGTGCCGCCCGGCGGATTGCGGATTGCTTGCCCGGTTTCGCCGTAAACTTTGCCCAAATGACCATGCCGGGAAGGGGAAGCATCAACCTGATGATCGAGATTGCCGGCCAGGCGGCGGCGCGCGGAGACGATGCAGGCGCCATTGAATGGTATCGGAGGATACTTGACGCTGACGGTTCCCAGCGTAACGCGCTCGCCGGGCTTGGAGTTTCGGCGTTGCGTCTCGGAGACTATGACCTGGCAATTGAAGGCACGGCAAAGCTGCTCAGCTATGAACCCGCCAACGCTCAGGCCTATGAGGGCATCGCCATCGCTTACTACGCAAAAGGCGACTATGATCGGGCAAAGGAGAACGCTGCCAAGGCCCGTGACATAGACCCTTGCATCCGCTTGGCGGATGAACTCGACCGCATGCTAGGCGGCCGAACTGACTGACGGGGAGGCCAGCGGGATACTCGAGGGACGAAATCGCGAAATCCAGCTCGCCCAAGCATGCCTCAAAGCATGAAAGAAAGTGGAGCTTTGGTGATAATGTGGCTCGAAGGATTGGTTGTTATTTGGGAGCCTGCTCGGTGACTGGGTAGATCAGTCGAGATCGGATTTTCGCGGGAGGCGGCATGAGAGCGATCGAGATATTCCGGCAAAAGTCGCCATTTTTGGCGGTGTGCGTCATGGCCGCGCTGGCATTGGTGTGGTTGGCGGCAATTGGCAGCGCCTCGATGGCGCAGGCGCAGCAAACTTCGGCCGCGCCGGTGGCGGATGAAAAATTTCAGGCATTCATCAAGATGCTTGATGATCCCGACATCCGCGCGCGGCTGGACGCCATGGCTGTGCCCCCTGCGGACAGACCAGGTGCGCCAGCCGCCTCCCAGATGGCGGTCTGGGACAGCATCATCCGCAACCATCTCGTTGCGTTGCGCAATGCGTTTCCGCGCATCCCGGGCGAGGCCGCGAATGCGGTCCGAATTGTAAAGTCAGAGATCAACAATCGCGGATTCGCTACGATCCTTAGTCTCTTTGCAGTTTTGCTGGCGCTCGGGTTCGGAGCGGAATGGCTGTTCAAGCGGGCGATAGGTGGAGCGCAGCAGCCCCGCTCCGGGCAGCCAGCGGTTGCGAGTGCGACACGCAATGGCAATCGTGCGGCCCGATTGCTCGCGGAACTGGCGCCGCTCGTCGTGTTTTCTCTCGTCAGCGCTGGGGTTTTCCTGGCCTTCCATTGGCCCGCCTTGCTGCGCGTTGTAATCCTGACCTATCTGGTCGCATTCATCGTCCTGCGGGTGGTGATGGCCATCGGCAGGATACTGCTTGCACCGCATAGCGGCGCCATTCCGGCGGGACAGGAGAAACCGCTCCGGCTTGTTCCGGCGAGCGATGCCGAAGCCCATTTCTGGTATCGCCGGCTGGCCGTTTTCACCGGGTATCTGATGGCCGGCTGGGCGACCGTCAGCCTGCTTCCGCACCTGGGCTTTTCGCCGGATGCAACGCGTTTGATCGCCTATCTGCTGGGGATCGGGCTTCTTGTCCTCGCCGTCGAGATGGTCTGGCGGCGTCCAGGCCGCCCAGCGACCGCACAGCGCATAAGCACGAGGGAATGGCTCCTTACCATCTACCTGGTTCTCCTCTGGGGGCTCTGGGTCGCCGACCTCGACGGCGCGCTATGGCTCGGCATCTATGCCTTGCTATTGCCAAAGGCGTTGACCATCGCCGGCCATGTGGCAGAGGCGCTGGTGGTCCGGCCGGACAATGCCACCTCGGCGAATTCGGTTCGCACAGTGCTGATCAACCGCGGCGTTCGCGCGCTGGTGATCCTGCTCGCGGTGCTGTGGCTGAGCCTGGTCTGGCGCCTGGACCCAGGTGCAATGGCGGAAGGTAATACCACGATAAACCGGATCGTGCGCGGCCTGTTCCACGGTGTCCTGATCTTGCTGGTTGCCGATCTCATCTGGCAACTGGCGAAAGCCTATATAGGCCGCACCCTGGAACTGGCCGCGGTCGACGACACGGTCAGCGCTGAAGAGGCGGCGCGCCGGAGCCGGCTCAGGACCTTGCTGCCGATCTTCCGCAACATGCTGGCTGTGCTGCTTGCTACTGTGGCCGTTCTCATGGTGCTTTCGGGGCTCGGCGTGCAGATCGCTCCGTTGATCGCCGGCGCGGGAATCTTCGGGGTTGCCATCGGCTTCGGCTCGCAGACCCTGGTCAAGGATGTGCTCAGCGGCGTCTTCTACATGCTCGACGATGCCTTCCGGGTCGGTGAGTACATCGAGAGCGGCAGCTACAAGGGAACCGTCGAATCCTTCAGCCTGCGCTCGGTGAAGCTGCGCCATCATCGCGGCCCGGTGTTCACGGTTCCGTTCGGCGACCTTGGCGCGGTGCAGAACATGAGCCGCGACTGGGTGATCGACAAGTTCAGGATCCGGGTGTCGTTCGACACCGACCTCAGGAAGGTGAAGAAGCTCTTGAAGGGGATTGGCGCGGAATTGCTTGCTGATCCTGAACTGGCGCCGCAGATTATCGAGACAGTGAAGATGAAGGGCGTCGAGCAGTTCGGCGACTTCGGCATCGAGCTGAGCTTCGCCTTCATGACCAAGCCCGGTCACCAATTCGTCGTCAGGCGCAGGGCCTACACCATGATCCAGCAGGCGTTCGCAGAGAACGGCATCCATTTTGCCCAGCCCACGGTTCAGGTGGGAACCGATGAGAAGCAGGCGGCCGCTGCCGCGGCCAACGTGATCTCGCTTGCCCAGCAGAAAGCCGCACAGCCTGCCGTGCAGGGTGAATAGAAAGCGACGATCATCGAGTCGGCGTCGAGAAGCAATGGTTGAAGCAAGGACGTCGGTTGATCTGTTGACTCTTGTAAATGTGCGACTCTGGCGGACCGACCAAGATGTTCACGCACGACCGCCTGGCTCGAAAAAAACGTGCCGGACTTGGTGAAGAACACGCAGCAAGTGGTCTCGTTGCGGTTGCCCGTGCGCAGAACGAGGAGTTCTTCCTTGGCTCATTGAGGAAAGCCGGACTCACCTCAAGGATCGACTTACGCTGGCCGAGCGGATTCTGCCCGTAGGTTACCGTTAATTACCTTCCGCCCCGAGCGGCAATGGGCAAACCTCACGAAGGACGATTTTGTCGAAGCATGGCTGAAGCGATTGGGAAGTCGGCGCGGGGGAAACAGGATTGTCACCGTCATAGCCTACAAAGCGTTCCTCTATTTGATCCTGCTTCTTGTTCTCAGGGTCGTAGAGGAGGTTGTCGTCGGGCTGATTCACCGGCGAACGGCCACCGTTGCACTGGCCGAGTCCGAGCGGTCACAAGCACTTCATGACAGCACCCTGTCTTCAGCGCTGCGCCTCGCTCCTGGCCAAAGCAACGCCGCCATGAAGATCGTATAGGTGATGGCGACGAGGATGTAGCTGACGCGCGTAGAAAAGGACTCCGCCGCCGATACCGGCAGCGGCGACACGCCGATTCCAAACACGACAAGGAAGATGGTCAGGGCCCCGGCGTAGAGCTTGGCAGCGGGATCTCCAAGCGCGGCGCGGCCGCCAAACACCAGGCCGGCAAGCAGCACCAGAACAAACAGCGACGGGGCGGTGGGGCGAACCTGCAGCAATGCGAAGGCAAGGGATGCAGACACACCTCCAATGAGATTGACCAGGACGAGGCCGAAGGCTGTCTTTGCGCTTGCGCTGACGTCGAGCTGCGACAACAGCGATGCGACGGTGATCGGAATGACAATCGCCGTGGCGAGGCCGTCCTGCGTCAGGCAAGCGAGCACGGCGATCAGCAGAATGGCGGCATTGGCGGCGGCATAGCGCGCAGCGCGAGGGTTTGCAGCAAGATCCGGAGCTTCGATATCGGCGCTGCCTCGGTCGGGTATGACCGCATGGGCAATCCACATCAGGATCGTTCCGCTGACCACGCCCTGCACCAGGATCGACAGGATGGAATCGCCGAGGTCGCGGTTGAGCACGGTCAGCAGCGGCACCATCACGGCGACCACCAGGACGAGAAAGATCGCCCCTCCGCCCTTGCCGTTCGCCTGCAGGTAGAAACTGACGAAATAGACCAGCCCGAGCAGCAGCAACAGGACCGGCGGCCGGTCGCCTGTCAGCACCGCGACGGCCTGCAGAAGCGCGCCGGCAACAACAATGATGACAGCCATCCCCAGCGCCTTCTGCGGCGGCAGCGGGCGGGAACTGGAGATCAGGAACTGCGCCGCGAACAATGGTCCCAGAAAGGGGATGATCGCCCCCGACAGAACCGACCACGTGAAGCCGACGGCTACGGCCAGCGCGATGCGCAGCCCCTTGCGCTTGGCATTGGCGTGCGCAAGGTTGCCGTCAGCTGGCATAGGTCAGGACCGACAACGCGCGCATCCAGATGCTGCCGAGCGCATTGGTAAGCGGATTGTCGCCAGTATAGATCACGACATTCGCCTGCGACCCGTAGCCCACGCCCTTGGGCCTGCCATCGTCGAGGATCAGGCGGACCGGGAAGCTCTGCGGCGTCCTTATCCATCCGCTATCGGTGGAAATCTTCGGCAGCCCGGTCTTGGGATCGACATTTCCCTGAGCCACCCCCAGCCCGACGCTCTCCACCCTGGCCGAGAAAATCCGGCCTGGCAGGACGTCGAAAACCACTTCCGCGCGGTTGCCGGCAGCGACGTTCTCAAGGCTGTTTTCCTTGAACGCCGCGGTGATCCACACCGTGCCGACATCGATGAAGGTCATTGCGCTTTGCCCCGCGCCGACCATGCCTCCGACGGAAAGCTGGAGGTTGGTGACAAAGCCTTCCGCCGGCGCCGAAACCGTCGTGCGCAGCAGATCGAGTTGCGCACGTTCGAGCGCCGCCAAGGACTCTCTCAGTTGCGGATTGTCGGCGCCCGCCGGTCCAAGCTCCTCCTGCGCTCGCTTGAGATCGGCTTCCGCCGCAACCACCGAGGCATTGGACTGATCCAGCGCCGCCTTGGCCTCGTCGGCTTTGGCCTTAGAATAGACGCCGCGCTTGACGAGCTCGATCGCCCGGTTGGCCTGCTCCTGGACGTTGTCACGGCTCGCCTTTGCCTCTACCAGCCGCGCCTGGACGGCATCGACGGACGCTGTCGAAGCGCCGATCGACTGACCTACCCGTGCAAGCCGGGCTTCCGCCTCCGCCACGGCGAGCTGGTACTGCTGCGGATCGATGCGAAACAGCATCTGGCCGGGCGTCACGCCGCTGTTGTCGGCGACACCCACTTCGATGACCCGCCCGGTGACCTCGGGCGCGATGCCGACGACATAGGCGCTGACCGTCGCCTGCGAAGAAGAAGGCGTTCGCCGCTCCATGAAGATCGCTACCACAAACAGCAGGCACGCCAGCAGCAGCACGGTAAGCGCGACCCGGCGCAGCGGGTTGCCCTTCGTCGCTTGCGTATCCGCGCCGTCAGCGGCGTTCTCTTGAGAGGTCCCGGTTGCATCGGACGCCATGGCATCTTCTCCCTGTCAGACTACGCAGGCATCGCGCCGCGGACGGATGCTTGCTTCCTTATCAGTCTTGGGCCCGGGCAAGCCGGCAGGGGGAACCCAGCGCACAGGCACGAGCAATCATGACCCTTACCACGCGGCTTTGGTTTTCATTGGCGTAAGCGACCCCTCACCGTCACTACACTATACACCTCTTTTGACGGTTCCAGCCATCTGGGTGTTATTTTACATGGTAACGCCGGCCAAATTTTCACGACAAGCGGACAAGCGTTTTTCTGGATCAGAGACAGCCGCGCAGAGCTGAGCGAGCGCAGGCGCCGTGGAATGTAGAGCAGTTTGATAGGCAGCATCCTAGCGAGTTGTTGGATGGTGCGGCGCTTGTTCTTAGCGGCGGCAGAATTCTCCCGATTTGCTGGACATTCCGTTTCGGATAGTCGACAGTTCTTCACGAACAGCGCCGTCGAGGGGGAACTTCGCGATGGATTTCGCAGTCATTGATATCAATCTGGTGGCAAAACTCCTCCTCCTCCTGCTGATTGGCATGGGACCGAAGATCGCGCTGGTGCCATTTCTGGAAAAGACCCAAAAGTTCGACGCCGAAACCAAGGTCAAAATAGGCCGCCAGATGGTTTTGACGGCTCTTGTCACGGCTCTGATCCTTTTTGCCACTGGCGCACTGCTGATGCGACTGTTGCATATCACTGGCGGTGCGGTTGCGATTGCTGGCGGTATTATCCTGGCGCTCCTCGCGATCAAGATGGCGTCTGGACCGACCGAAAAGCACGAGGAGGATTTGGGCCTGCCGGTGGACCCGGAAAAGATCGCGATTTTTCCCCTTGCTATTCCCTACTTGCTCAACCCCGTTGGCATCACGGTCATTATCATTGCCTCCGGCGAAGTCGTCTCGGTTGCAAGTGCAGCGCTGGTTGCGGGGCTCATCCTGCTCGTTGCCGCATTTGATTACCTGGTGTTCACCAATATCGACGCGCTGGCAAAGCGAATGAAGCCAGCGAGCCTTGTCGTCTCAGAGGTTGTCTTCGGCATTCTCCTGACCGCGGTTGCCGTCCAACTGATCGTTAGCGGATTGGTCAATCTTGGAATCATCACCGCGAGCGTCGCACATTGATTTCGTGCTCGCCATCCCGCCATGAATGATACCGCCACTACCGTTTCTGGCAAGGAAGTGAGTGACGACCTTTACGGCCCCGGGACGCGGACGTGTCCAGGCCGCGGCTTGAGACGATGCTCGATTGTGAATGGAAATCTCTCGTGCAACAGGTCGGCGATGCGCGCGGCAAGGACACGCGCTTGTTCGCTTTCGCCGATACCATCGCCGCCCGCAACTTTGCGGGCACCAACGATTGCCACGGCTGGATCGGCGTCCGCTTTCAGGATCATCTGCGGGCTGAGCGAGCGAGATTCTGTTGCACGTAAACCTTCGCGATAATACCAACCTGCTTCAGCAAGAGGCGGTGGCATTCTGGGTGTGAACCTGCTGCATGCGCCTCCGAATGAGCGGGCAGCCCCCGACGATTTGCCGGCGAGAATGTTCGACAACCTTGCAAATGATCGCCTCGAAATTGATCAGATCGTGATGGGAGCCAGCGCGTTCGCTGCCAGATGGACGAACTGCACACGGCGTTGGCACGCGACGGCCGGGCTCAGGCGGTGACGCTGGACAGTGACGGTGTGGCCGTCGCTGCCAACGAATTTCTCTATAAGAAGTCTGTGACCATGTACCGTTGGCGAGCGACCCGCGCGACGACCTTTCACCGGAAGCGATTGCCTGGAAACGCTCCGCCGCGAGGTCGCTGGGAATCCTGATGTGAAGGACGTCATCGATGTGCACCTGATGGCCGTCGATTCTGATGCTCCGCTGCCTGCAATGGGCACGGGCGCGGCGATGATGATGCGGCATCGCCAGTTGTACCCCGCCACCGCATTCTTGCATCGATATACGCAGCCTTGGTGGTTCCATCCCTCTGACCTGCAAGGATCGACGTCAGTCGAAGCGCGCCCGAAAACTCCACGACTGCCCGTCGAAACGTTTGATGATCTGACTGAAACCGAAGCCTCTGCAGCCATCGCATCGTGCGATCGCGGCTGCGATTTTCGGCAACGCGGATATGTCACGGGCGCTCAGTGTGAACGCGCCTGGCTCGAAAAAAACGTGCCGGACTTGGTGAAGAACACGCAGCAAGTGGTCTCGTTGCGGTTGCCCGTGCGCAGAACGAAGAGTTCTTCCTTGGCTCATTGAGGAAAGCCGGACTCACCTCAAGGATCGACTCTTGGGCTGGCCGAGCGGATTCTACCGGAACGTTACCGTTAATTGCGTTCCGCCCCGAGCGGCAACGGGCAAACCTCACGAAGGCCGATTTTGTCGAAGGCATGGCTGAAGCGTCCTGCCACCAGTTTCGTCCCGTCGATAGAACGCGGAGCATGTTTTTCTCGCCAAAGAACCGAAAACTCGGCTCATCTTCGGAAAAGCGGTACAATCAAAGGAGGACGTCAGGTGAGTGACCAGCAAGCGAATCCAGACCGACAACCGAACCGGCGCGACATTTTGCTGACCGGAGGATCTGTGCTCGCCATTTCGACGGTCGCATCCGGAATATCCACGAGCGCGAAAGCTCAAGCAGCCGGCGCAAAACCCAACATTCTCGTCATCTTCGGCGATGACGTCGGCTATTGGAACATCTGCGCCTACAACTGGGCTATCGCGCGCAAACATCGATCGCATCGCGAAAGAGGGTGCGATCTTCACCGACCACTACGCCCAGCAGTCCTGCACCGCAGGTCGTTCGGGTTCATCACAGGCCAGTCGTGCTTCTGTACAGGCTTGCTGAAAGTCGGCCTTCCGGGCGCGAAGGAAGGGCTTTCTGAAAAAGACCCGACGCTCGCGGAACTGTTCAAGCCACAAGGGTATGTGACCGGCCAGTTTGGCAAGAACCATCTCGGCGACCGCAACGAGCATCTGCCCACCGTTCACGGTTTTGACGAATTTTTCGGCAATCTCTACCACCTCAACGCCGAGGATGAACCTGAGCATCCCGACTACCCGAAGGATCCCGCGGTGCCAACCGGGAGGGCAGCCTCGATCCACGGCAGCCGCAGATCAGAATCCCGCGCAAGGTTATGAAAGGCGGATCGCATCTTTGCGCGCCCAACTATTGCCGGCGCTACCGCCCGGCCGCGCGGATGGCGCAGCCGATCGACACGTCGACGTG
Source organism: Mesorhizobium ventifaucium (assembly GCF_935822925.1). Lineage (GTDB taxonomy): Bacteria > Pseudomonadota > Alphaproteobacteria > Rhizobiales > Rhizobiaceae > Mesorhizobium > Mesorhizobium ventifaucium. Next base: position 426,115 of record NZ_CAKXZS010000023.1, read on the forward strand.
CCATTTAGGTTTCCGTTGCATTGCACGCAGTACGTGACAAATACTGCTAAAAAGGCCCGGCCTTAGGCTTGCCGAGACAGACAGGGAGGATCGAAGCATGACGGGCAATGATATGTTGAAGGTCGGCGCTGCGGCGCTGGCGCTGCTGCTTGCCGGGTTTGGCTCGGCGCCATCCTGTCTTTGCACAAGAACAGGTCGTGGCGGCTGACGGCAGAAAAGGCGGAGCTTATGCTCATTGAATAGGTAAGTTAGGCCAATAGCTGCCGCTGGCTGAATATCTGCAAGGGTTCCCACTCATCGGCTAGCGCGCAATTGCACGATCAAGTCGGCAAGTTGCGCGTTGTCCGGTTGCTGCCGGGCAAGTTCTTCAGCCAGTCTCAGCGTTTCGGGGTAGCGCCGCAATTTAAGCCCAAATTGAATGGCGGTGCCGAGCAGGTTCGGATCGGCGGAGCCGTTGGTGACCGATTCGCCAAGCATTTGGAATGCATCGCCTGTGCGACCGACCGAGTCGAGAGCTATCGCTAGCGTGGTCCTGTATTGAACATTGGCTGGAGCAAGCCGCACCGAAGCCTCCAATTCGCTTATTGCGCCAGTCATGTTTTTCGCGCGAACCAGCGACAGGGCGTGACCGTATCGGAGCAGCGGATCTTCGGGCGAAACCCTACTGGCCTCAGCGTAGGTGCTTTCCGACTTCTCGTTCTGGCCGGTCGCCCTGTAAAGTTCGGCCAGATTGGCGTGCGCGCCGGCGAGGCTGCTGTCGAGCGAGATCGCGCGACGCAGTGCAGCCTCCGCGTCATCCGCTCGACGCTGACCCATCAGGAAGAGGCCGTACGCGTTCTGTACTTCAGCCATGTCCGCATTGGCCCGCGCATAGGCTCGCAGATCCTCCAGCGCTACGTCGAAACTGCGGCGCTGGTCACCGAGCAGATCATTCGTCGGCGCATTGCCGAGAGCCGTCACAGCGGCTACCCGAACGGCGCGCGTCTCGTCGGCAAGCAGCTTTCCGATGGCATTCAGCCGCAGTTCGGGCGGCAGGCTGCCGGCAGCCTGTGCCGCACCGAGCCGGACGAGCGGATCGGGGCTAGCTGCCGCGGCAGCCACATCTGCAAAAACGGCATCGCCGCCGAGGCGTCCCACCTCCGCGATCGCGCTGCCTTTGACGATGCCCGCCTGTTCCCGGTCGGCGACGAGCGCACGCAAAGCTTCGATAGCTACCGGATCGTTTTGGGCAGCACCTGCGAAGGCATGGGCGATGGTCGGGCGCTCGCGCCAGGCTGCGCCGTACCATTTGTCCATCGTTTCTGCCGCCCACTCGTTCGTCTCGGCTGCATGGCAGGTCCTGCAGGCGTTCGGGATGCCGTAGGCTATCGACAGGTCGGGCCGTGGAATGACGAATGAATGGTCGCGCCGCGGGTCGACCTTCATATAGGTGCGCTCGGGCATATGGCAGTTCGCACAGAGGGCGCCCGCGGAACCTGCTGGGTGATGTGTATGCGCGGGCGTGTCAAAATCCCCGCTCGGGTCGAAGTCCGTAAATCGCTCCGGCTTTGTCTCGGCATGGCATTGGGTGCATACGGAGTTGCCCTCGGCCTTCAGGGTGGCCTCGTGTTGTCTGTGGCAGTCGAGGCAGACGACGCCGGCTCTCGCCATCTTGCTCTGCTGGAACGAGCCATATTCGAACACCTCGTCCAGGGTTTGGCCATCTGGAAAGTATAGGTCCGGGCGCAGCAGGCTCGGCGAGAAATGATCGAGAAAAGCCTTTCCTGGCCCGTGACCGCCGAGAAGCTTCGTCCGTCGAGAATGACAGCCTAGGCACACATCCTGGTTGACTGGGGCGAGGCCGAAGTTGGCGAGCGATTCAGAAGTACCCGCCTCAGCCCATTCCACATGTTTCGCGCCGCCACCGTGGCATGACTGGCAGCCGATGCTCGTTGCGACATAGGTCGATTGGTACTCGCCGGTCTCCGGCTGAAAATTCGCCTGAGGATCGGTGGAGTGACAGTCGATGCAGGTCCGGTTCCAGCGATAGAAGGGTCCGGTCCAGTGGTAAGTCGTGCCGGGTTTTGCGGGCTTGCCGGTGCCGAGCCAAAACCATTCCCGTTTCGTCGTGTCCCAGGCGATATCGAGCGCTTGCAGCCTGCCGCCGCCTATGTCGACGAGGTACTGCTGCAGCGGTTCGTAAGCGAAGGTGTATTTGACTTGGAACTCGGCCTGCTTGCTGTCCGGTCCCTCGGTCCGAACGAAGTACTGACTTCCTCGCTTGAAGAAGGTCGTCAGGACGCCGTCATGCTCGTAGCGAGCACCATCGAAGTTCGCGCGCACCGTGCTGTCGTCTGCCACAGCCATCGCCTTGGCATGGTTCGATTTGGCGAAGGCCGCTGCCTGGCTCGCGTGACAGGAGGCGCATCTTTTTTCATCGATGAACCCATTGTGGATGGAGATCTGCGGATCGATGGGAGGACTTGTTTCTACCGCCGAAGCGTAGCCAGAGATGGAAAATGCCGCGAAAAACGCCAGCGCCAACTGCAACAGAGCGCCCTTCCAAGCCTCAGCCATGATGATCGTGCTCGCTCAGGGCGATTCTGATGTCCTGGAGGAAGCGCAGCAGGGAGCCTACTAGCAGGACTAAGGCCACAGCAAACAATATGCCCGCGCCAGGTTCGTGACGATAGCCCAATAGGCTTGCCACGAATCCGAATAGCAGCAGAACGGCGATGGTGATGCCGCTGGTGACGACGAGATGCAGCGATTGATTGAGAAGGATCTCCCGGCGCTTCAACCTTGAGACGTCCGCCTTGAGCCAGCCGCGTGCCACGTCATCGTAGGCGATCTGGTTCAGATTGCGTAACCGGTCGGTAACGCGCGTCATCCGGGCAATCAGGATGGACACCAACGCAGCAATCGCGGTTAGCAGGAATGACGGCGCCACCGCGTGCGAGATCATGGTCGAAAGCTGGTCCGCGTTAATCTGAGACATCTGCCACTTCTTTTCTTGATACCGGAACCTGCCGTAGCCCCCACATCCGCGCGGGTCGCAGCGAGCCAAGCCGCCAGTTCCCGCTGTTAGGGAACGGCATTCACGGCTCGCGCGGCGACGATGGCCAGGGTCAGCAAGGAAATGGCGCTTTCGAGCATCGTCAGCATTTTGGCCCGCCGGCTTAGCGGCAGGACATCTGTAGGGCTGAAGGCGGTCGCCGTGTTGTAGGCCAGAGAGAGGTAGTCGAAGAAGAATGGCCGCCAACCCGGTGAAGCAACGTCCGGCATCGCCGCTTGCGGAAAGAGCCAGTCAGGCAGGTTGTCCCCACTCTTCCGGGCAGCGGGGCCACCGCTATCAATCTGCCAATAAAGCATCGCGAAGGCCAGGACATTGGTAACCCAGATGGCGAGCGAGCACGACAACAGCGTGACCGCGCGCGTTTCTGGAGGGCCCAAGCTTAAGACGCCGATCATGTCCGCAAGCTCAAGGGCGGTGTTGACGACATATGCGCCCGCAAACACGAGGATCACTGCTCTCTCGGCGCGCAACCAAAAGTGGATATCCCTGACCGGAAAGGTGACGGCGGCCATCGGCACCAGGACCGCCAATGCGACCACATACGATACCCAGACCGGCATGATTTGGACATGACGCGGCAACACCGCAAGCAGCACCAGCACCGCGACAATGGCTAGGGCCGGGGCCCAGCGCGGTTCAGGTCGTGTTAGTGCTGCAGCATTCGCCATGCGCATTTTCTCGGCTCGAGGCAATTGCGAATCTCGTTGTTGCCGAGATCGAGTCCTCTGCAATGCTTTATGATGTCTGCGCCGCAGTCTTGGCAAGTACCGTGATGGCGTCGCCATAGCTGATCGTTTGCGCTCGCCCAGAGCCGGCGAGCGCAAAGGAGGCCATCAGGATCAGACCGCTGAAATCATCGTGTAAACCATGCTCAGCGTCCTTGTTGCAGATTATCTCAATAGCACGGGGGATAAGGATAGTAGCCGCAGTACGGCCGATATGCATATGGAGCCGCGGCGGCAGCCCCGATTGCGGCACCGGCTACAACTCCCGCTGCAACGGCTCCGCCGCCATACCAGGCCCCGTGGTAGACCGGAGCATGCCAGTATGCACCGCCATGATATCCCCCGACATGGGCGAAGGTGGCGTTACCCACATGCGCATAGCCGCCCTGGAATCCGCCGCCGTGGAACCCACCGCCGCCGAAGCCGCCGCCGAAATGGTCGATGAAGAGCGCCGCAGGCCCGGTAGCGCCAGCCAGATCCCCTTCGAGGATCGCGACGTCGAATGTCAATGTCGTTCCTTCGAGCTTCGGAGCCTTCAACGTCACGACCGCGTCGCTGACATCGGATCCCACTCCGCCCAGGACGGAGACCGTCGCATTAGGCGGGTCGATGGCGAAGTTGTCCTTGCCTTCGTCCCACTGCATGATGAACTGCTCGGTGGTGACGTGGCCCGCGGCCCGCACCGGCCGATCGGCAAAGACGATTGAGTTTTTCGAAACGCCGGTCAGGACGAGCTTGCCGCCGTAGAGCGTGGCGCCCTGCGAATTGATGACGGCGAGGGACGGAATCGGTCCTGTCGGCGTTGTCTGGCCGATCGTCTTTTGCAGTGGCACGTGCGCGGTATCCTGTGCCATTGCGCCGGCAGTCGCCAAAGCCAGGCCGCCTGCGAGGGCTATCGTGGTCATGATGCGATTGACATTCATAGAATTGTCCTCCCGTTTAAGTTGACATATCCGAGCGGGCCGCAAGCCCTAGTTTCCTGGAAATATCTGTTTCCAGTCGTTCTTCATGTCCACGATCGTCCATTTGTTGATGGCCGCGGCATCGAGAGCCAGGTCGAGATGGCCGAACTCGCTCTTCCGGTCGTAGGCATATTCGCGCTCGGCGTCGGTGTGATGGACGATCAAGCCGAACCGCGGACCCTCGGCGAGCGTCGTCCACTGCAGCATTTGCAGATCACCGTCCGAGTTGCCGAATGCGGCAATAGGCCTGCGACCGATATGCTCCTGAATGCCGACCGGCTTGCCGGCCTTGTCGTCGATAAAGTTGACTTCAGGCAGCCGAAACAGCGTCGGCGCGCCGTCCTTCATCGCGAACTGCGTCTTGATCGAAGAGCCGACCACCTGTTCCGGCGGCACTCCGTAGACCTTTTCCGTCCAGGGGCGCATGAACTCGATGCCGCCGCCCGAGACGATGAAGGTTTTGAACCCGTTGGCCCGCAGATAGGCGAGAAGTTCGAGCATCGGCTGGTAGACCAACTCGGTATAAGGCTTCTTGAAGCGTGGATCGCGCGCGTTGGCGATCCAGTCGGTCACGATTGTCTGGAATTGCGTGACAGTCATGCCGGCGTGGGTCGCCATGATGAGTTCCACCAGGCCCTTTTCACCGGCTGCTGCGAGCGCCTTCATGTCGCCTTCGAGCACGGCCTGAAACGGCTGGGTGGTCGCCCATTCGGGATGACCTGGCGCCTCGGCTTTTACACGGTCGAGCGCGAAGGCGAGTTGCACATACATCGGATGTTCGACCCACAGCGTGCCGTCATTGTCGAACACCGCGATGCGTTCGGGCTCCGGCACGAAGTCGGGCGAGCCTTCCTTGCTTACCTTCTCGACGAACTCGACGATCGCAGCCTTCGGCGCGGTGTCGTTCCAGGAGGGCAACGGATCGGACTGGGCAATTGCAAAGGACGGCACCAGGAACGCCAACGCTCCGACCGTCGTCCCTATGACCCAGAGTGATTTCAATCGCTCAAACATATTTGTCATCCTGCCTATTTTTACCTGCACCTAATTGCTCGTCGGTGGGTTCCTGAGCTTTTCCATTGCCTGTTCGACCGAGAAGGAGCCGGGCTCCTGGCGCGGCGGAAACTCCTTGAAGCTCATCAGATGCTGACCGACGATCGCTTGTGCCGGGACCAGAACGAAGGCATGCTCGACGAACCACCGCACATAATCACCTGCCTCATGCTGGGCCCTTTCGAACGGGTCCGAGCGCAGGTTGAACAGTGATGGCAAACGCAGTTGCACCATCGGCTGCGCCCAGACATCGAAGCCATGCGCCTGCTGTTCCATGAAAACAGCTTTCCACTGCTGGTACCGAAGACCTGCAAGGTTGCCGTCATCGGTCCAGTAGAAGAACTCTTTGCGCTTGTCTGAACCTTTGCCGGCAAGAAGATCCCGCTGATCGTAGCCGTCGAGATGAACACGGAAATTCTTGCCGGCCGCGTCATAGCCCTGCAGAAGCTTGTTCTTGATGTCTGGCTCGCCGGCGGCAGCCACCAGCGTCGTCGCCCAATCCTCGGCCGAGAAGATGTCGTTGATTTCAACGCGGGGCGGTACCAGTCCTGGCCAGCGCACCATCGCCGGCACGCGATAGCCACCTTCCCAGTTGGTATTCTTCTCGCCGCGGAATGGCGTAGTGCCGCCATCGGGCCAGGAAAACGTCTCCGCGCCGTTGTCGGTGGTGTAGATTACGATTGTATTGTCGGCGATGCCGAGTTCATCTAGCTTGTTGAGTATCTCGCCGACCTGCCCGTCGTGCTCGACCATGCCGTCCGGATAGATGCCAAGTCCCGTCTTTCCCTGGGATTCCGGCTTGAGGCGGGTCCAGATATGCATGCGGCTCGGATTGAACCAGACGAAGAATGGCTTCTGGTCCCGATGCGCGCGGTCAATGAAGTCCTTCGAAGCGGTGAGAAATTCCTCGTCGATCGTCTCCATGCGCTTCTTGGTCAGCGGGCCGGTATCTTCGCATTTCTGTTTGCCCCACGGCCCGAAACGGGGGTCGTCGCCGGGAGTGTCGGTGGTGGTCGCCACGCATTTCATGACGCCGCGCGGGCCGAACTGGGCACGGAACGCAGGGTCCTTTGGATAGTCGGGGTTTTCGGGCTCGTCCTCTGCATTGAGGTGATAGAGGTTGCCGAAGAACTCATCGAAGCCGTGAACCGTGGGCAGAAACTCGTTGCGGTCGCCGAGATGATTCTTGCCGAATTGGCCGGTGACGTAACCTTGCGGCTTCAAAAGATCGGCAATCGTCGGGTCTTTCCCGGACAGACCCTCTTTCGCCGCCGGCAATCCTACCTTCAAGAGTCCTGTGCGCATCGGGCTCTGTCCGGTGATGAAAGCGGCGCGGCCTGCCGTACAGGATTGCTGACCATAGTAGTCGGTGAAAATCGCGCCTTCATTCGCCAGGCGATCGATGTTGGGCGTGCGGTAGCCCATCATGCCGCGGTTGTAAGCACTGACGTTCCAGTAACCGACATCATCGCCCATAATCACCAGAATATTGGGCTTGGACTGTTCCTGCGCCGGGGCCATCGTCGTCACGGATAGAAGGCCAACGGCTACGGTCATTGCTGCTGCAAAGCCGATTGCTGCCGTTTTTTTCATTGTCACGTCCTCCCTTGATGATGGCTTTGCCAGAGTTCGTGTCTGGATCGGGATTGAGCGGAGTGGACGCCCCAGCGAAGGGGCGTCCGACACTATGCGACTATTCGCCGGAGCGACTGGTCGTCTTCATTTGCTTAACCTGCTGCATGACCTGGTCTAGGTTGTAGCTGGCAGGATCCTGCATCGGCGGGAAGTCGATGTAGGACGAGAGTTCCTTCAGCCAGAGCGCCTGTCCGATCGGCAGCATGTTCCAGTCATAGACATAGGCGGTGGAGGGTGAGGTAATGGCGCCGCCCATGCCAGTCAGGGTCTTGACCTGCTCGCCGATCGAGGCCTCAAACGGATCGCGCTTGATGTTGACGACCTGCGTCCAGTGATAGGGAAGCACGCCGGCCAAAAAGCCCGTCGGCGCATCGGACACCATCGCAAAGTACATCTTCCAGTTCTTGTAACGAACCGCCGATGGGTCCTTACCGGAATAATAGAAGAAGGTGTCGCGCGCCGACTTTTCCGATTTTCCTTCGAGATAGTCGCGCTGATTCACACCGTCGAGCGTGGTCTTCGCTATGCCGGGATATTCACCCTTCTCGATCTGCGCCTTCAGCTCGTTGGCCTTGGGCCCGCCGGCGATGTCGACAAGCGTCGGCAGCCAGTCGAGCGAGGCGAAAATGTCGTTCTTCACCGTTCCGGGCTGGATGTGCCCGGGCCAGCGCACGACGAGCGGAGCGCGCATGCCGCCTTCCCAGGTGCTGAGCTTGCCGCCCTTGAAGGGGGTGACGCCGCCGTCCGGGAAGGTAATCGTCTCGGCGCCGTTGTCGGTGGTGAAGGCGATGATTGTGTTGTCGAGCTGGCCCATGTCTTCCAGCTTCTTCAGGACGACGCCGATGTTGTCGTCCATCTGCTTCATGCCGGCTTCATTGGCGCCCCAGTCCTTGCCGCCAGGCTCGCCGATCATGCCCTGGTACTTGTCAGGCAACACCGTCGTGATGTGCATGCGCGCCGGGTTGTACCAGACAAAGAACGGCTTATCGGTCTTTGCTGGGTCGTTGCGGTCGAGGAAGTCGACGACCTTGGCGGAGATTTCCTCGTCCACCGTCTTTGACCGTTCCAATGTCAGCGGCCCCTCATCCTTGCATGACTGGTTTGCCGCCGTGCCGTCCGAGGATGCACAGGCGATAACAGGACGTGGCGGCATCAGGCAGAGCGTAGTCTTAGGATCGACGGCGCCGGGCGGATCGGAAAGACCCGGAACGGGTGTGTTCATGCAGGGCGGAGCGACCGTCTGCTCGGTAGGCGTCTTGTTGATGTCGGGAAAGCTCACCCCTTGCATGGCATCGAGGTGATACAGATACCCCCAGAATTCCTGGAAGCCATGTGCAGTAGGCAGGGCGTCGGTGTGATCGCCGAGGTGGTTCTTGCCGAACTCGCCGGTGCTGTAGCCGAGATCGTGCAGGAACTTTGCGATCGCCGGGGTGCCAGGCTTGAGATATGAGGGGCTGCCCGGCAATTGGGGTGGGATCATGCCGGTGCGCAGGGGGTGCATGCCGGTGAAGAACGCATTGCGGCCGGCGGTGCAGCTCTGCTCGGCATAGTAGGTCATGAATTTCGCACCTTCCTGGCCGATGCGATCGATATTGGGCGTTTCGCCGACCATCAGGCCCTGATGATAGATGCTGGGCTGCATCCAGCCGATATCATCGCCCATGATGAACAGGATGTTGGGCTTTTTCGCATCCTGGGCCTGTGCCGGCGCATGCGCGCTCCATAGAACCGCCGCGGCAGCCAAGGTCCCAATGCTGTAGTTAAGGATCTTAAAACTCATGTTCAGCTCCTCCTGCTGGGATAAAATCTCGCCAACCGCTCGATTGGCACGATTTCCGGGCCTGTGCGCCCCTCCTTTAACTAGTCGGCACGCTCAAGCTGACGCCACGGTAGCCCTAAGGAAGCCTTGGTGATATTGTCCTTTGGGGAAGTTGTTCCGGCGCAGATGCGGCAATGCTGCCCGATCTACTTTCCCGGCTAAAAGCTTGGCTTGCGAGGGGTATCCATCATGCCGTTCGATGCGCCTGTTCGGTCGCGCCGACGCGCCCAGAACGCGGTCAGGTTCCTTGTTGCAATTTTGATTGCGATTTTTCTGGACGGCGGCTCTGCAGCAGCTGAGGTCGTCGGCCGGTCTCCGCGTGTGCTCCTCCTCCATCCGTATGACGAGCGACTGCCCGCAAGCTCGATTGCCGGGGAGAACGCCAGAAATCGGCTTATCGAGGCGACATCCGGCAATGTCGATCTCTTCTCGGAGTTCCTGGACCTCTCGAGGTTTCCCGAGGAAGCCCATATCGACCGCATGGCACGGTACATGGCCGAGAAATACGTCGATCATCGCCCGGACGTCGTGATCGCGCTCGGCGAATCGGCAACCCGTTTCATCGTCAATAACCGTGAGGCCATCGCGCCCGACGCAAAGATCGTGTTCTGCGGCTTCGGGCGTGACAGTGCTTCGAAACTCAACTTGCCGGCAGATGTCGTCGGGGCTTTCAGCGAATTCGATATTGCCAAGACGCTCGAATTGGCCCACGCCCTCCAGCCCGACGCAAAACATCTTTTCATCATTGGCGGTTCGGCAGCTTTCGATCGCACTTGGCTTGACAGCGCCAGAACCGACCTCGCGGTCGCCTCAAAAGATTACGCAACCACCTACCTGGAAGGTCTTGCGATCGATGAATTCGTGGAGCGTGCCGCCCGCTTCCCACCGGACAGCATTGTCCTGTTCCTCACCATTCTTGCCGATAGTACAGGCCGCAACTTCCTGCCTAAAGACGCTTTAGCCATAGTGGCGGCGAAGGCCAGTGCGCCGATTTATGGACCCTATGACACCTACGTTGGTCAAGGTGTCGTAGGCGGAAACTCGGTAACCTTCGAGTCCTTGGGAAACGCGGTCGCCGGCTTGGCTTTGGATGCACTCGCGGGAAAGCCGATCACAGACATCGAAGTGCCGCAAACGTTCTTTGCCGACGCAAGGCAGCTAAAGCGATGGGGCCTGTCGGAAAGCTCGCTTCCGGCCGAAACCGCGTTGAGTTTCAGAGAACCTACGCTTTGGGAGCAGCATGGCGACTTGGTCGTGGGAGTCATTGCCGTGGTCGCATTGCAGGGCTTGATCATCACAGGGCTGCTCATCGAACGGCGTCGGCGTTTCGCCGCCGAAGGCGAATCCAGGCTGCGTCTCCTTGAGCTGGTCCACATGAATCAGTCCGCAACCGCAGGCGCATTGTCGGCATCGATAGCCCACGAACTGAACCAGCCCCTAGGCGCGATTCGCAGCAATGCCGAGGCGGCAGAGGCCATACTGAGGGGAACGGCGCCGGATCTGAATATCATCCAGCAGATTTTGACTGACATCAGGGAGGACGATGAGCGCGCCGGGAATATCATTCTCCGCCTTCGTGGCCTGCTCAAGAAAAGAAGCGAGATCGACTGGCAGGAGTTCGACCTCAATGAGATCGTCGACAGCGCCCTCAATATCTTGCACGCAGAAGCTGCGAAGAAACAAGTGGCCGTCAGCGCCGAGCAATCCGGGCGCAGACTGCCGGTGCGGGCGGACAAGGTTCATCTCCAGCAAGTGATCCTGAACCTTGCGACAAACGCGATCGACGCGATGGTCGAGGCCGCCACGGCCGACCGGAAGCTGGTTCTGCACACGACGCTGCATGGTGATACCAAGGTCGAGATGTCGATTTCGGATACCGGACGTGGCATTCCGAAGGATAGACTCAACAGCATCTTCGACGCTTTCTACACGACAAAGCCAACCGGAACCGGGCTGGGGCTCTCCATCGCTCGCGCGATCGTGGAAACTTACGGTGGAAAGATCTGGGCGGACAATCGCGTCGGCGGCGGCGCGGTGTTCCGCTTCGTCCTGCCGCTCGCGGAGGCCACTTGAACGCCTATGGAGCTATTCATTCACATTATCGATGACGACGCATCGTTTCGAACGGCGCTCGGACGTCTCGTCGAAACCTATGGTTTTCGGGTTAGCGGCTACCAGTCGGGCGAGGATTTCCTGGCGCAGCTGCCGGAATCGGAAGCCGGCTGCATCCTTCTTGATCTGCGCATGCCCGGGCTCAGCGGTCCGGAACTGCAGGACAGGCTTGCACAAGCCGTCCCGCTGCTTCCCCTCGTCTTCTTGACGGGCCAAGGCACGATCGCCGCGAGTGTTCAGGCAATGAAGGCGGGCGCCGATGATTTTCTCGAGAAGCCGATCTCCTCGAAAACCTTACGAGACGTGATTGATCGCGCGCTCGCCCATAATGAGACGAAGCGGGCTGGACGCGATCAATTGCAGGCTCTCCAGGCCAAACTGTCAAACCTCACGCCACGGGAGATGCAGGTTTTCGATCTGGTCGTTCGCGGCAGGCGTAACAAGCAGGTCGCGTACGACCTGAACACCTCCGAGCGCACGATCAAGGCGCACCGCCACAACATCATGGAAAAGCTGGGCGTCGCTTCGATCGCGGAGATGGTGTCGATCGCAGAGCGGCTCGGACGCGTCCAATGGATACGTCCGGAGACTAGAGCTGCATTCTTCCCCAAAGGCCAATAGCGAACAACTGTACCAGGGTTCACGATCAGGAAGTTCTGACCTCGCACGGTCACCAGATCTCTGAGGAACCGAATTTGGAAAGCCCGCCACGCACAGTGGCTGTCGTGGAAGACGATCCGAGCATGCGGAGAAGCATCGAACGGTTGCTTAACGCGCACGGTCACCAAACGCATGGATACGCGTCGGCAGAGACGTTTCTTGAATCCGATTTCGTCGGCACGATCGGTTGCCTGGTCCTCGACATTCATCTTGGCAACATGTCCGGAATCCAGTTGCGGCGTTGGCTTCGCGATTTCGGCTCCAGTCTGCCGGTTATCTTCATCACCGCAGTTGACGACGACGCGCTTGAAGCGGAGGCGCGTGACGCGGGCTGCGTGGCCTATCTTCACAAGCCTTTCGCCGCCAGGTTCTTGCTGTTAGCTATCGATGACGCCTTGTCGGGATTGTCTGCCAAATAACTGATGTCACTTTGGGAGGTGCTGATATGAAAGCAATTCAAACTGTTCAGGCGGGCATCGTGCTGACCGCCACATTTGGCTTTTGCGGTTCGGCCGCAGCCCAGGACGACAGCCAAGACCTTGCCAAGAAGCTTTCGAATCCGATCGCGTCGCTGATCAGTGTACCCTTGCAGTTCAACTACGACGAAGGGTTCGGGCCGAACGACGGGCAGAAGGCCGTACTCAACATCCAGCCGGTCGTTCCGATCTCGCTGAACGACGACTGGAACATGATCTCCCGCACCATCCTGCCGGTGATCTGGCAGAACGACATCGCCGGCCCCTCGGGCGAGCAGTCCGGTCTCGGCGACATCACCCAAAGCCTGTTCTTCTCGCCGAGGAACCCGGGACCGTCGGGCATCGTCTGGGGCGTCGGTCCGGCGTTTCTCGTCCCAACCGCCACCGACGATCTGCTCGGCGGCGGCAAATGGGGCGCCGGTCCCACCGCCGTGGTGCTGAAACAGATGGGCGGGTGGACGGTCGGCGCGCTGACCAACCACATCTGGTCCTTCGCCGGCGACAGCGACCGGGCGGACATCAGCTCCACCTTCCTGCAACCTTTCGTTTCCTACACCACGGCCGACGCCTGGACCTTCGGCGTCAACACAGAAAGCACCTACAATTGGGAAACGGAAGAGTGGTCGGTTCCGATCAATTTCACGGTGGCAAAGCTCGTCAAGTTTGACAAGCAACCGGTCAGCTTCACCGTCGGTGTCCGCTATTGGGCCGAAAGCCCCGACAGCGGCCCCGACGGGTTTGGATTCCGCGGCGTGGTGACGTTCCTATTTCCAAAATAGCCGCCCGGCACAAGGCCTGCCGGGACGACGACAAACAGGGAGGATAGAAGCATGATGGGCAATGACATGTTGAAGGCGGGCGTTGCGGCGCTGGCGCTGCTGCTTGCCGGGTTTGGTTCGGCGCACCCTGTCCTTGCACAAGAACAGGTCGCGGCGGCTGACGCTTCGGGTGATGCCACGACTTCGCCGGAGCCGCTGAGCGCCGACGAGATGGAGGTCTTGGTTGCGCGGATTGCGCTCTACCCGGACGAGCTGATCGCGGTGATCACGGCTGCTGCACTCTATCCGCTGCAAATCGTCGAGGCGGCGCGCTTCCTCGACCGATACGAGAAGGACAAGAGTTTGAAGCCGAAGGAGAGCTGGGACGGCTCCGTGGTGTCGCTGCTCAACTATCCGGACATCGTCAAGATGATGAGCGACGACCTCGAATGGACGCAGACGCTCGGCGATGCCATCGCCTACCAGCAGAAGGACGTGCTGGTTGCCATCCAGCAGCTGCGCGACGAGGCGGTTGCCAAGGGCGTCATCAAGACCGACGACAAGATCCAGGTGGTCAAGGAGAACGACAATTTCGTCATCAAGTCGGCGAGCCCCGAGGTGATCTACGTCCCGCAATATCCCCCGCAGATGTTTTATGAGCCGGATTACGTGTGGGAACCGATCCGCTATTATCCCGATCCTTACCCCTATTATTGGTATCCGGGAGCGACCTTTTTCGCCGGGGCGGTGACCGGCGCCATCTGGGCCGCCGCCGTCGACTGGGACGACTGGGGCGTGTGGGGCGGCCGCTGGAACGGCAACGACATCGACATCGACTGCAACAACTGCTTCAACAACCGCGACTTCAACGGCAATATCAACATCAACGACGTCGACTGGAAGAATGTCGATCGCAGCAAGATCAAGATCGACCGCGATCAGTTGAACAAGTTCGACCAGAACAACATCAAGAACAGGATCGAGAAGAATGGCGACAACGCCATCCGCGACCGCGCCCGCGACATCAAGAAGAACGACAGCCTCGCCAACAGGGCGCCGGGCAAGACGGCCGCAACGAGAGACATCCGCAAGAGCACGCTCGACGGGCTGAAGGGCCAGGGCGGTCAGGCGGCAAACAGGCCGGGCAACAGGCCGAACGTCAAACGCCCAGAAGCCAAGCCCGCCGTCGCCGACCGCCCGACCCTCAACCGCCGGGCGGCCAAGCCGGCCAAGGTCAATCGTCCCGCCAGCAAGCCCAAGCCCGCACACAGGGTCGACAATCGCCCGAAGAAGCCCTCCGGGCTCGGCGACGTCAATCGCGGCAAGGCCACCAAGGTCAGCTCCAACCGCGGCCACCAGTCGATGGGCGGTGGCAGTCGCGGTGGCGGCGCCCACAAGCAGATCAGGCGACCCAGCGGCGGCGGCGGTCACGGCGGCGGGCGGCGGCGTTGAGGCAACAGGAGGACAGGATCATGACCAAGATGTTCAGCACCACCCGTTTCACGGGTCTTCATCACAGCTGCGCGGTCGCCATTGCTCTTGGCCTCGCTCTGTCGCTGTCGTCAGTCGCTTCCGCGCAGGATGCGGCGGCCCCGGATGTGCCCAGACCGGAGATCGCTTCGCTAGCGGCTGCCGACGAGCCGCCTGCCTTCGACACGCCGGAGGCGGCGCTCGACGCCTTCAAGCAGGCGCTTCAGGCTGAAGGCTCGGACGCGGTGGGAGCACTGCTCGGCCTCGACGCCGCAAAACTCAAGGCCGACGAGAACACCGACGACACGCTTGCGGCGATCAAGGAAGGGGCCACAAAGCAGCTCGTGCTCGATGGCGAGGGCGACCGCCGCACGCTGCAGATCGGCGACAAGCTGTGGCCGCTGCCGTTCCCGATCGTCAAGGGCGAGGGTGGCAAATGGGCCTTCGACACCTATGACGGGCTTGAGGAGATCGTGAACCGCCGCGTCGGTGAGAACGAGCTCACCGCGATCGAGACGATGCGCGCCTATGTCGATGCGCAGGAGGACTATGCATCGCAGGACCGCGACGAGGATGGCGTGGAGGAGTTCGCGCAGAAACTGATAAGCTCGGAAGGCGCGACCGATGGGCTCTACTGGCCAACCGACGACATCAACGGGGAGAGCCCGGCTGGCGCCAATATCGATCAAGCCGAACTTCAGGACGCGGCCAAGGGCGAAGGCTATTTCGGCTATAAGTACAAGATCCTGACCGGCCAGGGCGACCATATCGCCGGCGGCGCCTATGACTACGTCATAAACGGCAACATGATCGCCGGCTTCGGCCTCATCGCCTGGCCCGCCAAATATGGCGAGACAGGCGTAAAAACCTTCGCCGTCAACCAGCACGGCGTCGTATACGAGACCGACCTCGGGCCAACCATCGAGCAGATCGTCAAATACATCGACCGCTTCAACCCGGACGACACCTGGCACGTCGTGGCCGACTGAGAGAAAAGCGTCCTAGTAGTCAATCGGAAAAACCGGAAAAACCTGCGCTTGGCAGAAGACGTTGCTTGAGCAGCAAAATACGCACGAACTCGATACCCATCTGGAGCAGTCTTTCCAAGCTTTGGGGTGCGGTATATGCGCCCGCCGTTCACCGCGCGTGTCAAAGGAGACTGAGCAGCGCGGCACGATGGCCGACCTTCATCGTTTGTGGAGGTTAGAGACGGAGTTGGGGAACAGAAAGGCAACAACTCACAAAGCGCAAAGAAATAAACACTTAACTGTATATCTGGCGGGAGAGGACCTGAAATCCAACCTTCTCCACGGATCTGCGATTACCTTCGCAGTTGGGTGTTCGGCTGATGCTGTTCAGTCGCCGGACCTGGCTCGACCGGCGGAGCCGGGCATGCAATCTTGCCCCTTGCATTCCACGACAGGTTTATCGCCTAGTGGAAGCCAGTTTTGGCGCTCGCAATGAACTGCCGGCTCCGTTGCTCGCGTCAATGTCGCGTAGATAGCGCAAACTTGAGGGAGCTACCAGAACCCCTAGGTACGTTCGCCGAACTCTGCCCCGTTTCCAGGCGTCGGACGACGATCGTCGGGTGGAACCTGGTTGGCCTCCGCCTCGGTACGGCCAAACTCACGGCCGATTTGAAATGCCGCGTACAGCGCGCCAAGACCGATTAAGAATCGAAGCATTTGGGATCTCCTTCGGCGCTAGAACTACACGGCCGGCAGTTAGTTCCACAGGGACGGGAACCACAAACGTTCAACATTCGTTGCCACTGACCGTGGGCCAAGGAGGACGCAACAGATGGTGGTCAAGAGGACGAGCGACACGAGCCGAGTTAAGAAGGGTGCAGAACTTGAAGTGGAACACCTGGCGGAGGTGACAGACGTGACGCCCAAACAGGCGCGGGCATTGCTTTGCAAGCACGGCGCAGACTGGCAGCGGCTGAAGGACGAAGCTGAAGACTTGAAGAAAGACGAATAGTCGGGTGGTCGATCTCCGGCCGGCGCGATTCAAGCGTAGCCTCGCCTGACTGGGGACCTACTTGCGCACAAGCCGGTCCAGCGCATTCCGAATGGACACGCTCGTGGTCGGTCAACTCGCTCACGAGTGTGGCTGACGAACAGGATAGAGCGCCAAACAACCCTGAAATCTTCGTTTGACGCTTGGTCAAAGAAACCGGCATTACCGAAGAACAGGCCCGAGAGCCTATCTTCTTCCTCGGGCTTCAGTGGGCATCGATGCTCCGGGAGCAAGGTCCCTAGCCGTCAAGCTGTAGGCGGCTTTGTCAGATATAGCCGCCTGGTGAACTAAGGCGTCTCGCCCGCCGCGCCGAAGGTGCGGCGGGCTTTTTTGTTGTCCGAGATGTCATGAATCGTATTATTTGCGCAGAATGTTTTAGCCGGAGGGGGTGGTATGCCGGCGTTTATACCGATTACGATCTACCTGAATCACAGATCAATGCTGGTTGCGTCGATACCTGATGCTGAGACGGCGCTTCAGGAACCATGGCCATTCATGAAAAAGCCATCCCGACTTGAAACAATCCGAATGATCGAGGAATGCCTGGGGTTCCTGGAAGCTTTTCGAACTTTTTGTCCCGCACTTCCGGCCGAATTGCGAGCGCTTTTGAAAGAGATCAGAATATCTGAACATGCTATAGGACAAGCTTGATTGACGCATTAGGGTCTGTAGATCCCCTCAGCGGTTCACGACAGAGAGGTCCACTTGGGTGTCGCGTTTGCCAGCTCTCGGGGGTTCGAGTCGGAAGAGGGATACCGCCAATACAGTGCTGTGACCGAGTTCGTTTGCTGACGGGGCTTCTTAGTCAGCGCAAATAGGTCCGACTCCAGAATGATGCGCCTGGCCGGTGACAAATGAATCTCTGCTGGACCGCCGATGATATGGGGAGGCGCTCGCAAATCGCGCCCTACGCGCGGGTTGATCGGTTGATCAACATCAAAGCTTGAATATGAGAAATGCGCTAACTGTGACGGCGGTGGTCACCGTGGCTCGAGTGTCAGCAGATGTGGTAAGGTTGAGTGTCGGCGAGTAGCAGAGGTCCAGCAACAATGACTTTGAGGCGAACCAGAGCTTACGGCGCATCCGGCTTGGTTCTAGCGGTGTGCAGTGTGTTTGCTTGGCAGAACGCCACTGCTGCTGACAATTGCCACGCAGCCGCGGCGCCTGGCGTCAATTGGCACGAGTGTGACAAGAAGCTTCTCATCCTAGAAGGACAGGACCTGAGCGGGGCGAACCTGTTCGGTGTTGATTTCACTTCGACCGACCTCAGGAACAGCAATCTCCTTGCGGCAAATCTTGAGAAGGCAACGCTTGTGCGTGCTTCCCTGGCCGACTCGACCGCCAAAGGCGCCCGGTTCGACAGAATCGAGGCCTACAGGACCGACTTCAGCCGTATGGACGCGCAGGGCGCTGTGTTTGCGAGCGCGGAAATGCAGCGCTCGAATTTCCAGGACGCCAATCTGACCAATGTTGATTTCACAAAGGCAGAATTGGGGCGTGCGCAGTTCCATGACGCCGATATCAGCGGCAGCCGCTTCTCGTTTGCCAATCTCGCACGGGCGGACTTCCGAGGAGCGACGTTCACCGCGCCGATAGACTTTGACCGCGCCTTTTTCTTTCTGACCCGTATCGAGGGCGTCGACCTTTCCAATTCGGCGGGTCTGTCCCAGTGGCAGCTCAACATGGCTTGCGGAGACGCCCGGACCGAGTTGCCTTCTGGCTTGACGAGGCCTGAAGATTGGCCCTGTCAATTCCAGCAGGAATAGTTGTCGGCAAGCGAACTGCGGCAATGCTGCACCCGACAGGATTCGAACCTGTAACTTCTGCCTTCGGAGGGCGCAGATCCTCCGCCAAAGTGGCACGTTTCTGCGGTATTGCTATTGGCGAAATCGCGGCCGAAGGGTGTTTGTGCCCTTTCCGTTCACCGCTACCGGTTCAATCGAACCGGTAGCTCCTGTCCGAATAAATGGCAGCAACTCTTTATCGTCGAGAATGACTACCATCGTCGTGATTATCAATTCAGAAGCGCTATCGCGCCAGCAAGCTGGACTGCGACGCCTGTGCCCTGAAGCTGGCGCCAGATGCCATTGCGGGCTTCCTTGCTGAATATTATGCTGAGCATAACCGGCAGCAATGCCGTGCTAGCGACGCGTGCGGGCTATTGCGCCGAGAAGACGATCAGCCGCGAAGTAACCGCCTAACGTCGAGCTTGGCATCTTCACCAGCGCCTTTGACTGGAAGAGGCCAGGAGGCGGCAAATTCGTCACGATCCGTACCCTTCGCGCCTCTCTTCCGACCGCATTGCCCACGTGGATCATTCTCCCTGAAACTGCGGAGCTAAGTCTGGACAACAGTGGTCCCGACTTGGATGGCGTAAGTCTGGACAACAGTGGTCCCGAACTCCTGGACAACAGTGGTCCCGCTACCATTGACCATAAGAAGGGTGGCGCACATGCAGCTTGATTTGTTCGCATCGAAAAAGACGCCGGCGATCGTCTATGCATTCCCGTTGCATCGCCGCGCCGACATGGTTCGCAAGATCGCGGCCGCGCTGAACGCTCGATCTTACCAGGCCGGGCAGGTATTGGTCGCTGCAAGTTGGCCAAGAGCGATCAAAACTGGCACGCCGCGGTTTAAGTCCGAAGGACATCGACGCTGAAATCGGCCGCTATGCCACGGCGATCAGCCGCCTTCTTCATCTTCAAAAGCAATATAGCTCAACGCCGGACAGTGCAGCATGAGCAAACACAGCCGCGAAGCGGATGGGCCGGGGTTCGGGGGATCATCCCCCGATGGGGGTGCGGGGGCGAAGCCCCTGCTATGTCCAAGCACTTCCTCCGCGCGCGCGGTGGCCTACCGATCGGCTGCTGTCTGGATCGATCAATCGCTGGCGCATGTCGCTGAAGCTGTCGAGCGCATGCCCGATGACAGGTTCCTTGCCGAACACCACCCGCACACGATGAGCCGCGCTCGCCGTCTGTCTACATGGTTGCCGCCGTGCTCGAGCGCGAGTGGTGGCGCCGGTGACCTGAAGGTCGCGACACATGAAACGCCGGCCCAGTTCAACCCGCGCGACGTCCTTCAAAGCTGGGGGGATCGATCTTCACCAAGCGGTCTGCGGCCTCGACCGCAGTTCGTATCCTGCTGCGCAGCGCGAGATTCTCGGCCAGCATTTCTTCAGTGCGTTGAAGCGCGAGCTCGGTCCGGTGGATGCGCTGCCTGGCATTGGCAACTTCGGATGTCAAAATATCGGCCGCTATCCCGTGGCCCTGGGGTTCCATAGTGTCCATGGATTTCTAACACATGGGGGCCGATATCGTTCCCTGATGTCGGGCGAAACGGGGTGTCGCAGTTCCTCTCTCAGTGATGAGCGCTGCCAATATGGCCAGGCCGTCATTGCATCCGCGACAAAGGCGCGATGGGCCGAATGACCAATGCGCTCCCCGCCAAAACAGCGCCAGAAACAGGAGAACGCCTTCGGCCGCTATACATCCCGCGGGCAGAGGCGATCACAATCCAGCGCGCTATTGATCTGTTCAGGCACGATTACAACGTCAGCGAAGACACGCTCCGGCGGCTGGTAATCAAGCACCGTCTCCACAACCAGACGATGCCCGGCGCGCCTTGGCGGATAAGCGCTCCAGGGCTGGCAATGGCGCTCGATGGTGACCATGAAGCACTTGCCAGGCTGAGGCAGGACGATCGCGAGCATGAAGACGTGGTTCGATACTTTCGGCGGCTTGGCACTCCCCTTGAGCGGGCGTGATCACCTGCCAAAGAAGCCGCGTGCCGCCGCTCCAATGGCCTGTCCCACGACCTCGCTCAAAGCGGCCTTTACAGCCTCCCTGCCGACGTTCTTCCCCGACCAGATCATGCCGAGTGCGCTGAACAGGAACATCGCCATCAGGGCGATCGTAAGCCCGTTGTCCCGAAATATGGTTCTCATGATCTTGTCTCCCACGGAGCCTTCGGCTAGCGCCAGTTCTCCAGAACCTCTTCAATCCTCACCGCCTCGACTTGCTCGCTGAAGCGAGAGCGGTAGAGCTCCAACAGTGCGTCATGCGTCTGGTCGACCGAACTGCAGATGGCATCGGTCGCAAGGACGACACGAAAACCACGGTCGATGGCGCCGAGGACGGTGGCAAGCACGCAGACATCGGTTTCGCCGCCAGTGATGACCAGCGTGTCGATCCCTGACCCATTGAGCATCGCGTCGAGCCGGCCTTCAGTCCACGGCGAATAGACATGCTTGTCGAGCGTTCTTGCCGGCGGCACGAACCGCGCCAGAGAAGGCATCAGATCGACGAGGCCGGGATCGATGTTGGCAAGGGTGACCTCGGCCCAACGTCGATAATACCGCGCCCACATGCCCGGTCCTTCGCCAGGCCGAGCGGCCGGAACAAAACGTGTGAACAGCGTTTGCTGCGGATGTCTTGCGGTCAATTCCTCGATGACCGGCAGCACGTTTTGCGCCCACGGCACGGCCCAAGGCCCGCCGGGCGCGAACAGGCGCTGCATGTCAACGCAAAGATGTAGGGAATTCTCACCAAGCGGACCGTGTACCAGGCCTAGGGCGGCCATGATCAGCCGCGGCCGCGGTCGGGTGACGCATAGTCTCTATCTGAGCGCGGGCATAGCCCGGGAGGTCCCGCCGTAGCCTCGCATCTCTGCCAATCCGCCTTTAGCCTTTGCCGGTTCATGGTCTTGTCAGGCGGGCTGCTTCCGCCTCCTGCACGTCGATGGCGTACAGCAGTTCGCCGTTCTCGTCGCGCAGGCGCACGAGCCAACCTGAAAGATCGTCCGTGCCCGGCTGAAGGTCGACCAGAAGATCGATAGCGCATCGAACTGCTTCCTCCCGCGCAGCCTCTAAACTTGGCATCCTGGACGGAGGAACCTGACGGCCGCGTCCGCCGTCGCGATACTCGAAGATGTAGAGCCCGCCGTTTTCATCTTTCGTCGCTGTGACGGCGACCTCGTCAAATTGCCAATTGCTTCGGGCATCGTAGTCGTTCACAGCCAAATCGAGTGTCGCGGTCTGGACCAAGGCCGCCTTCGCTCGGCTGATAGCGGCCTCGTTGTTTCCGCCGTAAACGCGTGCCATGTCGACGGTAACGCAGTCACCGCCTTCGCCGCAGAAGATCACGCGCAGGATGGGCTGTCCGGTCGGGGCGGTTGCCTGGGTAACTTCGGTTCGAATGATCTGCATGAGAAACTCCGTCACCATCGCTACAATTTGACGGCCATTTCCCGGCTCCAGAGACGCAGCTTGCGGCAGCCCTCGATAAAACCAGTAATCGCCTTGGGATCATCGAGACCAATCATGCCTTCATCGGCTTCCGGATCGACGCCGGCCTTCTGCAGCAGCGGGACGGCGCCCGACGTGAAGCCGATGAATTTGCAATGAGCAAAAGCGTCGGCAACGAAATCGCGCGCGGCGGCCTCGCCCGTCAGGCGCTCCGCTCCTTTCTCGGAGAGGATCAGCGCTACTGCGTCGAACAGGACCGATGGCCCGCCGTCGATCATGTGCTTTGCAGCGATGAGACTTCCATCCGCCGCCTCGACGCCGCCCACCTTGGGCGCTATGACCTCCATCACCGCGCCTTCCTTCTCGATCGCTGCCTTGAGGTTCTTCAGCAGCGCTGCATCGGCGCCGGGACTGACAAGCACACCGACCTTGCGGCCAGCAAAACTGTCAGGCCCGTTCCGGATGATGCTGAGCGCCGGCGATGGTTCGAGATCGTCCCTCGGCGCGACCGCCGCATCCGCGGGCTTGGGCAATTGCTTCATGCCAAGCTTGTCAGCGACAGTTTCTGCCAAGCCTTCATCAATGTTGAGGAGATGCGACACCATGCGCTCGCGGATAACCGTTGTCTCGACCTTGGAGAGCTCGAAGGACAGCGCCATGGCGATATGCTTCTGCTCAGGCGCGGTCTGACTGTTGAAGAACTGTCGCGCCTGGCTGTAGTGGTCGGCGAAGCTCTCTGCGCGCAGACGGACTTTCTGGCCTTCCTCCGCCTCGGCGAACGACCGGAAACCGTGCTGGGGCGATTCCCGCGGGCCTTCGCCGAATGAATTCGGCTGGTAGTTCACGCGGCCGACCGGATTGCGCATTGCCATGTGGCCATCCTGCTGGAAGTGGTGGAACGGGCATTTTGGTGCGTTGATCGGGATATGGGTGAAGTTGGGGCTGCCGAGACGCTTCAGTTGCGTGTCCAGGTAGGAGAAGTTTCGACCCTGCAGCAGGGGATCGTTGGAAAAGTCGACGCCGGGCGGTACGTTCTGCGTCATGAACGCGACCTGCTCGGTCTCGGCGAAGAAATTGTCGGGCATACGATCGAGCACCAAGCGGCCGACCGGGACGGGCGCGAGGATTTCTTCCGGAATGATCTTGGTCGGATCCAGAACGTCGAAGTCAAAACTGTCCGCGAAGTCCTGATCGAAGAGCTGGAGGTTGAGCTCCCATTCCGGGAAATCACCAGACTGGATGGCATTCCAGAGGTCGCGTCGATGAAAATCGGGGTCAGCGCCGTTGATCTTCACCGCTTCGTTCCAAACGACCGACTGCATGCCGAGCTTCGGCTTCCAGATGAATTTGACGAAGGTGGATTCGTCCTTCGCATTGACCAGCCGGAACGTGTGAACACCGAATCCCTGCATGAACCGGAAGGACCGAGGTATCGCCCGATCCGACATGACCCACATAATCATGTGCATCGATTCGGGCGTCAGGCTGATGAAGTCCCAGAAATTGTCGTGTGCCGATTGCGCCTGCGGGAAGGCACGATCAGGCTCAGGCTTCACTGAATGAATGACGTCGGGAAACTTGATTGCGTCCTGAATAAAGAAAACCGGGATGTTGTTGCCGACGAGATCCCAATTGCCTTCGTTGGTGTAGAATTTGACGGCGAACCCACGCACGTCCCGCGCCAGGTCGAACGAGCCTTTCGAACCGGCCACCGTGGAGAACCGCACGAAGGCCGGCGTCTTCTCGCCGGCACGCTGGAAGATATCCGCGCGGGTGTAAGCCGCTAGCGATTCATAGGTCTCGAAGAAGCCGTGCGCGCCATAGCCGCGTGCATGCACGACGCGCTCGGGAATGCGCTCGTGATCGAAATGAAAAATCTTCTCACGGAAGTGGAAGTCTTCGATTAGTGACGGTCCGCGCTGGCCAATCTTTAAAGTATTCTGGTCATCGGCCACTGGGCCGCCTTGGGCGGTCGTCAGGATCTCGCTGTCACGTTCGGCGATCTGGTGAAGCTCGCCTCCGTTCCCCCGCACGAGCTTTTGATCATGGATCGTCGCGGGCTTGCCCGACGACTGTCTGGTTATCTTGGCCATGCTTGAATTCCTTGAAAAGGAGGGGGCGGCTTCAGGTCTCCCTCAATGCTGGGATACCCATTTAAGTTCCTGGTGGTGGGTGTCACGTGCCCGCATTTCGAAGAATAGCACTCGGCTGCCTGAACAGTGGACCGGGTCGGGCCGGCGAGTTCTTGGTCGGAACTGAACCAAGACGACGTTCTCTTGCGCCAACCAGAGGAAAGCCTTCGTGAGCTCGGCCGCCGATATTCTGCCCAATCCAGACAAAAACCGGCTCCCCGCACACAAGCGATTGCGACGAGCCGAAACGTTCAAGCAACTCGGCCCGGGGCTTATCACGGGCGCAGCAGACGATGATCCGAGCGGTATTGCGACCTATTTCCAAGCAGGCGCCTAGTTCGGCTACAACATGCTGTGGACGATGGTCCTGACCTACCCGCTGATGAGCGTTGGTCAGCGGGGAAATCGGGCGTGTCACCGGATGCGGCCTCGCCAAAAACCTCGGCGACATACTGCCTAGATGGACGGTGCTGACACTGGTCGCTCTGCTTTTCGTGGCTAACACGATCAATATCGGCGCCAACCTCGCTGCGATGGGAGCAGCCGCACAATTATCCACCGGCACGCCGGCGTTGCCGTTCACGATCGGCTTTGCCGCGATCTCCGTCACATTGCAGATGTTTGTCTCTTACGCGCCTACGCTCGATACCTAAAATGGCTGACACTTGTGCTGCTTGCCTATGTGGCAGTCCTTTTGGTCGCAGATGTCGACCCTTGGCTCGCTGCGGCCAAGGGTCTGGTGATACCTTCGTTTCCGCTCAACGGAGATAGTTTCACCGTCATCGTAGCGATCCTGGGAACGACGATCAGTCCTTATCTTCTGTTTTGGCAAAGCTCCCAGGAAGTCGAGGAAATTGAACAAGGCCCGCAAGCCAAAGCGCTGGTCAGGGCACCGGATGGGGCGAAACGTGAAATCCGGCGCATCCGACTGGATACGTTCGTCGGCATGACTGTTTCCAATGTGGTCGCGCTTGCCATCATGACGAGCACAGCAGCAACCCTTCATGCAGCGGAAAGATCGAGATCGCGAGCGCCCCCGACTTTGCCGAGGCACTGCGCCCGCTTACAGGCGAGTTCGCGTTCTTCATCTTCAGCCTTGGTATCATCGGAACCGGTTTATTGTCGCTTCCCGTTCTCGCCGGTTCCGCAGCCTAAGCATTTGGGGAGGCCCGCCGGCTGCGTCGCGTCTAGCAACCGGCGGTTGGCACCTTTAGGCACGGCGGGCTTTCGGTTGGCTAGTGTATGGCGCCACCTTCCCGTATAAGCGTAAAAAGTAGAGCGCCGCACGTGCGTCGCAGCCGCCCGATCAGGATGCTTCCTGCACTTCCTCGACTTGTGGCGTCACGGGTGCAGAATTAACGACGTAGGTGTTCGAGGTCAGGTCGCTCGTAGATCGAATGATGATGCCGTCGTCTCTTAATCGGGCAAAGGTCGCCCTTGCGATACGCAGGGGCTTGCCTTTGGCATCTGCGGCGGTGACTTTGTTCGACCAGGGAACGTGAGTGATGGTGTCAACGCGCTTGAGAAAGCGCTTTTCCTTCTCAGTCAACTCGATCACGCCCGTTCCTCCATACCATTTTGCTGCGTTGGTTGGCCGGTAACGCCGATGATGCGACTCCGTTCCAAGGATCCACGGCACCAAACCATGGTAGGGACCTAGCGGGTCCGCCGGGCTTGCTTATCCGCTGAAGCACCCTCCAACGAGGGCGGGGAATTTACCATTTGGCCGCCAGGCACCTCTTCACCTCATGAGCCTCAGCGCCTACTGCGGCCGGCAGCGGGAAGCGCAAAGGCGGAAGGTAGCTTAAAGAATTCGCGGGCAGTCCCGGAACCGCCTTCAAGTGATGCATCTGGCACGGCAGAACGTCCTGCTGCATAGTCCCTCGATCGGAACCAGGACCCATCGTTATGAACTGGGGTATAGAGGATTTTACGGCTGCGGCCACGTTACTTGCCGCTGCATGGATCGGGATCGCGCTGGTTCGACGCAACGTCCATGGCAGAGTACTTCGCCCCATGTTGCTAGTCGGCGTGGTGCTTGTCGTGCTGATGATCTGGGCTCACTTGGCCGTGGGAATCGTCTGAGCCGCAACCGCCAACGTGGTGCCTCCCGTTAAGGTCGTCGAGCCGGCTCGTGGTTCATCAGGGCTTCGAATAATTGAACCATTCCGGAGGAGGGGCCTTGTGGCCGCGTTGCAGACATTCTGCATCGGCATCCGAGGCCGCGTCTGGGAATGGCTTCGGCCTAGGGCGCGCGATCAAAACCAGAAGGCGGCAAAGAAACCTCGAACTGCCCATGGTGCCGCTCATGGCACTACGGCCATCGGAGGAACCGACGAAATTGCGAGTTCCGGGGAAAGTCTGGAAGGAGAGTGGCCGGCGCGCCTTAATTGCCGGACAGATGGTCCAGCGCGTTCCTTTCACCGCCCGCGCCGGCCGGTTACGCGCAAGCGCGACATGCATAGAATCTGACGGATCAAATCATGATCATTCTCATCGTGGTGATTATCAAGGGAGATTGATAGGCGACCGGCAGAACCCAAAAATCGAGGCACCGGCAAATGTCGAAAAAGACCCGGAAGATTGGATCAGCGGAGACGAACCAATTACCCCCCGCACAAGCCTCATATCTGAAAACTTTGGCGGAACAGGCCGACGACCCTGACGCCTATGCTGACGGCCTCAGCAAGGCGGAAGCCTCTAAACGCATTGATGCACTCCGGGAGAAGTTAGGCCTGTAGTCTGTTCGAAGAACTCGCGCCTGGCATCGCTATCAACCGCACAGCGGCGAATGCGGCCAAAACTTGGTCAAGAGGTGCCAATATGCGAGACAGCGCTCTTCGCTGTGGGTCTGTTGAGTATCAACGCCGGGAATGAGCTGCATTGCGTTCTGCAACCGCTCGCTGGATAGTCCTGGCGATGTTGCAGACCTTAATGACTCATTGGCCCCAGATCCTCGCGATCATTTCGGTGGGGATGGCGGCCATCGGCATCGTCCACGCCATAATGACGAAGGAAGACGTCCGCGCCGCCACAGGTTGGGTCGGTGTGATGTTCCTGTCGCCATTCCTTGGCGCGATCATCTACGCCGTTGCCGGCATAAACCGGATCCGTCGTGCAACGATCAGCGCCATGCGGCCCCTTTCCAGCGAGGCGGCTTCCGCAAAACATGAGCGCAACATTGCCGCCGAGGAATTGATTGCCGAGCAGTACGGCCAACGCTTCACCGGCCTGAAGACATTGGGCGACAGAGTGGCCCGACGTGCCCTGACCGAGGGAAACGCGATTGCGATATTGGAAACAGGTGACGAGGCCTATGCCGCAATGTGCCGAGCGATTGATGGCGCTCAACGCACTGTCCTTCTCGAGACCTACATCTTCGACAATGACGATGTCGGGCGGCTTTTCGTGGAATCTCTCGCCGGAGCCGTCCAGCGGGGTGTCAGCGTTCGCGTGCTGATCGATGCCGTCGGGGCGCGTTACTCCGTCCCCAGCATCCTTGGGCGTCTGCGAGAGGCAGGAATCACAGCAGACCTCTTCAATGGCAACATTGTCATGGGCCTGCGTCTTCCCTACGCCAACCTCAGAACGCACCGGAAGATCCTGGTCGTCGATGGCACGATTGCGTTCACCGGAGGGATGAACATCCGGAAGGGATTCTCAGCCGAGTTCGCCGGGTCCTCCAGCGCGAGGGACACGCATTTTCAGGTCACCGGGCCGGTCGTGGCCGACCTTTTTTCGGTTGCCGCCGAAGATTGGCGCTTCGTGAGCGGCGAGCTTCTGAAAGGCGACACCTGGCAAGTGGCCACGCTTCCCCCGGCTCCCGGTCAACCGATGCTGGCGCGCGCGGTTGCATCCGGGCCGGATGCCAGCATCGAAACGAACCACAACTTGCTGATCGGGGCATTTTCCGTCGCCCGCAAATCGATCCGCATCATGTCGCCCTATTTCCTGCCGGATCGGGAACTGATCAGCGCGCTGACGACCGCGGCCAGGCGAGGCGTCGAGATCGACATCGTGGTACCGGCGGTGAACAATCTCTTCCTTGTCGACCGGGCGATGACGGCGCAATTCGATCAGGTCCTGAAGCACTATTGCCGCGTATGGCGCACGGAGGGCTCGTTCGATCATTCGAAGCTGCTGTCGGTCGATGGAGTTTGGGCTTATATAGGATCCTCCAATCTTGATGCCCGGTCCCTGCGGCTGAATTTTGAGATTGATATAGAGGTTCTTGATGCAGGCTTTGCCGCGGAGATTGAAGCGCGGATCGGATCGGCAATCGCCTCCGCCGCGTCCGTAACGATCGAAACCTTGAGAGCCCGGCCGTTCATCGTCCGCCTGTTCGACCGAGTGTTGTGGCTGGGATCGCCCTACCTTTAGAGGCTTTCTCGTTCTGCCGGGGGGAATTCGGGTGACGCAGCCATCGCTTCTTTTAAGCGCCGCATCTCGTCAGGGCAGGGAAGCAGCGATTGCAGATCCTATCTGAGTGAGACAAAGCTTAGTCTTGAAGGTAGTGAGGACGAGCAGCAGACTCATGCAAAGAACTGGACATAGCTTTCCTGCAAGTGTGCTCAAATCCATTCGCGACAGAAAAAAGCCGAAGGCGAAGGCTGCGCCGTCCGAAGGGACACGCCCCGCGGGGACTCTGGTCGCATCTTACAACGTTCACAAATGCGTGGGCGTCGACAGAAAGTTCGATCCCGAACGAATCGGTCGCGTCATCCGGGAAATCGCCCCGGATGTCATTGCGTTGCAGGAAGCGGACAATCGCTTTGGAGATCGTGCCGGCCTTCTGGATCTGCTGCGTCTCGAATTGGAAACGGGCCTGGTGCCGGTGCCGGTGTCCGGAAACGGCAAAGGGCACGGCTGGCACGGCAACGTTCTGCTTTTCAAACGGGGCATCGTTCGCAATGTCCATCAGATAAAGCTCCCGGGGCTGGAGCCGCGCGGAGCCCTGGTTGCCGAAATCGATCTGGACGAGAAACGAACTCTGCGCATTATCGCAGCCCATCTCGGCTTGCTACGCCGATCGCGCTCCGAACAGGCCCGTGTCGTGCTCGAAATCATGAACAGACCGGACGAAAAACCAACACTGCTGCTCGGCGATTTGAACGAATGGCGACTTGGAAACCGTTCCGCGCTGAATACGTTGCACACGACTTTCGGTCCCGCGCCGCCGGCGGTCCCCACCTTTCCATCGCGTCTGCCGCTGCTGTCGCTCGACCGGATCATGGCAAATCGACACGGAATGATCTCAACCGTCGAAGCCCATGACACGCCGCTTTCGCGGGTCGCCTCCGATCATCTACCGCTTACAGGATTCGTTCGCCTATGATGTAGCTGCCCAGCCCCATGGAAGGAGATCGGTTCAAAGGGAAGCTCTTGTCTAGACTAAGACTAGCGGAGCGGGCGCGGCCCAGCGGCCAGCTCAGCCCACGTTGTCGGTGCTGTTCGGATCGATCTTCCTTCGTCAGTCGCTCTCTGGCATCGATCACACGCCTTTGCTCGGCCCTTATTCTGCCGCACAACGCGAGATTAACGGCGACGCCACCGTCCTCGTCCAGCAACTCATTCGCGCGCTTCAGAGAGTTCTCGGCTCGTTTTACTCCCTGTCTGGCCTTGGCCACTTCGAGGCGATTAATTTCAAGCATTTTCCCGCGTCTTGTCCGGTTGCGGTCCCTTCAATAGTAGTTAACCGGCGTCGATCCCGATTGTTCCGGCCGCGCCCGTGGCTATTTCCCGCTTATAAAAGAGTAGGGGATTGCCGCGCGAGAACGTTGCGCGCGTTCGACACCTGCCATTGGCGGAGGGAGTGGGATTCGAACCCACGGTGGGCTTGCACCCACGCCGGTTTTCAAGACCGGTGCCTTAAACCGCTCGGCCATCCCTCCATCGTGATTTTTCAACCACTTGGATGCTCGTCCTGATCTCATCGCGTACCTGTGGGCACGGCTGCGCTGCGCGGACAGATCGTTCGCGCTTCATTGCTCTAGTGCGCCCAACGAAGTCCTGTCAACCGGCTGTTGCCCGGTTCCTGCCAAGGGCAGGGCACGGGCGCTTGACGGCGGGGCTTGAGCAGGACGAGCAGCGCTGCGCCGAAGGTCGAAACGCCGTGATTTCTCACAGCGATCGCCGGGACGGCTTGTGCCACAATCTCGCCCGGTTCCGACCATAATCGGTTAATACGGTGATAAACAATTCCTGTGCACAAGGGATTGCGAATCAAGGTGGCGCTGGCATTGTCGGGTAGGTTTTGGCCCGGCCGACGGTCAAGTTGCGGCGCCTTTGTTGAGAGGGGACAATCGAAAAATGCAAGGCACGACGCGCCCGCGTCTTCGTCGCGCTTCCGCTTTCGCGTTGTTTGCCCTGTCGGCTGCCTTGCTGGCGGCTTGCGCGGCGCCGCCACAGCCCAAGGCAATGGTCAACAAGAAGCCTCGCTCCAAGGAATATTTTGCCGAATCCGTATATGGCGTGAAAGCCAGCCCGCGCGTCACCTTCAAGATGTCGGGCCTGCAGCGTGGCGGCGGACGCGATCAGCTCGGCAAACCCTATCAAGTGCGCGGCAAGTGGTATTATCCAAAGGAAGACAAGCGCTACGCCAAGAAGGGCCTCGCCTCCTGGTATGGCGAAGCCTTCCACGGCAGGCTGACCGCCAACGGCGAAGTCTACGACATGACGCATCTGACCGGCGCGCATCCGACAATGCCGCTGCCGAGCTATGCGCGCGTCACCAATCTGAAGACCGGCAGCTCGGTCATCGTGCGCGTCAACGATCGCGGTCCTTACCATGACGGCCGCATCATCGATGTGTCGAAGCGCGCCGCCGAAATGCTCGACTATGCCAATATCGGCACGGCCAAGGTGAAGGTCGAATATGTCGGACGGGCGCCGCTTCACGGCAATGACGAGCAATATCTGATGGCCTCTTACCATCCCGGCAACAGGGCGCCGGATCCGTCGGACGGCCTGCCCACCGGTGTCATGATCGCCATGAATGGACCATCGCCGAGCATGGCCAACGCCGCCGCCGCTCCCTTTCCCGGTCAGTTGACGAATTCTGCATCAGCACAGCCTATCATGGCCGCGCAGACGCCGGCCGCTGGCAGTGTGACGCTGCCCGATTTCGGGCCGATCGTACCGGAACGGCCGCAGATCAATCTGCCGCCGCAATCGCCGTTCAGCGTAGCGACGCTGTCTTACGCCAACGAACGCGTGCAGCGCGCCTCCAATGTCTTTGCCGCGCTGGATGGCGCCGGCATGTCGCCCGGCGAAATCCTTCAATCGTGGAAGCGGCAAGTTCCTTCGGCCGCTTCGCCCACGGACTATATCGCGGCGGGCTCGTTCGAGGATGCCGCCGAGGCGCAGCAGGTGGCAACCCAGCTTTCCGGCTTCGGCAAGACCGAAATCCAGCGCTCCGAATTCGAGGGCAAGGACTGGTATTCGGTCAATCTCTATCCGGACGGCCATGGCAGCCTGGACGACATGCTGCAGGCGGCATGGTCGCATGGCGCGCCGGACGCGCTCGTGGTTCGGAATTGACCGGCAAAGCCTGAAGTTTTGCCGAGTTGTCCATCGCGCGGTTGCTCGGCCGGGACAAAGCTTGATAGCCTAGAGCTTGCCCCAAAAA
Organism: Mesorhizobium ventifaucium; assembly: GCF_935822925.1. Taxonomy (GTDB): domain Bacteria; phylum Pseudomonadota; class Alphaproteobacteria; order Rhizobiales; family Rhizobiaceae; genus Mesorhizobium; species Mesorhizobium ventifaucium. Next base: position 457,863 of record NZ_CAKXZS010000023.1, read on the forward strand.
ATGCCGGCTGACAGGTCGATCTTCTCATGAAATTTCGCTTCGCCGCGCCTCTCGCCGGGCTCCTGGGTTTTGGCCTCCTGCTGCTTTCGCTGGCTCCGGCCGCGGCGCAGCTTTTCGAAACCAAGGCCGCGCAGGCCTTCATGATCGATGCCGAAACCGGAACGGTGCTGTTTTCCAAGGATGCCGACAGGCCGATTCAGCCGGCGTCGCTGGCCAAGCTGATGACGATGGAGGTGGTGTTCAACGCCATCAAATCGGGGCGCGTGACGCTCAACGATACATTCGTGGTGAGTGAGAACGCATGGCGCACCGGCGGCGCGCCATCCGGAACGTCGACGATGTTTGCCCAGCTCAAGTCGACGATCCGGCTTGAGGACCTGATCCAGGGCGTGACGGTCCAGGCAGCCAATGACGGCTGCATCATCATCGCCGAAGGTTTCGCCGGATCGGAGGCGAATTTCGCGACTGAGATGACTGAGCGCGCAAGGCAGATTGGCCTCAAGAAATCGACATTCGTCAATGCAACCGGTCTGCCGGCCGACGGTCAGCAAACGACGGTTCGAGAGCTAGCGCTCCTTGCCCTGCATATCTGGCGCGAGTACCCGGACCTCTATCGCTACTACGGCCAGAAGGACTTCACCTGGAACAAGATCACCCAGAGGAACCGCAACCCGCTGCTGGCGATGGATATCGGCGCCGACGGCCTGGCGATCGGCAGGAGCGAGGTATCCGGCTTCGGCATCGTCGGCTCGGCCAGCCATGGTGGCAGGCGGGTCATTGCGGCGATGAGCGGCCTGGCAAGCGACCGGGAGCGCGCCGAGGAAGCGCGAAAGCTGCTCGACTGGGGCCTTCGTTCCTTTGAGAAAACCGAGATTTTCGCCAAGGACGAAGTGGTCGGCGAGGCCCAGGTTTTCGGCGGTGCGAAATCCGGCGTGGCGCTGAAGGCAAAAGCGCCCGTAGTCATCTTCTTGCCGATCGCCAACCGCGACAAGCTGACCGCCAGAATCGTCTATGAGGGACCGGTTGCAGCCCCCGTAGAGGAGGGACAACCGGTGGGTGCGCTGCGGGTCTGGATCGGTGACACGCTGAGCCAGGAGACGCCGCTTTTCGCGGCCGAATCGGTTGGCGTCGGCTCGCTGCCACAACGCGCGCTCGATGCCGCCAAGGAACTGGCGGTCGGCTGGTTGCGTTAGCAGCCGTGGCGTGGACCTTTTCTCAAGTCAGGACTATTACGGTCCCGCAGCATGGATAAAGGCTTTGGCGCACGGATTCTTTATCACCTTCGAAGGCGGAGAAGGGGCAGGCAAGTCGACGCAGATCGAGCGGCTGGCCAGTAAGGTGCGCGCCAAGAAATACGATGTCCTTGTCACGCGCGAGCCGGGCGGCTCGCCAGGCGCAGAGGCGGTCCGGCATGTGCTGCTCTCCGGCGCCGCCGAGCCATTCGGCCCCAGGATGGAGGCGCTGCTGTTCGCCGCTGCGCGTTCCGACCATGTCGAGCAGGTCATCCGGCCGGCGGTCGAGCGCGGCTCGATCGTGCTTTGTGATCGCTTCATGGACTCCTCGCGCGTCTACCAGGGCGTCACCGGCGGCCTCGATCCAGCCTTCATGGGCGCGCTGGAAAAGGTCGCCATCAATGGCATGGTGCCCGACATGACGCTGATCTTCGATGTCGACCCGGCCGAAGGACTGCGGCGCGCCACCGCACGGCGGGGCACCGATGCCGGCGCCGACCGCTTCGAAAAGGAAACGCTTGATATTCACCAGCGCCGCCGCGAAGCCTTTCTGGCAATCGCCGCGGCAGAACCCGAGCGCTGCATCGTCGTCGACGCGTCCGCCGACCCCGACACGGTGGAGAATGTCGTCACCGGCGCCGTGTTCGCGGCGCTGGAGACGATGACGCCGAGGCACAGGAAACAGGCGCCGGGATGATTTTCGAACGGATCGCACCAGAACAGCACGACACACTTGACGGCGTACCGGAGCCATCCGAGACGCCGCGTCTGGTCGGACATGACCAGGCAGCGAACATGCTGGCGTCAGCCTATCGCTCAGGGAAGCTGCCGCATGCGCTGATCTTTGTCGGACCGGTCGGCATCGGCAAGGCGACGCTGGCCTTTCATCTGGCGCATCATCTGTTGAAGCATCCGGCGTTCGAACAGGCGCCGGAGGTCCTTGCCGTTCCCGATCCGGCGTCGTCGCTGTTTCGCCAGATCGCCACCGGCGCGCATCCTTCGGTGCTGCATCTGACCCGCCCGCCGAACGACAAAACCAAGAGTTTTAAGACGGTCGTCACCGTCGACGAGATCCGCAAGGTCAGCCGTTTCCTGTCGTTGACCTCGCATGACGGCAGCTACCGGGTGGTGATCGTCGACCCGGCCGACGACATGAATACCAATGCGGCCAACGCCTTGTTGAAGAATCTTGAAGAACCACCGGCACGCACATTGTTCATCCTCATCGTCCATGCGCCGGGCAGCCTGTTGCCGACGATCCGCTCGCGCTGCCAGATGGTGCGGCTCACGCCGCTGGATGCCGAGAGCCTGATGACGGTCCTGGAGAGCGTCGAACCACCGCCACCGGACGATCCCGCGGCGCGCGCGGCACTGGCCAAGCGGGCAGGGGGCAGCGCGCGCACCGCAATCCTGTTGACGCAGTATGGCGGGCTGGAAATCGCCGAGACGCTCGACGCCCTGGCGACAGCGGGAAAGAGCGATGTTGCCGGCGCATTTCGCCTGGCGGAGGCGGTCGCCGGGCGCGACCAGGCGATCCAGTTCGATATTTTCAACCGCCGTGCGCTCGACCTGCTCTCGACCGGCGCAAGCCAGGCCGCGCTGGCGGGCGATCTGGCGCGGGCCAAAACGCTGTCGGATACTTGGCACGAGGCTTTGAACGCTATATCTGAGACCGACACCTACAATCTCGACAAGAAGCAGCACGCCTTGACCATGATCGACCGCCTGAATTCTGCAATGCGAATGTGACGGCCCATCGGGATGGCAATCGCCGTTTCGATGCGATATCTCACCGGCATCTTTCATTCAGACATTCATGACGGCTCATCCATGGCACGCGAAAAATACTACCTCACGACGCCGATTTTCTATCCGAACGGCAAGCCTCATATCGGTCATGCCTACAATGTCATCGCCAGCGACACGCTGGCCCGCTTTCAGCGGCTCGACGGCAAGGACGTCTTCTTCGTCTCGGGAACCGACGAGCACGGTTTGAAGATGCAGCAGACGGCGGACGCCGAAGGCCTGACGCCGAAAGCGCTTGCCGATCGCAATTCGGCGATCTTCCGCTCGATGCTTGAAGCAACCGGCTGTTCGAACGATGTTTTCATCCGCACCACCGAGGAGCGCCACTACAAGGCCTGCCAGGCGATCTGGACACGCATGGCGGAAAATGGCGACATTTACCTCGACCGCTACAGCGGCTGGTATTCGGTGCGGCAGGAAGCCTATTTCGATGAGGCCGAAACCAAGGTCGGCGACGACGGCGTGCGTCGCGAACCGCTCGGCTCGCCGGTCGAATGGACCGAGGAAGAGAGCTATTTCTTCCGCCTTTCCGCCTATCAGGACAGGTTGCTCGCGCTCTATGAGAGCAGCCCCGAATTTGTCGGGCCGGCGGAGCGGCGCAACGAAATCGTCAGCTTCGTCAAATCCGGACTGAAGGACCTGTCGATCTCGCGCACCACCTTCAAATGGGGCGTGCCGGTGCCGGGCGACGACAAGCATGTGATGTATGTCTGGGTCGATGCACTGACCAACTACATCACGGCTGCCGGTTATCCGGATGCGGCCGATGACAGATGGTCCTTCTGGCCGGCGAACGTCCACGTCATCGGCAAGGACATCGTCCGCTTCCATGCCGTCTACTGGCCGGCCTTCCTGCTGTCGGCAGGGATCGAACTGCCGAAGCGCGTATTCGCGCATGGCTTTCTGTTCAACCGCGGCGAGAAAATGTCGAAGTCGGTCGGCAATGTCGTCGATCCGTTCGCGATGATCGAGCATTACGGCCTCGATCAGGTACGCTATTTCTTCATGCGCGAGGTGCCGTTCGGCCAGGACGGCAGCTACAGCCACGAGGCCATCGTCAACCGCACCAATGCCGACCTCGCCAACGGCCTTGGCAATCTGGCGCAGCGCTCGCTGTCGATGATCGCCAAGAACTGCGGCGGCGTAGTGCCGAAACGCAGCGACCTGGCAGAGGCCGACAGGGCGATCCTCGACCAGGCGGTGGAGGCGCTTGCTACTGCACGCAAGGTGATGGCGGAGCAGGGCATCCACCTGGCGCTGGCGGCGATCTTCGGCGTCGTGGCGGACGCCGATCGCTACTTCGCCTCGCAGGAACCCTGGGCGCTCAGAAAGACCGATCCGGCGCGCATGGAGACGGTGCTGTGGACGACCGCGGAAGTCGTCCGACGCGTGGCGCTGCTGTGCCAGCCCTTCATTCCGGGATCGGCCGCCAAGCTGCTCGACCTGCTGGCCGTGCCAGAAGATAGCCGCGATTTCACGCATGTCCACGCGGACTATGCGCTGGTATCAGGAGTTGCTTTGCCCGCGCCGGAGGGCGTGTTCCCGCGTTACGTCGAGCAGCCGGACGCTGACATCTGATGTTGGTCGACAGTCACTGCCATCTCGACTTTCCGGATTTCGCAGAGGAGCGGGCGGCCATCGTCGCCCGCGCTTTAGCCGCTGGAATCGGCCGCATGGTGACGATCTCGACGCGTGTGAAAAGGTTCCAGCAAGTGCTCGAGATTGCTGAGTCTTTCGACGAAGTCTACTGCTCGGTGGGCACCCACCCGCACAACGCCGCCGAGGAGCTGGACGTGACTGTCGAGGCGCTTGTCCGGCTGTCCGCTCATCCCAAAGTGGTGGCGATCGGCGAGGCCGGGCTCGACTATTTCTACGATCATGCGCCGCGCGATGCGCAGGCGCAGGGCTTTCGCACGCACATCGCCGCAGCGCGCGAGACGGGCCTGCCGCTGGTCATCCATGCGCGCGATGCCGACAGCGACATGGCTGAAATCCTCGAGGACGAAACAGGGAAGGGCGCCTTCCCCTTCGTCCTGCACTGTTTTTCGTCTGGGCGCAGGCTGGCCGAGATCGGCGTGACGCTCGGCGGCTATGTTTCCTTTTCCGGCATCGTGACTTTCAAGAATTCGGCCGAACTGCGCGCCATCGCCGCCGATGTGCCACATGACCGCCTGCTAGTCGAAACCGACGCGCCATACCTGGCGCCGATACCGTTTCGCGGCAAGCGCAACGAGCCTGCCTATGTCGCGCATACGGCCAAGGTGCTGGCCGAAACGATCGGTGTCAGCGAGGCCGAAATCGCCGCCGTCACCACCGACAATTTCTTCCGGCTGTTCAGCCAGATGCCGCGCCCGACCGCGCTGAGCGCCTGACGCATGAGCGACCGGCTGCGCCTCACCATTCTCGGCTGCGGCTCATCGCCGGGCACGCCGCGCATCACCGGCGACTGGGGCAATTGCGATCCGGCCAATCCGAGGAACCGGCGCATGCGCAACGCAGCGCTCATCGAGCGGATCGCGGCAAACGGCGACAGGACCACAGTCGTCATCGACACCGGGCCGGATTTCCGCACGCAGATGCTGCTGGCAGCGGTCAAGCGCATCGATGCGGTCGTCTATACGCATCCGCATGCCGACCATATCCACGGCATCGACGATTTGCGCGGCTTCGTGCTCGAGCAGCATCATCGGATCGACATCCATGCCGATCAGCCCACCATGCTGCGGTTACGGGAAGCGTTCGGCTATTGTTTCGAAACTCCATCAGGCAGTTCCTATCCGCCCATTGTCGAGCCGCATATCATCGACCATGCCAGGCCGGTCGTGATCGAAGGCGAGGGGGGTACCCTCGCCCTCGAGCCGCTGCCGCAGATCCATGGCGATATCATATCGCTTGGTTTTCGCATCGGCGGCCTCGCCTATTGCCCCGATGTCAGTGATTTCCCCGACGCCACCGCCGAACGGCTGCGCGACCTGGACGTGCTGGTCATCGACGCGCTGCAATACAGGACACATCCGAGCCATCTGTCGCTCGGCCAGGCACTCGGCTGGATTGAAAAACTGGCGCCGAAAAAAGCCGTTCTGACGCACATGCATGTGCCGCTCGACTACGCTGCGGTGATGGCCGAGACGCCGGCCTACGTCGACCCGGCCTATGATGGCATGACGATCGAAATCCCTTATGAATCTGCATGATAGGTTCGGTTCTTGATGGCTGGAAGCATTGATCGTGTGACCAGGGCAGCGGCCGATGCCGGCCTCGACATCGAAATCAGGCGCATGGGTGCCTCGACACGCACCGCCGAGGAAGCCGCCGCGCAATGCGGCTGCACAGTCGCCCAGATCATCAAATCCTTGGTGTCCAGGGAGAAACCAGCGGAAAGCTGTTTCTCTTCCCGGTTTCCGGCTCCAACCAGCTGGATCTGGGCAAGGCTGCCGTACTGAGCGGCGAGCCGCTGAAGCGCGCCGACCCGCGGCAGATCCGCGACGAGACCGGCTTTGCCATCGGCGGCGTCGCGCCGATCGGCCATCTGATCGCGATTCCGGCGTTCACCGACGAAACGCTGCTCGGTTTCGACCGCGTTTGGGCTGCGGCCGGCGCACACGACGCGGTGTTCGCCGCAGAGCCACAGGCAATGGTCAGGGCAGCGCAGGCTGTCGTGGCGACGCTGGCAGTCTGAATCGAGCACGCTGATATTGCAGGCCTCGGGGCTGCAGCGAGCGCCGCCCGGCGCACTCCTATTCGGCGGCGATGGCGGTGGGCGGCAGCATGATTTCGGGCGCCGCCGGCGCGAACAACATCTTTACGACGTCGCGGAAGGCGAGGATCTGGCGTTCGAGGACACGGGGATCGCCGAGCCCCCGAGACATGATGATGCCGCCATCGATCACACAGGAGAACATGATGGCCACGTCGTCGAGGTCCATGCCTTTGCGGGCGGGATAAGCGGCTGCGATCTCGTTCAGCGCATCGCGAAACCGCCCGTTCCAGGAGCGTACGGCGGCGGCGGCGATGTCGCGAACGCTGCGGTCGAAAAGGCGCTCCTGATAGGTGAACGTCGCGATCAGGCAGCCGGGGTGGCCGTTCGGCAGGTCGCCCATCAGCTCGGCAAGCAGCTTGAGCGTGATCAGGAACGACTGCAACGGATCATCGGACAATTGCCGGCCGCGGTGAAACACATCATCGAAGATGCGGTCGTTCTCCTCGACGTAGCGCAGCATCAAGGCGCGGGCGAGTTCATTCTTGTCCTTGAAATGATAGAAGAAGCCGCTCTTGGTGATGCCGGCTTCGGCGATCACCTCCTCGATGGAAGTCGCGCCGAACCCCTTGGCGAGCACCGAGGCCTCGGCGATCTCCAGAATGCGTTCGCGCGTTTCCGCACCCTTGCGCATGACCGAATGCCCTCAAATCTACTGTACCGGCGGTATGGTTTTCACACCCGCCAACATCGGCACCGATAGCAATACGACCGGCCCAGCGCGGCTATCCGCCTGTAATTACTGCGGTTTCCGCTTCGTTGGAGTACCGGACCACAAGCCTTCTACCGCACCGGCGGCACGTTCTGCTAAAACCTGGCTATTGCGAACCGGCCGCCACCAGGGCGGCACGGTGTCATCTTACCACTGGAGACAAACATGGCCAAGTACCGCCAGAATCTGCCGCAACTCGCCAACAGAACATTCCTGAGCGATGGCGGCATGGAAACGACCCTCATCTTTCACGAAGGCCTCGACCTTCCGCATTTTGCTTCATTCACGCTGATGGCAACGCCTGAAGGCCGGCAGAAGCTGCGGGAATATTACGTCCGTTATCTGACCATTGCGCGCAGAAATGCGACCGGCTTCATCCTCGACACGCCGACGTGGCGGGCCAACCCGGATTGGGGAACCTTGCTCGGCTACGGGCCGGAAGCGCTACGCGCCGTGAACGAGGCCTCGATCGAGCTTCTTCTCGACCTGCGCAAAGAGTTTGAGACCGCCGAAACGCCGTGCGTCATCAGCGGCGCGATCGGGCCGCGCGGCGACGGCTACAAAGCCGGCAGTATGGACGCCAACGAGGCGGAAGCCTATCACGCGGCGCAGATCGAGAGTTTCGCGCGGACCGAGGCCGACATGGTTGCGGCCTATACGCTCACCAATTTCCATGAGGCAATCGGCGTGGCGCGGGCGGCCAAGGCGCATGAGATGCCGTGCATGATCTCGTTCACCGTGGAGACGGACGGGAAGCTGGTGACCGGCATGGCGCTCGGCGAGGCGATCGACAGGGTCGACGACGCCACCGACGGTGCGCCGGCCTACTATATGATCAACTGCGCCCATCCGACGCATTTCATGCAGGCGCTGAACAAGGGCGAGCGCTGGCTCGATCGCGTCTATGGCGTGAAGGCGAACGCTTCGGCCAAAAGCCATGCCGAACTGGACGAATCGGAAACGCTGGACGCGGGTGACCCGGACGATCTCGGGCGGCGCTACAGCAGGCTGACAGCCTCGTTTCCGACGATGCGAATCCTGGGCGGCTGCTGCGGCACCGACCACCGGCACATCGCGGCGATCTGCGAGGCCTGCGTGCCGCAGGCGGCGTAGGACCTGTGTGCGACGCAGGTGACGCAACGCTACCAACCGCAGTTCCGCTTAGGGAACATGGAACTGCGGTTGGGCCGAAAGCACGCAATCAGAAACCGCATCTCAGTTCCATAATCTATCTTATGCGACTTTCTGATGGATGGAAACCCCAGCGTGAACCGACGAAAGACTCTCTGATTTTTGCGTCGATTGGCTTAGAGTAGGATTTCGCCCCCTACAGCACGAAAATCATCAAGACCATCAAGAATGACCGCCTCGCCTCCCTTTCTCGGCTTTCCCGATCGCCTCGCCGACGGCCGCGCGCCCCGTGTGGTGATCTTCGGAGCCGGTCACGGCAGCACCTATCCCGGCAAGGACAGCAGCGGCTATGCCTTGGCCGCCGACGTCATCCGCGCTGCGAGCCAGGTCGATGCCGAGCTCGTCGAGCACTGGGATTTCGATCTCGGCGGCCCGCTGTTCGACGGCAAGCCGGTCTGCTGCATCGACGCCGGCGACATCCCGACAACCATGCATGACAATCCCGGCAACCGAAACCGGATCGAGGCGAAGACGCGCGAGGTCCTGGCATTGCCGGCCGTACCGATCCTGCTCGGCGGCGACGATTCCGTGCCCATTCCCTTCTTCGCCGGCTTTGCGAATCATGGGCCGGTCTGGATCCTGCAGATCGACGCCCACATCGACTGGCGCGACGAGTCGCATGGCGAACGCTACGGCTATTCGAACCCGATGCGTCGGGCGAGCGAGATGCCGCATGTCGCCGGTATCGTGCAGGTCGGCATCCGTGGCGTCGGCAGCGCACGCCTCAGCGAAATCGAAGCGGCGCGGCACTATGGCAGCCGCTTCGTGACTGCCCGCGAAGTTCACGCCCACGGCGTCGAAGCCGCTCTCCGGCATATTCCGGAAGGAGCGCGGGTCGTCGTCACCCTCGACTGCGACGGCCTCGATCCCGGCATCATGCCGGGCGTGGCGGCGCGCACGCCCGGCGGCCTCACCTACACCCAGGTGATCGACCTGATCGCGGGCCTGGGCAAGCGGGCCAGGATCGCCGGATTCGACATTGTCGAGCTCTATCCTCCGGCCGACATTGACGGCCTGTCGGCCCTGGCCGCCGCGCGCCTTCTCGTCAATGTGATCGGCACCATCGTCCGACAGGTTTGAAATCCAGGTTCTTCTCGTAGCATGATGGCCCGACAAGCTTTCATCCGCCTGACGCCTCAGGCGCTCCGGTTGGTGCCAGGAAGGCTCGTCATCGTTTGATGCAGGTGCAGGCAATGTGACTGCCCATGGCCCTCGAAGGCCGAGTCCTGGTCAGACCGCCCTGCGCGCTTGCCGCTCCTTGTCAGAAGTCAATATCGCCGAAATCGCCGCCGCTATCGGAGTCGGCATCGCCTGCTTCGTCGGCTGCGGCTTCGTCTGGCTGTGACGCCGCCGGCTCGGTCGCCTGCGCTTCGCTTCCGCCAAACATGCCTGCGATCGCGTTGCCGAGAAGCACGCCGCCAGCCACGCCCATCGCTGTCTGCGCGGCTCCGGCCAGGAAACCGCCGCCTGCCCTCTGCCGATCATCGCCCGAAAGCGGCTCCTGCGGCGCGGCGGCAGCGGTGCGCCCGACCCGCGGGACCGAACCCGAGCGCCTGGCGCCGCTGCTGCCAAAGAGGCCGCCGAGCAATCCGCCGCCGGCAGACTGCTGTGCCTGTTGTTCCAGTTCTTCGATGCGGGCCTGGGCCGCGTTCAGCGCCTGTTCCTGCACAACGATCGTCTGCGCCATGTAGTATGGGGCGCCGGGCTGCCGGGCAATCTGATCGTTGATGAAGCGTTCCGCTTCGGCATCGCGCGGCGGCGTCTGCCGCTCGACGTTGGCAAGTTTCTCGAAAAGATTGCCGATCGCCTGCTGGTCGTTCCTGTCCATGGGAAGCACTCCGACATCCAGGCGCGCCGCGTTCCGAGAGATTTTCGCGACGCGCTTCAAGTCACTGTTCATGCATGTCGCTGCTCCAAAACCGCTGCCGCGACATGCATGGATTTGACGCGGCTATTCGCGCTCGCCGGTGAAGTTCAACAGCAGCTGGAAGATGTTGATGAAGTTTAGATAGAGCGAGAATGCACCGAAGACGGCGAGCTTCTGCTGCGATTCCGCACCGAAGTTTTCCGCAAACTGCTCCTTGATCGTCTGGGTATCCCAGGCGGTGAGACCGATGAAGACGGCGATGCCGATCACCGAGATGGCGAACTGGAGCGCGGTCGAGCCGAGGAAGATGTTGACGATGCTGGCGATCACCACGCCGATCAGCCCCATGATCAGGAAGGACGAGAACTGGGTCAGGTCGCGTTTGGTCGTGTAGCCATAAAGGCTGGTTGCGCCGAACATGGTGGCGGCGATGAAGAAGGTGCGCGCGATGCTGGTCCCGGTGAACACCAGGAACACGGAAGCCAGCGACAGGCCCATGACCGCACAGAATGCCCAGAACATCGCCTGGGCGCCGGCCGCGGACATCGTCTGTATCCGGAACGAGAACAAAAGCACGAAGGCGAGCGGCGCCAGCATCACCACCCACTTCAACGGGCTGGAAAAGATCGGCACGTAGAGGGCTGGCGTGGAAGCCACGACGAAGGCGATCACGCCGGTAACGACGAGGCCAACTCCCATGTAGTTGTAGACGCGCAGCATGTGCTGGCGCAGGCCTTCGTCATAGACGGCGCCGGTTTGGGCTCCGACCCCGGTGCGGTATCCTAGATTGGGGGTGTTCATGCGGGTTCTCCTTTGTGAAGGTCAGTAAAGCGTGTTGGCGAGCGTTTCAGCGGTGCGATCGAGATCGCGGACACCGCTTCGGGCGACGACTGCGTAAGCAACTTCGCCGATCTGGAAATACGCCGAGGAAATTTCGCCCGACGGGGCGACGGTCGGCTGGACCACGTCGAACGTTCCGGGCCTGATCGCGAACAGCGAGACCAGTCCCAGATCTCTTGTTTCGACAGCCATTTCGACGCTCGGGCCGAACTGCGATGGATAGATCTGGACGTCACGAACCTTCCAGTCCTTCGGCAGCGACGGCATGACGATCGCCGTGGCGGCGCGGATTTCGTCCGCATCGTAATCCGGCGCTTCGGGCTGGGACGACATGGCCTCGCGGATGATCGTCGTCCTGTGTGCCCGGATCGCCTCCTCCAGATAGACGGGCGGCTGGGTCGAGGCGACGACTTTCGTCACCGATATCGGCCCGACGATCCCGTTCGCCAGCCAGCCCGCAGCCACCAAAACTGCGACCGCCGCAGCCCGCTGCAATGTGCGCAAGGCGCGCCCTCGAGCCAGTCCCCTTTCAAGCCGCCGTGCCGCATCAGCCGTTGCCGGCCGCGCCATGCCCTTGCATCCGGCAAGCGCCACGCGCAGTTCGTCGCGCGTCCTGAGGTCGGACATCACGCGGGCGGCAGCCTCGGGACGGGCGGAAAGAAACGCCTCGACCTCGATGCGGCGGGCAACGTCCAGCTGGTCGTCGACATAGGCGTCGAGGTCGGCATCGGTCACCGGGTCGCGCAGTTCGCTCATCATGGACATCACGGGCCTCCCACGATCTTGAGGTGGCTTTTCGCACGTGCCGGCAATTTGTCCTCCATCTCGCGGAGCGCTGCGCGCGCCCTGCCGATGCGCGACATCAGCGTACCCAGCGGTACGCCGCTGGCCTCGGCCGCCTGGCTGTAGCTAAGTCCCTCGATGGCGACGAGATGCAGCGCCGAACGCTGCTCATCTGGCAATTTGAAAAAAGCTTCGCGCACCTGTGCCAGGCGGACGGAATGCTCCTGGGGTGCCTGCATGCTGGCGTCGGCAAGATATCCGGCCTGCTCGACGCGCACCGCTTCGGATTTGCGGGACCGCAAGCCGTCAATGAAAGCGTTGTGGACGATCGACAGCAGCCATGCGCGCAGGTTTCCGCCGGATCGAAATGTGCCGCGCCGCTCATAGGCACGCACCAGCGCGTCATGCACCAGATCCTCTGCTTCTGCGCTGTCGCGCGTCAGCGAACGCGCGTAGCGCCGCAGAGAACCAAGCTGTCCTATGATATCGAAGCGTGGCATCGATCCTCTCATGTCCTGTTTACGGAGCATGGCAGGATTTTAATCCCGCTCTTTGAGTTTTTTTGCGATCCGGGAAGGTCAGGCACAACCGGTACAACGCCACCAGCGCGGGTAAGGCTTCTTTTGTCCGCGATCGAGCAGCCCTCCCCGCACCCGACCCAATTCGCCGCGCGGGTTTTAGAGCCACGGGGGATTTCGATGTTTACACCTGAATTAATTTGTGACGCGAAAAATCGCGTAGGTGTCATCATTTTCGGGGCACTTGCGAGTTATAGGCGGGGAACATTCACCGCCGAATCTTCTCATCGCCGACGGCCCGGTGGGCCCGCTTTGTTCAACGAATTACCGACCCGACATGACAAGCCCCGACATGACAGGCAATGTGCCAGCCCAGCGGGATACCCGCATCGATGTCTTCCGCGCGCTAGCGCTGCTGACGATCTTCGTCAACCACGTGCCGGGGACGATCTTCGAGTATGTCACGCACAAGAATTTCGGCTTTTCCGATTCGGCCGAAGCCTTCGTGCTGATTTCGGGGATTGCCGTTGGGCTCGCCAACGGACTGAAGTTCCAGCCGGGGAATCGGCTGCTCATCACCCTAAAAGCCTGGCGGCGGGCCGGTGTCCTCTATGTCACCCACGTCATGACCACCGTCGCAACGCTGGCGATCTTCTCGGCGGCTGCACTGCATTTTTCGCGGCCGGACCTTTTGAAGCTGATCAACATCCAGCTGATCATCGAGGACACGCCGGAAGCGCTGCTCGGCATCGCGGCGCTCGGCCACCAGATCGGCTATAACAACATTCTTTCCATGTATGCCGTCGTACTTCTGATGATGCCGCTTTTCCTGTGGCTCGGCACTTTCAGCCTGCGCCTGATGCTTGCTGCGTCCGCTCTCCTCTGGCTCATCGCCGGCATTTTTCAGATCGCGCCTTCGAATTTTCCCGGCGACGGCTTCTGGTTCCTGAACCCGCTCTCCTGGCAGTTTCTTTTCGTCATCGGCATCGCCGGCATGCTGCATATCAAGCGCGGCGGCGAAATCCGCTTCAACTGGGTGATGGCGAGCGCGGCCGTCCTGTATCTGGTCGGCGCGCTGATCTGGGTGCGGTTGCCGCTTTGGGGCATCGAGACGGCCTCCGGCCTGCCTACCGTGCTGACCGGCTTCGACAAGACATTCCTGTCGCTGTCCCGCCTCATGCACATTCTGGCGATCGCCTATCTGATCGTGGCAATCCCGGCGCTTTCCAACCTGGCGAGGACAAGGCCCGAACACCCGCTCGCGGTTCTCGGCAAGCATTCGCTGCCGGTCTTCGTCGCCGGAACGATCCTCGCCATGATCGCGCAGGTCATGAAAGTCGTCAGCCCGGGCGGCCTCCTCTACGACGCGATCCTGATCTCGACAGGTATCGCGCTGCAGTTCGGCTTCGCCTACTACCTCGAATGGTTGCCGCGGATTGGTTGGGGCGGCAAGAAGCAGCAATCTGGAGCCGCCTTGCCGTCTGCTGCTCTCAAACCGGCATGATAGAACGGCACGACGCGCCGTGCGATCAAGGCCTTTCGCCGGGTGCGAGCCTGTCCTCCAGGCCACGCTATGGATTTCTGTGTCCAGTCGCCCGGTTGGCGGTTTTCAGCCTGGCGCAAATGAAAACCGCTGGCGCAGCACAGCCGATTTGCGTATCACTCCGCCGCCAACGGAACCGCGCCGATGTTCGAAGACCTCCAGCCTGCCCCAGCCGACAAGATCCTCGCCTTGATCGGCCTCTATCGCGCCGATCCCCGCCCCGGCAAGGTCGACCTCGGCGTTGGCGTCTACAAGGATCGCGATGGCAAGACGCCGGTGATGCGCGCCTTGCGCGAAGCCGAAAAACGATTGCTGCAGAGCCAGGACACCAAGACCTATCTCGGCCTTGCCGGCGATACCGGCTTCAACACGGCGATGGCGAGGCTGGTATTTGGCCCTGCGGCCGAGCTGACGCGCATCCGTGCGGCCCAGGCGCCCGGCGGCTCGGGCGCGCTGCGGCTGGCGGCCGAGCTGCTCAAGAGGACGCGATCCGACGCGACGATCTGGCTGTCGGACCCGACCTGGCCGAACCACATGCCGGTGATGCGCGCCGCCGGCCTTCAGATCCGCGAATATCCCTACTTCGACGCAGCCTCAGGTGCTGTTCGCTTCGCGGACATGATGAGCGCGCTGGCCACCGCCAGGAGCGGCGACGTGGTGCTGCTGCATGGTTGCTGCCACAATCCGACAGGCGCCAATCTGGACACCGCGCAGTGGGCTGAAATAGCAGACCTCGTCGTCGAGCGCGGCCTGCTGCCCTTTGTCGACATTGCCTATCAGGGGTTTGGCGAGGGCCTTGACGCTGACGCCGCCGGCTTGCGCCTGCTGGCAGAAAAAGTCCCGGAAATGGTGGTTGCCTCGAGCTGCTCGAAGAACTTTGCCGTGTATCGTGATCGCGTCGGCGCGGCGATGATCCTGGCAAAAGACAGCGCGCAGGCGGATGTCGCAATGAGCCAGATGCTGTCGGCGGCACGCGCCATGTACTCGATGCCGCCGGACCACGGCGCGGCCGCGGTGCGCATCGTGCTTGAAGACGCCACGCTGCGCGCCGACTGGGAAGCGGAGCTCGAGGAGATGCGCCTGCGCATGCTGCGGCTTCGGGTGCAGTTCGCCGAAGCGCTGCGGCGGCAGTCCAATTCCGATCGCTTCGATTTCGTCGCCAGCCATCGCGGCATGTTTTCCCGGCTGGGCCTGTCCGAAGCGCAGGTCGAGCGGCTGCGCGCCGAGCACGGCGTCTATATGGTCGGCGACAGCCGCATCAACGTCGCCGGCCTGCCGGAGGACGGCATGGACGCGCTCGCCAAGGCGATCGTCTCTGTGCTCGACTAAGGCTGAGCAGCGCTGTGGACAATCGTCCCTCGCCTGCCGACGGCGTTGGCTACACGGTCGGACGCAGGCTAGCATTCGTCCGATGAAACCCTCTAAAGATATTTCCCGGCTGATCGAGATCATGGCGGCGCTGCGGGCGCCGGAAACCGGCTGCCCGTGGGACGTCGAGCAGGATTTTTCCACCATCGCGCCCTACACGATCGAAGAAGCCTACGAGGTGGCGGACGCCATTGCGCGTGGCGACCTGGACGATCTGCGCGACGAGCTCGGCGACCTGCTGCTGCAGGTCGTCTACCATACGCAGATGGCCGAGGAAGCCGGCGAGTTCGCCTTTGGCGACGTGGTCCAGGCCATCACCACAAAAATGATCCGCCGCCATCCGCATGTCTTCGGCGACGATGAGGCGCGCAGCGCCGGCATGGCCAAGGGCATGTGGGAGAAGATCAAGGCCGAGGAAAAAGCCGAAAAGCGATATGCCCGCCTCGCCCGCGGGCACGATCCGGAGGATCATGGCAAGGGTTTTCTGGACAGCGTACCGGTTGCCCTGCCGGCTTTGACCCGGGCGCTCAAGCTGCAGGAAAAAGCGGCCCGCGTCGGCTTCGACTGGAGCGAGGCCACGCCGATCCTCGACAAGATCGAGGAAGAGATCGGCGAGTTGCGCCAGGCCCTTGCCAAGGGCGATACGGCTTCGATCAGGGACGAGTTCGGCGACATGCTGTTTGCCGTCGTCAATCTCGGGCGTCATCTCAAGGTTGATTCCGAAGCGGCGCTCAGCGGCACCAATGAGAAATTCCGGTCGCGGTTCCACTATGTCGAGCAAGCGCTGGAAGCGTCAGGAAACACGCTGGAAAGGGCGACGCTCGACGAGATGGAGGCGCTTTGGCAGCAAGCCAAAACCGCGAAGTAACGTCGATTACCCGTTGTTTTTACGGTGCAATCTGGTTTCTATCTCTTCGTGTGCGCTTCGCGTCGCTTTGAGCGACACGGTTATACCGCCATCTTCATTGTCTGTGCGCGAGACGACGTCACCATTGCGGTAGAGCCAGTCGACGAGCCCAAGTTGGTCAGGCTTGAGCGTGACGGTCAGCGTTTCCAGTTCGCCTGACACTCGTGTCTCGATGATCGCCTTCAGCACATCGATGCCCTCGCCGGTGGCCGCCGATATGGCAATCGGCGGTGCCTTGTTGCCGTCCATGCCGTCGGCGAGCAACCGCTCCCGGTTGCCCTCATCGAGCCGGTCGATCTTGTTCCACACTTCGATGACGCGCCTGCCGTCGCCGGCGTCGACGCCGAGATCGGCGAGGATGCGCTCGACATCCTCGGCCTGGGCGGCCGTGTCGGGGTCCGAAATATCGCGCAAATGGATGACGAGATCGGCCTCAACCACCTCTTCGAGCGTTGCCCGGAAGGCCGCGATCAGATGCGTCGGCAGGTCCGAAATGAAACCGACCGTGTCCGAAAGGATGACCGGCGTGCCGTGCGGCAGTCGCACCCGACGCAGTGTCGGGTCGAGCGTGGCGAACAGCATGTCCTCGGCCAGCACCCCTGCTCCGGTCAGCCTGTTGAACAGCGTCGACTTGCCGGCGTTGGTATAGCCGACGATGGCCACAACCGGGAACGGCACCTTCTTGCGCTTGGCGCGGTGCAGGTCACGAGTGCGTCGCACTGTTTCCAGCTCGTGCTTGAGCTTGTTGATCTTGTCCTGCAGGACACGGCGGTCCGATTCGATCTGCGTTTCGCCAGGGCCGCCGAGGAAACCGGCGCCGCCGCGCTGGCGCTCGAGGTGAGTCCAGCTTCGCACGAGCCGGCCCTTCTGATAGTTGAGGTGCGCCAGATCGACCTGCAGCGTGCCTTCCTTGGTCCGCGCGCGCTCGCCGAAAATTTCCAGGATCAAGCCGGTGCGATCCAGCACCTTGGCGTTCAATTCCTTTTCCAGGTTGCGCTGCTGCACCGGCGTCAGCGGATGGTCGACAATGACCAGTTCGGCACGGCCCTCTTTGACGATCTCGGCGAACTCCGCGACCTTGCCGCTGCCGAGCAGGGTTGCAGGCCGGGGATCGTTGACGGTCACCACCGCGGTATGGATCGGGTCGAGGTTTATGGCTTGGGCAAGGCCAACCGCCTCGTCGTGGCGCGCCTCGGCAGATCGCGTCAGGCGCGGACGATTCGTGTCTTCGTCGCCGCGCGGCTGGCGGGTAAGCACCGGCACGATGACCACGGCCCGGGTCGGGCCTTCGGCTTCCATCCCCGGCTGATATGCTGGTTTTTCGCGAACGCTGCGGTCCGCGTCTTTCTTACGTGCCAATCAGGCGCCCTGGCTTTCCTCGCCATCGAACATCTGAACCGGCTGGCTCGGCATGATCGTGGAAATGGCGTGCTTGTAGACGAGCTGGGAATGGCCGTCTCGACGCAGCAGAACACAGAAATTGTCGAAGGAAGTGACCACACCGGTCAGCTTCACGCCGTTGATGAGAAAGATGGTGAGTGGGTTTTTGCTCTTGCGAACTGAATTCAGGAACAGGTCCTGAAGATTTTGCGATCGTTCCGCCATTGTTCTTGTCTTTCGCCGATCCCCTTCGGTTTGCAGGCCAATGCGCCAAATTACCTGGCACATGTCAAGCGCGCAAACACCGTCTTGCCGTCAATAACGACAAGCAGAACGAGATATATTGATGTTCATTCCACCTGTGCGGTTATCAGGCTGGACTTTTTTCCGCAACGTCAAAAAAGGCATGCCGCAAGGAAAGTGTTATCGAGCCCGGGTGGCCGTTGGCGACGGGAGCACCGTCGATCGCCACGATCGGCATGGCGATTGTGGTCGCGGAGCTGATGAAAACCTCGCGCGCGGCCTTGGCTTCGGCGACCGAAAAGCCCCGCTCCTCGATCTTCAGGCCGAGCTTGGCGGCCACGTCGAACAGCGTGGTGCGGGTGATGCCGCGCAGGATGCCGCGCTCGGCCGGACGCGTCACCAGCACGCCGTCCCTGGTGATGATCCAGGCGTTCGACGATCCACCTTCCTTGACGGTGCCGTCGGCATCGACGAACCAGGCTTCCTGGGCGCCGGCTTCCTTGGCCTTCTGCTTGGCGAGCACATTTGGCAGCAGGCCGACCGACTTGATATCGACCCGGTCCCAACGGTTCTCCGGCACGGTGATGACCTTGATTCCGCTTTCGGCCCTCTTGGCGGCAGCAGCGGGATCGGCTTTCCTGGCGGTAACCACCAGCGACGGCTTCGTCCCCGCCGGAAAAACAAAATCACGGCTGGCGACGCCACGCGTCACCTGAAGATAGACCAGGCCATCGGTGACATGGTTGCAGCGGACCACCTCGCGCAGGATAATCGGCAACACGCCCGGCGTGACCGGCCAGTCGATCGACAATTCGGTCAGCGAGCGGTTCAGCCGTCCGAGATGGCGAGGCATATCGACGATGAAGCCGCGCGCCACCTCGCAGACCTCGTAGACACCGTCGGCGAACTGATAGCCACGGTCCTCGATATGCACGAAAGCGTCGGCGTGAGCGACATAGCGCCCGTTCACATAGGCAATGCGCGGCATGGATCACCCCTGAAGAAGTCAGCGCATGCCCCCGAAAATCGGAATCCATTTTCGGGGAAGGATCATGCGCAAAAAACAAAATGCTACAGCGTCCGTTGCGCGTCCCAAAAGTCGCGCGGTGCGGTAGCGCTTCTATGCGATTCCGCCGCCGCCGTAACCGATAATTGCCTAGGCCACGACTGGATTGGCTATCAGACGCCCAGCGACTTGAGCTTTCGGTGAAGCGCCGAGCGCTCCATGCCGATGAACTCGGCGGTCTTCGAGATGTTGCCGCCAAAACGGTTGATCTGGGCGATCAGATAGTCCTTCTCGAACTGTTCGCGCGCTTCACGCAACGGCAGCGCCATGATGTGCTGATCGGATTGGTTTGGCGTGCGCGGCATGACATCGCCGATCTCGGCAGGCAAGAGGTCGGCGGTGATCGGTGCGTCGATATCGTCGCCGCGCGCCAGGATCATCAACCGCTCGACGTTGTTGCGCAACTGGCGAACGTTGCCTGGCCAGTTGTGCGCCTGAAGCACCGCCAGCGCGTCGTCGCCGATGCGCCGCGGCCGGATGCCGGCCTGGCGAGCGATCTGCTTCATGAAATTGTCGACAAGATAAGGGATGTCCTCACGCCGCTCAGCCAGCCCCGGCACCATGACCGGAACCACCGCCAGGCGGTGATAGAGATCCTCGCGGAAACGACCGTCGGCGATCATCGCCTCCAGGTTCTGCGACGTCGACGAAATGATGCGGACATCGACCTTGACCCGTTTGGTGCCCCCTACCCGCTCGAACTGCTGTTCGACCAGCACACGCAAGATCTTGTTTTGCGTTTCGCGCGGCATGTCGGCCACTTCGTCGATGTAGAGAATGCCGCGATGGGCTTCCTCAAGTGCGCCGACCTTGCGTTCGACACCGTTGGATTCGGTGCCGAACAGCTCGACCTCCATGCGTTCGGGCGTGATGTTGGCGGCGCTCAGCGTGACAAACGGGGCGCCCTTGCGCGCCGACAGCGTGTGGATGGCGCGTGCCGCGAGTTCCTTGCCCGAGCCGGACGGGCCGATGATCATGACGCGGCTGTTGGTCGGCGCGACGCGCTCGATGGTCTGGCGCAACTGGCTCATCGCCGACGACATGCCGATCAGGTCGAAGGTTTCGCCGCTGCGCAGCTTGAGATCCGAAACCTCGCGTCTCAGCTTCGAGGTTTCAATCGCACGTTCGGCGATGAGGATCAGCCTGTCGGCCTTGAACGGCTTTTCGATGAAGTCATAGGCGCCGCGGCGGATGGCCGAGACCGCCGTTTCGATGTTGCCGTGGCCCGAGATCATCACCACCGGCAGGCTCGGGTGCATCGTCTTGATCTCGTCCAGCAGCGCCAGCCCGTCCAGGCGTGAGCCTTGCAGCCAGATGTCGAGGAAAATCAGCCTCGGCGCCCGGTCGGCGATCGCCGCCAGGGCGCTGTCGGCATCGAATGCCGTGCGGGTTTCGTGACCTTCGTCGCTCAGGATACCGGCGACAAGTTCGCGGATGTCTTCCTCGTCATCGACGATGAGAATGTCAGACGCCATTACCGACCTTTTCAGTTTCTCTTTCGGGTTCCGCCCTGCCTTCGCCGCGCGATGGTACAGTGGCGGCGAGCGGCAGGATGATGCTGATCATCGCGCCTCGCCCGTCGTGGAAATCCGCCGGCGCGTCATGCAATTCGAGCCGGCCGCCATGGTCCTCCACTATCTTCTTGACGATAGCGAGGCCGAGCCCGGTGCCCTTTTCGCGTGTCGTCATGTAAGGCTCGAGCAATCGCTGGCGATTCTCGCGCGGCAAGCCCTTGCCGTTGTCGATGACATCGATGCGAATCACACCATTCTGGCGCCCGGCTTGAATCCGGATTATGCCGTGCGAGCGGTCCTTTTGATCAAGTCCGTCAATCGCCTCGGCTGCGTTCTTGATGACATTGCCAAAAGCCTGCGCCATCAGGCGGCTGTCGAAAGTGCCTTTGAGCGGTTCGTTGCCGAATACGCGCTCGAAGGTGATATCGGAGCGGCTAACCTCGACGAGGAACGAGGCTTCGCGCAACGATTCGCGCAAATCGAGGGCCTTCATTTCGGGCTTGGGCATGCGTGCGAAAGCGGAGAACTCGTCGACCATGCGGCCGATGTCTTCCACTTGCCTGATGATCGTATCGGTGCACTGATCGAAAACCTCGCGGTCTTCGGTGATGACCTTGCCGTAGCGGCGCTTGATGCGCTCGGCCGAAAGCTGGATCGGTGTCAGCGGGTTCTTGATCTCGTGGGCGATGCGCCGCGCCACATCCGCCCAGGCCGAGGAACGCTGCGCCTGGACCAGATCGGTGATGTCATCCACCGTCACGACATAGGATTTCTCCTCCGAACCGTCGTCGCCGGCCTCGACCGTGATCTGCACGTTGAACGTGCGCTCCGTACCGGCGCGATAGAAGGTCACCTGCTCGCGATGGACAGGCTTGCCCGACTTGCGGCCGATCTCGAAGACGCGGCCGACATGCGGCAGCACGGCGGAGAGGTTTTGCCCGAGTGCGGCGGTGGCGGATATCGCGAGCATCGTTTCGGCCGACCGGTTGACGATGGTGACGATGCCATACGGATCGACGCCGATCACGCCGGCGGTGACGCCGGCAAGCACGGCTTCCGAAAAACGTCGCCGCTCGTCGATCAAATCCTTGGCGGACAGAATCTCGTTACGCTGCGATTTCAGCTCAAGCAGCATCTTGTTGAAGGTGTCGCCGAGCGAGGCGACGTCGCCGTCGGAGGGCCGAACGGGCACGGCAACGTCGAGATTGCCGGTCGCGACCTCGTCGGCCGCGCCGATGAGCTGGCGGATCGGCCGCACCAGGCGGTCGGCCACGGCGATGCCGGTCCAGATGGCGGACAGGATGATGATCAGCGTCAGCGACAGATAGGGAAGTGCAAAGGCCACCTGCGAGGTGCGGCGATTGTCTTCCAGGCCGCGATATTCGTCGCTGTTGGATCTGACAATCTGCCGCGCCTTGATCACCTCGGGATCGACGAGCCGAATGGTGTAGAGATAGAGCCCTTCGATCTCGCGCAATTTGACGATGGCGCCCATGATGTTGCGCGTCTTTGGCTCGATCAGCACCGGCCTGCCGTCGGCGGCACTGCTCATGGCGCCTTCCGGCGGCTCCGGCATGGCAAAATCGGCGTCGGTCTTGGCGCTCATGACGAACGAACCGTCGAGCCTGATCAGCGCGGCATGGGCCAGCGAGCGTCCGACGGCTTCCTTGTTCATGAGATCGAGGAAGCCGGTTCGATCGAGGCCGTAGAGCGTGCGGGAGGCGTCGAGATCGTAGGCCATCGACAGGGTCGTTCCCTGGAGGTTGCGCGCGTTCTCCTGCACATAGGCATCGGCTATCGACAGCGACGAATTGACGATCGTCTTGGTGCGGATTTCGAACCAGCGATCAAGACCGATATCGAGCGTGATCGAGGCGATGATCGCGACCATGATGGCGGGAATCGCGGCGACCAGCGCGAACATCGCCACGATCCGCACATGCAGCCGCGACGCCGCCTTGCCGCGCCGGCGCGCCATCACGATACGATGTACTTCGCGGCCAACCAGCGCGATCAGGAACAGGATGAACGCCGCATTGACGGCGATAAGCGCCAGCGTCGTCCTCTCGTCCGGCGTGATCGGCGTGGCGCCGACGAGGATGGCGAAGGAGATCGCCGCCGTAGCCAAAGCACCGGCAATTGCCACCACGCCGGGCAGCGCAAGCAGCCGGCGCCCGTCCCGGGTGCCGGGTTCGCTGAAAAGCGTTTCGCTCAGTGTCGGTGCCCGTGGAGCCATGTCGCCGTCTAGAGCCAGTGATTGCGTCGGATGTATGCAACGCATTGTGGCGATTATGCAACAAGTGTGACCTGGACGGAACTGTTTCGGCGATCGATCCCCTGAAAAGGCTTCGCTTATGCCGGCCTGGACGATTTGTAGACGTTGACGCCGAGTTCGCGAATTTTCTTGCGCAGCGTGTTGCG
Organism: Mesorhizobium ventifaucium; assembly: GCF_935822925.1. Lineage (GTDB taxonomy): Bacteria > Pseudomonadota > Alphaproteobacteria > Rhizobiales > Rhizobiaceae > Mesorhizobium > Mesorhizobium ventifaucium. Next base: position 481,011 of record NZ_CAKXZS010000023.1, read on the forward strand.
GTTGAGACCCAGGAGTTCCGCAGCCTTGATCTGGTTGCCGCGGGTTGCCGTCATCGACGCGAGCACCAGCGGATATTCGACCTCGGAAAGGATGCGCTGATAGAGGCCGGCGGGCGGTAAGTCGCCGGCGAACGACGCAAAATAGCGCTGCAGAAAATGTTCCACCGCTTGGCCAATGGACAGATCGTCGGGAATAAGATTGCCGCCGCCGGGGACGACCGGCCTCTCGCCGGTCTTCAGTTCCGCTTCGATGACCTCGGCGGAAATCTCGTCCTGCGAATAGAGTGCGGCAAGCCTGCGGACAAGATTTTCGAGCTCGCGCACGTTGCCTGGCCACGGATAGCGCTTCATCAGCTCGATGCCGCCTGTGGAAATGCGCTTGGTCTGCAGGCCTTCGCTAGCGCCGAGCTTGAAGAAGTGCCGGACGAGATCCGGAACGTCCTCGGACCGCTCGCGCAGCGCCGGCAGCCTTAGTGGCACGACATTCAGGCGATAGAACAGATCCTCGCGGAAAAGCCCCTGATTGATCAGCGTGCGCAGATCCTTGTTGGTGGCGGCGACGATGCGCACGTCGGTCTTGATCGGCGTACGCCCGCCGACAGTGGTGTACTCGCCCTGCTGCAGGACACGCAGCAGGCGCGTCTGCGCTTCCATCGGCATGTCGCCGATCTCGTCAAGGAAGAGCGTGCCGCCTTCAGCCTGCTCAAAACGGCCGGTAGAGCGGTTCTGCGCGCCGGTGAAGGCGCCTTTCTCGTGCCCGAACAGTTCCGATTCGATCAGGTCGCGCGGGATCGCCGCCATGTTGATCGCGACGAACGGGCCGCCGCGGCGGCGGCCGTATTCGTGCAGCGCGCGCGCCACCAGTTCCTTGCCGGTGCCCGATTCGCCTGAAATCATCACCGTCAGGTCGGTCTGCATCATGCGCGCCAGCATGCGGTAGATATCTTGCATGGCGGCCGAACGGCCGACCAGCGGCATCGTTTCCGGCGGCTCGTCCGCCCTCGCATCGATCTTCGGCCGTCGGGGCTCGGAAAGCGCCCGGTTGACGATGTTGAGAAGCTCGGTCAGGTCGAACGGTTTCGGCAGATATTCGTACGCGCCGGTTTCGGAGGCGCGAATCGCGGTCATGAACGTGTTCTGGGCACTCATGACGATGACGGGCAGTTCCGGCCGCGCCTTCTTGATGCGCGGCAGCATGTCGAAAGCGTTCTCATCCGGCATGACCACGTCGGTGATGACGAGATCGCCCTCGCCCGCCGCCACCCAACGCCACAGCGTCGAGGCGTTGGACGTCACTCGCACCTCATGGCCGACGCGCGAAAGCGCCTGATTGAGCACCGTACGGATCGCCGCATCGTCGTCGGCGACGAGAATATTGCCGCGAACCGTCATTTGCGGTCTCCTTCGCCATCATCATCTGTGCCGAACGGCGTTTCTTTCCAGGCTGGCATCAGGATGCGGAAGGTGGTTGCGCGCGGCGTCGAATCGCATTCGATGATGCCGCCATGCTCGCCGACGATTTTCGCGACCAGCGCCAGACCAAGCCCCGACCCGTTCGGCTTGGTGGTGATGAAGGGATCAAACAGGATCGGCAGGATATCTTCGGAGACGCCAGAACCGTTGTCGCGCACGCAAAATTCCAGCGGCAGCGACACACGGCCCTGCGATCCCGGAACCGAAACACGGATGCCCGGCCGGAACGCGGTCGACAGGGTGATCTCGCCTTGCGGATCGCCGCCAATGGCCTCGGCGGCATTCTTGACCAGGTTGAGGAACACCTGGATGAGCTGGTCGCGGTTGGCGAAAACCGGAGGCAATGATGGATCATAATCCTCCAATATCTTGATCCGCTTGGCAAAACCGTTCTTGGCAATCGCCTTCACATGGTCGAGCACGACATGGATGTTGACCGGATAACGATCGACGGGCCGCTCGTCGGAAAACACCTCCATGCGATCGACCAGCGAGACGATGCGGTCGGTCTCGTCGGTGATCAGCCGGGTCAGCGCGCGATCCTCGTCGGAAGCCGACAGTTCGAGCAGTTGGGCAGCACCGCGGATGCCGGATAGCGGGTTCTTGATCTCGTGGGCGAGCATCGCGGCAAGGCCGGTCACCGATCGTGCCGCACCGCGATGCGTCATCTGACGATCGATCTTGTCGGCCATCGACCGTTCCTGGAACATCACCACGACGGAGCCCGGGAATTCCGACACCGGCGCGACATAGAGGTCGACGACCTTCTCGATGCCGAGGCGCGGCGATGATACGTCGACCCGATATTCGTTGACGGGCGCGCGGCGCTCGCGCACCTGGTCGACAAGCGTCAGCAACGGGCTGCCGAAGGGAATGAGCTTGGGCAGGGTATTGCGGGCGAGCATGGTCGCGCTCGAGCGGAAGAAATCCTCGGCATCGGCATTGGCGAAGGTGATGAACCCTTCCGCATCGAGCATGATCACCGGGCGGCGGATGGTGTTGAGCACGATGTGGGCGGCGTCCGCCATGCCCATGTTTTGTGCAACCGTGGCATTCATGCTGCGCCCCGCAGGTTCACCGCCTCGGCAGCGCTTGAAAACACCTCACGCAGCGCGGCAATGACGCGGACAGGCTCGAAAGAGGTGAGGATGGCCTTCCGCTGCTCATCGACGACGCCAGCGGCGTGGCGGTCGAGATACCAGCCAAGATGCTTGCGCGCCTGGCGCACGCCGCTTTCGATGCCGTAGAGCGACAGCATGTCCTGGTAGTGAGCAACGACGTAGTCGGCCAACGCTTGCGGGCTTTCCGGCACGCCGGGCGTCGCCTCTTTTGCCGCGGCTGCCGCAATGCTGCTTGCCGTCCAGGGTGCGCCGTAGTGGGCGCGGCCGATCATCACAGCGTCGGCGCCCGACTGGTCGAGGATCATTGCTGCCTCCGCCGGCGAGCCGACATCGCCATTGGCAACGACCGGGATCGAGACAGCCTGCTTAATGCGCGCGATGGCGCGCCAGTCGGCCTTGCCCTGGTAGAACTGGCAGCGCGTGCGGCCATGCACCGTCACCATCTGAACCCCCGCCTGCTCGGCGCGGCGCGCCAGCAGCGGGGCGTTGAGCGCGCTTTCGTCCCAGCCGAGCCGCATCTTGACCGTGACCGGCACCTCGACGGCGCCGACCACCGCCTCGATCAGCGACAAAGCGTGATCGAGATCGCGCATCAGCGCCGAACCGGCATAGCCGCCGGTCACCTTCTTGGCCGGACAGCCCATATTGATGTCGATGATGTCGGCGCCCTCGCCCGCGGCTATACGGGCGCCCTCTGCCATATGCGTGGCCTCACGGCCGGCAAGCTGGACCATGTGCACAGGCAGCCCGGAATGGCGAATGCGCAGGCCGCAACCGGCTCTGCCCCTGGCAAGCTCGCCGCTCGCCACCATCTCGGACACCACCAACCCGGCGCCATGCGCATAGGCACGCTGCCGGAACGGCTCATCTGTTATGCCCGACATGGGCGCGAGAAAAGCGCGATTGCGGATTCTCACACGACCCACGTCCAGCGGTGAAGCCAATTTGGTCAGGTCAAGCATGCACAAAAACCAAGCATTTCTTATAGATGCACATTCTCTAGCCAGAATGGCGGCAATGTGCAACTCGCAATGACGTCACATTAAGGCGCATTTGGGAAAAAGGCTGGCACGCCAAAGCGGCGTGCGTACCTGGGGCGCTTTGGCACTTTTCATCTGCGCATGATCTCTTCCGAAAAGCGATTCCACTTTTCGGGATGATGCGCTAAGCGTCTCGGCATGACAGACGCAAGCGAAAAGCAGGCTTTGGCGGCGGACGACAAGGTTGCCGTCGTTATCGTCGCCGCCGGCCGCGGCGCGCGCGCCGGTCAGGCCGACGGGCCGAAGCAATACCAAAGGATCGGCGGCCGTGCCATCATAGCGCGCACATTGGACGTGTTTCTGGCGCATCCGAGAATCGGTCCTGTCGTTGTCGCCATCCATGCCGACGACAGCGCGCTTTTTCGCAGCGCCGCCGGCGCCAACGCCGATCGGGTGGTCACGGTGACCGGTGGAGCGTCCAGGCAGGACTCCGTCCGACTCGGATTGCTTGCGCTGAGAGGCCATGCGCCGAGCCGGATTCTGGTCCATGATGCCGTCCGCCCGTTCGTCGACGCGGAACTGATAGACCGCACGATCGCCGCCATCGGCGAGCGCCAGGGAGCGCTGCCTACCCTGCCTGTCGCCGATACGCTGAAACGTGAGTCGGCCGCCGGCATGATCGGCGAAACGGTTTCCAGGAACGGGCTTCATGCCGCCCAGACGCCGCAGGGCTTTCCGTTCTGGCCGATCCTGGCTGCCCATGAAAAGGCCCATCATCTGGGCAAGGCGGACTTCACCGACGACGCGGCGATTGCCGAATGGGCGAATATTCCAGTGAAAATCGTCCCGGGCTCGCCGGACAATGTCAAACTCACCTGGGCAAGGGATATCTCGATGGCGGATCAGCGGCTTTCCGGCGAACGGCCGCGTTTTCCGGATATCCGCACCGGCAATGGCTACGACGTCCATGCCTTCGAGCCCGGCGACCATGTCGTCCTGTGCGGCGTCTCCATCCCGCACGACAAGAAACTGTCCGGCCATTCGGATGCCGATGTCGGCCTGCACGCCTTGACGGACGCGCTGCTCGCCACTTGCGGCGCGGGCGACATAGGCACGCATTTCCCGCCATCGGACCCGCAGTGGAAAGGCGTGGCCTCGCGGATCTTCGTCGAGCATGCGGCAGGATTGGTGCGCGCGCGCGGCGGGCGCATCGCCAATGCCGACATCACGCTGATCTGCGAGGCGCCGCGCGTCGGCCCGCATCGTGAAGCGATGACCGAAATCCTTTCGGCAATGCTGGCGATTTCCAGGGACCGCATCTCGATCAAAGCGACAACCAACGAAAAGCTCGGCTTTGTCGGACGCGAGGAAGGCATAGCCGCCATCGCGACCGCCAGCGTCGCGTTTCCAGGCGATGTCCCCGAATGAGCAACAGCGATCTCGCAGATGCCCTGCTTCAAGCCTGCCAACAGCGCGGCATCATGCTGGCGACGGCCGAGAGCTGCACCGGCGGCATGATCATCGCCGCCCTGACCGACATCGCCGGCTCTTCGACGGTGGTCGACCGGGGTTTCATCACCTATTCCAACGAGGCCAAGACTGAGATGCTCGGCGTATCCGCCGCCACGCTCGAGGCGCACGGCGCGGTCTCACGGGAAACGGCGGTCGAGATGGCGGCCGGCGCCTTGGACCATTCGCGCGCCGGGCTAACCCTTGCCGTCACCGGCATTGCCGGTCCGGGCGGCGGCTCGACGGAAAAGCCCGTCGGCCTGGTCTGGTTCGGTATCGCCTTGACCGGCCGGCCGGTCGTCAGTGAATGCCAGTTGTTTGCTGACAAAGGCCGCAATTTCATCCGCCGGGAGACGGTCAAGCATGCGCTTGAACTGGGCTTGCGCGCGCTCGCTGCGGATCAGGCTGCCGGCGTTGCGCCATAGATGACGTCGGCGCGCTTCTCGAACGCCTCGGAGAACATGCGGAAGGCGCGATCGAACATCGCTCCCATCACCGCACCCAGAATACGGCTCTTGAATTCGTAGTCGATGAAGAAGCAGACATTGCAACCGCCGTCGGCCGGCTCGAAACGCCAGGCATTGCTCAGATATTTGAACGGACCGTCGATATATTTGACGTCGATGGCCTTCTCGTCAGGCTTTAGCAGCACCTGCGTGGTGAAAGTCTCGCGGATCGCCTTGTAGCCAATGCTCATGTCGGCGACGAGCAGGGTGCGTCCGTCGCGTTCCTTGCGCGAGCGAACCGTCAGCGCCTCGCAAAGCGGCAGGAATTGCGGATAGGATTCGACATCGGCGACCAGAGCGAACATCTGTTCCGGCGTATGCGTAACGCGGCGATGAGCTTCGAATTGTGGCATGAAACCAGTGTGTTAGGCGGACTTCTTGAGAAACGCTTCCCGCGCCGCGCGCAGCTTGGCGAAATCGTCGCCGGCGTGATGCGACGAACGCGTCAGCGGGCTCGATGCCACCAGCAGGAAGCCCTTGGTCTTGCCGATCGTCTCGAAGGACTTGAACTCCTCCGGCGTGACGAAACGGATCACCGGATGGTGCTTTTTCGAGGGCTGCAGATACTGACCGATGGTCATGAAGTCGACATTGGCCGAACGCAGGTCGTCCATCAATTGCAGGATCTCGTTCCGCTCCTCGCCAAGGCCAACCATGATGCCGGATTTGGTGAAGATCGAGGGATCGAGTTCCTTGACCCGCTGCAGCAGCCTGATCGAATGGAAATAGCGGGCGCCCGGCCGGACTGTCAGATAGTTCGACGGAACGGTCTCCAAATTGTGGTTGAACACATCAGGCTTAGCCGCCACCACGATCTCCAGCGCGCCGTCCTTGCGCAGGAAGTCGGGCGTCAGGATTTCGATCGTCGTCGAAGGCGTTGCCGCCCTGATGGCGCCGATGACCTCGGCAAAGTGCTGAGCTCCGCCATCGGCGAGATCGTCGCGATCGACTGAGGTGATGACGACATGAGTTAGACCCATTTGCTTGACGGCGTGGGCGATGCGCGCCGGTTCATCGGGATCGAGCGCGGTCGGAATGCCGGTGGCGACGTTACAGAAGGCGCAGGCGCGCGTGCAGATCTCGCCCATGATCATGAAGGTGGCGTGCTTCTTCTCCCAGCACTCACCGATATTGGGGCACCCGGCCTCTTCGCACACCGTCACCAGCCTGTGCGACTTCACGATGTCGCGCGTCTCAGCATAGCCTTTCGACATCGGCGCCTTGACGCGGATCCAGTCGGGCTTGCGCAGCACATCCTGGTCAGGCTTGTGCGCCTTTTCAGGATGCCGCAGGCGCGGCGCATTGGCGATCGTGTCGAGGACGGTGACCATCAGAAATCCAGTTCATTCGCGATCGCCTTCCGGCGTTCGCTTTCACAAGTCATCTAGGACTTTTCGCTGCAAAGAAAAAGGCCGCGGCGGCGCATGCCGCCACAGCCGTTTTCGCATGGCAAGAGTTCAGCAACTAACGGCGCACCAGGCGCCCTACCCAGATCAGCAGGCAGGCGCCAATGAAACCGGTGATCAAATAGGCGATCCAGCCGGCGCCGAAGGCGCCGATGTTGAGCGCCTGCAGGATGGCATTCAGCACGATCGCGCCGACGATGCCCAGAACGATGTTCATCAAGACGCCCATGTTGCTTTTCATGAACATCTCGGCAAGCCAGCCCGCCAGCCCGCCGATGATGATGGCTGCGATCCAGCCCACGCCATTCACGTCCATATGCCCTCTCCTCTGGTGACGAATGCATTCGGAAACGAATTACCTTGCCGTTGAGTTCCTTGGCTCTCACGTGCCGGGTCTCACGCGGTCAATTTATCATGCGTTCAGCGCGCGGCCATAGGCGTCGAGCACGCTTTCCTTCATCATCTCCGACAGCGTGGGATGCGGGAAGATCGTGTGCATCAGTTCTTCCTCGGTGGTCTCCAGGTTCATCGCCACGACAAAGCCCTGGATCAGCTCGGTCACTTCGGCGCCGACCATATGCGCGCCGAGCAACTGCCCGGTCTTCCTGTCGAAGATGGTCTTGACGAAACCCTGGTCCTCGCCGAGCGCGATGGCCTTGCCGTTGGCGGCGAACTGAAAGCGGCCGACGCGGATGTCCTTGCCTTCGGCCTTGGCTTTCGCTTCGGTCAACCCGACGGAGGCAACCTGCGGGTTGCAATAGGTGCAGCCCGGAATTTTCAGTTTGTCAGTGGCGTGCACGCCGGGGAGATTGGCGATCTTCTCCACGCAGACCACGCCCTCGTGCTCGGCCTTGTGGGCGAGCAAAGGCGGGCCGGCAACATCGCCGATGGCATAGATGCCGGGCATATTGGTATTGCCGTAGCCGTCGACGACGACGCAGCCGCGCTCGGTCTTCACGCCGAGCGCTTCGAGGCCGAGATTTTCGATATTGCCCTGCACGCCGACGGCCGAGATCATCCGGTCGGCGGTGATCTTCTCGACCTTGCCGTCCTTCATCTCGACATGCGCGGTCACCGAGTTCGCACCTTTTTCGACCTTGGTGACCTTGGCATCGAGGATGATCTTCATGCCTTGCTTCTCGAACTGCTTTTGCGCGAATTTCGAGACTTCTGCGTCCTCGACCGGCATCACCGCCGGCAGCAACTCGACCACCGTCACCTCCGCGCCCATGGTGCGGTAGAATGAGGCGAATTCGATGCCGATTGCGCCCGAACCCATCACCAGCAGCGATTTCGGCATCTCCTTCGGCACCATCGCTTCGAAATAGGTCCAGATCAGCTTGCCGTCGGGCTCGATGCCGGGCAGCGCACGCGGCCTGGCGCCGGTCGCCAGGATGATGTGCTTGGCAGTGTATGTGCCCTCGCCCTTGACGCCCTTGGGCGCCGGCGGCTGTGGCTCCATCGGCTTCTTCGACGATTTCGACACGACGATCTCGCCCGGTCTATCGCCGGAAGCTGCCTTGGACAGCTTGGCTTCGCCCCAGATGACATCGACCTTGTTCTTCTTCATCAGGAAGGCGACGCCGCCGTTCAGCCGCAGCGAGACCTTTCGCGAGCGGTCGACCACGGCAGCGGTATCGACGCTGACCTTGCCGTCGATCTTCAAGCCGTAGTCCTTCAAATGATCCGAATAGTGCATGATCTCGGCCGAACGCAGCAGCGCCTTGGTCGGGATGCAACCCCAATTGAGGCAGATGCCGCCGAGATGCTCGCGCTCGACGATCGCTGTCTTGAATCCGAGTTGGGCGGAACGCACCGCCGTGACGTAGCCGCCGGGGCCGGAGCCGATGATGATGACGTCGTAGTTCTCAGCCACGGATTTCTCCCCTGATTCTCTAGAGTTCCAACATGACGCGCACGATTGGCGCCAATGCCTGCCCGATTTTCCGCGTGTTCTCTGCGTCGAGATGGACGCCGTCGAGTGGCGTGGTCTCGGCCACCGAGCCCGCATCGAAGAAGCCGCAGCCGACCTCGTCGGCAAGGACGGAATATTGTGGCGCCAGCCGCTTCGACGCTTCATCGCCGCCGGCGAACATTTCTTTGAATTCGGCGTTTTCCGTGCGGCTGACGGCGGGCGGTGCGACGATCAGGATCTGCGGCGACGGCCAATCGAACGGGTAGTCGTGACCGCGCACGATGTCGATCAGGCGCTGCATGCCTTGCTTGGCGGCGACCGGATTGCCGTGAATCCACGGCTTCATGTCGTTGGCGCCGAGCATGATGATGACCAGGTCGATCGGCGCATGCGTCATCAGGATCGTCGGCAACACTCTTGCGCCGTTACGGTCGGCGCCGGCCAGATGGTCATCGAAAGCTGTTGTGCGGCCGTTCAAGCCTTCGGCGATGACCTCGACGCTGGCTCCCAACGTCGTCTGCAGCACACTCGGCCAGCGGTCCTTGAGCGGGTGGCGATCCAGACTTGCCGCATCATAGCCCCAGGTCAGCGAATCGCCGTAGCAAAGGACTGTTTTCATGCGTTTGCCCCACTCCGGTCGAAATCCGCCCGCGCGCGCCTCACCCGCCGGCCCACGAACAGCCAATGCACGACGATCGTTGCAACGCTGGAAGGCTGAAGGCAAAAAGGCTGGTGAAGAGTTCCCGCACCGCCTTCTTTCCCCTCTAGACCAGCATGCCCATCGGGTTTTCGATCATGCGCTTGAAGGCGACGAGGAGTTCGGCGCCGAGCGCGCCGTCGACAGCGCGGTGATCGGTCGACAATGTCACCGACATAATGGTGGCGATCTTGATCTCACCGTTCTTGACCACCGCGCGCTCCTCGCCGGCGCCGACCGCCAGGATCGTCGCATGCGGCGGGTTGATGACGGCGGCAAAGTCCTTGATGCCGAACATGCCGAGATTGGACACCGCCGTGGTGCCGCCCTGGTATTCTTCCGGCTTCAGCTTGCGGCTGCGCGCGCGGCTGGCAAGATCCTTCATCTCGTTGGAGATGACCGACAGCGTCTTTTCGTCGGCACGCCGGATGATTGGCGTGATCAGCCCGCCGGGGATCGACACGGCGACACCGACGTCAGCATGCTTGTGCTTGACCATGGCGCTCTCGGTCCATGACGCATTGGCATCCGGCACCGCCATCAGCGCCATTGCCATCGCTTTGATGACCATGTCGTTGACCGACAGCTTGTAGGCCGGCGCCTCACCCTTGTCGGTCTTCTTCACCGGGGCGGCACCGTTGATCTGCGTGCGCAGCGCCAGAAGCGCATCAAGCTCGCAGTCGAGCGTCAGGTAGAAATGCGGGATGGTGGTCGTGGCCTCGACCAGCCGGCGCGCAATGGTCTTGCGCATGTTGTCATGCGGGACAAGCTCGTAAGAGCCGTCGGCAAACAGTTTCAGCACCTGGTCGTCCGACATTGGCTTGGCTGCGGCCGCCGGAGCCGGAGCGCCGGCAGGTGCCGCTTTCGCGGCGGGTGCCGCCTTGGCGCCGCCGCTGGAGATCGCTGCATCGACATCGGCCTTGACCACGCGGCCATGCGGGCCGGAGCCGGTCACCGCGGAGACATCGACACCGGCTTCCCGGGCGATGCGACGGGCCAGCGGCGAGGCGAAGACACGTTCGCCGCTTGCATGGCCATTCGCAATCGGAGCCGCCTGGGGCGCCGGTGCGGCCGCAGGTTTCGGCGCTTCCGGCTTTGGGGTTTCCGCCTTTGGTGCTTCAGTTTTGGGGGCTTCTGTTTTTGGTGCCTCAGCCTTTGCCGGCGCAGCGCCATCACCGCTCTTGGCGGCAGCCGCCGCATCCTCGCCTTCGGCTGCGAGCACGGCGATCAGCGCGTTGACCCTGACGCCTTCGGTGCCGGCCGGAACCACCAGCTTGGCCACCGTGCCCTCATCGACGGCTTCAACTTCCATCGTCGCCTTGTCGGTCTCGATCTCGGCGATCACATCGCCCGGCGAAACCTTGTCGCCCTCCTTGACCAGCCACTTGGCAAGATTGCCCTCTTCCATAGTGGGCGACAGGGCCGGCATGGTGATATTGATCGGCATCTTGTCCTCCCGCCCTGCTCAGCGATATGTGACGGCTTTGACCGCCCCGACGACCTCGCCGACATTGGGCAGCGCCAGCTTTTCGAGGTTTGCCGCGTAGGGCATCGGCACGTCCTTGCCGGCAATGGTGATGACCGGCGCGTCGAGGAAATCAAAGGCGCGCTGCGACACCTGGCTGGCGATGTGGTCGCCGACCGAGCTCTGCGGAAATCCTTCTTCCACCACCACGAGACGATTGGTCTTCTTGACCGAGGCGATGATGGTGTCGAAATCGAGCGGTCGGATGGTCCTGAGGTCGATGATCTCGGCATCGATGCCCATGCCGCGCAATTCGGCCTCGGCCTTCACCGCGTAGGTCATGCCGATGCCGAAGGAGACGATGGTGACATCCTTGCCCGACTTGTGGATGCGCGCCTTGCCGATCGGCAACACGAAATCGTCCATCTTCGGCACATCGAAGGACTGGCCGTAGAGGATTTCGTTCTCGAGGAAGATGACCGGGTTCGGGTCGCGGATCGCGGCCTTCAGCAATCCCTTGGCGTCGGCGGCGGTGTAGGGCATCACCACTTTCAGGCCGGGAATGTGGCTGTACCAGGCGGCATAGCACTGCGAATGCTGGGCAGCGACGCGGGCGGCCGCCCCGTTTGGCCCGCGGAAGACGATCGGCGCGCCCATCTGGCCGCCGGACATGTAGAGCGTCTTGGCGGCGGAGTTGATGATATGGTCGATCGCCTGCATGGCGAAGTTGAAGGTCATGAACTCGACGATCGGCCTCAGGCCGGCCATCGCCGCACCGACTCCGACGCCGGCAAAACCGTGCTCGGTGATCGGTGTGTCGACGACGCGACGCGGCCCGAATTCCTGCAGCAGCCCTTGCGTGATCTTGTAAGCGCCCTGGTACTCGGCGACCTCCTCGCCCATCACGAAGACGTCTCCGTCACGGCGCATTTCCTCGGCCATCGCATCCCGCAGCGCCTCGCGCACCGTGGTCGAGACCATTTCCATGCCGGCCGGGATGTCAGGATCGGCGGCCGCCTTCATCGCAGGGGCAGCGGGAACGGACGCCTTCGGCGCCTCGCCGGCATCCTGCGGCGCGGCCTTCGAGCCTTCCTCGGCTGCGTCGGTGCGCTGCCCGCCGTCTGAAATCGCATCCTGGGTGGAGGCCGGTGCAGCCTTGGCGTCCTTGCCGATATCGGCGGCGCTCTCGCCGTCCTGCAGCAGCACCGCGATCGGCGTGTTGACCTTTACGCCCTCGGTGCCCTCGGCAACCAGGATCCTGCCGAGCGTGCCTTCGTCGACCGCTTCGACTTCCATCGTCGCCTTGTCGGTCTCGATCTCGGCGATGACGTCACCGGCGGCGACCTTGTCGCCCTCGTTCTTCAACCATTTGGAAACATTGCCCTCTTCCATGGTCGGCGAGAGAGCGGGCATGAGAATTTCGATCGGCATGGCCTTGCCCTCTCGTTACAGTACGATATCGGTCCAGAGCTCGGACGGATCCGGCTCTGCGTCGTTCTGGGCAAATTCGGCGGCGTCGGCGACAATGTCGCGGACCTCCTTGTCGAGGGCCTTGAGCTCGTCCTCATCAGCCCACTTCTTGTCGAGCAGGCGCGCCTTGACCTGCTCGATCGGGTCGCGCTCGGAGCGCATCTTCTGCACTTCTTCCTTGGAGCGGTATTTTGCCGGGTCGGACATCGAGTGGCCGCGGTAGCGGTAGGTCTGCATTTCGAGAATCAGCGGCCCCTTGCCGTCACGGCACCATTCGGTGGCGAGATCACCGGCTGCCTTGACCGCGCGGACGTCCATGCCATCGACCTGGATGCCGGGGATCTTGAAGGAGGCGCCGCGGTGCGAAAAATCCGTCTCGGCCGACGAACGCGTTACCGAGGTGCCCATGGCATAGCGGTTGTTCTCGATGATGTAGATCACCGGCAGCTTCCACAGCGAGGCCATGTTGAAGCTCTCATAGACCTGGCCCTGATTGGCGGCGCCGTCGCCGAAATAGGTCAGTGTCACATTGTTATTGCCACGATAGCGATTGGCGAAGGCGAGGCCGGTGCCGAGCGAAACCTGCGCGCCGACAATGCCGTGGCCGCCGTAAAAATGCTTCTCCTTGGAGAACATGTGCATGGAGCCGCCCTTGCCCCTGGACAAGCCGCCGCGGCGCCCGGTCAATTCGGCCATGACGCCGCGCGGCGAAAGTTCCATCGCCAGCATATGACCATGGTCGCGGTAGGCGGTGATCATCTGGTCGCCGTCGATCAGCGCCATCTTCATGCCGGTGACAACTGCTTCCTGGCCGATATAGAGGTGGCAGAAGCCGCCGATGAAGCCCATGCCGTAGAGTTGGCCGGCCTTTTCCTCGAAGCGGCGGATGAGCAGCATGCGCCGGTAGGCGTCAAGCTCCTCATCCTTGGTGAAGTCGACAGGTTTGGGGGCTGAAAGCCCTGCCGATTTGCCGTCGGATCTGGGTTTGGTTTTGGCAGGCGCTTTTCTGGCGGCGGTGGCCATGCATCACTCCCTGTTGGCGTCTCTTGCGGACACTGAGGGAGATCAGTTCTCCCCACCGATTTGGCAAAGGCTAACACGCGAGAAAGCGTTTCGCCATGCTGAAAATGCATGGCTGACATGCGTCTAAGCGATTAAAATCGTTGAAAATATCGGCGATTAACTTGAATTTGGTTATCTTGCCGTGGCCGGTAGCATGATGGTGATTTCATCGGCGTGGGACACATTGAGCGCCTTGCGCGCCTGCTCATCGAGCATGTCCTTCTCCAGCGTGCCTTGGTGCATCAGCTGAACACGCCGCTGCAGATCGAGCCGGCGCGCCTTGACGGCATCGAGCTTACCTTGCAGGTCGACGGCTTCGGCTTCCAACCGGTATTTGGAATAGATGCCGAATTCGCCGTGGTAGGCGTGAAAGCCGAAATAGGCAAGGAACGCCACGCAGAGCGAGGGGATGATCAGCCGACCGGTATTTCTCTGCTTGTGCTGACGTGTCCACATGATCCAAATCCCTTAGAGCGCCGCGCGCCCGCTTGGACGCGCAAAGGGCGCTCTAACACTCTGCGACCTCGCCCTTTCTCGCCCGATTGTGCTTAATGGACGGTTACGGACGACCGGATCTGGCGGTGTGGAAACAAAAAAGGCGAGAATGCCCCGCCCCTTCGTTTTCGAATTTTCTGGGTTTTCGGATTTTCTGCGGCTCAGCCCTTCACGATCGACTTGCCGGCGTAGAGCGCCTGCTTGCCGAGCTCTTCCTCGATGCGGATGAGCTGATTGTACTTGGCCATGCGATCCGATCGCGACAGCGACCCCGTCTTGATCTGCCCGCAATTGGTGGCGACGGCGAGATCGGCGATGGTCGAATCTTCGGTTTCGCCCGAGCGGTGCGACATGACCGCGGTGTAGCCGGCCTTGTGCGCGGTCTCGACGGCGTCGAGCGTTTCGGTCAGTGAGCCGATCTGGTTGACCTTGACCAGGATAGAATTGGCGACGCCCATGCGGATGCCGTCGCGCAGCCGGGCCGTATTGGTGACGAACAGATCGTCGCCAACCAGTTGGATCTTGTTGCCGATGAGGTCGGTCAGCGTTTTCCAGCCGTCCCAGTCGTCTTCGGCCAGCCCATCCTCGATGGTGATGATCGGATAGTCCGCGGCGAGCTTGGCCAGATACTTGGCCTGGGTCTTCGGATCGCGGGTCTTCTTCTCGCCTTCATAGACGTAGTTGCCGTCCTTGAAGAATTCGGTCGCGGCGCAGTCGAGGCCGAGCGCAACCTCTTCGCCCGGCTTGAAGCCGGCCTTCTCGATTGATTCCATGATGAAATCGAGCGCGGCGGGCGCGCTTTTCAAGTTAGGAGCGAAGCCGCCCTCGTCACCGACATTGGTGTTGTGGCCGGCGTCCTTCAGCCGCTTCCTCAGCGTATGGAAGATTTCCGAACCCCAGCGCACGCCGTCACGCAGTGTCGGCGCGCCGATCGGCAGAATCATGAATTCCTGGAAATCGATCGGGTTATCGGCATGGGCGCCACCGTTGATGATGTTCATCATCGGCACCGGAAGCACATGCGCCTTGGTGCCGCCGACATAGCGGTAGAGCGGCAGGCCAGCCGCTTCCGCCGCAGCCTTGGCTACAGCCAGCGAGACACCGAGGATGGCGTTAGCGCCGAGGCGGCTCTTGTTGGGCGTGCCGTCGAGCTCGATCATGGTCTGGTCGATGTGGATCTGGTTCTCGGCTTCCATGCCGCCGATCGCCTCGAACAGCTCGCCATTGACGGCCTCTACCGCCTGGAGGACGCCCTTGCCGAGATAACGGGCGCCGCCGTCACGCAGTTCGACCGCCTCATGCGCGCCGGTCGAGGCGCCGGAAGGCACCGCAGCGCGGCCCATCGAGCCGTCTTCGAGCACGACGTCGACCTCGACGGTCGGGTTTCCGCGGCTGTCCAGGATTTCACGCCCGACAATGTCGATGATGGCAGTCATTGCGATGTCCCCGATTGATCTGACGAAGCGTCGCGCACGTCTTAGCCAAAGTGCTGCAAAACGCAATCGGGGCGCCCGCAAATATCGGCGCCACTTCCGCCACATCGAATCACGAAGCACAAATTGCTGTCATCATAAGTCATGTCAGTCATAAGCCTTGGCGGCGTGCGGCTTTCTGGTTTATGCTCACAGTCGCGCGGGGCGAAACAGGAGGAGTTTCGCCATGTCTCAGTTGAGCGGTATTGTGAGTTTGTTCCTGATCGCGGCGGCGTTTTTGACGTCGTGTGACACTCAGCAGCCTCAACAGGGCGCGGTAGAGTTGTCGACCCTTGCAGCGGAGTAGATATCCTGCAGAAAAGGCCCCCGGTTCAACCGGGGGCCCTTTGATTCCGGCAGAGCAAGATCAATGCCAATAAGGCTCGACCTTGTAGTAACTGTATGAAGCATCACGCGCGGCTTCGCCGTCGGCGCCCGTCAATTCGTCGATCGAATAGGCGGGAGCTGCCTTCAGTTGCTCCTTGGTGAACGGCACGACGTAGCCGCCCTTGTCCTCGTCATAGTCGAGGCTCGCCCACGGAATGGCGTGGTACTTCTCGCCGATGCCGAGAAATCCGCCAAAGCCGATCACGGCAAACATGATTCCATTCGATAGTTTGTCGAGCATGACATCCTCGATGTCGCCGATGTGCGTGCCTTCCGTGTTGTAGACGGAAGTGCCGATCACCCGCGAGGCAGCGATGGCTTCAGTGTGTCCTGTCTGGGTTGTCATGATGTGCTCCTTTTGTCGTTCACTTCAGGTTCGACAATGAGGAAAGGGCTGCGAAGGTTCCAGACTTTTATGGACGCGGTCATACGTGCAGGGCTGATCACTCAGCGAGGATGAAGGTGACCTTCATGTTGACGCGGTAGGCGGAGATCTTGCCGTTCTCGACGACGACCTTCTGGTCCTGGATCCAGGCGCCTTCGACGTTCTTCAATGTCTTTGCGGCGCGGGCAATCCCCTGTTCGATGGCGTCCTGAAAGCTGTTATTCGACGATGATGTGATTTCGGTGACGCGGGCGACGGACATGGCTTCCTCCTCCAAGGCACTCGGTTGCCTGGGCAGCGTACAACCGGCGCCTGTTGATCACAAGTTTCGGGGTCGGAATTAGGGCTGGACCGCTGAACTTGCTCAGCCCTTGGCGACGCGATCGAATGCCATCAGCCTTTCAAGCAGCGCCCGAAGGTCCTTCAGCGGCACCATGTTGGGACCGTCGGAGGGGGCGTTGTCGGGATCCTGATGCGTCTCGATGAAGACGCCGGCGACACCGACCGCGACCGCGGCGCGCGCCAGCGTCTCGACGAAACGGCGATCGCCACCTGACGAGCCGCCCTGCCCGCCCGGCTGCTGCACCGAATGCGTGGCGTCGAAAATCACCGGCGCGCCGATCTCGGCCATGATCGGCAGGGCGCGCATATCGGACACCAGCGTGTTGTAGCCGAAGGAAGCGCCGCGCTCGGTGACCAGCACATTGGCGTTGCCAGAACCGGTGACCTTGGCGACGACGTTCTTCATGTCCCACGGTGCGAGGAACTGGCCCTTCTTCACATTGACGACCTTGCCAGTTCTTGCCGCCGCGATCAGCAGATCGGTCTGGCGGCTGAGGAAAGCCGGAATCTGCAGGATATCGACATGCGGCGCCACGAGCGCGCACTGTTCCTCGGTGTGGATATCGGTCAGGATCGGCAGCGAAAACGCCTTGCGCAAATCGTCGAAGACGGGCAGCGCCGCGTCGAGCCCGGCGCCGCGCGTGCCGCCAAGCGAAGTGCGGTTGGCCTTGTCGTAACTGGTCTTGTAGACGAGGCCCAGCCCGAGCTTCTCGGTCAGTTCCTTCAGTGCGCCAGCCATGTCGAAGGCGTGCTGGCGCGATTCAAGCTGGCACGGGCCGGCAATCAGCGACAGCGGCGCGGTGTTGCCGAAGACGACATTGCCGACGGTTACGGACGAATTGGGCTTGCTCATGCTTTCTCCTGGAAAACGAAGGCCGCACCCTGCCCGGATACCGGCCGCACGACAATATCATCGCCGCGTATGTCGTGTTCGACGGAACTGGCTGCAAGCAGCTTGGCGACCGTGTCCGCGCGGCGAACTGAGAAGACGATCGCCGCGAAGCGGAGTTCCGATGGCGCGCCGGCAGGTATGCCGAAGCGCGTTTCGAAAGCGGCGGGGTCAAGCAGGGTCAAGGTCGCGTTCGGCAGGTCAAACGCTGTGCTGCTCCCCTGCCCGGTCGCCGGACTGCGCGTCGCGATCGAAATCAATCGGCGCTGTTCGGATGGCTCGCTGCTAACCGCCACGACTTCGATAATGCCGGTTGCGCCATTGGCGTGGACCTGCAACGCGCCGCGGTCCACTTTCGGCGCATTGATCCGCTCACAGGCAAACAGGAATGCGTCCGTCGCCCCGTTGCCGGAGGCGAAGGCCAGTTTGAACGATGCCGTGTCGCTGTTGCCCGCCGCGTCGGTGAAGGCGCGCGAAAAGCTCAGCATCCCTCCAGCCGACAGGCCCGCTTCGACATAGCGTGCGTGGTCGGCATCGGCATTTTGGGTGCCCAGGACGAGAGCGGAAAATCCCTCATTGCCGCAGCTGTCGCGATAGGCACGATCGCGCGCGACGAAGACGTTGCCGTCGGCAATCGCTTTCGCCGCCGCTTGCGCATTGCCCACTGCCAGCGGCTCGAGATAGATGCCGTCTTCAAGGAAGACGCAGCAGTTTTCCGTGCCGAAAGGATGGGTGCCGGTCGGCGCCACGACAAAGCCAAGCGAAACCAGCCGCGCCCGCGCCACGTCGAGGCTCGCGGTCGGCAGCACAAGATGGTCAAGTGAATATGCGCCGGGCGGATAAGCGCCGGGCGAATGAGGGCGTGCTGGCATCGTCTCGGTCATGCCGGCGCGGTGTGCATCATTCCAGAAGTTGGTTCAAGAGCCCTCGCCTGACGCGCAGGGATTTCATAGCGGCAGCGATGGCTGTTCTTGCCCATGCTGGGTCTGGACGCCCCAGAGCGGCCGGGCGCTGATCCGACCGAACCAACCGCCGCAGACGGAGTCGCTCCTGCTTGGGTCAGTTTCTCTTCAAGTCGCAGCCACAATGTCCGCCGAATAGCGCAATTCGCGCAACGGTTTGACCTGGCTGGTCGTCTCGGCATAGAGCGGGTGCGCCTTGTAGGCGGCCAGAGCGGCGTCATCCTCGAACTCGGCATAAACGACCACGTCGATCTCGTCCGAAAGCGGGTCGACCTTGGTGTTGAGCGTCACCTCGAACAGACGGGAATGGGGGATGTTGCCCAGCGCCAGCAAGCCGGTCCGTACGGCCTCGACATCCTCTTTGTGCCGTGCGCTGAAGAAAACGATATGCCGGATCAACCCCAGCCTCCTCGATCGATGTGCAAGCGTGTTTTGTGTGGGCGACCGTGTTTTGTGTGGGCAACACGGGCGCGTCAACCGGCAACGATGTCGCGGCAACAACGCGTTGCGCGGGGCGAGGAAACCTACATCATACCGGTGATGTAGCGCGCGATGCGCGTTATCTCCCTGACCGTGGTGTCGAGATAGCTGCCCTGATTGTAGAGTCCGTCCCAGATCAGGAAGAACGTGACGGCGCAGATGACGATGACATAACGCATGGCTAGAACTACTGCATCTGGGTGGCTGCAACCATAGTGATTCCGGCGTTGATCAGCGCCCTCCCGCAAAATCTTTCCATGATCCGTGTTGGCTTATCTTGGCTCTTTCCTTTTGATGACGTGAGAGATCGCTGCGGGATTCATCAGGAAGCGGCGTTGGCGCCTTGGCGTGCGGATGCATGTGCGCGCGCGGAGACTTCAGTTCCTGTCGTCGTCGCCTTGGGTGATCAGCCGCGCGCTGCGCTGACCTGTCGCGTAAATCCATAGCCAGCTCAGCGAAACCGCAAGCCGGTTACGGAATCCAATCAGGAAATAGATGTGCGCGAGGCCCCACAGCCACCAGGCCAGCCGGCCGGTGAGCTTGATCCAGCCGAAATCGATCGCGGCGGCGCGCTTGCCGATCGTCGCCAGATCGCCGTCATGCTTGTAGCGGAAGGGCCGCGGGGTCGTGTCGCCGGCAAGCCGGGCCTTGATCGTCGCGGCGACATGCCGGCCCTGCTGCTTGGCGGCGGGTGCTACGCCGGGCACCATGCGGCCATCCGGCCGCAGGACGTGTGCTGCGTCGCCGATGACGAAAATCTCCGGGCTGCCCGGCACGGTCAGGTCGGGCTCGACCAGCACCCTGCCCGCGCGGTCCGCTGCCACCCCCAGCCATTCGGCGGCCGGCGAAGCGGCAACGCCTGCTGCCCACAGGATAGTTCTGGCCGGCAGGTGCGTGTCGCCAAAGACGACGCCCTCGGCATCGCAGCGTGTAACGGGCCGGCCGAGTTCGACCGTCACGCCAAGCCGCTCAAGCGCCTTGCTGGCATAGTCGGAGAGTTCTTGCGCGAAATTGGGAAGGATGCGGTCACCGGCCTCAATCAGCACCACGCGCGTCTGCCGCGTATCGATGTTGCGGAACTCGCCGCGCAGCATGTCGTGCGCCAGTTCGACAATGGTGCCGGCCAGTTCCACGCCGGTCGGTCCGCCACCAACGATCGCCAGCGTCAGCAGCGCTTGGCGCTTGGCGGGATCGGTTTCCCGCTCGGCCTCCTCGAAGGCCAGCAGAATGCGCCGTCGAATGGTGGTGGCATCCTCCAGCGTCTTCAACCCTGGCGCGAAAGGCTCCCACTCGTCATGGCCGAAATAGGCGTGGCGGGCGCCGGTTGCCAGCAGGAGCGTGTCGTAGGCGACCGCGCCCCCATCATCGAACAGTACGCGCTTGCCGACGCGGTCGACGCCGCTGACGGTGGCGAGCAGCGTCGTCACGTCCTTGCGCTTGCGCAGGAGATGGCGGATCGGCCAGGCGACCTCCGAGGTCGCCAGCGCCGTGGTCGCCACCTGGTAGAGCAGCGGCTGGAAGAGATGATGGTTGCGCTTGTCGATCATGGTGATGCGCACCGGCGCACCGTCAAGCGCGCGGGTGAATTCGAGCCCCCCAAAGCCCGCCCCGACGACGACGACATGATGGCTGGATTCGTTCATCTCATTCACTCCGGGAGAACAGGTTGGGCCGGGAGAGCAGGCTGGCGGGAGGGCAGTTGGCCGCGAGAGCAGATTGGAGAGCAATTTCGCCAAGGCTGATGTAGCTATTTTTGTGCACCGCAACAACATCCGACTTTGCCGACTGCTCGCCGGAAGATGTCGCTGTTGTACATGCCCCCATCCTGCCGCCGAGTATAATTTCATCAAAGCAGATGACAGGAGTGGAACTTGGATAGCGATCATAACGCCGACGGTCCGGGGCAATTTTCCTCGCCGCCTTGCTTCATGCACGAGCTCGACTCGGAATTCCGGGCGCCCCTATCCGATTGGAACGACGTGAAACGATGGCGCAAGGCCGAGCGCGAGCGGCTGATTGCGGCCCGCCTCGCTGTCTCGGCTGACATGCGGATGGCAATGTCGCAGCGCATCGGCGAAAGTCTCGACGCGCTGATCGGCGACATTGCCGGCCGCATGGTCAGCCTTTACTGGCCGTTCCGCGGCGAGCCGGATTTGCGGGCCTGGATGGCTTCCGTCAATGAGCGCGGCGGCCGTACCGCACTGCCTGTTGTCGTCGAAAAAGGCCGCCCGCTTGTCTTTCGCGCCTACGCACCGGGCGACCGGCTTGAGAAGGGCGTCTGGAACATCCCGATCCCGGCTGGAGGCGATCCGGTGCTGCCCGACATCGTCATTTCGCCTGTCGTCGGCATCGATCCGAGACAGTATCGGCTGGGCTATGGCGGCGGCTTCTTCGACCGCACGCTGGCGGCGATGCCGTTCAAGCCGCTGGTCATCGGTGTCGGCTACGAACTGCAGCGCATCGCCACCATCTACCCGCAGCCGCATGATATCCCGATGGACCGGGTGGTAACGGAGGCTTTCAAAGCCTAAGCAAGTTCCGGCTTCATCCCGACCGCCGTCCGGTCGACGATCTCGCGCAAGGCGAACGACGAGTTGATCTTCGTAACATGCGGCATCGCCGACAGCCATTCCTTGTGGATGCGCTCATAGTCGACGAGGTCCTTTGCCGCGATGCGCAGGATATAATCGTATTCGCCCGACATCAGGTGGCAGGACAACACATTCGGGCAGCGCTTTATCGCCGCCTCGAAATCCGACAATGTCTTCTCGAATTGCCCCGACAGCGATATATGCACGATCGCCGTCATCTGGTGGCCAAGAGCGGCATTGGAAAGCCGGGCGTGGTAGCCGCGGATGGTACCGGACTTCTCCAGATTGTCCAGCCGCCGCGAGCAGGCCGACTGCGACAGGCCGACCTTCTCGGCAAGCGCCGCGTTGGGTATCCGCCCGTCCTTCTGCAACGTTTCGAGGATGGCGATATCAATCCTGTCGAGCGGCATTTTTCGGGATTCCTGCGACAATCCAGCTGTTTCGCGCAACGATTATCGAACCGTACCCTCTTGCGCAAGCGCATTCGCAAACACCTACGCGACGATTCGTGGTTCACTACCTCTAAACAGCGAATATGCCCCAAAAGGCTGAATCAGGAGGAGAAGAAGATGCGCGTCGGCTGCCCCCGGGAAATCAAGAACCACGAATACCGCGTCGGCCTGACGCCGGGATCGGTCCGCGAATATGTCGCGCATGGCCACGAAGTGCTGGTCGAGACCGGCGCCGGCGCCGGCATCGGCGCCGACGACAACGCCTATCGCGCCGCCGGCGCCAGCATCGCCAAGACGGCCGGCGACGTGTTTGCCAAGTCCGACATGATCGTCAAGGTCAAGGAGCCGCAGCCCAACGAATGGGTCCAGCTCCGTGACGGCCAGATCCTCTACACCTATCTCCATCTCGCTCCGGACCCGGAGCAGACCAGGGGCCTGCTGGCCTCGGGCGTGACGGCCATCGCCTACGAGACGGTCACCGACGACCGCGGCGGCCTGCCGCTGCTGGCGCCGATGTCGGAAGTCGCGGGCCGCCTGTCGATCCAGGCCGGCGCTACCGCGCTGCAGAAGGCCAATGGCGGCCGCGGCGTTCTGCTCGGCGGCGTGCCCGGCGTGCTGCCCGGCAAGGTGACTGTGCTCGGCGGCGGCGTCGTCGGCCTGCATGCCGCGCGGATGGCAGCCGGCCTTGGCGCCGACGTCACCATCATCGACCGCTCGATCCCGCGGCTGCGCCAGCTCGACGATATCTTCGGCGGCCGCGTCCACACCCGCTACTCGACGGTCGAAGCGCTGGAAGAGGAATGTTTTTCGGCCGACATCGTCGTCGGCGCCGTGCTGATCCCGGGTGCCGCCGCGCCAAAACTCGTTTCGCGCGAAATGCTTTCGGGAATGAAGAAAGGCTCGGTGCTGGTCGATGTCGCCATCGACCAGGGTGGTTGCTTCGAGACCTCGCACGCCACAACTCATGCCGACCCGACCTATGAGGTCGACGGCGTCATTCACTATTGCGTCGCCAACATGCCGGGCGCGGTGCCGGTCACCTCGGCCCAGGCGTTGAACAATGCGACGCTGCATTACGGCCTGCAGCTCGCCGACAAGGGCCTGAAGGCGCTGGTCGACGATCATCATTTGCGCAACGGCCTCAATGTCCACAAGGGCAAGATCACCAACCGCGCGGTGGCCGAATCACTCGGCTATGAGTTGGTCGAGCCGAAGGCCGTTCTCGCCGCCTGAACCCGTCGCTCAGTCCTCTCCCGACAGAGCCGCCGACGCCCCCGGCCGCTTTTTCCACAAGTAGATTTCACGGATTGCGATAGGCTGACCGGTTTTACCCGTTCTGCTTGCAATGTGTCATTCCTGTGGCTTTTTTGTTACATCCGCCAGCATGGGCAGGTGCTAGACGGCTGACGGGTTTTTCAAAAGGCAGGGGCAATGATCAGCAAACGATTCGCAAAATCTCTTCTTCTTGGCGCAGTTTCCGTTCTGGCGCTTGGATCGGCTTCTCATGCCGCCGACGCGGTTGTGCCGGTCGTCGAGACGTCGGACTTCAACTGGAGTGGCATCTATGTCGGCTTTGGCGTTGGCGCCGGCGCCAATGTCCACGAGCTCAGCAGCGATTTCCTTCCCGGCTTCTCGTTGAACGGCATTGGTGGTGAAGGCGTATACGGTGAACTGACCGTTGGCTACGACTATATGGTGTCGCCGCGCTTCCTGATCGGCGGACTCTTGGACGCCCATATCGGCAACATTGAAACCACGCTCGATGTAGCTGGATTCGAGGCTTCGGTCCGCGAGACCTACGGTTTCGACGCTGGTCTGCGGGCCGGTTACCTGTTCACGCCGAACACTTTGGGCTATGTGCTCGGCGGCTATTCCTGGCAGAAATACAAACTCGACACCAACGCTGGTTTTGACTCGGATTGGGACCAGAGCGGCTACTTCGTCGGAGCCGGCGTTGAAACGGCCATCAACAGCAACTGGACCATCAAGACAGAATATCGCTATACCCGCTTCGGTACTAATGATGATCTGCTTTCCGATTTCGGTGCGCCGGATGGCGCCCTCAATCTCGACACGTCGCGGCATACGTTCCAGGTCGGGGCCAACTATCGCTTTGGCGCCCAGAATGGCGGCGTCGCCTCTTTTGAAGCGCCTGCCTACAACTGGACCGGCTTCTACGTCGGCGGCGCCGCTGGCGCGGGTGCGTCGGTGCATCAGATCGAGGTTCCGCCGCTTGGCGGGCTCGAGTTCAACGGGCTCGGCGGCGAAGGTGTGTTCGGCGAATTGAACGTCGGCTATGACCATGATTTCGGCAGCTGGGTCGCAGGTGTCATGGTGGATGCCCGCTACTCCGGCATGACTTCCGAGTTGGAATTTCCAGGCGGATCGATCAATCTGGATACCGATTACGGCTTCGATGTGCTTGCCCGCGTCGGCATGAAAGTCAACGAATCGACACTTGCCTATGTGCTCGGCGGTTACAGCTGGCAGCATTTCGATCTGAATGCGTCTTCGCCCATCGGCGATATCCTCGATTGGGACTCCAGCGGCTTCTCGGTGGGTGGTGGTCTGGAAACGGCCATGTCCAGCAACGTGACCGTCGGCCTCGAGTACCGCTACTCGCAGTTCTCCGAGGAGGATTTTTCGTCGGATCTTGGGCTGCCGGACGACACTCTCACCTCCACGCCTTCGTTCCACACCGTTCGTATCGGTGCGAAGTACAAGTTCAACTAATTTTCGAGCCGTCCAGACAACAGTCAAAGCCCGTCGGGCATTCCGGCGGGCTTTTTCTTCGGGTGGCGAAATACTTCGGGTGAAAAAAATGGGGCGGGACAATGCAGGCAGCAAAAAAGCGGAGCCAAAGCCCCGCTTCCTCTGAAATCGAGATCTCCCGCCGGTTCATCCGCGGTCGGCAAATCGATCGACAATCATTCCATAACGCGACATTGCGACAGGCGTACGACAGCTGCGACCGATCCGATCACGCTCGCTCGATCCGGCACTGATAGCAGTTGTTGCGTGCCGAGCGGACATGCACATAGGCGATGTCGTCGCGCTCGAACAAAATCTCGGCCCGCGCCGCGATAGCGCCCGTTGGGATGACGCCGCCGCTGCCGTAGACGATGCGGTCGTCGCTGCCGTACCGCGCACGATGTAGTCGGTGCTTTCGAGAATTTCGGGAAGCGCCGCGGCTTCGGCAGCGCGCTCGCAGTGCTGGGCATGCAGGAAGATCGGACCGGTCTCGGCATAAGGCTGCAATTCCGGGAATGGCCGATAAGCCAGGACAAGGTAGGCTTCTCCAGCGGCGACGTTCTTCAGGCAGTGGCGGCAAGGCACGCCGTCACCGTCGGATATTCTCCGCTCTGGCATCAGGCCATAGGCGTCCGGCCCGCCGCGCTGCAAGGCTCTGACACCTTCCGTGGGCAAGGCCTTGAACTGGATGGTCATGGTGAAATCTCCGATGTGGTCGACCGGAAATTACGTCGCTGCGCCAGCGCTTCCCACCCGATTCCTGCCAATTCGGATCAGTCCATCAGCGCGTCGAGACCGCGCACCAGCCCGGTGATCTCCTGTACCCGCCGGATCGCGAGCAGCGTTCCGGCCACGTAAGGGGCAGCGGACGAGCCGGCGTCGTGGCGGATGGTCAGCCGCTCGTCGGGCAGGCCGAACAGCGCTTCGCAGGACAGGATGTAGGAAGGCAGGCGCAGCGCATGCACCTGCACCCCCTCGCCCATGCCAACCGCCGCACCGCGCGTTCCCGGCACACCGGAGACCTCCGAGACCGGCCGTGCGGTGGAAGGCTTGCGGACATCGGCCAGCGCTTCGGCAAGCTCGCGCGCCGTGCCGGACGGCGCGTCGGGTTTCCTGGCGCTGGCATAGTCGATGACCTCGACATCCGGCACGTATTTCGCCGCCATCAGGGCAAACCGCTTCATCAGCGTGGCGGTGATCGAAAAATTGCCGGCGGCAACGACGCCGACACGACTGGCGCGGGCTGCAGCATCGATCTCGCCGAAATCGCTCGCACCCATCCCCGAGGTGCCGATCACCACGTGGCGTCCGTTTTCGATGGCCAGCAGCGCATGGTCCTTCACGACATGCGGTTTGGTGTAATCGACCAGCACGTCCGACGGCACCTCCATTGCCTCGGCCAGCGATGCGGAAACGATGATACCGTTTGCCGGCAGGCCGACCAGGAGGCCGGAATCCTGCCCAGCGCCGCTGCGTGACACGGCCGCGGCCAGCGCCATGTCGCCTTGCGCCCCGATCGCCGGAACCAATGCCTTGCCGACCCAGCCGGTCGCACCGGCCATCACCACCCGAATCGTCATTGATCCTCCCATCGCCATTTCGAGCGCCACGCGTTCCCTTGGACGCGTGGCGAACGCTCCAACAGTTTGCCTCCAGGCTGAAGCATTGATGAAGGTTCAGTTTGCATAGAAAATCATGGCCGCATAACGCTGGCCGCACGCTCGGCGAAGGTCATTGGATGCACCATCTCCTTCTTTTGCGCGACCGGTTCAAAGCCGAGCTTCTGGTAGAGCGGCAATGCCGCCGGATGGTCGAGCGTGCAGGTCTGCACCGTCACCCGCCTTGGTCCGTGCGACCAGGCGGCGTCGATCGCCGCACCCAGGAACCATCGGCCGATGCCTTGGCCGGTGGCGTGCTCCATCATTCCGAAATAGGCAAGTTCCACTTCTCCCGGCAGATGCGGCTTCAGGTCGAAAAAGCCGGCCGGCGAGCCGTCGAGATACAGCACCCTGATGTCGCGGTCCTCGCGATGGATGCCGGCAGAAAGCTCCTCGTCGCTCAGCCTCAGCACGTTGACCCAGTGCCATTTGCGGCCTACCCGATCCATCAAATAGCGGTAGAAATGCAGCGGAATGTCCTTGGTCTTCAGCAATGCGATCTGGCGGTTGTACGGCAGCGGCGGCGAATACGCCGGCGGCGCATGCATTTCGAGAAACGTCACCGTGACCTCGATGTCTTCAAGCGCGCCGTTTTCCATCACAGTCAGTCCTTGCCCGTCACGACGGGCGTATCGCCAAGCCCACCCCATTCGGTCCATGAACCGTCGTAGAGCCTGTTATCGGTGTGGCCTAGCGTCTCGAGCGCCAGCGTGATCGCCGCCGCCGTAACGCCTGAGCCGCAAGAGGTGACAACCGGCTTTGACAGGTCGATGCCGGCGTCCTCGATCACCTTGCGCAACCGGTCTTTCGACAGCAGCTCGCCGTTCTCGGCAAGCGCCGAAAACGGCACATTGCGCGCGCCGGGCATATGGCCTGAGCGAATGCCGGCGCGAGGCTCCGGCTCGGTACCGGCAAACCGGCCAGGCGAACGCGCATCGGCGATCTGGCTTTCCCCGGTCTCGACGATCCGGCGCATGTCGGCCAGGCTGGCGACGCGAGCGGCATCGAAGTCGGCATGGAACACGCAAGGCGCGATCTTCGTCGGCTCTGCCGTCACCGGCCGTCCCTCCGCTTTCCAGCGATCGAAGCCGCCGTCCAATATGTAGACCTGGAACACCCCCATGACACGGAACATCCACCAGGCGCGCGGCGCCGAGAAGAAGCCCGGGCCGTCATAGACAACGATGGTATCGTCGGCCGAAATGCCCATGGCGCCGACATATTGGGCGAAATGCTGCGGCGACGGCAGTGTGTGCGGCAGTGGTGAATCAGGATCGGAGATCGCATCGTGATCCAGGAAACGGGCGCCCGGAATGTGCGCTGCGTCGTATTCGGCGCGCGCGTCGCGCTTCTGCGCCGGCAAATACCAGGACGCGTCGACGATGGTCAGGCCAGGCTCGCCAAGGCGCTTCTGCAACCAATCCGCATCGACGGTGAAAGGGCTGTCTTCGGCCATTGTTCTTCTCCTGCCCGCCTTTGACAATCTGTTTATCAGGCCGGCTGTTTATCAGGCCGGCGGCATTGGTCCAAAGCGTATTCGGAAGCGCCGGTTCTCGCGACCCTTCTTCTCGACCTTGCCGATATGGATTTCGCCGACTTCTCCAGTGCTCTTCACGTGGGTGCCGCCGCAAGGCTGGCTGTCGATCGAGGCGTTCTCGCCAATGCAGACCAGGCGGATCTTGCCCGTACCGACGGGCGGCCGAACATTTTTCGATTTCACCAGCCCCGGATTGGCCGCCAGTTCCTCGTCGGTGATCAGCCTGGCAAAGACCGGGTGGTCGGCCCGCACCAATTCCATCAGCCTGGCCGTCACATCTTCCCTGGTGAAGCCGGCATCCGGAATATCAAAATCGATACGGCTGTCGTCCTCGGAAACCGAGGCGCCGGTGATCGGGAACGGGCAGACGACGGTAAGCAAGTGGCAGGCTGTGTGCATGCGCATCAGCAGATGCCGCCTCTGCCAATCGAGGGCAAGCTTTACCGGCTCACCGACCTCAGGCACCGCCTGCTCAGGCGGCGGCACATGGATGATGTCATCCTTGGTCTCACCGGTGATGGTGGCGGCAACAGCGATCAGGCTGCCGTCGGCGCGTTCGAGGGTGCCCGTATCGCCAGGCTGCCCGCCCGACGTGGCATAGAAGATCGTCCGGTCGAGAATGATGCCGCCACGGTCGTTGACGGCGACTACCACGGCATCAGCCGTCCTGAGATAGGCGTCGTCGCGAAACAGGGCATTCGTCCTGTAAGCCATCACGCAACCTCTTCGAACGGCACCGAGATCGTGCTCCGCTGTTCCATCCAGCCCGGCACCGGCAGCTGCTTTTGACGCAGGAATTCCGGGTTGAACAATTTCGACTGGTAGCGCGTGCCGTAGTCGCAAAGCACAGTCACGATGGTGTGGCCGGGACCCATCTCACGTGCCAGCCGGATCGCGCCGGCAATGTTGATGCCGGTCGAGCCGCCGACACACAGGCCTTCCTCCTGGATCAGGTCGAAGACGATAGGCAGCGCGTCCTCGTCCGGGATCTGGAAGGAGAAGTCCGGTGTGAACCCTTCCAGATTGGCGGTGACCCGCCCCTGCCCGATGCCTTCGGTGATCGAGCTGCCTTCGGATTTCAGTTCGCCGGTGGTGTAGAAGCTATAGAGCGCCGCGCCGAGCGGATCGGCGAGCGCGATCTTGACGTCCTTGCTCCTGGCCCTGAGCCCGAAGGCGACCCCGGCCAGTGTTCCGCCGGAGCCGACCGCCGAGACGAAACCGTCGACCTTGCCGCCGGTCTGGGCCCAGATTTCTTGCGCCGTGGTGCGGGTATGGCCATCACAGTTGGCGACGTTGTCGAACTGATTGGCCCAGATCGCCCCGTTCGGCTCGGACCGGGCCATCTGCTCGGCCAGGCGACCCGACAGTTTCACATAATTGTTGGGGTTCTTGTAGGGAACGGCAGGCACCTCGATCAGCTCGGCGCCGAGCAATCTGATCGTGTCCTTCTTCTCCTGGCTTTGCGTGTCGGGGATGACGATCACGGTGCGGTAGCCAAGCGCCTTGGCGACCAGCGTCAATCCGATGCCGGTGTTGCCGGCCGTCCCCTCGACGATGACCCCGCCCGGCCTCAAGAGCCCGCGCTGCTCGGCGTCGCGGATGATGAACAGCGCGGCACGGTCCTTGACCGACTGGCCCGGATTCATGAATTCGGCCTTGCCCAGGATCTCGCAGCCGGTTTCTTCCGAGGCTTTGTTGAGGCGGATCAGAGGCGTATTGCCGATCGCTTCGATCACAGAACGGGGCATGGAGATTCCTTTATGCTTGCGGCCGAACCCTAGAAACCCGAAGCTTGGGTTTCAAGGCAAGAATTTGCCTGGTCCAGCGGCATTTCCGGGCTGCAATTTCCTAAAACAGATGTTGCGTTCCGCCAATCATTGAAGCTCACCATTGAAAAGCGCTCTTTTCATCCGATTTCTTCACCGCTAGAGCACAGGCCAAGACAAAGTCGCAGGGCATAGCATGACACTCTATCGGGCCGACCCGAAGCACGGCGTCGCCTGGATTACCGGCGGCAGCAGCGGCATCGGCCGTTCACTGGCCAAGGACCTTGCGGCGCAAGGCTATGTCGTCGCGGTGACGGCGCTCGACGACGATCCGATCGATACGCTGGTCGTCGAGACGGCGCAGATGCCGGGCCACGTCACGGCCTATCCTTGCGACGTCACCGACGAGAAACGCATGGCAAAGACGGTCGCGGCGATTGAGAAGGATCTCGGCCCGATCGTCTTGGCCGTGTTCAATGCCGGGAGCTATATTGCGACCGCCGGCGAAGACCTCACCGTCCGTGGATTTCGCCAGTCCTTCGATGTCAATTATTTCGGCATCATCAACGGCCTGGTGCCGGTCATCGAGCGCATGCGCGTCCGCGCGCGCGGCCATATCGTCCTGGTCGGTTCGGTCACCGCCTATTTCGGCTGGCCGACCACGGCCGCCTATGGCGGCACCAAGGCGGCGATCAATATCCTCGCCGAGTCGCTGAAGTACGATTTCGACAAGATGAACGTCCGCATCCAGGTGATAAACCCGGGCTTCGTCGACACCCCGCTGACCGAGAAGAATTTGCTGCCGATGCCCGGGCTGATGCCCGTCAATCGCGCCTCGTGCCGCATGGCGCGCGGCATCAAGTCCGGCGGCTTCGAAGTCACCTTCCCGCGCCGCTTGAGCTGGGGCCTGAAGCTGCTCAGAATCCTGCCGAGACCGTTCTGCCGATGGGTCATCAGCACCGCGACCCGCTGGAAGGCGCGTCCGCTTAATTTCGACCGCAAGCCGCCGTGCCAATAGACCGGCCATCAAAGTTGGCGATCCCGCCGTCGGCGGGACGTCGTTGCCTGTTTGCCGTCGCGGCCACAGGTTGAGAGTTTATTGCGTGGAGTCTGCGATGGGGCGACGGATCGTGCTTGCGGTATTGGGTCTCGCCGTCATTCTTGTCCTGGCCTTCGTGCTTGGCCCGCGCATCCAAGCCGACACCACGATCCGCTTCGATCCTTCCGTGATCGGCGATGATCCGCAAGCCTATCTGGCACGCAAGGAGGCGGCCGTACCTGATATCCACGACGGGCTGGAAAAGGAAATCATCTGGGCCAATCCGATGGTTCGTACCAGGACGCCGCTGTCGATCGTCTATATCCACGGCTTTTCGGCGTCGAAGGGCGAGGTTCGCCCGCTTCCCGACGAGGTGGCCGACCAGCTCGACGCCAATCTTTACTACACCCGTCTCACCGGCCACGGACAGGGCGGTGCCGCAATGGCGGATGGCAGCGTCAACGCCTGGATCAACGACTATGAGGAAGCGCTCGCCATTGGCCGAGCGATCGGCGACAAGGTGATCGTCATCGCCACCTCGACCGGCGGCTCGCTGGCAGCCTGGGCTGCGACGCAGCCGGGCGCATCGGACGGGGTGGCGGCAATAGCGTTCATCTCGCCGAATTTCGGCGTCAAGGCTTCCGGCGCCGAACTTCTGACCATGCCGTGGGGCCGAGAGATCGCCGAGCTGGTCGCCGGCAAGCAGCGCAGCTTCGTGCCACGCAATGCGCTGCACGAGAAATTCTGGACCTACCGCTATCCGATCGCGGCGACCCTGCCAATGGTGGCGCTGACCGAGCTAGCCTATGGCGCGCCGGTGGAGAAGGCGACCATCCCTGCCCTCTTTATCTTTTCCGATTCGGACAAGATCGTGCGGCCGGACCGCACGCGCGAAATCGCCGGGCGCTGGGGCGCGGCGCACGAACTGGTGCCGGTCGACGATACCGGCGATCGAGACAATCATGTCATTGCCGGAGACGCGCTGTCGCCAGCAACCACAGCTTTCCTCGCGCAGCGCATTGTCGTGTGGGTACAGGCGATGGTGAAGTAGGTCTCAGGCGAAAAAGGCGACCGAAGCATCGCTCCGATCGCCTTTTTCAATTGTGAGCAGCCGACCGAGCCCGACAGGCGCGGGCTGGATGCACTATCTGATTACGCAGCCCGTGCCGCCGGCCGCTTGCCGCCGAAACGACGCTTGTTGTTGCCCTTGAACGCCTTGGTGCCTTCCGGCTTGCGCTCGCCGGCGAAGGCCGGCTTGTCGCCGAAGCGCTTGTTGCCGTTGTTCTGGCCGCCCGGCCGCCTGCCGTCGCGACGACCATT
Organism: Mesorhizobium ventifaucium; assembly: GCF_935822925.1. GTDB lineage: Bacteria > Pseudomonadota > Alphaproteobacteria > Rhizobiales > Rhizobiaceae > Mesorhizobium > Mesorhizobium ventifaucium. Next base: position 513,141 of record NZ_CAKXZS010000023.1, read on the forward strand.
GCGATCGTTGGCCGGCTCGAAGCTGCGCTCGTTCTTTTCGGCGGGATTGCGCTGCGGATCGGGACTGCCGAGGTGGTCGGCAACGATCGGCAGCTTGGTGCGGATGATGCGCTCGACCTGGCGCAGCTTGCTGTTCTCGGACGGGTCGCAAAGCGTGATGGCGATGCCGTCCATGCCGTTACGGCCGGTGCGGCCGATGCGGTGGACATAGCTCTCCGCCTCGTCCGGCAGGTCGAAATTCACCACGTGGCTGATGCCGGGCACGTCGATGCCGCGCGCCGCGATATCGGTCGCCACAAGAATGCGCACCGAACCCTCGCGGAAATCGTTCAGCGCCTTCTGGCGGGCGTTCTGCGACTTGTTGCCGTGGATCACGGCGGCCTTGAAGCCATCGCGCTCGAGGTCCTTGGTCACCCTGTCGGCGCCATGCTTGGTACGCGAAAAGATGATGACGGACTTCATCGCCTCGTCGGCGAGCATTGTCGACAGCACCTGGCGCTTTTGCTTGGTGCGGGCAAAGACGACGCCCTGCACGATCTCGGCCGCCGCAGTGCTGTGAGGCGCCACTTCGACGCGGATCGGGTTCTTCAGCAGACCCTTGGCCAGTTCGGCGATTTCGGCCGGCATGGTCGCCGAGAACAGCACCGTCTGACGGTCCGGCGCGGTCGCCCTGGCGATGCGCTTGACGTCGTTGATGAAGCCCATGTCGAGCATGCGGTCGCCCTCGTCGAGCACCAGCCACTTGGTGTCGGCTAGCATGAGGTCGCCCTCACGCACCAGATCGGTCAGCCGGCCAGGCGTGGCAATCAAAATGTCGACGCCGGGAGCAATCTTCTTTACCTGGCTGAAGCGCGAGACGCCGCCAAGCACGAGTGCTGTCGAGACATGCGCGCCCTTGGCGAGCAGCTTGATCATCTCTTCGATCTGCACGGCGAGTTCGCGCGTCGGCGCCAGGATCAGTGCACGAGCGGTCTTCGGCCGGCGCTTGGTGCCGAGCGCGATGATCTTCGACAGAATCGGCAGCGCGAACGCCGCGGTCTTGCCCGAACCGGTCTGGGCGATGCCGAAAATGTCACGGCCTTCCAGCTGCGGCGGAATCGCCTGGGCCTGGATCGGCTTCGGATCGGTGAAGCCTGCGGCATGGGTAGCCTTGAGCAGCGCGCCCGTAATTCCAAGTGCCGCGAAACCCGAAAGTTCCCCAGTGTTCTTGCCGGTCAAAGTGTTGTCCTTACCGGTCAAAGTGTTTTCGTTGATCAAAATATTCTTCTTTCACGCGGCTCCTGGCCGCAAACATCAATGGCGGCAGGGCGCAACCTGCCGCCGAAAAACTGTCATGAAACGACAAGGCGGCGGAAATTGTCGTCCGCACGGCTGCGCTGTCGTGCCCGCAGGCATCATGCCACGGGGCTTTTTCGCCGCCTTGCCGATATGTCGGGAAGAGGGAAAACAGACGCAACCAGTCTCATTTGTCGAGAAGGCCGGATAGTCCCGGCCCAAGCGCCTATGCCGCCGCATATGGCCCAGTTCGTTGCGAAATGCAAGGGGCGTCATGTTGCAGCGCAGCGAAAGCCTTGGCGAAGCGGCGCTTGCGCTCACTTGCCGCCATGACTACCACAGATCAGCTTCTTTTTGGGGGACCGACCGATGAAGGACGTGCTGAAGGAACTCGAGCGCCGCCGCGCCATGGCGCGCATGGGCGGCGGCAAGGCCCGTACCGACGCTCAGCACAAGAAGGGCAAACTCACCGCGCGCGAACGCATCGACGTCTTTCTCGATGAAGGCTCGTTCGAGGAGTTCGACATGTATGTCGAGCATCGCTCGACCGATTTCGGCATGGAGAAGACCAAGATCGCCGGCGACGGTGTCGTCACCGGCTGGGGCACCGTCAACGGCCGACCGGTCTACGTCTTCGCCAAGGACTTTACCGTGTTCGGCGGCTCGCTATCAGAGGCCCACGCCGAAAAGGTGGTCAAGGTGCAGGAGATGGCGCTGCGCAACCGCGCGCCGATCATCGGCCTCTACGACGCCGGCGGCGCCCGCATCCAGGAAGGCGTGGCAGCACTCGGTGGCTATGCCGAGATATTCCAGCGCAATGTGCTCGCCTCCGGCGTCATCCCGCAGATTTCAGTGATTATGGGCCCTTGCGCCGGCGGCGACGTCTATTCGCCGGCAATGACCGACTTCATCTTCATGGTGCGCAGCACCTCTTACATGTTCGTCACCGGCCCGGACGTGGTGAAGACCGTCACCAACGAGACGGTAACCGCCGAGAGCCTCGGCGGCGCCTTCGTCCACACGACGAAGTCGTCGATCGCCGATGGCGCTTACGACAATGACGTCGAGGCGTTGCTGCAGATGCGCCGGCTGGTCGATCTGCTGCCTGCCTCCAACACGGCTGATATCCCAGAGATCGAATGCTACCAGTCGGTCACCGATCACGATCTGTCGCTCGACCGTCTGATCCCCGAGAATGCCAACAAACCTTACGACATCAAAGAGTTGATCCTTAAAGTTGCCGACGAGGGTGATTTCTTCGAGATCCAGCAGGATTTTGCGAAAAACATCGTTACCGGCTTCGGGCGTGTCGAGGGCCGCACGGTCGGCTTCGTCGCCAACCAGCCGATGGTGCTGGCCGGCGTGCTCGATTCGGACGCAAGCCGCAAGGCGGCGCGGTTCGTGCGCTTCTGTGACTGTTTTTCGATTCCGATCGTCACCTTCGTCGACGTTCCAGGCTTCCTGCCCGGCACCGCGCAGGAATATGGCGGGCTGATCAAGCACGGCGCCAAGCTGTTGTTCGCCTATGCCGAAGCGACCGTCCCGAAGATCACCGTCATCACCCGAAAAGCCTATGGCGGCGCTTATGACGTGATGGCGTCGAAGCATCTGCGCGGCGACATGAACTATGCTTGGCCGACGGCGCAGATCGCAGTGATGGGCGCCAGGGGCGCGGTCGAGATCATCTATCGCAAGGACATCGGCAATGCGGAGAAGATCGCAGCACATACAAAGGCTTACGAGGATCGCTTCCTGTCGCCCTTCGTTGCCGCCGAGCGCGGCTATGTCGACGAGGTAATCATGCCGCATTCGACCCGCCGCCGCATTGCGCGTGCGCTGCGCATGCTGCGCAACAAGGATATGCAGAACCCCTGGAAGAAGCACGACAACATTCCGTTGTGAGGCGCTGATATCGCGAAAGCAGCAAAAGCTCACTCCGCTTCCGCCGCGCCAAACCCCGCGCCCATCGTCGCGCGGACGGCGCCAGACCACGGCGTTGCATGATTGTCGATGCGCATCTGGAAGATAAAATAGGTCGGCGAGCAGAAGCCGACACCTTTCACCTTGCCGATGCCCGGCGTATCGGGCGGCAGCGATTGGCACATATAATCTTCGCGGCAGAAATGATCGGCCGAGCAAGCCGGCCGGTTGCCGCGATTGACGGCGCCGCCCAAGCACTGGTCGAAATTGTTGGTCGCCACGCAAATGTCGAATTTCTTGCCGCCGACCAGCCCGCAGATCTCGTTCGGCATCGGCCTGCCCGGCTTGAAGCCGGCAAAGGCACGGTCCTTGTCATTGCATCCGCGATAGGCGATGCCGGCCGGCACACCGATTTTCGGCGGCCGGCAGGTGTAGGCGGTGCGGGAAATGTCGGTGGCGAAGGCCGCGAACTGGCCTGTAATGCTGTAGCGGTCATTGAAAGGCTGCGTGCTGTTGCTGGCGATCGAGCCGGTCAGGCATGGATGGCCGGAAAACGTCTTTGCGCTATCCTTGGGCAGCAGGCATTGCGCCAGTTTCGTCCGCACCCCCGATGCGGTCGCCAGCGCCGTGCAGACGGTGCCGCCGCCGCATTGCCAGGTCGTGCCGAAGTGGGCCGCATCCTCCGGCATCAAACATGGCATCGCCATCTCGGCTGGTGCGTAAGCGACCTCGCCGGCGTCTTTCCATGCGGCCGGCGGCGCGAAGGACAGCGGGCGGAGGCGGTTCGGTTCCTTGCCGTCGGCGGTCGCACGCAGCCAGGATTCGCGCCGCGGCATCTCGGCATGAAGATGCGGCGAGATGCCAACCTCGATGCGGTTCAGCGGCGATGTCGTCTTGTCGTCGAGGCCGATGAAATGGAAACCGGCGGTCGAACCAGCCTGATGACAACCCTGGCAAGCGCCATTGTCGAGCCGCTCGACCAGCGCCTCCGGCGTGCGCAGCAGCTTCAGCGCGGAATAGTCCAGCCCGGAAAAATCCGCGGGCTGGAACAGCGGCGTGAACGGGTGATTGGCCTGTCTTGCGCTGCCGAAAGTCGACCACGAGACGACTTTCTTCGCCAGGAATTCATCCGGGATTTCGTAGACGCCGAGATCGACCGCCGCGAGATTGGCGCTGATATAGTCAGCAAGTTTTGCTTTCAGAGCGGCGTCTTCCGAGAGCAGCGTCACGTCCGGCGTGTTTTCCAGCGGCTTTTCGCTGACCGTCTCTCCATCGATGCCAAAAATCCGCATGAGGTAGGCAGCCTGCCCGCCGAATTCGGTCTCCTGGCCGGAGGGAAAGCGCACCACCTGGGCGTTGAGCTCGAGCTGCTTGAAGGACAGCCCGGCCTTTTCAAGCGGCCCGCCGACAAGCCAGCCGATGTCGACGGTCTCATCGAGCTGCGGCGTCCAGCGTCCGGCAACGCCGACGCAGCCGCCATCGGCGTCCGGCGCGGCGCTATAGATGGCATTGAAATTGAACGGCAGGCGCGAGGCCAGAACCTTGCCGTTTTTCTTGAAGCTGTAGGCGAGGCGATAGATGAATCGAACCTCGCCGCAGCCCCCGTCGCCTCGTATTTTGGCGAAATCACGCCGATCGAGCCGGTTGACGACACCGACCAGCCGGAAGCGCGCGGCGTCGGTCTTCAGCCAGCGCATGTCGATGATGCGGCCGACATTGCCGTCGGTGACTTCGTAGAGCGACCGCCCGCCCGCCTTCATCTCGGCGCGCAGCGCGGCGACATCGCCGGCAATCGTTTCGACGATCTGATGATAGGCCGGCGCCTTGCCATAGAGCGTCTTCAGGTCGCCCTTGCCGTCGACATCGAAAATGCCGGCGAAATCAAAACCCCTGGCGTCGAGAGCGGCGAGCACGGCTGGATCGTCGACGATCATCACCGGACCTTCGGCGCGCGCCAGGCTGGCTAAGAAAAAATTGGCGAAAATCACAGCGCTCAAGGCGAGCTGACGGTTCATTCAGCGGTCATCCCGTTGCGATTTTCGGCAAGCTCGCGCAGCACCGGAACCAGCGCCAGCGGCAAGTCTTCAGCGATTAGCCCAGGTCCGAAACGGCTGCCGGCCTCAGCATGGATCCAGACCGCCGCGCAGGCGGCTTCGAAAGCCGGCATGCCTTGCGCCAGGAAGCCGGCGATGACCCCCGACAGCACGTCGCCCGAACCGGCGGTGGCCAGCCATGGCGCGCCATTGCCGTTGATCGCCGCCCTGCCATCGGGAGCCGCGATCACCGTGTCCGCGCCCTTGTAGACGACGATGGCGCCGGCGCGCTCGGCGGCAGAGCGCGCCTTGGCCAGCTTGGACAGGTTCTTGTCTCCGGCGATGTCCGGAAACAGCCTGGCGAATTCGCCCTCATGCGGCGTCAGCACCAACGCTGGCGCGTTCAAACGACGGGCGGCTTCGAACAGAACCTTCGGGGTATCACGAAACGAAGTGATGCCATCGGCATCGAGCACCAGCCCGTCGACCCTGCCGCCTTGCCGCTCTCCGTTGGCCAGCACGCCGAAGGCAAAATCGCGTGTTTTTTCACCGACGCCAAATCCGGGTCCGAGCACGAACGCCGACGGCCGACGGCCGTCGATGAATTCCTGCACGTCCGCGATGCTGTCGGCCTTTTGCAGCATGATCGAAGTCAGATGCGCGGCATTCACCTGCACGGCGTTCGCCGGCGACAGCACGGTCACCGCCCCTGCCCCGCTTCTGGCCGCGGCAAGCGCCGATAGCCGTGCGGCACCCGTCGCCGATGGCCCGCCGGAAAAGACGCCGACATGGCCGCGCCTGTATTTATGCGCGTCGACGGCAGGAATCGGGAAACTTTCTAACCAAAGCGGCGGGGTGTTCTCGAAGGTTTGCGGTTCAAGCTGCGCAACCATATCGTCGCTAATGCCGATGTCGGCAAGCACCAGCTCGCCGCACATCCCGCTCCCCGGCAACAGCAGATGGCCGGGCTTTTTTCGCGCAAACGTCACCGTGATTCGGGCGCGGAATGCCTGGCCGAGAACCTGGCCGCTCTCGCCTGACACGCCTGAGGGCAGATCGACCGCAACGACAGGCAGGTTCAGTTCTGTCGCAACCTCGACCGCCCTGACGGCATCGCCGGACAGCGGCTTCGACAGCCCTGCCCCATAAAGCGCATCGACCAGGATCGAGCCTGTCTCGGCAACAAATTCCGACAGCCGCCGGGGCCCGACCGGGCATTCCGACGCGGCGAGCGCCGCGTCGCTGCCGGCTTTGGGCGAGCCGGATGCCCACAGCAAGACGTCGACGGCACTGTCCCGAAGAATGCGGGCGACGACATATCCATCGCCGCCATTGTTGCCGGGCCCGCACAGCACGTGGACGTGTCTGGCAGCCGGAAAATGGGCGAGCACCACAGCAGCGACTGCGGCCCCTGCATTGCGCATCAGGCCAATGCCGTCGAATGGTCCGGCGGAAATCGTCAACCGGTCGGCCTCAGCCATTTCGGCCGGTGACAGAATTTCATTGCTCATGGATGCCGATCCCCATTGGCTCAAGCCGATCCTGTGGTCAAACCCGATCCCTGTGATCAAACTCCCGATTCCTGTGGATCAAACATTGTCCAGTTTTCGGTTCGAAGCAAACGGCGATGAAATGGCACGATCTGTAAGCACATCGTTAGGGACAATGGCGTCGTCAAAGCACAATTGCCCGCGAAATGCTCTATCTGCCCAATTATTGTGCGGACGGTAGCACCGACAATGTGTAGGTTCGCAGTATCCATGACGCATCCAACGTCAGCGAATGACGCGAATTTAGCCCTCAACGCGGCATGGCATCGAAATCGCGTGATACCGCTTCAAGTCCCCTCAGATTGGCACATTTCGTGCTTGAAAGAGGCGCAAGCGGGGCTCACAACCCGTCTTTTTTGGCAGTGGAGGCCACTTTTTACATGAAAAAGATCGAAGCGATCATCAAGCCGTTCAAGCTAGACGAAGTGAAGGAAGCGCTTCAGGAGGCCGGGCTGCAAGGCATCACCGTTACCGAGGCCAAGGGCTTTGGCCGGCAGAAGGGCCATACCGAACTCTATCGCGGCGCCGAATATGTCGTGGATTTTCTGCCCAAGGTGAAAATCGAGGTCGTGCTCGGCGACGACGCGGTTGAAGGCGCGATCGAAGCGATTCGCAAGGCGGCCCAGACCGGCCGCATCGGCGACGGCAAGATCTTCGTCTCCAACATCGAGGAAGTCGTGCGCATCCGCACCGGCGAAACAGGGATGGACGCGGTCTGAGGATTCTGATTTCAGATCATCTCCTCGAAACGTCATCAGACAGGGAAACATGACATGACGACAGCCAAAGACATCATGAAGCAGATCAAGGACAACGACGTGAAATTCGTTGACCTGCGCTTCACAGATCCGAAGGGCAAGCTGCAGCACGTGACGATGGATGTCGTTGAGGTCGAGGAAGACATGTTTGCCGACGGCGTAATGTTCGACGGCTCGTCCATCGCCGGCTGGAAGGCGATCAACGAGTCCGACATGGTGCTGATGCCCGACACCGAGACCGTGCATATGGACCCGTTCTTCGCGCAGTCGACCATGGTCATCCTGTGCGATATCCTCGATCCGATCTCCGGGGAATCCTACAACCGCGACCCGCGCGGCACCGCCAAGAAGGCTGAAGCCTATATGAAGGCGGAAGGCATCGGCGATCAGATCTTCGTCGGCCCGGAGGCCGAGTTCTTCGTGTTCGACGACGTCAAGTACAAGGCCGATCCGTACAACACCGGTTTCAAGCTCGACTCCACCGAATTGCCGTCCAACGACGACACCGACTACGAGACCGGCAATCTCGGCCACCGTCCACGCATCAAGGGCGGCTATTTCCCGGTGCCGCCGATCGACTCGGCGCAAGACATGCGCTCTGAAATGCTGACCGTGCTCGCCGAAATGGGCGTGCGTGTCGAAAAGCATCACCACGAAGTGGCCGCTGCCCAGCACGAGCTCGGCATCAAGTTCGACACGCTGGTCCGCAACGCCGACAAGATGCTGATCTACAAGTATGTCGTGCACCAGGTCGCCAACGCCTACGGCAAGACGGCCACCTTCATGCCGAAGCCGGTCTTCGGCGACAACGGCTCGGGCATGCACGTCCACCAGTCCATCTGGAAGGGCGGCAAGCCGACCTTCGCCGGCAATGAATATGCCGGCCTCTCGGAGAGCTGCCTGTTTTACATCGGCGGCATCATCAAGCACGCCAAGGCGATCAACGCCTTCACCAACCCGCTGACCAATTCCTACAAGCGCCTAGTGCCGGGCTATGAAGCGCCGGTGCTGCTCGCCTATTCGGCGCGCAACCGCTCTGCCTCCTGCCGCATCCCATTCGGCTCGTCGCCGAAGTCCAAGCGCGTCGAGGTCCGCTTCCCCGATCCGGGCGCCAACCCCTACCTCGCCTTTGCCGCCATGCTGATGGCCGGCCTCGACGGCATCAAGAACAAGATCCATCCGGGACAGCCGATGGACAAGGATCTCTACGACCTGCCGCCGAAGGAACTGAAGAAGATCCCGACCGTCTGCGGCTCGCTGCGCGAAGCCTTGCAGAGCCTCGACAAGGACCGCGGCTTCCTGAAGGCCGGCGGCGTCTTCGACGACGACCAGATCGACAGCTACATCGAGCTCAAGATGGCCGAAGTGATGCGCTTCGAAATGACCCCGCATCCGGTCGAGTACGACATGTATTATTCGATCTGAGCGGATCGGCTAAGCGACAAACAAAACCCCGCCCGAGCGATCCGGCGGGGTTTTGCTTTGGGATGGAGAACACTCAATTAGCAGTTGGTGTTGTCGCCTGGCAAAAGGCCGACCCGACGGAGAGCACTCACGGCGCAGAGGGAGGTCTGCGCCGTGAGTGCATGCTCAGGCGGCAGCCGAAACCTCGGCACTGGTCGGGACGGAGGCAATCGTCTTCAGGATCTGGGAAGCGATCTGGTAGGGGTCGCCCTGCGAGTTCGGGCGGCGATCCTCGAGATAGCCCTTGTAGCCGTTGTTGATGAAGGAATGCGGCACGCGGATCGAGGCGCCGCGGTCGGCGATGCCATAGCTGAACCTGTTCCATGGCGCGGTCTCATGCTTGCCGGTCAAACGCTTGTCGTTATCCGGCCCGTAGACGGCGATGTGATCCATCAGATTCTTGTCGAAGGCGGCCATCAGCGCCTCGAAATAGTCCTTGCCGCCGACTTCGCGCATGTAAGCGGTCGAGAAGTTGGCGTGCATGCCGGATCCATTCCAGTCGGTGTCACCGAGCGGCTTGCAGTGGTATTCGATGTCGATGCCGTATTTCTCGGTGAGGCGCTGCATCAGGTAGCGGGCCATCCACATCTGGTCGGCCGCCTTCTTGGAGCCCTTGCCAAAAATCTGGAATTCCCACTGGCCCTTGGCCACCTCGGCGTTGATGCCTTCATGGTTGATACCGGCGGCAAGGCAGAGGTCGAGATGCTCCTCGACGATCTGCCTGGCGACGCTGCCAACATTGCTGTAGCCGACGCCGGTGTAGTACGGGCCTTGCGGCGCAGGGTAGCCGCTCTCGGGGAAGCCGAGCGGGCGGCCGTCCTTGTAGAAGAAATACTCCTGCTCGAAGCCGAACCAGGCGCCCTCGTCGTCGAGGATGGTGGCGCGCTTGTTGGAAACATGCGGCGTCACGCCGTCCGGCATCATGACTTCGCACATGACGAGCACGCCATTGGTGCGCGCGGGATCGGGATAGACGGCGACCGGCTTCAGCACGCAGTCGGACGAGTGGCCTTCGGCCTGCATGGTCGAGGAACCGTCGAAGCCCCACAGCGGAAGCTGGTCGAGCGTCGGGAATTCGGCATAGTCCTTGATCTGCGTCTTTCCACGAAGGTTGGGAACCGGGGTGTATCCATCGAGCCAAATGTACTCGAGCTTGTATTTCGTCATTCTAGCCTCTCGTTGCTTTGATCACCGAACCTGGACGGCGCGGGCGTGCCAGCCACCCTGCAGCCGACCTGCCGGGTTATTAAAAGCAATTCGTGTGCCATTCTCGCCGGCAAAGGATGCGGCAGAAGTGACGGCGCGTCCCGAGAATTCGTGGTGCCGTCGCCGCAATGCGTCCGGATCAATCACAAGCACATTTCGCACAAATAATAGGCAATTACTGATCTTTTCGTAATCATGTTGCCTAACTGGATTGCAGAACCTATCTTCGGGAAAGATTGAACCGGCAAGGCTCTGCAGAAGAAGGGAGACCGACAATGGAAATCACTCCTACCCGTCAGTCGGCCAAAATCCTGATGTTCCCGGTGGCAGCGCGCGTTTCTGCCTCAAATTTAAGCGGAAAGGCTAAGTTCGCGGCAGAACTTGCTTCATTGCGCAACCGTACGGATTTCGGTAGCGGCTGGTATCACGAAGCGGCCATCGAGAAAGAAAAACAGGACCGGAAGAGCTAAACCTTTCCTCCGCATCGCTTTTGACGAATTGCAAAGCCCGGCGCGATCACTCACGCCGGGCTTTTCCTTTTTGCTGTCAGGCGAGGATCAGGTCTTGGCGTGCAAGTCCGTTCCCAGCGTATCCCTGACAAAGATGGTTCCGATGACCAGCGACATCGCCGCGATCACCACCGGATACCATAGGCCGTAATAGATATCGCCGCTGTAGGCGCTGAGCGCGAACACCGTTGCCGGCAGCAGGCCGCCGAACCAGCCATTGCCGATGTGATAGGGCAACGACATGCCGGTATAGCGGATGCGGGTCGGGAACATTTCTACCAGGATCGCGGCGATCGGTCCGTAGACCATGGTCACGTAAAGGACGAGGATGAACAGGATGCCGATGACTTTTGCCCAGCTGACCTGTTCAGGGTCGGCAAACATCGCAAAGGCGCCTGCCCCCGGCACGTTGTAGACGGTGATCTCGGGCGCTCCCGCCGCGGCCTCATCGGCCGTCAGCAGTTTGTCCTTGATCGCCCGGTCGGCCGCAAGCGTCGTCTTGTCGCCGGCGCGGATTGCGGCGGCGTCGAGCTTCAGTTCCGGATTGGCCGCGACGAAGGCGTCAAGCTTCTGGTCGGCCACCTTGGCCGCAGCACGCTTGAGCGGATAGCCGCCGTCCCGCAATGCAATGTTGATTGCCTTCTTGAACGCGGCGTCGCTTGAAGTTGCCTTGTCTGCGGCTGCCACGGCGTCATAGGACGCCACCGTTGCGGTGCCGATCTTGACGCTGGCCGCAGTCCCCGGTGCCGCTGTCGTGACGATGTCATAGGGCACCGAGCTCTTGGCAAGAAAGTCCGTCGCAATATCGCACGACGTCAGAGGCTTGCGCGTTCCGGTCGGATTGAACTGGAACTTGCAGTCGCCAGGCGCAGCGGTAATCGTGGCACGGGTGTTTTGCTGCGCGGTGGCGAGCGCCGGGTTGGCTGCCCAGGTCAGCGCCTTGAACAGCGGGAAGGTGGTGACGATCGCCAGCGCCAGGCCCGCCATGATGATCGGCTTGCGGCCGATCTTGTCGGAGAGCCAGCCGAACACGACGAAGAAGATCGTGCCGAGTGCCAGCGCGATGGCGATCATGATGTTGACCGACTGGCCGTCGACCTTGAGCACGTTCTGCAGGAAGAACAGCGCGTAGAATTGGCCGTTATACCAAACCACGGCCTGGCCGGCGGTAAGGCCGAAAAGCGCCAGAATGGCGATCTTGGCATTCTTCCACTGTCCGAAGGCCTCCGTCAGCGGCGCCTTGGAGCCCTTGCCCTCGTCCTTCATGCGCTGGAAGGTCGGCGATTCGGCAAGCGACAGGCGAATCCAGACCGATATGCCGAGCAGAATGGCTGAGAGCAGAAATGGAACACGCCAGCCCCAGGCGTCGAAATCCTCCTTGCTCAGCGAATTTTGCACGATAAGGATGACGACCAGCGACAGGAACAGGCCGAGCGTCGCCGTCGTCTGGATCCACGACGTATAGAAGCCGCGACGGTCGTCGGGCGCATGCTCGGCCACATAGGTCGCCGCACCGCCATACTCACCGCCGAGCGCCAGGCCCTGTAGCATACGCAGCGCAATCAGGATAATGGGCGCTGCAATGCCCCAGCTTGCCGAACCAGGCAGCAGGCCGACCAGGAAGGTCGACAGGCCCATGATCATGATGGTGACGAGAAAAGTGTATTTGCGACCTACGAGATCGCCGATGCGGCCAAACACCAGCGCGCCGAACGGGCGCACGAGGAAGCCAGCAGCGAAAACCAGCAGCGTGAAGATGTTGCGCGTCGCTTCCGGATACGAGTTGAAGAATGTCATGCCGATCGAGGCCGCCAACGCGCCGTAGAGATAGAAATCGTACCATTCGAAAACCGTGCCGAGCGAGGAAGCGAAGATGACTTTCTTCTCTTCCCGCGTCATGCCGCGGCTTGCTCTGCCGGCGGTCGCTGCCATTGCCATGAATTCGTCCTCCCGTGATATCTCGCTGTGCTTGATGCTGCGCGGTGTCGTGCCTCTGGACACGAACTCGAGCAGCAATCGCCGTGAGAAATGACAGAAAGCGCCACCCAGAGGCAGCCCGCCTTTGGGATTATGACTTTGGTCCAATGCATCGGCCCGAAGATCGAAATCGATCTTCCGAAAGCACGATGCATAGTTTCAAGGTCTTAGAGCGTACTTCGCACGTCCAACTTGAACGCACGTCGCTCTAATGTGCAACGCGGCGATTGCGGTCAGCCCTTGAGCGCCTCGAGGAGACCGGCGGCGGCCATCATGTCGCGCTTGCGGTGGGCACGGCGGGCGACAGCTTCCGCGTCATGGCCCCAGTGCTCGGCCTGCCAGTCCTCGTCGACATGACCGGCGGCCCAGGCTGCCTCGCCGTCGATCTCGCCGAAATCGACGGCCAGCGCCAGCAGCGCCGATCCGGTCAGCGAGGTCATGACGTGGATGGCGGCAAGCCGGTGCGGGTCGGCACGTTGGGCAAGATGAACGCCGAGCACCGCAATGCTCTCGCGCGGCTGCTCGACATGGATCACCCCTTCGGCGAGGTGAAACCGGGCGCCGAGCGCGCTCCGCGCCCAATCGATGACGGGATCCCAATATTCGTTCTGCCGATCGACCAGCCCTTGGGGTGCGTCGGCGCGATAGCAGAGCAGGTCGGACGAGGCAAAGCGCAGGATGTCTTCCAAAACCGCCTGCGGATCGCTGGTGACGCCGTCGATGGCCGTGTTGACCAGACGCATGACCGGCATCGTCACCGGGTCGATCGTCTCGCCTTGCGCAGCGAACTCGTCGGCGACCAGAGTGGCGGCTTTTTCGGTCGGCAGGATCAGAAGCGCCTTGCCCGGCGTGCGGACCGGCTTGCCATCGAGATGAACGGCAAAACCAGCCTCGGCCGGTGCGACCGCGACGGCTTTGTAGAAGCGTTTCGGCAGGGGTGTCTTCATCTGGATCTGGGCACGGCGTACCGGATCCGGATCGGAAAGCTGCTTTCCCGCTTCGAGGTCGTTGAGAATATCGCGCATGCCGGAGCCTTTCATCCGGGGATCTGTTTTCGGGTCGGCCGGTTCACAATGATCAGGCCGGCTGCGATGAGGCCGAGTGCCAGGAAAATACGAATGGTCAGCGGCTCGTTCAAGAAGATGGCACCGCACAGCACGCCGAACACCGGCGACAGGAAGGTGAAGCTCGACAGGCCCGATGCCGGATAGCGCCGCAGCAGCCAGAACCACAGTACATAGGTGAAGGCGACGATGTAGACCGCCTGGAAAAGCAAGGCCAAGGTCGGTAAAGCGGCGAAGTCGCGGACGGGCGAACCGGCGAAAGGCAGCACCAAGGCGCCGACCATCGCAGCGCCGGCCAGTTGATAGAGCAGCAATTTCTCGGCGCTGGTTTCCGCCAATTTCGTCCGCTTGATGACGATGTAGGTCAAGGCCCACAGAATGCCGGCGCCGAGACTGAGCAGATCACCAATCAGGGTCGCGCCGTTATCGGCGCTCAACTGGTCGGAGAACACCGCGACCAGGCCGGCGAAAGCGAGCAGAAGGCCGACGAGCCGGCGCGCGGTGATGCGTTCGTTCAGCAGGAAATGCCCGCCGACCAGCACCCAGAACGGCATGGTGTTGACCAGCAAGGTGTTGCGCGCGACGGTCGTCTGTTCGAGCCCGACATAGAGAAACAGGAACTCGAGACCAAAGAGCGCGCCCGCCAGAATGCCGGCGACAAGGGTTCCGTCGCGGGTGAAAAGCACAATGCCGCGCCAGCGGCACCAGACGAAAACGCACAGCCCGCCAATGACCGACCGCGCGATCGACAGGAAAACAGGATCATAGCCGGCATAGGAGATCTTGGCGGCGACGTAGTTCAGCCCCCAGGAAAAGGTCAGCCCCAACATGATGGCGGCGGCCGCCATGTCGACCCTGTCGCGCCGGTCAAGCGTATCGGTGGCGATACCCACCGGCCCTAGTCCTCCGCGCTGGCGTCGTCGAAGCCGATCAGGTTCCAGCTCTGGCGCATATGCGGCGGCATCGGTGCGGTGACGTCGATAAAACCCTTGTCGGGATGCGGGATGACGATGCGGCGCGCGTGCAGATGCAGGCGGTTCTGCATGCCGCCGGGAAAATCCCAATTGGTGTCGGCCTCGAAATATTTGGGGTCACCGATGATCGGGCAGCCGATGTGAGCGGCATGGACGCGAAGCTGGTGGGTACGGCCGGTATAAGGCTCCATCTCCAGCCAGGACAGGGTCTGCGCCGCCTGCTCGACGATCCGGTAATAAGACACCGCGTGGTCGGCGCCCTTTTCGCCATGCTTGGCGACGCGCACGCGGTCGCCGTCGGGCGTCGGCTCCTTGATCAGCCAAGTCGAGATCTTGTCCTCGCGCTTCGGTGGCATTCCCTTGACCAGCGCCCAATAGGTCTTCTTGGTCTCACGCGCCCGGAACGCCTCGGCAAGCTTCATGGCGGCGAGCCTGGTGCGGGCGACGACCAGCACGCCTGACGTGTCGCGGTCGAGCCGGTGCACCAGACGCGGTTTCTCGCCCTTCTGGCTGCGCCAGGCTTCCAGCATGTCATCGACATTGCGGGTGACACCTGAGCCACCCTGGACGGCGAGGCCGGCCGGCTTGTTGAAGACAAACACTTTTGGATCTTCATGGATCAGCATCTTGGCCAGAACGTCGGCGTCGCCCTGGTTGCGGATCGAGTGGCCGGTGAGCGGGCTCTCGCCCTTCTTGTCGACTTCGAGCGGTGGGATGCGAACCGTCTGGCCCGGCTCGACGCGGGTATCGGCCTTCACCCTGCCGCCATCGACACGGATCTGGCCGGAGCGCAGCAGTTTTTGCAGATGGCCGAAGCCAAGACCCGGAAAATGGGTCTTGAACCAGCGGTCGAGCCGCATGCCCGCCTCGCCGGCCTCCACCGTGATCTGTTCTACGCCTGCCATTGTCTCGTTTTTACCCGTTTCCAGCGCATGACCTGAACTCGATTTTCGGAAAGGGTCATGCGCAAAATCAAAAAGCTACAGCGTCCTTTGCGCGTCCTAAGGGACACGCGGTGCTGTAAGCGGGGGCAATAGCATTAAGGCAGGCTTCTTGCGAGCCAAAGACCCAGAAACAGGGCAATGATCGCGCCAATGAGGCTGGCAAGGGCATATCCGAACGCCGGCAGCGTCGCGCCACGCTCCCACAGTGTCGCGAAGTCGAGCGAAAAGGCGGAGAAGGTGGTGAAGCCGCCGAGGATGCCGGTGGCGACGAACAGCCGAAGCTCGTTCGATCCGCCGTAGCGCCGCGCCAGGGTCGTGACGAACAGACCCATGGCAAAAGAGCCGACAATGTTGATCGCCATGGTGCCCCAGGGAAAACTCGGGCCGACAAGGCGCAGCGCAACGAAATTGACGATGTGGCGCAGCCCCGCACCAATAGCGCCGCCCGCGGCAACGAGGAGGAGATTTATCATCGCCGTTTACTGGCCTTGTCGGGCACCCCGGTCAATCCCTGCCCCTTGCGCTCGGCGGAAGCACAATTGTCGAACGGGCCCTTTGCCGAACCGGCCGAGTGAAGCGAGCTCATCTGTCCCGCTCGCCGCGCAGCTTCGCCCAATAGTCGAGCCGTTTCCTGATATCACGCTCGAAACCCCGCTCCGGCGGATCATAGAATGTGCGGCGGCCCATCTTTTCCGGAAAATAATCCTGTCCGGAAAAAGCGTCCGGCTCGTCGTGGTCGTAACGGTAGCCCGCGCCGTAATCTTCTTCTTTCATCAGCTTGGTCGGCGCGTTGAGGATATGTTTGGGCGGCAGTAGCGAGCCGAACTCCTTCGCCGCCTGAGTGGCGGCCTTGAAGGCGGTGTAGACGGCGTTGGATTTGGGCGCGCTGGCGAGATAAACCGCGGCCTCGGCGAAGGCGAGCTCGCCCTCTGGCGAGCCCAAATAGTCGTAGGCATCCTTGGCGGCATTGGCGACGACCAGCGCCTGCGGGTCGGCCAGCCCGATATCCTCCATCGCCATGCGTACCAGGCGGCGGCCGAGATAGAGCGGATCCTCGCCGGCGTCAAACATGCGGGCGAGATAATAGAGGGCGGCATCGGGATCGGAGCCGCGCACCGATTTGTGCAGCGCCGAGATCAGATTGTAGTGGCCGTCCTGGCCCTTGTCGTAGATCGGCGCGCGGCGCTGGACGATGCGCTGCAGGCCCTCGGCGCCGAACACCTCGCCTGACTTGGCGGCGCGCCAGACCTCTTCCGCCAGCGTCAGGGCAGCACGGCCATCGCCATCGCTCATGCGCACGAGCATCGCCCTCGCCTCCTCGTCGAGCGGCAGCGCCCTGCCCTCGGTCTCTTCGGCACGGGCCAGCAGTTTTGCGATGCTGTCCTCACCGAGCGAATGGAAAACGAGCACGCGGGCGCGGGATAGAAGCGCGGCATTCAGCTCGAAGGAGGGGTTTTCGGTGGTGGCGCCAACCAGCACGACAGTGCCGTCTTCCATCACAGGCAGAAAACTGTCCTGCTGGGCCCGGTTGAAGCGATGGATCTCGTCGACGAAGAGCAGCGTCTGACGGCCCTTGGTGCGGCGCAGCTTGGCCGCCTCAAACACTTTCTTCAGGTCGGCGACTCCGGAAAACACCGCCGATATCTGTTGGAACGCAAGGCTGGTTTCGCCGGCAAGCAGTCGCGCGACGGTGGTCTTGCCCGTCCCGGGCGGCCCCCAGAAGATCATCGAGCCGAGCGAGCCGGAGCCGATCAGCCGCGTCAGTGCGCCGTCGGGTCCGGTCAGATGCTCCTGGCCGACGACCTCGCTGAGGTTCTGCGGGCGCAGTCGGTCGGCCAGCGGCCTGCCGGGCGGCGCCTTTTCCGGTTCATCGACACTGAACAGATCGGCCATGCACTTCTTTTCGTTGGAGCGCGATCTCGTCCGAAGGATCGACGCTCGGGCTCAGTAACGCAACACCTGGCGCAGTATCTGCCCGTCGCGCTCGACGGTAAAGCGCCACCAGCGCGTCTCCTGCATGGCTGCCTGTTCCAGGGTCGCGGCGGTATCGATCGTCAAGCCGTTGACCTCGCGAACGATGTCGCCCGGCTGGAAGCCGAAACCGGCTGCGGGCGAACCGCGATTGATGTCGATCACCGTAACACCCTTGACGTCCGTGCGCATGCCGAGCCGCTGGGCGAGCCGCGGCGACAGTTCCGCAACCTTGGCACCGGAGAACGGGCTGCGACCGCGCAGCGTCACTTCCGCAAGTTTTGCACCTTCCGGCGCACGCTCCAGCGCGATGTCCATCGCCGCTTGCTGGCCTTTGCTCAGAACGGCGAAGCTGGCATTGGTGCCAATCGACAGCGTCGCCATCCGGTAATCCAGCGCCTCGATACTCTCGACAGGCGTGCCATTGAGCGACAGCACGACGTCGCCGGCCTTGAGCCCCGCCTTGGCCGCCGGCCCTGCTTCGTCGACGGACGAAACCAGCGCCCCGGTCGGCGTCTCGAGACCAAGCGATTCGGCGATTTGCGGCGTCACGCGCTCGAATTCGGCGCCTATATACGGCCGCTCGAAGAAGTCACGCCCGGCCTTGGCCGCATCGGCAAAAGCGCGAACCATGTTGGAGGGAATAGCAAAGCCGATGCCGATCGAGCCGCCGCTGCGGCTGTAGATCGCCGTGTTGATGCCGACCAACTGGCCACCCATGTTGATCAGCGCACCGCCGGAATTGCCGGGGTTGATCGCTGCGTCGGTCTGGATGAAGAAACTGGAGTCGGAAACGCCGATGTGGCTGCGGGCAAGCGCCGAAACGATGCCGCTGGTGGTGGTCTGGCCGACACCGAAGGGGTTGCCGATGGCCAACAACAGGTCGCCAACCTCGAGCGCGTCGGAATCGCCGATGGCGACGACCGGAAATGGCTTGTCGGCGGAGATCTTGAGCACAGCGAGGTCAAGCGTCTCGTCCTTGAGCAGCACCTTGCTGTCGAATTCACGCCCGTCCGCGGTGGCGACCTTGACCTGATCGGCGTCCTTGATGACGTGGAAATTGGTGACCACTACGCCTGTCGGGTCGACCAGCACGCCGGAGCCGAGCGAAGACTGCGCACGCGGCTGCGAACGGCCAAAGAACTCTTCGAAGAACGGATCGCCGTCGAAGGGCGACCTCAGCCTGGCCGTTTGCGAGGCATAGACATTGACCACGGCCGGCGCCGTCTGCTTGACCAGCGGCGCAAATGACAGTTGCATCTCCTCGCGGCCGAACGGCACGCGCTTGTCTGGACCGGAGGTGGCATTTTCGCCTTCGGCGCCGCGCAACATGTCGGTCAGCACGTCGGACAGACCGGGATCGGCCTTGTCGTCCTGAGCCAGCGCCTGCCTGGCGACCGGCACGACTGCCGCCGCCATCAAGGCGCAGAGTAGAACAAGGGACATTCGTTTTACGCGCATTCCGAATCCTCCGGGTCGGGGCGCCATTGTCCCGACGATTGTGCAAAATGAAAGGCTAAGTCGATGTAATCGAATTATTCTCGAGGAAACGACATGAGCTTAAGTCAAGACAGTCGCCGCAATGCTCCCTACCGCTTCCAGAATGCATAAAAGGGCCCGCAGGCCCTTTTGAACTCTTTCAGGATAAACCGAAGCTTATGCGGCTGCGGCTTCCTCGTCGGTGCTTTCTGCCTCGATGCGGGCACGGTCGCCGGCGCCCTTGGCCGAGGTGTCGCGATCGACGAACTCGATGACCGCCATTGCGGCGTTGTCGCCGTGGCGGAAGCCCGCCTTCATGATGCGCAGATAGCCGCCGTTGCGGGTGGCGTAGCGCGGCGCGATCGTGTCAAACAGGCGCTTGACGACGCCTTCATTGCCGATCTGGGCAATCACCTGGCGGCGGGCATGCAGGTCGCCGCGCTTACCGAGCGTTACCAACTTCTCGACGATCGGGCGCAGATCCTTCGCCTTCGGCAAGGTGGTGAGGATCTGCTCATGCTCGATGAGCGATACGGCAAGGTTGGCAAACATCGACTTGCGATGGCTTATGCTGCGGGCGAAGCGGCGGCCTTTAAATCCGTGGCGCATGGCTCTTCTCCTTCATTCCGGGTTCAGAGGCCACAGCCTCAGTTGGTTAGCCGCATGATCTTATCCGAAAAGTCTGCAACTTTTCGGGATCAAGCTTAGTATTGATCTTCGTAACGCTTGGCGAGGTCTTCGATGTTTTCCGGCGGCCAATCCGGCACTTCCATGCCGAGGTGCAGGCCCATCGCCGCCAGGACTTCCTTGATCTCGTTCAGCGACTTGCGGCCGAAGTTCGGGGTGCGCAGCATCTCGGCTTCGGTCTTCTGGATCAGGTCGCCGATATAGACGATGTTGTCGTTCTTCAGGCAGTTGGCCGAACGCACCGAAAGCTCAAGCTCGTCGACCTTCTTGAGCAGCGCCGGGTTGAAGGCAAGCTCGGTCACCTGTTCGGCGGCGACTTCCTTCTGCGGCTCGTCGAAATTGACGAACAGGCCAAGCTGGTCCTGCAAGATGCGGGCGGCGAAAGCCACCGCGTCCTCGCCCGAGATCGAACCGTCGGTGTCGATCGTCATGGTCAGCTTGTCATAGTCGAGAACCTGGCCCTCGCGGGTGTTCTCGACCTTGTAGGAGACCTTCTTGACCGGCGAGTAGAGGCTGTCGACCGGAATGAGGCCGATCGGCGCGTCTTCGGCGCGATTGCGGTCGGCCGGCACGTAGCCCTTGCCGGTATCGACGGTGAACTCCATGCGGATTTCAGCGCCTTCGTCCAGCGTGCAAATGACGTGGTCGGGATTGAGGATCTCGACGTCGCCGACCGTCTGGATGTCGCCGGCGAGAACAGCGCCCGGTCCCTGCTTGCGCACAACCATGCGCTTGGGGCCGTCGCCTTCCATGCGGATGGCGATTTCCTTGATGTTCAAGACGATGTCGGTCACGTCCTCGCGCACGCCGGCGATCGACGAGAATTCATGCAGAACGCCGTCGATCTGCACGGCGGTCACAGCCGCACCACGCAGCGAAGACAGAAGCACGCGACGCAGCGCGTTGCCGAGGGTCAGGCCGAAGCCGCGCTCGAGCGGCTCGGCGACCAGCGTGGTCAGCGTCTTCTTCTTCGAAGAGAACTCGATCTTGTTCGGCTTGATCAGTTCCTGCCAATTTTTCTGGATCATGATGCTTTCCTTCCGTTGACCCGCCACCATCCAATCGTGGCGGGCGACCTGGAATGCCGTGGAGGAACGCTCCTGGCGTTCGCGCGGCGTTCGGTATTCTCTAGACGCGGCGCTTCTTGCGCGGGCGGCAGCCATTGTGCGGGATCGGCGTCACATCACGGATCGAGGTGATGGTGAAGCCGGCTGCCTGCAATGCGCGCAGCGCCGATTCACGACCGGAGCCGGGTCCGCAGACCTCGACCTCAAGCATGCGCATGCCGTGTTCCTGGGCCTTCTTGGCAACGTCCTCGGCAGCCATCTGGGCAGCGAACGGGGTCGACTTGCGAGATCCCTTGAAGCCCTGGGCTCCCGCCGACGACCAGGCAATCGAATTGCCCTGCGCGTCGGTGATGGTGATCATCGTGTTGTTGAAGGTCGAGTTGACGTGGGCGACGCCCGACGAGATATTCTTGCGTTCGCGACGGCGAACACGTGTGGCTTCCTTGGCCATGATGGTCCTTTCAGTTGATCTCTACACCGCCGTAATGCCAGCGGCTCCACCTTCGTAAGGGAGTAGGGGAATAGGGCAGTAAGGGAGTATGTTAGTACGGCGCGGTCGTCCGCGACCAAACATACTGCCCTACTGCCCTACTCCCATATTCCCCTAAATTACTTCTTCTTGCCGGCGATCGACTTGGCCGGGCCCTTGCGGGTGCGCGCATTGGTATGCGTGCGCTGGCCGCGAACCGGCAGCGAGCGGCGATGACGCAGGCCGCGATAGCAGCCGAGGTCCATGAGCCGCTTGATGTTCATCGACACTTCGCGGCGCAGATCGCCCTCGACCTGGTAGTCACGGTCGATCGTCTCGCGGATCTGCAGCACTTCCGCATCGGTCAGCTGGTTGACGCGGCGCTCGGCCGGGATGCCGACCTTGTCGACGATCTCCTGGGCGAAGCTTTTGCCAATGCCGTGAATGTACTGAAGCGCAATGACGACGCGCTTGTTGGTCGGAATGTTGACGCCGGCTATACGAGCCATGTTCTTCTCTTCTCCATGTGGGCCGGACAAGCCGGCGCTATCAAAGTTGCCCCGCGTCCGGTGGAGGCCGGCCCATGCGGGAGTTTCCAGTTCAAAGCGGCTGCCTTGCCCTTGCGGGCAAGCAAGCCTCATGCCTGATAGGAAGACGGGCCGCCATACCCCAGCGAACCGCTCCAGTCAAGCGTAATCGTTTATTTTCCGTACGCAGACCCTTGGGCCGCCACTGGGGTCGCAGCCGTGAGCACCGCTTCGATCTGCCGCGTCACCGCATCGATGTCGGCCATGCCGTCGACACCTCTGAGCTTGCCCTTGGCATAGTAGTAGCCGATCAGTGGCGACGTCTTCTTGTAGTACTCCTTCAGGCGCTCTTCGAACACCGCCGGATTGTCGTCCTTTCGCACCGGCAGACCCGCGGCCTTGGCCTCTTCGGCGCGCTTGCCGATTCGACCAACCAGCGCCTTGTCGTCGACGACAAGTTCGATGACGGCGTCGAGAGTGAGGCCGCGAGCCGAGAGCATCGATTCAACCGCGTCTGCCTGCACCAGGGTTCGCGGGTATCCGTCAAGGATGAATCCCCCGGCGCAATCGGCCTGATCGATGCGCTCGGCAACAATGGCGTTGACGATGGCGTCGGAAACCAGTTCGCCAGCATCCATCACCGCCTTGGCCCGCTTGCCGACTTCGGTGCCGGCCTGGACAGCAGCGCGCAGCATATCGCCCGTGGAGAGTTGGGGTATGCCGTATTTTTCTACCAGTCTTTGTGCTTGTGTCCCCTTGCCCGCCCCTGGCGGCCCAAGCAATATCAACCTCATCTGGCCTTCTTCCCCCCGCGCAGCTTCGACTTCTTGATCAGGCCCTCATACTGGTGCGCGATCAGGTGGCCCTGAATCTGCGCCACCGTGTCGAGCGTTACACTGACCACGATCAGAAGCGATGTGCCACCGAGGTAGAATGGTACGCCAGTCGCTGAAATCAGGAACTCGGGCAGCAGACACACCAGCACCAGATAAATGGCGCCGACGACGGTGATGCGGGTGAGAACATAGTCGATATAATCGGCGGTGCGCTCGCCCGGACGGTAGCCCGGAATGAAACCCGAATGCTTCTTGAGCTGGTCGGCGGTGTCCTTCGGGTTGAAGACGATCGCCGTATAGAAGAAGGCGAAAAACACGATCATCGCCGCATAGAACGCCATGTAGAGCGGCTGGCCATGGCCGAGTGCCGCCAGGACAGTGCTGGCCCAGGCTGGCATGTTGGTCGTCTGCGAGAAGCCGGCGACCGTTGCCGGCAGCAACAGCAGCGAAGAGGCGAAGATCGGCGGAATGACGCCGGCCGTGTTGAGCTTGAGCGGCAGGTGCGAGGTGTCGCCCTGGAACATGCGGTTGCCGACCTGGCGCTTTGGATACTGGATCAGCAAGCGCCGCTGGGCGCGCTCGAAGAACACAATCAGCGCGATAACGACGACGGCGAGAACGATGATCGCCAGGATCAGGCCGGTCGACAGCGCGCCGGTGCGGCCAAGTTCCAGCGTACCGGAGATGGCTTGCGGCAGGCCGGCGACGATGCCGGCAAAGATGATCAGCGAAATGCCGTTGCCGATGCCGCGGGCGGTGATCTGCTCGCCGAGCCACATCAGGAACATGGTGCCGCCGACCAGCGTGATGACGGTCGAGATGCGGAAGAACATGCCGGGATCGCTGACGATGCCGTTGCCGCCTTCCAGTCCGACCGCAATGCCGTAGGCCTGGACCAGCGCCAAAAGCACGGTGCCGTAGCGGGTATACTGGTTGATGACCTTGCGGCCCTGCTCGCCTTCCTTCTTCAGCGCCTCCAGTGTCGGGATGACGGAGGTCATCAGCTGCATGATGATGGAAGCGGAGATATAGGGCATGATGCCGAGCGCAAAGATCGCCATGCGCTCGACGGCGCCACCGGCGAACATGTTGAACATGCCAAGCACGCCCTTGCTTTGCGACGAGAAGGCCTGGGCGAAAGCGTCGGGATTGATGCCGGGCAGCGGGATATAGGTGCCGAGGCGGTAGACGAGCAGCGCGCCAACGGTGAACCAGATGCGCTTCTTCAGATCCTCCGCCTTGGCGAAGGCCGAGAAATTCAGATTCGAGGCTAGTTGTTCAGCAGCCGAAGCCATGCCTGATTCTCCGCTTGGTCACGCTCGATGGCCCGCAACTCAGGCGGCGCGTGTCACCGAAGCTCACGAGATAAGCTCCGGACTGCAAACATGCAAGCGGCCGCGTTGACGCGGCCGCAATATTGAGCGGATCAAAGCGCAATCGAAAGCGAAAGGTGTCCCACTCTATGTGTTCCACTCTGGCGATCGCGCTTCAAATCGCCGTTACTCGGCTGCTGCCTTTTCCGGCAGCTTCACCGAACCGCCGGCCTTTTCGATCTTCTCGATGGCAGCCTTGGAGGCGCCGGCCACGTCGAAGGTAAGCTTCGACTTGATCTCGCCGTCGGAGAGGATGCGCACGCCGTCCTTGACGCGGCGGATGACGCCGGCCGCGACCAGCGCTTCGGCGGTCACGATCGTCTTGGCGTCGAGCTTCTTGGCATCGAGCGCGGCCTGGATGCGGGCCAGCGACACGACGGTAAAGCTCTTGGCGAAGATGTTGTTGAAGCCACGCTTCGGCAAGCGCCGGTAGAGCGGCATCTGGCCACCCTCGAATCCATTGACGGCGACGCCGGAGCGCGCCTTCTGGCCCTTGACGCCGCGACCGGCGGTCTTGCCCGAGCCGGAACCGATGCCGCGGCCGAGACGCTTCCTGGAATGCGTCGCGCCGTCCTTGTCACGCAGATCGTTGAGTTTCATCTGAGTTCTCCTGCGCTCTGGTTCAGCCCTCGTCCACAACGCGGACGAGATGCTGGACGGCAGCGATCATGCCGCGCACGGAGGGGGTGTCCTCCAGCGTGCGCTGCTTGTGCATCTTGTTGAGGCCGAGGCCGACCAGCGTCGCGCGCTGCTCCTTCGGCCGGCGGATCGGCGAACCTATCTGCTCGACGGTGACGGTCTTGGTTGCTTTCTTGGCCATGGTCAAAATCCCTGGTCAGCGCGACTATTCTTCGGCCGCAACGGCGGTGCCGCGGCGGGCCTGAAGGGTCGAATACTTGATGCCGCGCGCGGCAGCCACATCCTTGGGATGCATCTGGCTCTTCAGCGCGTCGAAGGTGGCGCGAACCATGTTGTACGGGTTCGACGAACCCATCGACTTGGCGACCACGTCATGCATGCCGAGCGTCTCGAAGACGGCGCGCATCGGGCCGCCGGCGATGATGCCGGTACCCTGCTTGGCAGCGCGCAGCAGAACGCGTCCGGCACCCCAGCGTCCTTCGACGTCGTGATGCAGCGTACGGCCCGAGCGCAGCGGCACGAAGATCATGTCGCGCTTGGCCGATTCGGTCGCCTTGCGGATCGCCTCTGGCACTTCGCGCGCCTTGCCGTGACCGAAGCCGACGCGGCCCTTCTGGTCGCCGACGACGACGAGTGCTGCAAAGCCGAAGCGCCGGCCGCCCTTGACGACCTTGGCGACGCGGTTGATGTGGACGAGCTTGTCCACCATGCCGTCGTCGCGCTCTTCGCGATCACGGCCGCGGCCGCCATCCCTACGTTCCTGTGCCATATCCTGTTCCTTGTTTTTTTCCGGAAGCACGGTTGATGATGATATCCGGCACCTCTGTGGGTTGCCGGGAGCGAAACGTTTTAGAAACTCAAGCCACCTTCACGGGCGGCCTCGGCCAGCGCCTTGACGCGGCCGTGGTAGATGTACGGTCCGCGGTCGAAGACGACTTCCTTGACGCCGGCCTTCGAAGCGCGCTCGGCAATCAGCTTGCCGATTGCCACAGCGGCGGCAGTGTCGGCACCGGTCTTGAGCGAACCCTTGATGTCCTTCTCCAGCGTCGAGGCGGCAGCGATGGTGTGGCCCTTGGCGTCGTCGATGACCTGGACGTAGATGTTCTTCGACGTGCGGTGGACCGACAGACGCGGACGCTCGCCGGCGACCTTCTTGATCTGGCGGCGGACGCGCTGAGCGCGGCGTTGAGTGGATTCTTTCGAGCCCATGAGTATCAGTTCCTTGCCTTCAAAAAACGGGGGCAACCCTGTGCGGTAGGACAAGCCTCCCGCGACCGCTCCCCGCGGCGTTGATTTGCAGTGAATGGTGAATGGAAAGATAGTGAAAGGTAGAAACCAAGTGCCAGCCGGCCCCTGCTCTATCCTACTGCCATTTTACCATTCACCATTCACTATTGACGCAATTACTTCTTCTTGCCTTCCTTGCGGACGATCTTCTCGCCAGCGTAACGAACGCCCTTGCCCTTGTACGGCTCAGGACCGCGATATTCGCGGATCTCGGCAGCAACCTGACCGACCTTCTGCTTGTCGATGCCGGTCACGGTGATTTCCGTCGGCTTCGGCACGGTGATCGTGATGTCCTGCGGCGTTTCGTAGACGACGTCATGGCTGAAGCCGAGCGCCAGCTGCAGGTTCTTGCCCTGCATGGCGGCGCGATAGCCGACGCCGGTGATCTCGAGCCTCTTTTCGAAACCGTCCTTGACGCCCTGCAGGATGTTGACGATCTGCGTGCGGGACATGCCCCATTTGGAACGGGCGGTCTTGGTCTGGTCGCGTGGCTGGACAGCGATCTCGCTGCCTTCCATCTTGACCAGTACTTCGTCGTTGACCACGAACTTCAGCTCACCCTTGGGGCCCTTCGCCGTGACGGTCTGGCCGTCGACGGTCGCGGTCACGCCCTGCGGCAGCGAAACGGGTTTCTTTCCAATACGAGACATTTTGTTGTCCTCGTCACTTCTCTTGTTTCAGGTCTCTGTTTCGAGCGTGATCTTGTCCGAAGCCGGGTTCCACTTTTCACTGCGTGGTTCGGTTCGGGATCGCGCTCCAGATCAGAAGATCTGGCAGAGGATTTCCCCGCCGACATTCTGTTCACGCGCTTCGTGGTCGGCCATCACGCCCTTCGGCGTCGAAAGGATGGCGATGCCGAGGCCGTTGGCGACGTGCGGGATCGACTTCGCCGAAACGTAGACACGACGGCCCGGCTTCGAGACGCGGGCGATTTCGCGCACGACCGGCGCACCGTCGAAATACTTTAGCTCGATTTCGATTTCGGACTTGCCGTTGTCGAAGTCGGTCTGGCTGTAGTCGCGGATGTAGCCTTCCGCCTTCAGCACGTCGAGGACGCGGGTACGCAGGCGCGAGGCCGGCGTCGAAACGCTCGACTTCTTGCGGCCATAGGCGTTGCGGATGCGGGTCAGCATATCGCCGAGAGGATCGCTCAATGACATGTTATGTCCTCCTTACCAGCTCGACTTGACCAGGCCCGGGATCTGGCCGTTGTTGCCGAGATCACGAAGCGCGATGCGCGATACTTTGAGCTTGCGATAGTAGGCACGCGGACGTCCGGTGACTTCGCAGCGGTTGCGGATGCGGATCTTGGCCGAGTTGCGCGGCAGTGCCGCAAGCTTCAGCTGAGCGCGGAAGCGCTCTTCCATCGGCTTGGACTGATCCATGACGATCGCCTTGAGGACCTTACGCTTGGCAGCGTACTGGTCCACAAGCTTGCGGCGCCTGTTGTTCTTCTCGACTGAGCTGGTCTTTGCCATTTCAGATTTTTCCTTTTCTCGCTGCCGTTACTGGCGGAAGGGGAAGTTGAAGGCCTTGAGCAATGCCCTGGCTTCGTCGTCCGTCTTCGCAGTCGTACAAACGATGACGTCCATGCCCCAGATCTGATCAACCTTGTCGTAGTTGATCTCCGGGAACACGATGTGTTCCTTGATGCCCATGGCATAGTTGCCACGGCCATCGAAGCTCTTCGGATTGAGCCCGCGGAAGTCGCGGACGCGCGGCAGCGCGATGTTCACGAGGCGGTCGAGGAACTCGTACATGCGTTCCTTGCGCAGCGTGACCTTGGCGCCGATCGGCATCTTTTCGCGGACCTTGAAGCCGGCGATCGAGTTGCGCGCGTGGGTGACGACGGCCTTCTGGCCGGCGATCAGCGCAAGATCCTCCGCCGCGATCGAAGGCTTCTTCGAATCGCCGGTCGCCTCGCCGACGCCCATGTTCAGCACGATCTTGTCGATGCGCGGAACCTGCATCTCGTTCTCGTAGCCGAACTGCTCCTGCAGCGCCTTGCGGATGGTCTCGTTGTAGACCTGCTTGAGGCGCGGCGTGTTCTGGGCAGTCGCCTGCTTGGTTTGAGCCTTAGCCATTGATGACTTCTCCCGAGCGCTTGGCGACGCGCACCTTCTTGCCGTCCTTCTGGAAGATGAAGCCGACACGGGTCGGCTTGCCATCCTTGGGGTCTGCCAGCGCGATGTTCGACAGCTGGATCGGCGCTTCCTTGGTGATGATCCCGCCCTCTTGGGACTGGGACTGCTTCTGGTGACGACGGATCATGTTGACGCCGCGCACCAGCGCGGTGTCTTCCTTCGGCTGTACCGAGAGGACTTCGCCCGAACGGCCCTTGTCCTTGCCGGCCAGCACGACGACCTTGTCGCCTTTTCTAATCTTCTGCATTGGTCCGGCTCCTTACAGCACTTCAGGCGCGAGCGAGATGATCTTCATGTGGTTCTTGGCGCGGAGTTCGCGCGGAACCGGCCCGAAGATACGCGTGCCGATCGGCTCTTTCTTGTTGTCGACGAGAACGGCCGCGTTCTTGTCGAAACGGATCACGCTGCCGTCCGGGCGGCGGATGTCCTTGGCCGTGCGAACCACGACCGCCTTCATCACATCGCCCTTCTTGACGCGGCCGCGCGGGATGGCTTCCTTGATCGACACCACGATGATGTCGCCCACGGAAGCGTATTTCCGCTTCGAGCCGCCCAGCACCTTGATGCACATGACACGACGGGCGCCGGAATTATCCGCGACGTCGAGGTTTGTTTGCATCTGAATCATGACTGGCCGCCTTCTTCTCTTCTAACGGGACGGGCTCAAAGCCCCTCCCCGGTCTGTTCAAAATTCGTTGTTTACGCCTGGTCCGAAGACACGACGGTCCAGCGCTTGTCCTTGGAGATCGGCTTCGATTCCTGGATGAACACCTGATCGCCGACCTTGTGGGCATTGTTCTCGTCGTGCGCCTTGTACTTCTTGGTCATGCGCACGGTCTTCTTCATCACGGGATGCGTGAAGCGCCGTTCGACCTTGACGACAACCGTCTTCTCGTTTTTGTCGCTGACGACGGTGCCCTGCAGAATGCGCTTTGGCATGGTTTTCGTCCTTAAGCCTTCTTAGCCGCGGACTTTTCCGCAGCGATGGTCTTGATACGCGCAATGTCCTTGCGGACCTGCCTCACGCGCGCGGTCTTCTCGAGCTGGCCGGTGGCCTTCTGGAAGCGCAGGTTGAACTGCTCCTTCTTCAGGCTGGCCAATTCGTCGGTCAGCTGGTCCTGGGTCTTGGTCCGGATGTCTTCGGCTTTCATGATCAGCCCGTCCTTATTCTGCGATGCGCTGTACGAAGCGCGTCCTGACCGAGAGCTTGGCCGCGCCGAGACGCAGCGCCTCACGGGCGGTTTCCTCATTGACGCCGTCGATCTCGAACATGATGCGGCCAGGCTTGACGCGCGCCGCCCAGTAATCGACCGCGCCCTTGCCCTTGCCCATGCGGACTTCGGTCGGCTTCGACGTCACCGGCACGTCCGGGAAGATACGGATCCAGACGCGGCCGGCGCGCTTCATCTCGCGGGTGATCGCGCGGCGGGCCGCCTCGATCTCACGCGCGGTGACGCGGTTCGGCTCAAGCGCCTTCAGCCCGAAACCGCCGAAATCCAGATTGGTGCCACCCTTGGCGGCACCGTGGATACGACCCTTGAACTGCTTGCGGAACTTTGTGCGCTTTGGCTGCAGCATCGTTCTAACTCCAAATTCTCAACTGTCTCAGGCGTTTTCGCGACGGCGACCGCGTTCGCGCTCACCACCACCGCCATGCGCATGATCGCCCTCGGTGGCGCGGCGCTCCGAAGCCATCGGGTCGTGCTCGAGGATTTCGCCCTTGAACACCCAGACCTTGACGCCGCAGATGCCGTAGGCGGTGTGTGCTTCGGCCGTGCCGTAGTCGACGTCGGCGCGCAGCGTATGCAGCGGCACGCGACCTTCGCGATACCATTCCATGCGCGCGATCTCGGCGCCGCCAAGACGGCCGGCGCAGTTGATGCGGATGCCTTCGGCACCGAGGCGCATCGCCGACTGCACGGCGCGCTTCATGGCGCGGCGGAACGCGATGCGGCGCTCGAGCTGCTGCGCGATCGACTGGGCGACCAGCGTCGCGTCGATCTCGGGCTTACGCACTTCGACGATGTTCAAATGCGTCTCGGACTTCGTCATCTCCATCAGCTTCTTGCGAAGCTTCTCGATGTCGGCGCCCTTCTTGCCGATGATCAGGCCCGGACGCGCCGCGTGGATGGTGACGCGGCACTTCTTGTGCGGACGCTCGATCACGACCTTCGAAATCGCGGCCTGCTTGAGTTCCTTCTCAAGATACTTGCGGATCTTGATGTCCTCATGCAGCAGCTTGCCGTACTCGCCGGTGTTGGCGAACCAGCGCGAATCCCAGGTGCGGTTGATGCCGAGACGCAGACCGATAGGATTGATTTTCTGGCCCATTATGCGGCCTCCACTTTTTCTTCGACTTCACGAACGACGATCGTGAGGTGCGAGAACGGCTTCTCGATACGGCTGGCGCGGCCACGGCCACGGGCATGGAACCGCTTCATGACGATCGACTTGCCGACATAGGCTTCCGCCACGATCAGAGCATCGACGTCGAGGTCGTGGTTGTTTTCCGCGTTAGCGATCGCCGATTCCAGCGTCTTCTTGACCGTGCCGGAAATCCGCTTGGCCGAGAATTCGAGATCGGAAAGCGCTGTCGCGACCTTCTTGCCGCGGATCAGCGCGGCAACCAGGTTCAGCTTCTGCGGGCTGATACGAATCGTGCGCAACACGGCGCGCGCTTCGTTGTCAGCAAGCCTGCGCGGAGCTTTGGCCTTGCCCATGATTATTTCCTCTTCGCCTTCTTATCCGCGCCATGACCGTAATAGGTCCGGGTCGGAGCGAATTCACCGAACTTGTGGCCGACCATGTCCTCGTTCACCGAAACGGGAACGTGCTTCTGGCCGTTGTAGACACCGAAGGTGAAGCCGACGAACTGCGGCAGGATGGTGGAGCGACGGCTCCACATCTTGATCACCTCATTGCGACCACCTTCACGAACCTTGTCCACCTTCTTGAGAAGGTAGCCGTCGATGAAAGGGCCTTTCCAAATCGAACGAGTCACTTGGCGTTACCTCTTCTTAGCTCTTGCGCTGATGGCGCGAGCGCAGGATGAACTTGTCGGTCGCCTTATTGGACCGCGTCTTCTTGCCCTTGGTCGGCTTGCCCCAAGGCGAAACCGGATGGCGGCCACCCGAGGTGCGGCCTTCGCCGCCGCCGTGCGGATGGTCGACCGGGTTCATGGTCACGCCGCGGTTGTGCGGACGTTTTCCCCGCCACACCGTGCGGCCTGCCTTGCCGTCATTAATGTTGCCGTGGTCCGGGTTGGACACGGCGCCGACGGTGGCCATGCACGAGCCGTGGACGACACGCTGCTCGCCTGAGTTCAGGCGCAGGATCGCCATGCCCTGGTCACGGCCGACGAGCTGGGCATAACCGCCAGCCGAACGGGCAACCTGGGCGCCCTTGCCCGGCTTCAGCTCGATGTTGTGGACGATCGTGCCGACCGGCATCGAGGCCAGCGGCATCGCATTGCCCGGCTTCACGTCGACCGCTTCGCCGGCCACGATCTTGTCGCCGGCAGCAAGGCGCTGCGGGGCGATGATGTAGGACAGCTCGCCATCGTCATACTTGATCAGCGCGATGAAGGCGCTGCGGTTCGGATCGTATTCGATACGCTCGACCGTGCCGACAACGTCGAACTTGCGGCGCTTGAAGTCGATGATGCGGTACGTACGCTTGTGACCGCCGCCGATGAAGCGGGCCGTGATGCGGCCGTAATTGTTGCGGCCGCCCGACTTGGTCAGGCCTTCGGTCAAGCCCTTGACGGGCTTGCCCTTGTAGAGGCCCGAGCGGTCGACGATGACTAGCTGGCGGGTGCTCGGCGTTATCGGGTTGAATTTTTTCAGTGCCATGTCCGTTGTCCTCGCCGTCTTGCTCAGAGACCCGTCGCGACGTCGATCGACTGGCCGTCGGCCAGCGTCACAATCGCCTTCTTGACGTCGCTCTGGCGGCCGATCGTGCCGCGGAAGCGCTTGATCTTGCCCTTGCGAACAAGCGTGTTCACGGCCATCACCTTGACGCCGAACAGCGCTTCGACGGCAGCCTTAATTTCCGGCTTCGACGCCTTCTTGGCGACATTGAAGACGATCTGGTTTTGCTCGGAAGCCATGGTCGACTTTTCGGTGATCGCCGGCGAGACGATCACGTCGTAGTGACGAAGGTCGGTCATTTGAAGCGCTCCTCGAGAGCCTCGACGGCGGCCTTCGAAAGGACCAGCGTGCCGCGGCGCAGAATGTCGTAGACGTTGATGCCCTGGATGGGCAGCACGTCGATGTTCGGGATGTTCGTCGCCGCCAGCTTGAAATTCTTGTCGAGCTCGGCGCCGCCGATCAGCAGGGCGTTGGACAGGCCCAGCGTCGCGAAATTCGCGATCAGCGCCTTGGTCTTGGCCTCGGTCAGCATCAGCTCATCGATGATGATGAGCGAGGCGCTCTTGGCCTTGGCCGAGAGAGCATGCTTGAGGCCCAGCGCACGCACCTTCTTCGGCAAATCGTGCTCGTGGCTGCGGACGACCGGGCCGTGGGCCTTGCCGCCGCCGCGGAACTGCGGAGCGCGCGCCGAATGGTGGCGGGCGCGGCCCGTACCCTTCTGCTTGTACATCTTGGCGCCGGTGCGGGCGATCTCGGCGCGACCCTTGGTCTTGTGCGTGCCCTGCTGCTTCTTGGCAAGCTGCCAGCGCACGACGCGCTGCAGGATGTCCTCGCGCGGATCAAGGCCGAAAATCTCCTCGGAGAGTTTCACCTTGCCGGCGTCCTTGCCGCCAAGCGTTGTGATCTTGAGGTCCATTATTCCGCTCCCTCTGTGGCCGGGGCATCGTTCTTGGCGCCATCACTGGTTGCAATGGCGCGGATTGCGGCGGGCTTCGGCGCATTGGCCGGCAGCGCAACCTTGGCCGCGTCACGGACCAGGATCCAGGCGCCCTTCGAACCGGGAACCGCGCCGCGGATCAGGATCAGACCGCGATGGGCGTCGGTCGAGACGACCTCGACATTCTGCGTGGTGACGCGGGTGTCACCCATGTGGCCGGCCATGTGCTTGCCCTTGAACACCTTGCCCGGGTCCTGGCGCTGGCCGGTCGAGCCGTGCGTACGGTGCGAGACCGAGTTGCCGTGGGTCGCGCGGCCACCGCCCATGTGGTGCCGCTTGATGACGCCCTGGAAACCCTTGCCGATCGTGGTTCCCGTCACATCGACCTTCTGGCCGACGACGAAATGATCGACGGTGATCTCGGCGCCGACATCGATCATGTTGTCGGCGGAGACGCGGAACTCGGCAACCTTGGCCTTCGGCTCGACGGAAGCGGTTGCGAAATGGCCGCGCATCGCCTTCGACGTGTTCTTCACCTTGGCAAGGCCAACGCCGAGCTGGACGGCGGTATAGCCGTTCTTCTCCTGCGTGCGCTGCGCCACGACCTGGCAGTTCTCCATCTGGAGAACGGTGACGGGAACATGTTCCCCGGCATCGTTGTAGATGCGGGTCATTCCCACCTTCTTTGCAATCACACCTGAACGCATCGGTTCATTCCTTTAGAGTTCCCTGTCGGGGCTGTCGCCCCTCCACGCCTCTTGTTCCTTCAGAGTTCCCTGTCGGGGCTGTCGCCCCTCCACGCCTCTTGTTCCTTCAGAGTTCCGGGTCGCCCCGCCGCTCTGGTTCCTTAGAGCTTGATCTCGACGTCGACACCGGCGGCAAGATCGAGCTTCATCAAAGCGTCGACCGTCTGCGGGGTCGGATCGACGATGTCGAGCAGACGCTTGTGCGTGCGCATCTCGAACTGCTCGCGGCTCTTCTTGTCGACGTGAGGCGACCGGTTGACCGTGAACTTTTCGATCCGCGTCGGCAGCGGAATGGGGCCGCGGACGTTGGCGCCGGTGCGCTTGGCCGTCGACACGATTTCCCGCGTCGAGGCGTCAAGCACCCGGTGATCAAACGCCTTCAGGCGGATGCGGATATTCTGTCCGTTCATGCGTCACTTCCTTGTTCTGGCGCGGCGCGGGCAGCGCCCGCGACAGATCGGTTTAAGTCCAAATTACTCTTTGATGGTGACTACGATGCCGGCACCGACGGTGCGGCCGCCTTCACGGATGGCGAAGC
>NZ_CAKXZS010000023.1:547393-547619 GCF_935822925.1 Mesorhizobium ventifaucium
GAATGTCGTCGCCGGGGAACTCGTTCTTGGTCAACAGCTCGCGCACCTCGAGCTCGACCAGCTCAAGCAGCTCGGCGTCGTCGACCTGGTCGACCTTGTTCAAGAACACAACGATCGACGGCACGCCGACCTGACGGGCCAGCAGGATGTGCTCGCGGGTCTGCGGCATCGGGCCGTCGGCGGCCGACACAACCAGGATCGCACCGTCCATCTGCGCAGCACCGGT
>NZ_CAKXZS010000024.1:0-99785 GCF_935822925.1 Mesorhizobium ventifaucium
CACCCATCTCTCGGGAAGGGCATTCTACGCCGGGACGCGATATTGCGCGCCGACCTGCGATTTTTTCTGCGCATCGATCCGATTCGTTCTCCTGGAATGGCTCGCAAAACGCAGAGATGCCGATCGAAGTCAGTGATAGCCTAGCGTAGGCGCCCTCCCGTCGCCTAGGCCTGCGAAGCCCTCATCGTAGATTCGGCGGCCACATCGTGAAAAGACCTACAGCCGGCGCGATTGCGCCGAAACGAGCCGCTACATAGGTTCGGCCGGCGAAACCTTCCAGCTCGAGAACGGGAAGAATTGACCCTAAGGCGACCACTGTCAGGCTGCCACTGGACGACAGCCTTGCGCCTCCTTTTGGACATTGCGAGAGATGCCCGGAAGGTCGCGTCAAACCTTTGCGTCGTTAACCTTAGCGGGGAAGCCGCTAACCGGTCGGGTGCACTCGGCGACAAATTTGTCGCTTGGCATGCGGCCATCCGCATCGCGCGAATACTCCGGCTTAAGCCGGTTAAGGAAAAACATTTCGAGCCTGCGCCCATGCATGGTTTCGATGGCGCCTCGCGGCTTTTCGGCCATCCTACTGGGGCAGCATTTGACATATTGGAAGCGGTGTTTTGGCGCGAACGTCTTCACCAATAACGAGCCGCACGGCCCCCGAAATATGCGCGAGTCGAGCCGTGCCTAGCCTCAATGACAGAGCCATGAAGCGCGAGGGCGCAAGATAACTTGCCTTCAGCGCCGACATCGCGGTCGTCTGAAATCGCACTATCGCTCCAGCCTGTCGCCCAGTCGTCTAAACCCGCTGCAGTGCGATAGCGATCCCCTGCCCCACGCCAATGCACATCGTCGCCAAGGCGTATGTCTTCCCAAAGGCGGCGAGTTCGAGAGCAGCGGTTCCAGCTATCCTCGCGCCGCTCATGCCCAAAGGGTGCCCCAAGGCAATGGCGCCGCCGTTGGAATTCACTTGGCTTGCGTCCTCAGGGATCCCCAAGTCGCGAAGCACTGCGATGGCCTGGCTCCCGAAAGCCTCGTTGAGTTCGATCACCTCGAATTCCGCCTGTGCAATCCCAAGGCGAGCGCAAAGCTTCTTGGTGGCCGGTGCCGGGCCAAAGCCCATAATCCGAGGTGGCACGGCGGCGACCGCACCACCTAGTATGCGGGCAATCGGCGTAAGCCCGTAGCGCTTGGCCGCTGCCTCCGACGCGATGATGAGTGCCGCAGCGCCGTCGTTCACGCCTGAGGCATTGCCAGCGGTGACGCTCCCTCCAGAGAACAGCGGCTTGAGCTTCGCCAGGGCTTCCATCGTGGTGCCGGCTCGAGGGTGCTCGTCCAGCTCGACGGGGATTGCGCCCCCCTTTTTCTGAGGGACCATTACGGGGACGATTTCCCGAGCAAGCCTGCCGCTCTTCTGCGCGGCGATGGCCTTGTCTTGGCTGCGCACCGCAAAGGCATCCTGCGCCTCGCGCGACACGCCAAAGTCCCGAGCGACGTTCTCACCGGTTTCCGGCATGGAATCCACGCCGTAGTGCTCCTTCATGCGCGGGTTGACAAAGCGCCAGCCGATGGTCGTGTCGTAGATCTCGGCATTGCGAGAGAAAGCCGTCTCGGCCTTGGGCAGCACGAACGGGGCTCGACTCATGGACTCGACGCCGCCGGCGATGACCAACTCCGCCTCACCGGACTTGACCGCGCGGGCTGCCGTGATCACAGCATCCATTCCGGAGCCACAGAGGCGATTGATTGTGGTGCCGGGGATGCTCACAGGCAGGCCGGCCAGAAGCGAGCTCATACGAGCAACGTTTCGGTTGTCCTCGCCAGCTTGGTTGGCACAACCGAGGATAACGTCGTCGACCGCGTCCCAATCGACACCTGAGTTCTCAGCGATCAAGGCCCTGAGAGGAACGGCACCCAGGTCGTCCGCGCGAACCGAGGACAGGACGCCGCCGAAGCGGCCGATGGGCGTGCGTTTGTAGGCGCAGATGAAAGCTTCGCTCATTCCTAGACCTCCGGAACAATTAGGTCGCCGATCGTGCCGTCGACGAGAAGCTCGGCACCCGTTACCGCTTGCAGTACGTCGAGGCTGAGCTTGGGAAGCTTCTCGCGCAGCACGAAGCGCTGGCTCTCGATGTCAACCACGGCAAGGCTGGTATAGACGCGCGTGACGCAGCCAACGCCGGTCAGCGGCAGGCCGCAGCGTTTGACCAACTTGGGGCGTCCGTCCTTCGTCACGTGGTCGGTGATCACAGCAACGCGCTTGGCGCCATGCACCAGATCCATGGCACCGCCCACGGCCGGCACGCCCTTCGGGCCCGTCGACCAATTGGCGAGGTCGCCATTTTCAGCCACTTCGTAGGCACCCAGAATGGCGACGTCGAGATGGCCGCCGCGGACCATGGCGAAGCTGTCGGCATGGTGGAAGAAGGCTGCGCCCGGCTTCAGCGTTATTGCCTTCTTGCCGGCGTTGATCAGGTCCCAATCTTCCTCGCCCTCCGGGGGACTTTCACCGAAATTGAGCACGCCGTTCTCCGTGTGAAAGACCGCTTGTCGGCCGGGTGGCTGGAACTTGGCCACCATCTCGGGGAATCCGATGCCCAAGTTCACATAAGCACCGTCGGCAATGTCCTGAGCGGCCCGCCAGGCGATCTGCGCGTTGGTGAGTTTCTCGGTCATCCGTAGGCCACTCCTGCCCGCATAAGGGCCTCTTCCTGTTGGGCATCCGCGACTTCCACGATGCGGTTGACGAAAATGCCCGGGGTAACGATCTGCTCCGG
Source organism: Mesorhizobium ventifaucium (assembly GCF_935822925.1). Classification (GTDB taxonomy): domain Bacteria; phylum Pseudomonadota; class Alphaproteobacteria; order Rhizobiales; family Rhizobiaceae; genus Mesorhizobium; species Mesorhizobium ventifaucium. Next base: position 2,772 of record NZ_CAKXZS010000024.1, read on the forward strand.
ATCGATCCCACCAGGCCGGACGATCTTTGAGGCCTGCACGACGGTCAGCCTGGCGGCGGCGGCCATTAGCGGCGAAAAGTTACGCGCCGCCTTGCGATAGGTGAGATTGCCCATGGTGTCGGCCAGTTCGGCCTTGATCAGGGCTGCGTCCGACTTGAGCCAACGTTCCTGCACGTACATGCGACCATCAAACTCGGCGACCGGCTTCCCCTCCGCCAAATCGGTGCCGAAGCTGGTCGGCGTGTAGAAGGCCGGAATGCCCGCGCCGCCGGCACGGATACGCTCGGCCAACGTTCCCTGCGGCACGAGTTCGAGCCCGATCTGGCCAACACGATACTTCTCGGTGAAGGCGCGCGGATCGGCCGAGCGCGGAAACGAGCAAACCATCTTCGCGACCATTCCAGCGTCGATCATCGCCGCGATGCCGATCCGCCCATTGCCGGCATTGTTGTTGATCACGATGAGTCCTTCGGGGGACCCCGTGGCGCGGAATCGATCGATCAGAGCATGGACGAGTTCGATCGGGGCACCTGAGCCGCCAAATCCACCGATCATCAACGTCATTCCGTCTTCGATCCCGGCTACCGCGGTGGCGAGATCGGAAACCGTCTTGTCCATAAAGCCATCCTTCACAGGCGACGCCGCTGCATCAATCGGGTGCGCGGGCTGGTGCCCGTGCACCCGAAAGGGCAGCGGCGAGCCCGATAACCGAACCAAGGAATAGTCGACGGTTTATAGCCATGTTTTTGCTCCCGTTATGGCTGTCCCAGCGAGAGCGGGCTCTTCCAAAGAATGCGACCTTCTCTCCGAGGTGCTATTCTCACATGGCGGCTGGCGCGATAAAGCGTGCGAATTTGGAAACAGTGTTGCACCACGCGCAAAAATGAACTTAAAAAGAGCCCCGCAACCTAGGAGGTTCGGGCTCGACCTAAGGTGGCCTTAAAACGTCAACGATACTTCAGCGCCCGCCAATTCAGACGACTTAAACATAGCTTCAAGGAGCCGGTTAACGTTGTGAGCTTGAGTGGCGGGTACAACGGACGGCGTTCCCGTGCGCAGCGATGTGACGAAAGCGGCCGCCTCGCGGTCGAAGTAGATAGGATTACCAATCTCGGCGATTTCAGGCGAATAGACGGTCTTCTTCGTCGCCCAGATTTCCGGGAAGCTCGTCTCACGCCACTCCGTCCATCCTTGCTGATGACCGTTCTTCCCACTGTCGTAGATCTTGTACGACGCCGGCAGAGGGCACGAGTGCATTATTCCCTCGGTCCCGTATGCCGACAAGTCCCAACTCTCCGTCCACGACAGCGGATCCCATGACATGAAGTCGACGGTCACCAGCTTGTCGGTGTAGTTGAGGATCGCGCCACCGGCGTCTTCCCGGGACTCGGCGCCGAACGCCAACGGAAACTTGGTAATTCTGGCGTTGACTGCATCGGGCATGCCGAAGTGAAGCAGGATGCGATCGTGAGGTGGCAGGCGATTACGAACATCGCTCCACCTATGTCCCCAGGTTGATTCATGTGGGCGGTAGCTGCCTCATTATGAGAGCAGCCGGCATGGGCCCTGACCTGGAGAACTTTCCCCAGTCGCCCGCTTGCCAGAACCTCCTGCATCTTGACGATGGAAGGCGCGAAACGCCAACAGTACCCAACCTGAAACAGGCCGTCCGTCCGATTGACCGCGGCGACGATACGCGCGGTGTCGGCCGACCCCCGGCCGGCCGGCTTTTCACAAAGCACGGCCTTTCCCGCTTCAAGCGCCTCGATGGCAAAATCCGCCATAGCGTGGCTTTTGGGATGCACAAGCACCGCATGGACATCGGCATCCGTCAGGATCTCGTCCTTGCTTCGGGGCTCCAACCCAAGCGCATCGACAAACGGCCTCAGAAGCGGACTTTCGTCATGGGCACCCAGCAGGCGCACCCCCGACATTCGCTGAAACGCCTTTACCCTGCCGGATGCGTGGGGGTGCGTAATTCCCAAGCAAGCGATTCCAGCACAGCATCTTCACCAATAGCGTAGCCCATGGCCGTTGACCTTCGTTGTGGAGAAAAGAAGAAGGGGCGATCCTCGTTGATCACCCCTCCAAAAAGCTCGCGCTGCCGTTGGCCCGATCAGAGATCGGCAAACTGAGCCATGGAGGACTTGAAAATCCGCTGAGCCATCTCGTCCAATCCGAGCACGCGGTGTTTGGCCGAAAGAATTTCGGTCCCGTAGACACCACTGTAGCCGGCTGCCTGTACCTCGCGGAGAAACGCCGGGACATCGAGTTCCCCTTCCCCGCATAGCTCGCGATAAGCGATCGTGTCTTCCCAAATGTCTGGTACCGGCGCCACCTTCAGCGCGTCGTCAATTTCCACGGCCTTGATGAACCGAGCGGGTATCTTGCGAATTTCGCTATAGGGAATGTTGCCTCGGGCCATGTGCCATATGTCGATCAGCAGGCCACCGTTCTTTCGATTTGCAGCGGAGACGATCGCCAAGCCGGTTTCGATGGTACGCACATTTGACCAGGGCATGATTTCCAACACGATGTCGGTGCCGTAGGCCGCAGCCTCGTCGCATAACTTGCCCAGTTCATCCGCCATCAGCTGCACGTCGGCTGGAGCATCCTCGAAGCCAGGCCCGACCTTGATATCCTTTAGCCCCAATTCCGCTGCGACCTCCAGCATAAGCTTGCGGACCTTGTCGGACTCCTGACGCTTCTCGTCGCGGTGGAACCAATTGGTCAGGAACTCGATCTCGAGGTGCTTGATGCCGTTCGCCTCCACGATCCGGCGCATTTCCCGGTAGCCGATCTGATCCCTGACATGAACTACATCCTCCGAGTGGAGGCCGAAGCCCTTGAATCCTGCGCGGGCAGCGGCTTCGACACGGTCCTTGAACGGGAAGGGGCTGATTTCCGTCGGGCCAAGCGGGAAGACGTCACCAGAGAGGGCGAAGTAAGAAATCAGGAGTTCAACGTCTGCAGCCATCACGATGTCCTTGCGGGAATGCATATCGTGCCTTCCGCGAACGGCGCGGCACTCGTTTTGGCTAACGTTCTACCGAGCGAGAATAAACCAGGTCGCCAGGGAAACTGTGTTGCGTGGCGCGCAAAAATCGGCCTACCGAGTCCACAGTTCCTCGTACTTGTTTGCGCGGAACTGCTCGACGAGAAAGTCGAGGAACAGCCGGGTCCGGGCGGGCATGAAGGATTTGCTCGGATAGGCGATATTCATTGTCAGCCTGGGGAGATCCCAATCATCGAGGACACGGACAAGGCGCCCGGCTTCGAGATCTTTCTGGATGATGTATGTCGGCTGCGCCAGGATCCCAAGGCCGTCGCGAGCGGCTGCGCAGATGAGCTGGCCGTCATTGGCATTGATGATGCCATCGACCTCGACGGTTACAGCTTCCTCGCCCTTGCGGAAATTCAGGTTATTCCAGTTGTCGGCCAGAGTGTAGAGGATCAGGTCGTGGTCCTTGAGGTCGCTGGGATGCTTCGGGACGCCGCGGCGATCGAGATACTCCGGTGAGGCCGCCAATAGCCGGCGCGTCTCGGCCAGCTTCCGAATAGTAATGGAGCTATCGGCCTCCACGCGACGCGTGCGGATCGCAAGATCGAGCCCATTTTCGATGATGTCGTAGTAGCGGTTGGATGCCACCACTTCGATCAGCACACTCGGATAGCGCTGCCTAAACTGCTGAACCACTGGCATCAGATGCAGCAACGAAAATGACAGAGAGGCCCCTACCCTCAGCCTGCCGGTTGGCGCATGAGCGCGGGCCGTAACGTTTGCCTCGGCCTCTTCCCAATTAGCCAGGATGTCTCGGGCGTCCAAGTAGAGCTGCTGGCCTTCGGTGGTCGTGCTGAGCCGGCGAGTAGATCGTTGAACCAGCCGGGCACCGAGCCTCGACTCCAGATTAACAAGGTGGCGGCTGACTCCGGAAACCGAGAGGTCAAGGGCATCCGCCGCCTTTGTCATGCTCTGTTCCTCAACGATCTTGAGGAACACCTGTAGCTCGGTCCAGCGATCCACTTTTTGCATCCGGCGGAAAGGTGTTTTGAGAAAGCCAGTCTTCATCGCATCTCAAGCAAATGCAATCACTTCCGTCAAAGTCGCACGGTCACTTGGGCTTGAGAGGGAACGGATGGATCAGGTGGCGACACAGAAGGGGCAGAGGGAGCGGGTAAAGCATGTCGTCATGTGGAATCTCCTTCCAACTGCCGACGGCCAGAAAGCCGCTGCGGTAGAAGCGGTCAAATCGCGTTTTGAGGCATTGCTCGGAGCGATCCCGGGTCTTCTGCACATCGAAGTAGGCGTGGATTTCAGTGGCGTCGATTACGCCTGCGACGTGGTGCTCTACTCAGAATTCGAAAGCGCTGAAGCCCTGGAGGCATATGCCACCCATCCCGCCCACCTGAAGATACGTGACGAGCTCCAGGGTGTCCGTATTGCGCGCTACCAGGTCGACTACGTTTCAACGGAGGAACCCTCGCCGTGAAGGTTGCCGTCTACTGCATCGATCATCCAGACGCGATCGATATTCGTCTTGCTCACTACGATGAGCATAAGGCCTATCTGGCCGCGGGAAAGATGAGGACCGTAATCTCCGGACCGCTGCTGGCGGCCGACGGCGCCACAATGATTGGGTCGCTGTTCGTCTTTGAGGCCTCCAGTGTGGCTGAGGTTGAAGCATTCAACGCTGCCGACCCCTTCAACCGGTCGGGCGTATGGGCCGAGATCAGCATCAAGCAGTTCAACCTGCGCGTTGACAATCGCGAGTGAGCAAAATGGCAAGGCTACCCGAGAGTTTCGTCTACAGCGCCAATGCGTCGCGAGTGGTCTTTGGCGCGGGATCGGTTGGAAAGGTCGGAGAAGAAGTCGACCGCCTGGGGCTACAGCGGGTTCTGGTCCTCTCGACACCCCAGCAGGAAGACTTTGCGCTGACGGTGGCCTCCCGGCTCGCGGCGAAGTCAGTTGGGGTGTTCTCGGGCGCCGCCATGCACACTCCGGTGAATGTCACCGAACAAGCGATGCGAGACATTCATGAAAAGGATGTCGATGGGCTCATCGCCATTGGCGGTGGTTCGACGACTGGCCTGAGCAAAGCTTTGGCCCTGCGCACCGATCTGCCGCAGATCGCCATCCCGACAACCTATGCCGGCTCTGAGATGACGCCCATCCTCGGTGAAACGGCGAACGGTCAGAAGAAGACGATCACTTCGCCGAAGGTCCTGCCTGAAGTGGTGATCTACGATGTCGACCTGACGCTTTCCCTACCGGTCGCCCTCTCAGGAGCTAGCGGCATCAACGCTATCGCACACGCGGTTGAGGCGCTCTACGCTCAGGACCGGAACCCGATTATCGACCTGATGGCCGGCGAAGCCATCGGTGCATTGGCCAAGGCCTTGCCCACGATCAGGCTTGACCAGCGGGACAAGGAAGCACGATCCCTGGCTCTGTATGGTGCTTGGCTGGCGGGAACGTGCCTGGGGGCCGTGGGCATGTCCCTGCACCACAAGCTTTGCCATACGCTCGGCGGAACGTTCGACCTCCCGCATGCAGAGACGCACACGATCATGCTGCCTCATGCCCTCGCCTACAACGCGCCGGCAGTCCCGGATGCCATCGATCGCCTGAAGCGCGTTCTGAAAACCGATGACCCTAGCCTGGCGCTCTACGAACTCGCCGGCCAGGTAGGAGCCGCGCGCGCCCTCAAGGACATCGGCATGCCGGAAGAGGGTCTTGGTAAGGCCCGCGCATTGGCTCTGTCCAATCCCTACTGGAACCCGCGGCAGCTCGATGAAGATCGGATTGGGCGACTCCTCTATCGGGCCTACGCCGGCCTCCCCCCTCTGGTTGAATAGGTGATCGATGGGTTTGCTTGAATTGCGGCTGCCCGACATCGTCGTTGTGACAGGCACAGCGTCAGGTCTCGGGCTCGAAGTGGCCAGGCAACTGCTGCAGAGCAACTGTCAGGTGGTCGGCGTCGATATGGCGCCATCTGCGCTCGAATCCGATCCCAGCTACCAACAGGTCACCGGCTCGATCGCTGATACAAGTACCTGGAACTGGGTGGTCGATCTCCTCGACGCCCAAGCGTCCGCAACGCTAGGGCTCGTGACCTGCGCCGCAATCCTTGACGTGGGCACTGTACCTGAAGCGACCCCCCAGCGCATCGAGCGCACCATGTCGGTAAACGTGACCGGCACCGCCTTGGGGATGGCAATGATCATCCCTCGGATGGAGGCGAACGGCGGTGGCGCCATCGTTGCGGTTGCGTCAGTCAACGCCACCTTGGCCGAGCAGCAGCTGGCCATCTACAACGCATCGAAAGCAGCCGTGCGTCAGCTGGCTCGAACCGCAGCACTCGACCACGCACGACGAGGCATCCGGATCAACGTTCTGAGTCCCGGTCCCATGATGGCTGGCCTCTTCAAGCGACACGTCGAGAGCGCCACCGACAGCTCCAGGTTCCTGGCAACCCGGGCAAATCGACAGCCGCAAGGCCGCATCCTCGAGGCAAGTGAGGTCGCGCAAGCAGCGTTGTTCCTCTTGTCAGATGGGGCAACGGCACTGCTTGGCGCAGACGTCATCGCCGATGGTGGATTGACTGCTGGTTCGATTTCCGAACCGGCGCCGAAGGGGCGTCCGTCTAAACTCACGATCGTTGGGAGGAACCAATATGGACACTGGTCTCAAGGGAAAGGTCGTAATCATCACCGGCGCCGCCAATGGCATCGGCCGCGCCACGGCCTTGGGTTTCGCTAGGGAAGGCGCCGACCTCGGACTGTTGGATATCGACGAGAAAGGATTGGCAGAGGTCGAGGCCGTCGCCAGTCACCATGGTGTCACGGTTCACTCCGCAAGCGCCGATCTCTCGGTAGCGGCTGGAGTGTCCGGCGGCATGGACGAGCTTCTGAAGGCCTTCGGGAACCGCGTTGACGTGCTCGTCAACAATGTTGGTTCCGGCGCCATCCGCAGCTTCGACGACGTCGATGACGCCGCGTGGGAAGCAACGCTTTCGCTCAACTTCATGAGTTATGTGCGAGCGATCCGCAAAGCGCTGCCAATCCTGCGGGCCAATGGCGGCGTCATCGTCAACAATGCGTCGGATCTCGCGCGACAGCCAGAACCGGTGCCGGTCGACTACTCGGTATCGAAGGCGGCAATCCTCGCCCTCACCAAGGCATTGGCCCGGGCCGAGGCTCCCAAGATCCGCGTCAACGCTGTAGCTCCTGGCCCCATCTGGTCGCCTTTCTGGGAGAAACCTGGGGGCTTCGCCGAGACGATGGGCAAGTACCACAAGATGGAGCCGCAGGCGGCCGTCGAGCACGAAATGAAACTTCGGCAGCTGCCACTGCAGCGGCTCGGGACGCCGGACGAAGTCGCGAACGTGATCCTGTTCCTCGCCTCTGATCTGGCCTCGTTCGTTACGTCCTCCGTCTGGGGCGTCGACGGTGGCTCGATCCGATCCATCATCTGACGTGAATGTCTCCGTCCCCAAGGATCGGCTGCCGGCTGGCTTCGAGTTCGCCGTCGCCTGCGTTTGCGGCGCTATCGTCGCGAACCTCTATTTCGCACAGCCCATCGTCGGGGAAATTGCCGGCACGCTTGGGTTAGCTCCCGAAGGTGCCGGTATCATCGTGACGCTTGCCCAGCTGGGCTATTGTCTTGGCCTCCTCCTTTTGGTGCCGCTCGCTGACGCGCTCGAAAACCGACGCCTCGCTTTGGCAGTGCTCGTCGTCGGCTTCGCCGCCTCGATCACAATGGCACTGACAACCTCGCCGACGCTTTTTCTAATCGCGTGTTTTTGTATCGGCGTCGGGTCAGTGTCTGTCCAGATCCTGCTTCCCTATGCGGCCGCGCTTTCCGACCCGAAGCGTCAGGGCTTGATGGTTGGGCGCGTGATGGCGGGCATCCTGACCGGCATCATGTTGTCTCGGCCCTTGTCGAGCTTGATCACCGGTCCTTTCGGCTGGCGGTCGGTCTTCTTTGTCTCTGCAGCCATCTGCCTGGTGCTGCTGTGCTGATCCTCGCACGGATGCCGGCGCGACAGCCCGAAAGCAAGCTTGGTTATGGAGCGATGCTGAAGTCCATGGCTTCGCTCGCTTGGGAAAATCGCTTGCTTCAACGTAGGGCCGCATACCAGTTCCTGATGTTCTATTCCTACACCCTCTTCTGGACGGCCCTGCCCCTCCTTCTGAGCAGGCCGCCCTACAGCCTCGACCAAGTTCAGATCGCACTCGTGGCGCTGGCGGGAGCCGCAGGCGCGATCATGTCACCGTTGGCCGGGAGGGGAGCTGACCGCGGAGCGATCACCTTGGGAACGACGCTCTCCCTCAGCGCCGGCGTCCTATCCTGGATCGTCGCCGGCTGGGGCGGATCGGGTGGCGTGGTGGGGCTGGCGGCCCTGCTGGTTGGTGCCCTCCTTCTCGACGGCGCCGTCCCCGTGTCCCTGGTGATGAGCCAGCGTGAGCTCTTTTCCGCTCACCCTAACGAACGGGCTCGCCTCAACGGCCTCTTCATGGCAGCCTTCTTCGTCGGTGGGGCAACTGGCGCCAGCGTCGGCGTCTGGGCGATTGAGAGCTTTGGTTGGCATGGCGCTATGATTGCAGGCGCTTCGGGCCCCCTGCTTGCGCTGACACTGCATCTGATTTTTCTGGCGCTACAAGCGCCGCCACTTTCCAAAGGAGTTCCAAAGTGAGAGCTGCCCGCTTCTACGCCAAAGGCGACGTCCGAGTTGAGGAACTTCCGGATCCGGTCGACCTGCAGCCGGACGAAGTTCTTGTCCGCAACAGGTTGTGCGGCATTTGCGGCACCGATCTGCACGAGTTTGCCGACGGACCCCACTTCATATCTGCTCAGCCCAACCCTTTCTCGGGGGCCTCAATTCCGCAGATTCTCGGCCACGAGTTCAGCGGTGAAATCGCGGCCGTTGGGAGCGACGTGTCCCACCTGAAGATCGGAGACCGCGTGGCGATCCAGCCGCACATGGGCCCGGCCGATGGTTACTTCGGCGTTCGCGGCCTGCATTTCCTTGGCACCCGCGGGGCCGCGACTGGCCTGACATGGAATTGGGGAGGGTTCGCGGATTTCGCGGTCATGAAGGCATCCGCGACCGTCAAAATGCCTGACACCCTGACTTTCGAACAGGGAGCGATGGTGGAGCCGGCGGCTGTCGCGGTGACAGCAGTCGACCGCAGCGGGCTTGAGCCGGGCGGCTCGATCCTGATCACTGGTGGCGGCCCAATCGGGGCGCTTACGGTCATGGCCTCCCACGCTGCCGGCGCCGGCAAGATCTTCCTCAGCGAACCCAATGCGGCCCGCCGCAAGCGCATCGAGTCGTTGGGCATTCCGGTCATCACGATCGACCCTACCAAGACGCCGCTTGCAGACTTCATTCGAGAGCACACATTCGAGCGCCTCGGGTGCGATTCAGCTATCGAGTGCGCGGGCAACCCGCGAGCTATTGCCGACTGCATCAAGTCGGTGCGCTCGCAGGCAACGGTGGTGCTTGTCGGCCTCACCAACGCCAAGGTTGAGTTCTCACCTTTTGACCTGATCACGCGCGATATTCGATTGCAGGGGTCGCTCTGCTACCCGACGACACTATGGCCGCGTGTTTACGCAATGATCGAGAGCGGCCGTTTGCCAGTTGAACGCCTAATCGATGACACGATCGCCTTGGACGACATCGTCGAGAAGGGATTCAAGCCGCTGATGGATCCGAGCGGGACTAAAATGAAGATCTTGGTCGAGCTGGGCGCTTAGCTGGCAGGCCCGCAGTCGTCGACACCGCTGCGCGACTGCCGCCCCTCTGAATGAGCCGCTGACGACGATCCTACAATCGCTTCAGGACGAAGTCGAACTTAACTTTCCACTTGGTCGGCGCGTCGACGAGCGGCTCGAAGGCGACGATCAATGTGTCCTTCACCCCAAACACGGAATCCGACTCCAGGTAAGGGTCTCCCTCGACGAAGATGTGCGTGCAGAGGCGATCGTAGCCGTTCGCGCCAACCAGGAAATGCACGTGCGCGGGGCGGAAAGGATGACGCTCGAGCTGTTCGAGCATTTGCCCCACGGGTCCGTCGTTTGGAATGGGGTATGAAGTCGGCTTGATCCCGACAAAGCTGTATCGACCGTCAACGCCAGTTCTGAAGATGCCACGGTTGTTGAACGGCGGCTGTATGTCAGGCTGCTGAACGTCGTAGAAGCCTTCGTCGTTGTCTGACCAAACGTCGACATAGGCGTTGTCGATTGGATTGCCGTCAAGGTCGAGGACGCGGCCCTCGTAAAGACAAAGCTCACCTTTGCCATCGAGGTTGATGTTGTCACCCATCTGCCGTTCGGGCGACCCGTCGACGTGGAATGGTCCAAACACCGTGTTCTCCGTGGCACCGGTGGGACGCCGATGATTGATCGCGTCCACCAGCATCGAAACACCGAGCACGTCCGAGAGCAGGATAAATTCCTGCCGCGTGTCGCTGCACATCTGCCCGGTACGGGTCAGAAACGCGATTGCAATCTCCCACTCTGCCTCGGTAAGTTCGACATCGCGAATGAAACCATGGAGGTGATTGATCAGCGACTCCATAACGGTACGAAGACGAGCATTCGTTCCATCGCCCATCCTCGCGAGGACCGCTTCGACCGAGTTCTGTTCATTCAGGTACTTTGACAATTCGACCTCCTCTCGGTCGCGCTCCCAATTCGGGCCGCCCTCCGACGCGATCCCTAGATCGTTTTTCCGAGCGATGCTTCGAGCTGGGCGAGTTCCTGCCCACCGGCCATCAAACTTTGCAGTTCTTCTGATGAGATATGCCCACGATCGGCCGTGCCAAGCGTCTTACCGCGGTTGAGAACGGTAAACCGGTCTCCGACCGCCATCGCGTGCCGGACATTGTGGGTGATGAACACGACGCCGATGCCCTTCTTGCGTACCCGGTCGATTGTCGTCAGCACATTGGCGGTCTGGCGCACGCCAAGCGCCGAGGTCGGCTCATCGAGAATGAGTACCTTGGCGCCGAAATAGACGGCACGCGCGATCGCGACGGTCTGTCGCTCGCCTCCCGACAGAGTGCCAACCGCCTGACCCGGCTCTCGCAAATTGATACCCATTTGCTTCATCTGCTCGAGTGTGATGGCATCGGCCTTCTTGAAATCCAGCCAGCGTAAGGGGCCGAGGCCGGCCTCTGGCTCGCGGCCGAGCCAGAAATTCCGGCTGACGCTCATCAGCGGGATCATGGCAAGGTCCTGATAGACGGTGGCGATACCGGCAGCAAGCGCCTCGCGAGGGCTTGTGAAGTGGACAATCTCGCCTCCCACCCTCATCTCGCCACTCGACGGGGTATGGGCTCCCGACATTGTCTTGATGAAGGTCGATTTGCCGGCGCCATTGTCACCGAGCAGGCAGTGACACTCACCCGGCATGACGCTGAACGACACGCCTGAAAGGGCGATGATGCGGCCGAAGTGCTTCTGGATGTCAATCATTTCCAGGATTGGCGTGGTCATCACCTTTCTCCTGTGATCGAGCGGCGGATGTACGTGTTGGCCACAACTGCGCCGAGGAGGATTGTGCCAAGGAACACTCGGAAGAGTGAGCTCTCGACGTTGGTGAAGAACAGACCCTGCTGGACCACACCGAAAATAACGGCACCCAGAGCGGCGCCCAACACAGACCCGTAGCCACCGGTCAGCAATGCACCGCCGATGACGACACAAATAATCGCCTCGAATTCCTTCATAATACCGCGATCGGACGCAGCCGACCCGAACTCGATCGCTTGGGAGATGCCGAGGAGCGCTGCGCATATTGCGGCAACGATAAACATCAGTACCTTCACTCGAGCCACGGGAACGCCGACGTTGCGGGCAGCCTGTGGGTCACCGCCGGCAGCGTAAATCCAGTTGCCGAACTTGGTACGGGTCAGAACCCACTGCCCGACGATCACCAGGCCGATGGCCCACAGTATCAGCATGGGAATGCCATCGACGATCGGTTGCCCTGCCCGCGTACCTCGGGTGTACGTTTCGATGACGCCTTGCTGACCCAGCCATGTGAACAGGCCTGTGAACGCTTTACCTCCGAAGAGCCAGGCGATGGGGTCGCCCGCTGCCGCATCACCGATACCCGATACCACCGGCTGTTTGTTGAAGGTGATCGCACTCCAGATCGTCGCGCCGCGAAGGATGAACATGAAGGCCAGCGTCACGACAAAAGACGGAAGACCCGTGCGAATGACGAGGACGCCGTTGATTGCGCCAATCAAGGCACAGACTACAAAGGTCAGCAGGATCGCTACCCAGACTGGAATGCCAACGTGGATGACCAGCAATCCGAACACCATGCCGGAAAAGCCCACCATGGACCCGAGCGACAGATCGAACTCGCCTGCGATCATCAGCAGCGACACGCCCACGGCCAGCACGATGAACTGCGCCGAAACGGTGCTCCAGTTAATGACACCATCCAGGGCGAACATCTGGGTGCTGCCGGCGAGAATGAGGAAGAAAGCGAACACGGCTGCCGTGCCGCCAATTGCTCCAAGCTCCGGGCGAACGAGCGCTCGACGCAGGAGTGAGTTCCGCTTGAGGCGCTCGTCGGTGCTAGTTGTGGACGTCATCTGATCTTGCCCGCAAAAGGGATCTGTAAGAAAGGAAGGGCGGAAGCGCAGGTCGCTTCCGTCCCCCGGGAGGCGAGGCGCTTACCGGTACTTGCCGGCCAGCGACTCGACGAGAGCAAGGTTGTCCTTGGTGACGAACCCCGGTCCCGAAAGCACCGAATTGGCCTGCAGCACGCCATAGCGGAGATCATTGGTCAGCGTGATGACCGGCAGGTAGCCCTGCAGGAAAGGCTGCTGGTCGATGGCGAAGTTGATGACGCCATCCTTGATCGCCTGCGATATGTCGGGATTGAGATCGAAGGTCGCGAAGTAGATGTCGCCCGCCATCCCATTGTCCTTCAGCGCTTTGATCGTCGGAATCGCGGTCATGGGGCCGAGGGTCAAGACGGCGCCCGTATCCTGATGGCTCGAAAGGTAAGCCTTCACTCGGTTGGCGATTTCCGCCGCGTCGGTGCCGGAATCGATCATCTGCTCGCCCAGAGGCACGCCCAGACCTTCCGCGAAGCCTTCACAGCGCTGCTGCCCTGCCACATTGGGGAACAAGCTGTTCACGCAGAGGAACGACTTCATGCCTTCGGCTTTTGCTCGTTCACCGGCGCCCTGGCCGGCTTCAAATTCAGGCTGACCGACGTGCAGCAGGGCACCAAGTTTTTTGGATTCCTCGGCCGTGCCCGTGTTCATCGTCACAACAGGGATACCTTGGGCAACCGCGTCCTCGATTGCGCCGCCCACTGTTTCGAGATCGGGGATCGTAACGATGATCCCGTCGGGCTTCTCGGCGGTCGTTTGCTGGATGATGCGCACCATGTCCGCCAAGTCGCCGGACGGCGGATTGCGGAACGTGACGGTTGCACCAACTTCCTCTGCTGCCAGGCTGGCGCCGTTCTTGACGGTGTTCCAGAACGTCTCGCTGTCAGGGGAATGGTGGATAAGGACGTATTTCTCGTCGGCAGCGCTTGCTGACTGTACGACGCCCGTTGCGGCTGTTGCGGCGAGACCCGCCAACAACACCGCCTTAAACGATAGCTTTTTCATCTGCTCCTCCACGTTGTTGACTGTCGCTCTACTGGCGCAATCGGGTTCTCCGCTTTGCGCCACGGTCCCCCTCAACCGCCAGCGTGGGATTTATGCAGCTATCTTGTCGTGGGATGAACTGGGGCCAGCACAAAACTCTATTGCAGATCACGCAATAATTGCCGGCAGAATGCCGTCCGCATCACGACCAAAGGCAAAGTCGGCATGAATGGGGCCATGGACCCGACGTCGCCTTTCACCTTGCGACTAGGCGAGCTCGCGGGGTGAGCACAACGTTGATGGGAGAGGACGTGCACGCCCAATCCACACTCGACGGACCCAGTGACGGTTAGAATGGGAGATCGTCACCCGCTTAAGTGCGATCTCTAACGCATACCGGGCACTAAAAAGGCGGGCGCCCCTTTCCGAGGCTGGTTGGTTCTGTGGTCCGCTACCGAGGGCCGATGCGCTCACCCAGGTTGAGTTCCAGATCGAGGATCATATCCGGCGTCGCCTGCCCTAACTGCTGGAAACGCTGCTGCACGGAATCGCGGGCAAGCAGCTGGCTGTAGCGCGCGTACGAGGCCTTGAGGCTTTCGCCGGTGGGCGGGGGGTTCTCCTCGTTGAGGATCGCCTTGACCGCGACCAGGGCCTCGGCGTCAAAGAAGGCGATCCGCTGGGCAAAGCGGTCGACGAAGGCGTCGAGTTCTGCGTCGGGGACGGCGCGGTTGATCCAGCCGTAGCGTTCGGCCATCTCCGCGTCGTAATCCTCCCCCGAGGCGATGATTTCCAGCGCGCGGGCTCGGCCCGTAAGCCGCGACAGCCGCTGCATCCCGCCGCAGCCCGGGATGATCCCCATGCCGACCTGGGGCTGGCCAAGGATCGCGTTCTCGCGGCTGGCGAAACGCACGTCGAGAGCCAACAGGAACTCGTTGCCGATGCCGCGCGCACGGCCCCGTATGGTCGCGACGGTGATAAAGCGGGCCCTGCCCAGGCGGTCGATGAGGTCGAACCACGTCGGCATGCCGTCCCCGAACTCCCGCGTTCTGCCCACGTTGAGATGCGCCATGAAAAAGTCAGCCAGGGCACTGTCGAAGACGACGACCTTGACCTCAGCGTCGGCTTCAAGCTGGGCGACGATCCGAACTAAACCCGCCTCGACCTCGGGGTCGTAGAGGTTGAGCGGAGGATTGTCGAAGGTCACCCGCCAGTAGCCGGGTCCGCGGCGCTCGGCGCGGACCGGCTGACGCGCGGTATCCATTGCGGATTCGTTCATGTGTCCTGTTCCTTCAGCGAAAAAGTGACAACCCCCTGCGGGAAGTCGAGACTGGACCGTTCTGTCTTTTCGTGCGGTTGACAAATAGACCGATCTGTCTGTATTGACAAGGGGTGCCAAAGAAAGCCAGGAAACGTGCGAAAGCCACCGAAGTCGGCGTTCGTGACCGCCTTCTCAACGCCGCCGATCGGCTGTTCTACCAGGAGGGTGTGCGGGCCGTCGGTATCGACCGCGTGCTGTCGGAGGCCGACGCGGCGAAGGCGTCGCTCTACCAGCACTTCGGCAGTAAGGATCAACTCGTGGCGTCGTACCTCGAGCGCAGAACCAAGAACGCCCGAGCGAACATCGAGGCGTACCTCGCTGGTACACCGCCGTCACTACGCGCGCTCAAATTTTTTGACTGGGTGGTGGCGTGGGCCGAGTCGAAGGATTTCCGCGGCTGTCCGTTGCAGCACACGGTGAGCGAGCTCACCGATGCCGCGCATCCGGCGCGCACCATCGCTCACGATCAGCGAGCGTGGTTCGCGGAGCGCCTCCGGGAGTGGACGACGGCGGCCGGAGTGAAGGACTCCGAAGCGACGGCTCGCGCGCTGATGGTGCTCTTCGACGGCGCCGTCGCGGGGTCCGAGGTTGACGGACCGCAACGGGCGAGCGATGCTCGATGGATGGCCAGGAAGTTGTTGGCCGGCTGAACGCGCGCGCTGTCCTCACTTCGACGACAATGTCTTGTCCGAAATATGTATACAGATTTCGGACAGCCGCAGCACCCGGTTGGATTTGAACCAACGGCCTCTGCCTTCGGAGGGCAGCTCTCGCCCTCGATATCGAACGTGGGCGGACGTCGCCGATTTCTCGCCAAGGCTTCCATTCGCGCGATCGAACCGCTGCAGACATTGCCATTCTCCGGGAATTGGCCAAGATCGGATCATGCCGCCTCATGATCGGTGGCGCGATAATGCCGTAGCCGACCTTGATGAGCAGGCCCTCGTCGCACATGCGGGCCAGGTAACAGCGGGGAATTCCAATGTCAGTTAGGTCGCACGTTCGCACTTCACCCTTTTCGCGGGCGAGTGCGACAGCGCGTTCTCTGAGGGATGGCTTCGGCCCGCCGGCCAATCGGATGCGCTCGGCGCGCTCGCGGTCGCGCTTCCGAATCTTGATGGTGGGCTGTGGCGTAGTTTCGAGGGGAATCGGCAGCTCGTAGTTCGCATCTTCTACGATCCCGGGGAGCCAACGCTTTTCTACGCCAGGGCGCGAAATTGCGCGCCGACGTGCAATTTTCCCAACTTCGATCCGATTCATTCTGCTGGAATGGCTCGCAAACAGCAGAGATGCCGATCGAAGTCAGTGGTAAGCTAAGCGTAGCGCCCTGCCCTCGCCTAGGCCTGCAAAGCCCTCATCGTAGAATCGGCGGCAACATCGTGAAAAGACATTCACCCGGCGCTACTGCGCCGAAACGAGCCGTACATAGATTCGGCCGGCGAAACCTGACCACTGTCAGGCTGCCGCTGGACGACTGCTTTGCGCCTAAGTCGGTCGTTTCAGCGATATCCGAATTAGCCTGAAACCGGACATTCCTCGACCGCCTTGGACGTAGCGAAGTGCCGGCGCAGTCCTCTGCCGGTGCCGCCTCAAGGAGTGGTCTGCGGACGTTGGAGAGAATCACTCTCGAAACAAAACCGCCGGACGATCCATCCGGCGGCCGTATTTTCGTTTTCACCTTAAAGCTCGAAATGTCCGCACACGGCGCGTGGCCGGACTATCGCGCTTCGACAGATCCCTTGCGGGCAGCTTCGTCGATCACGTCAGCGACGACCTTTGGCTGAGTCATAAAGACCGCATGGCTTGCGGCGACCTCCGTGATTGTCGCCCCGATGCGCTTCGCCATCGCTTGCAACATACGCTGATCGAAGGCCCTGTCGTCGGTTGCAATCACTGCCCAGCTCGGCTTGCTTCGCCAGGCGGCATGCTCGAGCTTGGTTGCGAAGGCGGACATGTTTATCGGCACCTGAGAGTCCCGCATGAAAGCGGCATCCGCGTCCGTCGTGTCGTTGGCGAAGCCAATCTTGAACCTGTCGGGATTAACGAAGCCGAAGCCGTCCGCGGTAGTTTCGATGACAAATTCAGGCGGGGTCTGGTAACCCTCGTACTGCTGCGCAGTCGTCTCTCCGGCATCTGGCGACAACGCCGATACGTAAACCAGGCCTGTCACGTTTGAATGGGTGCCTGCTTCCGTTATCACGGTGCCGCCCCAGGAATGTCCCACAAGGACCGCAGGTCCATCCTGACGGTCAAGAATGCGTTTGGTTGCGGCAACGTCGTCCGCAAGCGAGGCAAGCGGGTTCTGGACGATCGACACACGATAGCCGCGGGCGGTCAGTTCGTCATAGACGCCGCGCCAACCCGATCCATCAGCGAACGCGCCGTGCACCAGCACCACGTTCCGGACGGTCTGGTTGTCGGGAATTATCTCGGCAGAGTGAGTGGCCGTGGCTGCGGCAATTCCTGCGACGGCGGCAGTTGCGGCCAGAAGGTTGGTCGTCCTGGAAGTCATGCTGATCTCCTCTTGTTGATCCGATAATAATTATCGCGATATCTTTCCTTACGGTTCTATCCGCGATATGTCCAGCATAATTTTTATCGCGATATTCTTTTTTGGGATCGGGTAGGCTATATCGGGTCCAAGGAGAGCCACCCATGCCGGCAAAAAAACTCAACAACCCATTGCCGCTCGACGATCAGCTCTGTTACGCGATCTACTCTGCCGGCATGGCCATCCAGAGAGTGTACAAGCCACTGCTGGACGATTTGGGCCTGACCTATCCCCAATATCTCGTACTCAATGTCCTCTGGCGCGAGGACAAGCTGACCGTTGGCAGCATCGCCGAAAGGCTCGCGCTGGAGTCGAGCACTCTGACGCCCTTGCTCAAACGGCTCGAAGCGGCAGGACTTCTGCGCCGGACACGGAATCCCGCGAACGAGAGGCAGGTCGTGGTTGCGCTGACTGATAAGGGACGCGAACTCAGATCTCGTGCAGGCTGCCTTGCTGACGCTCTGCTTTCCTCCTCAGGACAAAGCCCAGCGCATCTCAACCAGATTAACCGTGACGTCAGGGGGCTACGTAACGCGATCTATGAACATACGGGCGTCTGGAGGAGCACGGCCTAAGCCGGCAAGCATGGGAGGCTTTTTTTACACTGTAGGCACGGTTCCTCCGTCGACTACGTACTCCGCACCCGTGATCGAAGAGGCACGATCGGAAGACAGAAAGGCAACGAGATTGGCGATCTCGGCCGGGCTTGAGGGGCGACCGAGGGGGATTCCACCGAGGGAGTCCATTATGATCTTCTTGCCGCCTTCAACGTCGGTGCCTGCCTCATCCGCGAGACGTCGGGCGAGCTTGACGGAAGCCTCGGTTTCTATCCAGCCCGGAGACACGCGAACGACACGCACGCCTTTCGGCGACACCTCCTTGGAGAGGCTTTTGCTGTAGGTCGACAACGCCGCCTTCGCCGCGGCGTATGCGGTCGTGGCTTCCGGCAGGGGAAGCAGCCTCTGGATGGAGGAGACGTGGATCACCACGCCGCTTCCCTGCGCGATCATTCCCGGTATCAGTTCTCGGTCGAGCCGCACGGCGGGAAACAGGTTGAGATCGAGTTCCTTGTGCCAATCACTGTCGCCCAGCGCCGAGAAGCCGCCTGCCGGCGAGGAAGAACCGCCGAGCATGTGAACGATAATATCGACGCCGCCCAACTTACCCCTGACAGCTTCGGCCACCGTGAAGCAGCCTTCGCTGGTGGAAAGATCGGCAGCCACGAAAAGCTCCGCCGAAGAGTTCGCGGGGAACGAGCGGGCCGTCGTCAGCACACGCGCGCCGAGTTTGCGGAACAGGTCGACGGTTGCGGCACCGGCTCCCTTTGTGCCGGAAGTGATCAGGGCGCGCTTGCCTGACAAATTCAGGAAGTCGCTCATGCGCCGATCTCCAAGGCTGCGATCTTGTCGCCCTTCAGACGGAAGATGTAGGTGAGATTTGCAGGGCTGCCGGGAAACTCGCCGGTGACTTTGGCGATCACCTTCGTCCCATGCTCGTCAGTGAGGGCTTCGAGCGGATCGGCGACATGCCGATACCTGGCTTTCGACCATTCCCACCAATTGCCGATGGCATAGTGCCCGGAGTGGGAGCGGCCCTCGTCATGGACAGCGGCCGTCGGCGCGAAGCAGGCCAGCAGAGCCTCGCAGTTGTTCTTCCGATCCGCTTCGAAATAAGCCTGGATCGCCTGAGGCAGTTGCATCTCTCATCTCCTCTTGGGATTGTTCGCTCCACAAGTAGGCGTATTCCGATGTTCGGATAATTGGGATAAATATGGATGTCGAATTGCGGAAAGTGGGATAATGCCGAGGCCTGGCCTTCACGATCTGGAAGCTGTCGTAGCCGTTGCTCGCAGATCCTCTTTCCGCGGCGCGGCGCTTGAATTGGGAATGTCGACGACTGCCCTTAGCAATGCCGTCGGCAAGCTGGAGGCCCACCTTGGCGTTCGCTTGTTCAACCGAACCACCCGCAGCGTATCTCTGTCGGATGCCGGTCGCCTGTTCGTCGAGAACGTCGGTCCCGCGCTGCAGGACATCCACGGTGCCATGGATGCAGCGCGCTCAAAGCAGGCAAACCCCACGGGAACGCTCCGCATCAATTCCTATGCCACTGCCGCGCGAGAAATCCTTTCACCCCTGCTTCTGGAGTTCATCAGGCGTTACCCGCAGGTCCATATCGATCTGGTCACCGAGGGACGGCTCTTGGACATCGTCGCGGAAGGCTTCGACCTGGGCGTGCGTCGCGCCACCCTCGTGCCGAGTGACATGATTGCGATCTCGCTGGGTCGGCCGCAGAGAAATGTGGTCATAGGCTCGCCCGACTATTTCAAAAGCTATGGTATGCCTTCCACGCCGACTGACCTCCTTCAACATCGGTGTATCCGTATCCGGCTGCCGAATGGCGCGCTCTTTCGCTGGCGCTTCGAGAAGGATGGGGAACCGCTATTGATCGATGTGAACGGACCGATGACTTTGGATGAGGCAAGCCTGTCCCGCGGCACAGTGCTCGAAGGCGTGGCGCTGGGCTACGTAATGGAACGTGACGTGCGCGAGGATATTGAGGCAGGGCGGTTGATCAGCGTTCTGAAGGAATGGCTGCCGCCTTCCGACGAACTCTGTATCTATTACCCGGGACGACGGAATCCATCCGCGGCGCACAGAGCATTCGTTGAGCTAGCACGGGAACTCGGCTCAAAAAGCCGAAACACGGCTGTGTAAGCGCCGTTCCGTTTTGCGCCCAATTCCAGACAAGCGGGTAGCCGTGCCTCAGCCCCGAAAGCGGACATCGCGGCGGGTAGGTGAATGGTTGACGCCCCACGGGCTATCCGCCACAGAGCTTCAGTGTCGCCGTCGAGCCGGAGATCACGACCAACGACATGGCGCTGATGATCAAGCTCGCCGTCGCCGGCGCCGGAATCACCTTCGGCATGGAGGAGAGCCTTTCGCCCGGCGATGGAACGCAAGGAGCTCATCCCTGCCCTCGAGGATTATTGCCCGTTCTTCGCCGGCTTCTACCTCTACTATCCGAGCCGCAGAAACGTCGCGCCCAAATTGCGCG
This sequence comes from Mesorhizobium ventifaucium, assembly GCF_935822925.1. Lineage (GTDB taxonomy): Bacteria > Pseudomonadota > Alphaproteobacteria > Rhizobiales > Rhizobiaceae > Mesorhizobium > Mesorhizobium ventifaucium. Next base: position 23,327 of record NZ_CAKXZS010000024.1, read on the forward strand.
CGCTTGTCGAGCATGTACGATGGCGCGAACGGTAACTTCGACGGGCCGAAGTTGGGTCGTCGTTAGCCTTTCTGATCGTACGCGCACAAACGGCCTGGTTGTGCCAGTGTCCGGCCTCTATAGAGCGGATCCCCCTGCAAGGCGGCGTGATTGCACCTGCGCCCGTTGATTGACGCCTGGAATAGCCAGCTCGGGTGACGGCTGCATTCGCGTCTCGGCAGCCTTCCTGTCGCGAGCAGGCGGCATGCCGAACATGCGGCCATATTCGCGCGTGAACTGGGTGACGCTCTCATACCCCACCGCGTAGGCCGCGTTGCTGATCATCTCGCCGTCCGCCAACATCATCCGGCGCGCTTCGATTAGCTTGAGCTGCTTCTGGAACTGAAGCGGCGTCAGCGACGTGACGGCCCGGAAGTGCTCATGGAATGACGACAAGCTCATATTGGCGGCCTCCGCCAATTGCTCCACGCCGATCGGCTTGGCGAAATCTGCGCGAATGAGCGCCACCGCGCGAGCCACGCGCTGCGCGTGGCTATTGGTTACGCCGAGGTTGCGAATGGCTCCGCCGTGCCGGCCCGACAGCAGCCAGAAATGCAGTTCGCGAATCAACTGCGACTGCAGAACCGGCAACGATGCCGGCCGATCGAGGAGACCCATCAAGCGCAATGCGGAGTCGGCGGCTACCGCCTCCGTCGGATCGACGCGGACCGGTGTACCGGCGGTGAACGGGATGGAACCCATGTCGACGACGAGGCTCTCGATCACCGCGGGATCGAGATCAACGACGACCGAGAAATATGGAACGCTGATGTTTGCGCGGGTGATCTGGCTGACGGTCGGCACGTCGGCAGTGATCAGGAGGGACTCTCCCGCGCCGAAGTCGAACGTGCTGGGTCCCATGGCCACCCGCTTGCTGCCTTGGAGAACCATGGCAACCAGCGGCTTGTTGATGGCGTATTGCAACTCGGTCGGGGCGGTCTGGCGAATGAGCGTCAGCCCCGGGATCGGCGTCTGGGCAACGCCGTTCCCGTCTGCATGCGCTTCCGCATAGCGGCGCACTGCATCAAGCAAAGTGTGAGCCATGGGCAAATACTAACCTACATCGCTTGGCGTCACAACGCTGCGAGGAGAATTGGGCAAGAACTTGCGAGTTTCCGGCAACTCACAGCGCTCCCTTAGTGGGACATGAGACGGGCGTGACGTGGCTTGCCCGTTGGCGCCATGTGAAGACCGCAGGAGACCCGTCAATGAACCTCGACTTCAATCTTCTCATCGACGGCAGCAGCCGTGCCGGCTCGACCGGGCAGAGCGAGGCCATCCTCAATCCGGCGACGGGCGAGAGCATCGGCCGTGTCGCCTATGCCTCGCCCGAGGACCTCCGCGAAGCCCTCGCCGCTGCCACTCGCGGCTTCAGCGAATGGCAGGCGGTGCCCGCTTGGGAGCGCGGCCGGATACTGAAGAAGGCAGCCGACATCTTGCGCGCCGACATCGACACGGCGGCCCACACGATGACGCTCGAACAGGGCAAGCCGCTGGCGCAAGCCCGGTCCGAGGTGGAACGGTCGGCCGACTTCCTCGAATGGGGCGGCGAGCAGGCGCGGCGCATCGCCGACCGCGTGGTGCCCGGCCGCGAGGCGGGAAGCCGTACCGAGGTCCAGCACCATCCCCTCGGCGTGGTGGCTGCGTTCACGCCGTGGAACTTCCCAATGGCGCTTGCGGCCAAGAAGTTCGCCGGCGCGCTGGGTGCGGGATGCTCGATCATCTGCAAGCCGTCGCAGGAGACGCCCGGTTCCGTCCTGGCGATGGTCAAGGCGCTACTCGAGGCGGGCGTCACCTCCTCCGCGATCGCAGTGGTTTTCGGCCATGCCGATCAGGTTTCCGATCATCTCATCGCCGCACCCGAGGTCGCCAAGATCACCTTCACCGGTTCCATTCCGATCGGGAAGCGTCTCGCCGCTGCCGCCGGCGCCGCGCTCAAGCCAGTCACGATGGAACTGGGTGGCCATGCTCCGGTGATCGTGTGCGGCGACGTCGATCCGGAACGGACGGCCGACCTGCTCGTGCGGGCGAAGTTCACCAATGCCGGCCAGATCTGCCCTCTGCCCGTCCCGCTTCTTCGTGGAGGAAAGCATCCGCGAACGGTTCACCGCGCGCTTCGTGGAACAGGCGCAAGCATTGCGCGTCGGCGACGGAACGGACCCCGCGACTGAGATGGGACCGCTCGCCAATGCGCGCCGTCTCGAAGCAATCTCGGGGCTCGTCGAGGACGCGCGCGCCCGAGGCGCGTCAGTGCTGGCCGGAGGAGAAGGCGTCGGCAATCGCGGGTTCTTCTACGCGCCGACCGTCCTCGCGGGCGTGCCGGACGGTGCGGAGATTCTCCACGAGGAGCCGTTTGGCCCGGTTGCGCCGATCCTCCCGTTCACCGACGAAGCCGCGATGCTCGAAAAGGCGAACGGGCTTGAGTTTGGCCTCGCCTCCTACGTCTTCACCAACAATGTCCGCCGGCAGCAGCGGCTCACCAATGCGCTGGAATACGGCGTCGTCGGCGTGAATGGCGCGCTGACGCACCATCCCGAGGCCGCGCTGGGCGGCTGGAAGGAAAGCGGCATCGATACCGAGGGCGGGATCGAGATCCTCGAACCCTATCAGCGGGTGAAGCACGTCAATCTCCGGTGGGGCTCCAATCCGGCCTGACGACCGCGGAGTTGCGCGAGCGGCCCATGGGAGGTGCAGTGACCATGATCGACAATCCGTTCTTTCCGCTGTCCTTTATCGCCGGGCCGGCGATCCTGACGAACGCCTGCGCGATCCTGCAGAATGGCGCGACCATGCGCTACAACCTCGCCATCACGCAGTGGCGGGAGTTTCGCGCTTTGCTGGCGGCTCGCGATGACCAGTTGTCGTCGCAATATGCGGATCCGGCGACTGCGGTCGCTCTCGCGGAGCGGCGCATACGCTTACAGCTGCGCGGATTGGGCCTGCTCAATGCGGCAATCGCCCTGTTTGCCGCAACCACAGTCCTGGGCCTCGCCGGTTCGTTCTTTGTCCAACTCCGGCATCTCCCGGCCGCACCCGTCAGCGCGGTCATGGTGGTCACCGGCGGTGCCGGGTTTCTCTTTCTCCTCGCTGCCACCGTGACGCTCTTCCTGGAGGGCGCTTGCGGCAGGGCGATGCTCCGCTTGCATCTGCAGCTCGGCGGCTCCGTCGGCGCGGAGATGCAACAACGGAGATACGGCAGCGATGACCTCTGACCCCCTCCTCCCGCTTTCATTCGTCGACTCGCCTCTATTCGGAGCGAGCTTCGTCGATGCACGCGTCCGCGACGTGTTCAATTTCAGATCCTATGTGCAGCGCTGCGTCGAGACCGAGGTCGCATTGGCCCGGGCCGAGGCGCGTCTGGGGATTATCCCAGAGGTCGCGGCCGCGGGCATCGCGGCGGCGGCCGAGACCTATCCATTCGATCTGGATCGGCTTCGTCGCGAGACAGAGATCGTCGGCTATCCGATCCTTCCGCTGGTGGAGCAACTGGCCGACGCCGCCGGCGAAGCGGGGCGCTATCTGCACTGGGGTGCGACCACCCAGGATATCATGGACACGGCGACCGTCCTGCAGGTCCGAGCCGCGATCGAGGTCATCGAAACGCGCCTCGCTGAGACGGTCGAGGCGTTGAGGCGGCTGGCGGCTCTCCACCGCGACACGCCGATGGCCGGACGCACCCATCTCCAGCACGCGCTGCCGATCACTTTTGGCTACAAGGCGGCGGTTTGGCTTTCGGCGCTTCAACGTCACCGCGAGCGCATCGAGCAGATGAAGCCGCGCCTTCTGATGATCGGTTTTCCGGCGCGTCCGGAACCCTTGCCTCACTTGGCAACAAGGGCCTGCCGGTTCAGGCGGAGCTTGCGCGCGAACTCAGTCTCGCTATGCCGTCGATCACCTGGCATTCCTGCCGCGACGGCTTCGCCGAAGCGGTCCAACTCCTCGGCCTGATCACCGGCAGCCTGGCCAAGATCGCCGTCGACGTCTCGATCATAATGACCACCGAGATCGGCGAGGTCGCCGAGCCCTTCGTCCGGCACCGGGGCGCCTCCAGCACCATCCCGCAAAAGCTCAATCCCGTCTCATGCGAGCTGATCATCGCCGCGGCGAAGATGGTTCGCCAGCACGCCGGGCTAATGCTCGACGCGATGGCGCATGATTTCGAACGCGCGACGGGACCGTCGCACCTCGAATGGGCGGCGGTGCCCGAGAGCTTCGCCTTGGCATCGGGCGCGCTGGCACAGGCCTCGTTCATGCTGTCCGGGCTCGTGGTCCATCCTGGTCGGATGCGCGAGAATCTCGGCGTGTCGCGCGGCCTGATCGTCGCGGAGGCAGTGATGATGGCGCTTGCGCCGATTACGGGCCGGCAGGCCGCGCATGACCTGCTCTATGCCGGGTGTCGTGAAGCCGCGGAAACCGGAAAGCCGCTCTTCGACGTCCTCGCGAAGGTCCAGGATGTCGCGACTCCGCTCGGGCTGGAAAGGCTGCGGGAACTGACCGACCCGGCCAACTACCTCGGCTCCGCCCGGGAAATGGTCGATCGGGTTTTGGGCGTCGCACAGCGCGTGCCTTCGTTGAATCAGGCAAAAATGCCCGACTATCCGGCAACATGGACCGGGTTCGGTCGACGACAGTGCCGATGGGCGTAACGCTCACCAACAAGGAGATACCGATGACCACCATCTCGATCGTCACCGGCGGCAGCCGCGGCCTTGGCCGCAACACCGCCATCAGCATCGCGCGCCATGGCGGCGATGTCATCCTCACCTATCGAAGCGGCGCCGAAGGCGCAAAGGCCGTCGTGGCCGAGATCGAAGGCATGGGCCGCAAGGGCGTCGCACTGCATCTCGATGTCGGCAACATCTCTGCTTTTCCGGCGTTCGTCGAAAGCGTCCGATCGGCGCTGAACTCGACCTGGGGCCGCCAAAGCTTCGATCACCTTGTCAACAACGCCGGTCATGGCGAAATGGCCGCCTTTGCCGAAACGACCGAGGCGCAGTTCGACCTCCTGTTCAACGTCCACGTCAAGGGCGTGTTCTTCCTCACCCAGGCCCTTCTGCCGCTGCTCGCCGACGGCGGGCGCATCATGAACTTGTCCTCGGGCCTGACCCGCGTCAGCTATCCGGGCTTCTCGGCCTACTCCGCCGCCAAGGGCGCAGTCGAGATCCTGAGGCTCTACATGGCCAAGGAACTGGGCAGCCGCAGCATCACGGTGAACACCATCGCCCCCGGCGCGATCGAGACGGATTTCCTGGGCGGCGCGGTGCGCGATACGCCGGAGTACAACGAGGCGTTCGCCAACATGATCGCGCTTGGCCGCGTCGGCCTGCCCGATGACATCGGTCCGGCGGTTGCCAGCCTGATCGGTTCCGACAATCGCTGGGTCACCGCGCAGCGGATCGAAGTGTCGGGTGGCCAGAACATCTGATGCGACCAGCCCTAAAACGGGCCGAAAGGTTCGCGTGGTTGCGGAAGGCCGTTGCGTCCGGGCGCGGCGGCCTCCGTTTCCCCGGCGGATATGCCAAGCTCGCAGATACCGGACTTCAGGTAAGGATCGGGGAGCTTCAGGCAACACGGCGCGGATGGTGCGCCGATACTTTGATCACCGCCGATCCGGAATCGCCGGTTGACGGTGAACGAACGAGCAAAGCAGCTACGGAGAAGAAAGATGTCGAATATCCTGATTGTTCTTTCGGCGGCCGACAGGTGGACCCGCGCGGACGGCTCGGTCTACGAAACCGGCGTGTGGGCCGAGGAATTCGTCGTTATCGACGAGGCATTCGTCCAAGCCGGTTTCCAAGTCGACATCGCCAGCCCCGGAGGCGTGACCCCAACGATGGATAAACGCAGTCTCGATCCCGCGATCGTGGGCGAGGAAATCGCAGAGCGCATGCGCAGCTATCTGGCCAGCAATTCGGATCGGCTCGAAAAGCCGCTGGTCCTCGCCAACGTCGACGTCAGCCGCTATGACGCAGTCGTCGTTCCCGGCGGGCACGGGCCAGTCGAGGACCTCTACAAGGACCCGGACATGGGTCGTGTGCTGGTCGAAGCTGATCGGGACGAGAAGGTCATTGCCGCGGTCTGTCACGGCCCGGCGGCGCTGCTGGCGGCCAGGGATGAGAACGGCCAGTGGCCTTTCGCGAGGCGCAAGATGACTTCCCTCACCGACGAGGAGGAAATCGAGTTCGGGACCGCGGACAATGCGCCCTGGCTGCTCGCCGACACTCTGCGCAAGTCCGGCGCCGTATTTCAGCAAGGGCCGAACTGGGGCATCTACGTCGTCAAGGACGGCAACCTTCTGACCGGTCAGAATCCGGGATCATCGGCGGCGCTGGCGGGCGCAGTCATCGCCGCGCTTCGTTGACGAAGAGCGCGCCCGGCCGGCTCCGGCAAGTCGGCCGGGCCTCGCTCGCCGATGCGACAACCGGCGCGGGTGGTCACCGACCTGCCTTGTCGTCCTGGGCCTCTTGCGCCCGTCGACCCGGGCCTCAGGCGAAGCCGACGTCAGCCGCGACCCGGTCCAACTCGCCGAATACATCTTCCGGCAAGTTCAGCGCGGCCGCGGCGAGGTTCTCCCGCAAATGCTTCAGGGACGAGGTGCCGGGGATCAGGAGGATATTGGGTGAACGCCTAAGCAACCAAGCGAGCGCCACTTGCATCGGTGTGGCGCCCAGGCGGCGGCCGACAGCCGACAAGGTGGATGATTGCAGCGGCGTAAATCCACCGAGTGGAAAGAACGGCACATAGGCAATGCCGTCCGGGAGAAGCTCGTCGAGCATGGCATCGTCGGCCCGGCACGCAATACAGGATTTGTTTTGATGACAAACCGACACGACAAGTTGATCGCCGACGCCGCCAAGAAGATCCTCGCTCCGCTTGGCTTCCGTCGAAAAGGCCGATCACGCGTCTGGTTGTTAGATCACGGTTGGTGGCTGACCGTGGTCGAGTTCCAGCCAAGCGGGTGGGCGAAGGGTAGCGGCCTTAACGTCGCTGCCCATTGGTTGTGGATTGAGCAGGAACATTTGAGCTTCGACTACTTCAGACGTTCCGAGCCGTTCATCGAATACACGTCTGACGCTCAATTTGAACCCGAAGCTACGCGCTTGGCTGATTCAGCCGCCCACGAAGCAAACCGGTTGGATCAGACTTTCATATCAATCGAAGCTGCGGCAACGGTGCTGGCTATGGAGGAACGAGGGCTTCCCGAACAAGCGCAAGGAAGCTGGGCTGCCTATGATGCCGGAATGGCAATGGCGCTATCAGGCAGAACTGACGACGCAACGGCCCTGTTTAACTCGGTGCGAGACGAGCGCGTGCGACCAGCCGTGGCCCGCGTAGAGAAACTTCTCTCTGATCCGGTCGAGTTTCGTCGGGAGGCTGACAATCTCATTGCGGTGCATCGCAAGGTTGTGGGTCTCGTGCCGCGACAATAGCGGTCACCTAACGCTCTATCTCACAGCAAGTCGAGGCTGAAGACGTCTACTCCCGGCCGAGTCAGAGGGTCGGCCGGACTCCATCTCCCGCCACGCTCTCTTGTTATTGTGCAATGCAGCAACGATATTGCGACACGTGCGTTACACAGATTGCCGTCCATTCCGGGCGTCAGAACAGGGACGGCGCCATTGCGAAAAATCTCCGACACCATCGCCCGCCTCGCTGCGCTGCAGGCACGACATGCCACGCATATCGCCGACCTCGGTGCGTCGGATCCTCTCGAGACGCTGGCCGACTTCGGTACCAATCCCGGCGGGTTGGGAGCGAAGTTCTACATTCCTAATGACCTATCCAAGGGCGCCGCAGTCGTCGTCGTGCTGCATGGCTGCACACAGAACGCGGCCGGCTATAACCATCATTCCGGCTGGTCCCAACTCGCCGACGAGGCTGGCTTCGCGCTGCTCTTTCCCGAACAGCAACGCGGCAACAATCCAAACCTCTGTTTCAACTGGTTCCAGCCTGGCGACACCAAGCGTGGTTCGGGCGAGGCGCTTTCGATACGCCAGATGATCGAGACGATGGTCGTCACCCACGGTCTCGACCGAAGGCGAATCTTCATCACCGGCCTCTCGGCCGGAGGCGCAATGGCGGCGGCCATGCTGGCGACCTATCCGGAAGTGTTTGCCGGCGGTGCGTTAATTGCCGGCCTGCCTTTCGGCAGCGCAACGACCATCCCGGAGGCCTTCGATCGCATGCGCGGCCACGGCGGTCCTTCGGAACAGGATCTGCAACGGGCCCTCCGCGGCGCATCGGATCATCGGGGACCCTGGCCGAGGATTTCGATTTGGCACGGTGCCGCTGACCACACGGTGTCGCCTTCCAACGCGGAAGCGATCGCAGGTCAATGGCGGGGAGTCCACCGGCTTGAAAAAGCGCCTACGCTTCGGGAAGCTGCCGGATCGCACGCAAAGCAGGTCTGGCGTAACGGCGCGGGAGATGTCTTGATCGAAATCAACATGATCGCCGGGATGGGCCACGGCACGCCGCTCGGCAACGGCCTCGGCGCTCCGGGACCTTATATGCTTGATGTCGGCATCGCCTCCACACGGGAGATCGCGCAGTTCTGGGGGATCGCGGTAACCGAGGACAGCGCCTCCCGGAAGTCGAGGCCGCAAGTGCCCGCCAGCCAACGGCCACTACGCCAGTCACCGGCGCCAGGTCTAGAAAATGCGAAGTCGAAGCCCCCGCAGCCGACTGTCATCCATCAGTTCCCGCGTCACACGGAATTGGGCCAGCCCGGCGTGAAGAAGATTATTGAGAATGCCCTGCGGGCAGCGGGCCTGATGCGCTAGGCGGACGGCGCAAATCCGCTCGCCCACTGACCGCCGGCCCGCGAAGGTCAAGCGGCTCTGACCAGGCAAAGGACGGCGTTGGTCTTTGCAATCATGGACCGCTTTTCAGCGAGCGGTCTCATGCACCTCGTCCAGATACTGCTCCAGCATCGCGCCGGGTCAGGTCTCGCTCCGGAGATGCTGATGCGCTCTTTCCGACAGAGGACGCCTTGAGCACGGCGCCGACTGGTCGACGCCACGTCCACTGCACTCGTCCACTGCCGGGCTCCTTCGTTTGAAGCGAGGCGCACACCTGCATTCAGGCAGGCCCGTCGTAACGCTCGACCGGCCATCTGTCGTGGTGCCACCCCACAATTCACGCTAGCCCGTCCGATTTAGGCGGCTTCTCGTCGCGTGTAGAAGCGCCTTCGAATAGATTCTGTGAAAGCCCATTAGAGAATGGAATATGGGGCCTATTGTTTCCTCGCCGGTCGCTTCGTTGATAGTCGCCGTAACGGCCGAGCCGAAAAACAGAAGGGTGGCGCGACGCGTTCCGCGGGTGGTCGCCGCAATCATGAACCATGATCGGGTGCGAGTGGTCAAATCGCACATTAGCAGTTGATGTTCCGCTCGTTCCTCTACGATCCAAGCCGCGAATGTTGAGCGCGTGCCGGCGGCGAGTTCCTTCGCTTGCAGGTCCGTGGACGGCTTAGCAGCCAAGACCAGCAAAGCCCTTTCGAGTTTGAACAGCCACGTTGTGTAGAACGCTTCGACAAAGGCGGCTAAAGAAATCTGGCCGGCCATCTCGATGACAAAGCAGTCCGTGTAGCCGCCACCTTCAGCGTATTTGCTTAGGAACGCTTGTTCTGGAAGCGCGCACGTCTGGATAACTGTCATACTATTACCCTACAAGCAGTTCGTGACTTTAGCTTGCCCGAAAGCACCTCATATTCAGGACAAGCGGCCCGGGTCTCGCAAGAAGCGCCGAAGACTACGCGAACTTCCGGGCGAACGCATCCGGATTGGCATTCATGTCGCCGACGCCGACTACAGGTGGTGAGGCCTCCAGCGACCTTGGCCCGTTTCTCGTGTCCTACGTGAAAGCGCGACCAGTTTGCGCAAGGGCGGGCGAATTGCAGCAACAGCGATCAAACCAACTCGCTCTGGATAACTAGGTACTATACGCGGCGGTCTTCACTGCGTGTCTTCAGGGCATCGGCTTTCCTGATGGAGCCCCAAAGCACCGGAGGCGACAATGAAGAAGCCGATCCATGCGATCAGCTCGCCGAGAACTGGTGAACCTCTAAAAGCTACGGGGCTGCTAACATGCGAAATGGCATCGAGAGCAAGTTCAGGGGATTTGAGGCGATCAACCGCGACGGCGCGTTGATCGGTCCACGGAACCATGGCTGCATTCCTCGAAATTCGGCGGCCGAGAGCACGCTCCCGCTTCATTCCTAGTGCTTCGAACTGCCGCCCTGCGTGATACGAGTAGGGCGATGGCTCCATACGACAAGCTGGCGGAAAACTATCTCGCTGCCCTCAAGCTTGTAGCCGTCCGCATTTGAATACGCAGTAATGAGTTACGTCCCAGCCACTACGGATGTTATTACAGTCTTGCGATCGTCGGCGATCTTCGCACGCCGGAGGCGGGATGACGCCCGACGACATCGGCAGAGGGCGGCTTCGGCCGTCCCTTCCCGACTTTGGATGGGCAACGGATGACGTTCGGGCGCTCACCACGGCGGCGACGAGCCTAACATCACTACCGCAGGCGATCGCCGCGACGGGCGCCAAGGGCCGTACCTGTCTCTATGTTGCCTTCACGATTCTCGGTTTAGTCGGTCGGCGGGCTTGAGCTGCACTCTCAAGGACCAAGGCCAGCCGCTTCTCGTCTTCGATGGCGCGATCGACTGCCTCGATTTCCTCCTGGAGCGCCTTCAGCTCGGCTCCGTAACTGGAGCCGTCGCTGTCCCCGATCTGAAAGCCACTTGCCCGCATTGCGTCGCGAGTATGGTGGACGTTACGGACTCCTTCGCGTCGAGTCGCGACCAGGATTTCCCTGAATTCTCCAAGACGTTCAACGTGATTGCGGGTCATTGCGTTCTCCTATTTCGTCGTCATCGTCGCCGACGGACGGCTGAACCTTACGGCGCAGAAGGTTTAAGTGACTACAGGAGATGGAAGCTCAAATTTGAACGTCTTGCAATTGCGTTGAGCGCGGCAGGCGGAAATTGGCTTGGGACCCGATCGATCACCGACCAGCTTTTCGGCCGAGCGCGTCTGGATCGTGAGGGCCCGTTTCTCAGCGCCCCACGACGCTGGTCTCAATGTGCGACAAGATACACGGAGCCGACGTTCAAGCGGAATCGTTGTTGTCGGGTTGCCAGACCATAGGAGATCATACGAGAGATATGGGTTGGCGAACCAGCCGCTAAGATGGTTTTGTGTAGAAAACATCCCCCCTGCCAACCAAATCCATCCCAGCCATACTGGCCTGCCCTGTCAAATCCTCACGATTGGTGGGTTCGTTCCTGCCAAGGTCAGCAACGGGTCACCCCATAGTCATCACGCCGTGTGACCTGAACGTCCGCTCTTGCCTTTTGGACGCCAAAATCTGCCGGGCGTCAGCTTCCTCTGCCGCTACTTGCCCGTTCCAGAGCACAAGCCCCGCCTCTTCTGCGCCAGCGTATCTAATCCTACTCCGGCTCTCGTCAGCATCTCGTGCCCCTCAAGAGTCGTACTTATCGTGCCATCAAGCCGCTTTGGGAACGGCCGCACGATGGCGGCCGTAACCCACCTTCACGAGCAACCCTTCCTCGCATATGCGGGCGAGGTAGCAACGGGGAACGCCGATGTCGGTTAGGTCTTTTGTCCGGACTTCGCCCTTCCCAAGAGCGAGCGAGACGGCGCGTTCCCTCAATGTCGGCTTCGGACCACCGGCAAGCCGGATCCGCTTGGCGCGATCGCGATCACGCTTCCGCAACCTGACGGAGGGCTCTGGCGTAGTTTTGAGGGGAATCGGCAGCACGTAGTTCGCGGTTTCGTCCAGCCCGGGGAGCCACCGCCTTTTCTACGATACGGCCCGATCCTGCGCGCAGTGTGCGATGTTCCTTACGCTTCAATTTGGTTCGCTTCTGCCAAAATGGTTGCAAACAGCAGAGACGCCTATCGAAGTCAGGGTAAGTTAGCGTGGCGCCTTGCCTTCGCCTAGGCCTGCAAATGGCTCATCGTAGAGTCGGCGGCGACATCGTGAAAAGACATAGACTCGGCGCGATTGCGCCGAAACGAGCCGTCTCAGAGATTCGGCCGGCGAAACCTTCCAACACGAGAACCGGAAGAATCGACCGATCCGGACATTCCGGTCCTAAAGCTAAACAGCTGCAATCAAGCCCGCCTCCAGACTGCACCATGACCATGAGACTGGAGATCGACTCGCATCACACATCCTGTGCTATTTGTGATATGTGACTGAGGCGGTGACATGCTGCAGCATCTACGAGTCCAAGCTCAAGGTTCCGATGCCGCCGACCAGACGCGGCAGTGGACGAGTTCAATTTGGCTCGCTGTTGTCGTCGGTATCGCGTATTTCCTGGCGGCACAGTTAAGCCTTTCCCTACTCACTCCTGATGGCGTTGCCGTGTTCTGGCCCGCCGCTGGTATCGCCGCGGGCACGTTGATCGCCCTTGGGCCAAGAGCGCGATTGGGGGTTGTGGTTGGGACGATACTCGCCACCATCGCGGCCAATCTCTTGGGTGACCGAGACCTCGGGAGCGCCACCGTCTTCGCCGTATGCAATGGGGTGGAAGCCCTGCTTACAGCTAGTCTGATCGAGCGCTACTTCGGTTCCGAAGTGAGTCTCAACCGCCTGCGCAACGTGCTGGGACTGTTAGGGGCGGCGATCGTCGGTGCCGCTGCATCCGGGATCGGCGGGAGCTTGGGGTTCACTTTATTCTATGGCGCGACGACATCGATTTTTGCCATTTGGCAAAACTGGTTCTTATCTGACGCGCTTGGCATCGTCACGACTGCGCCGCTGGTGATCGGCCTCGCCTCAGCAGCACGCGAGCCGCCGCCGCAAAGCGAGGCAATCGAAGGTCTCTTGGCTCTGGCGGCGGTAGCCGCGATGAGCCTCGTCGTCATTTCCCTGCCAGCGGAGCCTTGGAAAACAGTAGTGCCGATCGCGCTACTATTCCCGTTACTCTTGTGGATAGCGGCCCGTTGCCGGCCGATCTTCGCTTCGGCAGCGGCGTTCATTGTTGCCGTTGCAATAGTGTGGACGACGACGTTTGGAATTGGCCATTTCGGCGACCCGGATCTTCCGGTTGCGGACCGCATCCTTGCCGCTCAAGCCGGCATACTGATGGTTGCGCTCTGCGCATACGTCCTTGCTGCGCTGTTCGCCGAGCGGCGTCAGCACGAGGACGCGCTCATGGAGAGCGAAGCCCGCTTGCAAGAGGCGCTGTCGGCAGGGGCGGCCACGGCGTTCGTTTGGGATGTCCGGACGGGCTCGTCGCTGCGCAGCGCAAACGCCGCGCAGATCCTGGGTTATGAGCCGCGGCAAACGCTGACCGCCGGTAACTTTCTCTCGAGAGTCCATCCGGACGACCGCGGGCGCTTCAAAGCGCTCGTCCGCGGTGTCCGCCCCGAAAGCCCCACATATACCGTAACATTCCGCTTCAAGCGCTGCGACGGTTGGGAAGTCTGGCTAGAGGAAGTGGCCAAGGCCGAGTTCGATGCAATGGGGCGCCTTGTATGCCTCAAGGGCCTCACTGTTGACGTCACCGAACGCAAGCGGTCTGAGGAGCACCAACGCCTGTTGGTCGCCGAACTGGATCATCGCGTCAAGAACTTGCTGGCACGCGTTTCCGTCGTCATCACGGATACGAGCCCGGGCAGTGGTTCGCTGGACGAATACATTCAAGCACTCGATAGGCGCATTCAATCCATGGCCGCCGCCCACTCGCTACTCAGCCAGAATCGTTGGCACGGCGTTGACCTCATGGACCTTGTCCGCCATCAGCTTGCGCCCTACGCGACGGATGCAAACACAACGATCCGTGGCTCCAACTTCACACTCACGGTCGCGGAGACACAGGGGTTGGCGATGGTGCTCAACGAGCTGGCAACGAACGCTGCGAAGTACGGCGCACTGTCGACCAGAAATGGGCGGGTGGAGGTGGTCTGTAACCGCGGGCCTAGCGAGAATGCGACAAACCTGTCGATCGTATGGCGTGAGATTGGCGGCCCCGCAATTGCGGCTTCGCCGCAATGCGGATACGGCGTCAGCCTCATTCGTGATCTTATCCCTCACGAGCTCGGCGGTTCGGTCGACCTCGTATTTGCATCCGAGGGCGTTTGCTGCAGAATTGAGTTTCCTGTCAAGGCCGTGACCGTGACAGACATAAAGGGAGCCACTTCCGGCCATCCAGCAGCTAGCGCGACGTCACTTGACGCACCGTTGCAATAAGATGTGCCGCGCTGACGGGTTTATGCAAGATAGCTTCAACTTTGCCCGGTGCTATCGGAACGACCTCGTAGCCGGTAATGACGATGACACTGATCCCTTGATCTTGCAGACGGTCGATCAGGTCATGAGCGGGCTCGCCGTCTCGGAGGCTAAAGTCGACGAGCGCTACATCAGGGCGGCGTTCGGAGATGAGGCGCTCGGCGTCGGCTGCGGTTGCAACGGGCCCGGCCAAGTCAGCCCCCAACGCGTTAAGCAGCCTCGCCATAGCTCTTGCGAGGTGCCAGGAATCCTCAACCAAGAGGATACGCACGCCCGTCAATGACCCGGCCGTGGGCGTGCCGCGGGGGCTGGGTGAAGTCACCGGCTCCTCAACATATTATGTTGGACCCACCTCTATCCTAAACGCTGTTGGCCTACTACGGGTAATTTCCTCCAGACTGGAGTTCCGGCTGTCGAGGAATACGTCGAATGTCGGCTCGACTAAACTTTGCGAGAATTGTGCTCACGTATCGACACGCCCAATCTTGCCGCGGAATACCACGTAGACGCCGATCGTATAGGCAACGACGCAGGCAGGACGACAATTCCACCATAGAAGAAAAACAGCAGCGAATTTTCCGGGGCAGCAGCGTCGGCTACAGTCACCGCGTAGGGGATGAGGTAAGGCCAGAACATCACGCCAAGTGAAGATCTTTCCCCAGTCTTTCTTCACGCTGAGGACGAGCCATCCGTTCTTCATCGCGTCGTCGCAGAGTTCCTGTGTAAAAGGGCCCACCTTGGTCTCGGGAGCCCCTGCGCCGGCCCGTAGGCATATTCGCGCTCGGCATCGTCGTGCAACAGCAGCATCTAGAGCCGCGGGCCGTCGCCTGCTTCGGTATATTCCAGCATCTGCCTGTCGCCGGTCGAATTGCCGAACGCGACAACCGGTCTGCGGCCGATCATCAAATGAATGCCGTCCGGCTTGCCATGTTCAGAACGAGAACGTTTCAATCAAGGCTCTCAGTGGGCCAAGGTCCCATTCACCGCACTGAATTTGGTGGCGCCGATCGCCGCTCGCTGGCGAGTCCAGTGCTCCTTAAGCTGCGGAAAGTCTTCGGGTACATAGTCAGTTGACGCAACGGGAGCTTATGGAGCGTTTTCGGATGGCGATATTGTTCTTTGGAGAAGTCGGCGAGACTTCTGTGTGGCGCGTTCACCTTCGCTACTGGCGGCGCTCTGGTAGCAAGGCCGTAGGTTGATTTCTCGAAGGCCAAACGCGCCTGCAGAGTTCGGTGCATAATCTGCACCCACACAGCTGGCACCACTTTCGGTCTTTTCACTGCTCCGTGCTAGAACCGGCTGAAACGTCGTGACCTGCGCTTGCTAGAGATTTCCGCCTCGCGAAGCGCAGGATAACACCTAGCGAAGCCGCGATTGGTATCGCTAGCAAGACACCGATGAAGCCAAACAGCCACCCAAAGGCGAACAGCGCAAACATCATCCAGACTGGATTGAGGTTGACGCGACGACCGATGAGGCGCGGCGACAGCACATAGTCGGCAAGCATTTCACCAACGATGAAGATGCCCCCCACAACAGCGACAGGTGCCCAATCGGGCCAGAACTGGTCCACTGCAACGCATACGGACACCAAGATACCGCTGGCTGCCCCGAGATAGGGAACGAAACTGATGAGGCCTGCTGTGATGCCGATCAAAATGGCATGGTTGAGTCCGGTCAGCTTCAAAGCAGCGGCATAAATGACGGCAAGAACGAGGCAGATGACGACCTGACCGCGCACGAAGCCGGCAACAGTATCGTGGATTTCGCGCCCCAGCGCCCGAATATCGTCGCGGTACTCCGGAGCAAACCAACCATCGACCGTTGCGATCATTCGATGCCAGTCAATCACGAGATAGATGGCGATGATTGGCGTGACGACGAGCAGGGAAAGAAGGGAAATCAAGGCTCTTCCGCTCGACCATAGCGAGGTAACGACGCCGTCGAGCCATTTGCTGCCCACCGTCCTCACGACATCGACAGACGATTGCTCGATGTGAAGATTCTCACCTATGACACTACGCATCCAGGGGCCACTTGCATCGGTCGCAAGGGACTGCAGACGCGTGATGTAGCGGGGAAACTCCTCAACAAAAAATCTGAGTTCGCCAATAATTACCGGGAGCATGACCAACATTAACCCGATAATGCCCACGATCAGCGGCAAGAAGACGGCTAGTGCTGCAAGGGTTCGATTGATCCCGAACCGCTCCAACCTGTCGACCGCCGGAACGAGGAGATAGGCGAGCAACGTGCCTACGACAAATGGCAGCAGGATTTCGCGCAACAGCACCAGCGCAACCAAGGCGACTGCGGAAACCCCAATCCAGAACGTAGCTGGTTGCGCAATTCTCATCGACCTTCTCCCCACATCCCGTTTCGAGCTCAACTGTCGGCCACTTGTTGATCTCGGCGCACGTGTCATCGGATCCAATGGAGGGGCGACGGTATAGATCTTCCTTTGTCAATTCTCTATCAAGCTGGCGAAGGCGATCTCACCATCGGTAATGTAATGGTTGACCTTTCCGGTCTGCAGACGTGAACCGGACTGGTGCAATACGACATCCCCGATCACCCGCTTCGTCTTCAGCTGGGTGACTATGTAGTCTCGTTCAGCATTCGTGTCTGAATCGGTAGCGTGTGTCACTTGGAGCGTCAGCCTGGTTAGCGATAATCCGGTATCTCTGGTGCCCGCCCCGACCCACAGGACACGCTGATCGTTCGGCGGTCTATCCGTATTTAGCCAGAAGCTTGCTGCCGTGATATCGTCGCTCGAGTGGGAGAGGCCCAGCGCCCAGAAGCGGATATGATGGCGCTTGCGCGGACTGTCGTTGATGGGCTGTTGAAAACCTATGTCCTGCCTTCGTCCAAAGAGATAGAGCGTGCTGAATGGGGCAGTGGGATACGAAAAGTTGAGCAGGAACGCTCGTACCATCCGCCACGAGCTTGCAACCCCCAAACGATCAGCCGTTGACCAGCCCGCTGCTGCAAATGCATCGCAGAGTTGTTGACGGGTCCCGATCAGGACTAGATTTACTGGATCGCCGGGCAAGCCGTCTCCGGTGATTGAGTATCTAGGAATGAGCCTCCGGTGCAGAACCTTAAGGCCCATTCGGACTACGTTTGGCAAAATGACATAGGCAGCAAGCCCGTAGGTAAGACCTACGGCTAGGACCCATGGAAGTCTGCGGTCCGCAGTATCGAAGACGATAAAGACTATGAGCCAAACGCTGACTACTCCCAGACAGATGATGAGAAATCTCTGGAATAACCGCGTAAGTGTCCTCAAAATTCATTGTCCCGTATGGCGCCAATAGCCTCGGCGTCGACTTCCCGGTTCGTGCCCGGATTCTGCCGATTGAGCATAGCCGCCGTCAGACCATTTTTACCTCACGTTTCGTCGTCACGATATTGCTCTTTGGGGAAGTGCTATCGGCAAAGGTCTTGTTGGTCCCGAACCGCGCGGCCGGTCCATTCGTATGCAAACGTCGGTGGAAGGCATTTTTTGGGCGCGAAACAGACGTTGGCGAATGACCGCTTTCGGCGGCGCGATAAATGCCGTAGCCGACCTTGACGAGCAGGCCCTCATCGCACATGCGGGCCAGACAACAGCGGGGAATTCCAATGTCGGTTAGATCGCACGTTCGCACTTCACCCTTTTCGCGTACGAGTGCGACAGCGCGCTCTGAGGGCTGGCTTCGGCCCGCCCGCCAATCGGGTGCGCTCAGCGCGCTCGCGATCGCGCTTCCGAATCTTGATAGTGGGCTGTGGCGTAGTTTCGAGGGGGATCGGCAGTTCGTAGTTCGCAGTTTCGATCAGCCCGGGGAGCCACTTCAGATCAAAATTGCGAACGCCGCTTACACGCGGTTCCACTCCAGAGCCGCTTTCGTACGTGGCGAAAGTCTGTAGGCCGATCCGGCCAATCCAAGCGTCCCTCGCCGATGTGCCGCTGATCCGCCCGACCCACCGCATCGACCGCAGCCGCCTATCCGGCCTGCGTCCGACATGCGATAGGCTGATCATTCGGCCCGCGCCTTCCGGCCAGCACTGAAACCCGGTGTTAACGTCGTTCTCGGCTTGGAGGATGCGGCCACAGCTGGAAAGTGTAGGGTACAGTTCGCTGTCAGGCCACGGAGGCGAAAATGAAATTGCTTGGGATTGCGCTCTTTTGCACGGGCATGATCAGCGTAGCAATGCCGGCCGTTCGCGCTGAGGATCAGCTTGTTCCGCCTAACCATGTAGAAGCGCCGGAGCCGGCAGTTCATTGCGAAGGCCAAAACTGCCTTCCACCAGCCGATAACCCTGTCCAGGAATGCAAGGGGCAGGATTGCACGCCGGCTGCGCCGGTCGACCCGGGCCCGCAGATTGAACAGGTCGACTGAACAGCATCAGCCGACAACTACGAAGGTGATCGCAGATCCGTGGAGAAGGTTGGATTTCAGGTCCTCTCCCTCGCCAGCATGTACCAATGGGACTAACGCGCGTCGCGTTTGACCGGCCTCATGCGACGCGCTTTAGGTTTTTGTTTTTTCGCATGTCGCTATCGCAAAACCGCTGCACACTTTTGCGCGACATGCATTAGGGCTCATATCTGGCATCACAGCCTGCACAGCCCACTCCGGTACAGCGGCTGCAATCGGAACGGTGATTTGGCCTCCGCATAGCCTTTCAGAGGTGAGAACTTCACGTTTTATGCTTCGATCGTCTCCTCAGCTACTTGCGCTCGCCACCGCTGGCGAGATCGCGATGACTTCCCGGATAGCGTTCCTTCAGCGTGCCATGCGCTTGATCCGATCCGTCCGGAACGTGCGAAAATCCTGTCGCAGTTCAGACCAGTCGGCGATGAAGCGTTTCGATGGCCTGGAGGCTCCGGTCCTCAGGAGGCTTGGGGGTTACCTCTCCTGGGTCAGCGATGGCGGACAGAGATGCACCTAACCGCGAGGCGCAATTGGCGCCTTGAACCAACGGCCCCACACGACAAACAGCGACAAGCCAAGCAGCGCAAGATTGAACGGAAGTGCAATTGCGAGATCGCCGCGCGCCGCGTGAAAACCGATGGCCAGCACCTGGATCGTGACGAAGCCCAGCGCGGCCAGCGGCGTGAGGCGTGGCAGGATGCGGGTCAGAGCCGGCAGGATGATGCCGATGGCGCCAGGGCAAACAAGCTGTTGGGCGGAATATGATCGCTGGCGCGAATTTCGGTCAGCTTCAGCCGTCCCGCCTGATGGCGCCGCAGCGCCTCGCGCCAGAGATCAGCACGGACCCTGAGTTTGGGGTGCGTCGCGACAAGCGGGGTGTCATCGCGCCGTTCACCTGTCCATAGCCGTAGAGATTGCTGTAACTCGCCAGCACCGCGCCCGTCCTCTCCGCGGCGGTCATCATAGCCTCGAACAGCGGCGGCCAGTCGGTCGGCCACCGGTCGTTTGCCGGGCTGGCGCAGCAATAGATCGCCGATGCACCCTGGCTGATCGCGGTCAGCCGTTCGGGATCCGTGGCATCGGCCGCCACGCGCTCGATCAAAGGGTGCACCGGGCCAGTGCCACGGCGCGTCACGAGCTTGACCTGCTCGCCGGTGCTCGCAAGCAGGTTCGCCGTAGCAGTTCCGACGCTGCTCGCCCCGACAATGACGCTGAAGCTCATGATAGCGCCCGCAGCGCTTCGCCAAGCGTCCTCACAAAGGGCCTTGCGGGCCTGCCGGAAAGCTTTTCGACATCGCCGGTCACAATGTTGTTGCCGCCTGCAGCGAACTTTTTCTGGATGCTGATCAGGCATCGATCACGACTTCAGGGTAGCCGAACTGGGCGAACCCCGCCCGCAGGGCCGCTTCCGCAGCGGTCTGGAAGCGGATCTCGCGGCCAAGGACTTGCGACGCAATGGCGGCGCGCTCGGCGCCGGTCAGGCTCTGCTGGCCGGTGAGGTTGTAGATTGCTCCATCATGGCCGTCGCTGACGAGCATGCCCGCCGCTGCAGCGGCAATGTCATTGCGCGAGATGAAGGCGACTTTGTTTTTCCGCCAGCCCGAAGACCTGATCGGTCTGCGGCGCTGTTCGTCTCAGGACTCTCCCACACCGCAAAAGAGATCGCAAAGCACAGGTTTGCAAAGCTCATCATAAGGCCGGTCCGGGGTAGACTTATCCCTGAATTTGCGACCGGGTGCACCCTGTGCCAGGCTGTCTTGCTGCGAGGACGCAACGACAGGCAGCAAGTTCGGTGTAGAGACAAGCTGCTTCCAAAATTCTGAAGGGGGGAAGTGATGGAGGACGAAGCTCTACGCATTCTGCCGCAGTCGAGGCTTGTGGCTAATTCCACTGCGGCGGCAGGCAAGGGCAGCCTTGCGATGCTGCTTATGTGTTTGGTCGCGGGTCCGCTCTTTGCTCAAGAAAGCGTAGCCGACCTCGCAGTCGAGAGATCGATGGCAACGGCGGCATGGTGGCAGGTCTGGTTGTCGGCAGCCGGTATCGTCGCCCTGACCTTTACGCTGCGGTTGTCGATCATTGCCAACGGAACCGCCACGGCGGCGCTTAAACAAAGCGACGAGACAAGCAAGCGCGAACTGCGGGCCTATCTGAGCGTAGCTCCTGCGGGAGTGTTGCGCATGAAACGTGTTGAACCAACAATCATTGGATACATTGCGCTTGAGAACGTTGGTAGCGTCTTTGCGACAGATGTCAGGCTGTCAGTTAAGATGCTGGTCTCGTTGGACCGCAACTTGGCGACATTTCCGGCTGACGAGCAAAGTGCGGAATTAATCGGGGCGGTGCATCCCGGAGCTACGGTGCGGCGGGGTGCAGACAAAGGCGCTGCTCCACCGAAACCTCGTCGTCGGTTCGAAGACATACATCTACGTCTGGGGCGGTGTCTGGTACACAGACGGCTTTGAAACGCGACGCTTCACCAAGTTCTGCCACCGATACAATGCGGCAAGCAGGTCGAGCGGTGGCGGCTTCACTATCGATCCCGAGAAGGCGCGGTACCACGACAAGGGCTCCAACGACGCTAACTGAACCATGTGCGACCCCTACAACATCCCCACAAGCCGATAGTCCATTCGCCAGTGGACCGTGCCTTCCGAGACATTTTGGGCAACCTAGAGCCTTCCATAGACAGCGTGGCCCGCTCTTCGGGCTCTGATCTCGCCCGGGCTAGAAAGACCCATCTGTCGAATTGGACAGGTCCTCGAATGCGCGAATTTCCTCAAGCCTTGCCTCAAGCGCCGCCCTTGTCGCAGTAACGGCGTCGCGACCGGCAAGGAACTGCTTGGGCGGATTGTCCATGCCGGCGATTTTCACAAGGGCCTCGCCAAGTTTGGCGGGGTCACCCTGCTGCTTGCCGTTGTAGCCGGACCACATGGCTTTGGCGCTGCCTTCTGCAGCATAGTCGTCGATGGTGCTGCTGCCGTACTTGGCGTTCTGATCATCGAGGAGGTCCGTGCGGAAAAAGCCCGGCGCGACGGCTGTGACCGTGATGCCGAATTGAGCGACTTCCTGAGCCACCGACTGCGAAAGGCCTTCGACGGCGAACTTGGCGGCGCTATAGGCCCCGCAATGCTTGAAGCCGATGATTCCGGCGAGCGAACTGACGTTGATAATTTGTCCTGAGCGCTGCTTGCGCATTACGGGTAGGACTGCGCGCAGGACGTGAACCACGCCGTACAGGTTGGTCGAAATCAGCCCATCGATTTCAGCGGTGGTCAACTCTTCGAAATTGCCGAGCAGGCTGTAACCGGCATTGTTGACCAGAACGTCGATGCGGCCGAACGCCTCAATCGCCTTATCGACGGCCGCCTTGGCCTGAATTGCATCAGCCACGTCCAACTGGACGACCGCAAGTCTGTCGCTGGCGACACCACGCAGAGCGTTACTCATCTTGTCGAGATTGCGGCCGGTGGCGACCACCCGATCGCCTGCTCTCAGTGCCGCCCTCGCGCTTTCGGCGCCGATGCCGCTGCTAGTCCCTGTGATGACCAAACTTTGCTCATATCCAACTCCTGTTTCGATGAGCAGGAAGTAGGTGATGGCGCGCCGGCCGATTAGGCGGCATAATCGGCATGAAGTTATAAATCACATTGATAAATAGCCGGCCGCCCGCTATGCCCTGTATCGGAGCGCGTCGACCAGAAGCGTGAAGGCAGCTGTATGCTGCCGCCGGCTTGGATAATAGAGGTGGTAGCCAGAATATGGCGGGCACCAGTCTTCCAGCACCCGGACCAGGCGGCCGTCCGCAATATGCTGGGATATCTGGTTTTCGAACGTGTACACCAAACACAAGCCATCGACTGCGGCATGCAAGAGCATCTCGTTGTCGTTGAAAATGACCGGTCCATTGACCCGGACCTCAAGTTCGACACCGTCCTGTTCAAACTCCCAGGCATAAAGGCCGCCCCCGGTGTTCTGATGATAGCTCGCGCATCGGTGTTCGCTCAAGTCGCGGGGTGTCTGCGGGACGGGACGATTGGCAAAGTACGACGGGGATCCCACGACTGCCATCCTGACGTCCGGGCTGATCCGGACCGCCACCATGTCCTTTTGCACCTGTTCGCCCATTCGGATGCCGGCGTCGAAGCGCTCAGCGACAATGTCGGTGAGACCTTCATCGACATGAACCTCAACCGTGATGTCGGGATAATTCTGCAGGAGTTTCGACAATACGGGCCACAGGACAGTCCGGGCGGCATGCCGGAACGTGGTGATGCGGATCGTGCCTGCAGGCTTGTCGCGAAGCGCCGTGAGCGCAGCAATTTCACTGTCGATATGGTCAAATGCTGGCCGCAGGCTGGTAAGTAGCCTTTCGCCTGCCTCGGTCAGCGACAGGCTGCGCGTCGTTCGCGAGATCAATCGCACACCGATCCGTTGTTCGAGCATGCGCACCGCATAGCTGAGTGCGGATTGGGAGAGGCCGAGCTTTGCGGCCGCGCGTGTGAAGCTCCCCTCCTCGGCAACCGCGATAAACACAGCCCATTCGCTGAAGTCGCCTCGTCTCACCTATAAACCTCATTTCTAAATCTATGAGGATTATGGCGGATAATCAGCATGCCTGTCTCGACATATTTATGTTCTGCGCAGCCCCGCCGGTACGAGTCAGCATCGGGACCGCCTGGTACTGCGCGGATTCCGAACGCCCGATGGCAGCCGAGCGCCGAAGGCGCCTCGCTCGCTGCCGGAACAACAAGCAGCGAGCAGAAGCGGTTTGGCGTAAAAAGCACTACGCCAGATTGAACGGCAATTGACGCAGCGGTTTTCCTGTGAGCCGTGCTATGGCGTTGGCAAATGCCGGTGCCAATGGCGGCAAGCCGGGCTCGCCCATGCCGGTGGGCGGTTCGGCGCTTAGCACGATGTGGATATCGAATTTCGGCACGTCCGTGATGCGCGCCACCGTATAGTCGCTGAAGTTGCTCTGCTCGACGACGCCGTCCTTGAGCGTAATTGCAGAGCCTGCCAAGCACATCGACAAGCCCATGATCGCCGCGCCCTGTACCTGCGCCTCCACGGTCAGAGGGTTGACGGCCAGATTGCAGTGAACCCCGGCGGTGACCCGATGCAGTTTAGGCTGTCCGTCGGCAACAGAGGCTTCCACCACGTAAGCGACCACTGAGCTGAAGGACTCGTGCACCGCCACACCCCAGGCCCGCCCCTCGGACAATTGCGTCTTGCCGTACCCGCTCTTGTCCACGGCCAGTTGCAATGCGTCACGGTGGCGAATGTGCTGATCACCGAAGAGCCGCATGCGGTAGGCTACAGGGTCTTGGCCGGTTGCACGCGCTATATCGTCGAGCAAGGTCTCCATCACGAAAGCGGTATGGGTGGAGCCAACGCTACGCCACCACAGAACCGGCACGTTGGCCTTGGGATGATGCACCGTCAGGCGCATTGGAAGCGGATAGGGGTTGCGCATGCCCTCGGTCGTGGCGGCGTCGATGCCGTTCTTCACCATGAACTGCTCGAACACGGTTCCCGTAAGTATGGACTGGCCGACGATGCTGTGATCCCAGGCCAGCACATTGCCTTGACCGTCAAAGCCGATGCGGGCGCGGTGCAGGTGCATTGGACGGTAGTAGCCGCCCCTCATATCGTCTTCGCGGCTCCAAAGCGTACGGATCGGTGCATTCAGCCCCGCCGCCTTGGCGGCCTTAGCTACTTCGCAGGCCTCGACCACGGTGTCGTAGGTGCTGGAAAAGCGCCGACCGAAGCCGCCGCCGGACATCTGCACGTTAAGCACGACCTGTTCCGGCTTAAGGCCGAGCGCGGCTGCGGCAGCGGCGGCATCGGGTCCGGCACTTTGGCTCCCCATCCAGATCTCGGCACGATCGTCGGCAAGCCGTACCGTGCAGTTCAGCGGTTCCATCGCCGCGTGGGCGAGATACGGGAACACGAACTCAGCTTCCAGCTTCAGGGGCGCCGTTTCCAATGGCACCATGTCGGAATCGAACTGGCGCGGGCCGGGGCGACTGGCCATCTCGCGATACTGCGCGAGTTGCTGTTCGCTATCGACCTTTTCGACGGCAGATGTGTCCCACTCCACCTTAAGGGCATCGCGGCCCTGAGACGCCTGCCAATATCCGTCGGCCACTACAGCCACGCCCTCGGCACCGCGATCCAGTGGCACGCGCAGGACGGCCTTCACGCCCTTGACGGCGCGGGCTGCGCTGTCGTCCAGGGAGGCTATCTTAGCTCCGAAGACCGGAGGACGAGCCACCACCGCCGTCAACTGCCCCGGCAGCTTGAAGTCGATGCCAAAACTCTGTTGGCCGCTGCTCTTGGCTTGAGCGTCCAAACGCCGGGTGGGCTGGCCGATAATGCGGAAATCCTTGGGATCCTTCAGCGCAATCTTCTGCGGCACTGGCAAGGCCATGGCCGCCTCGGCAAGCTCTCCGTAACCGAGCTTGCGGCCATCGGAGGCCAGAACCGCGCCTGCCTCAGTTCGCAGAGTGGACACATCCACGTTCCAGCGGGTCGCCGCGGCCGCCAGGAGCATGGCGCGAACACGAGCACCCAGTTCGCGATACTGCGTAAAGCTATTCTTGATTGTGTTCGAACCGCCGGTAAGGTGCATGCCGAAGAGCGGATCGACATAGGCCATGTCATTGGTGCCGAGTTGGCTGCGCACCAAGTTCCATTCCGCATCGAGTTCTTCGGCAAGGATCATGGGCAATGCCGTTTGGACGCCTTGACCGAACTCCAGCCGGTTGATTGTGACCGTAACCTCTCCATTGGGCGCGATCTGAACAAATGCAGAGGGCTGCTCGGTTGGCTTCAGACTGGCTGCCGCCTCATCGGCGTCGGTCGACTGCGCGACTGCCAAGTCAGGGAAAATGCCGACAGCCAGGCTGAGGGCCCCCGTGAGCTTGAGAAAGCTGCGGCGTGGCATCGCCTGGGCCGTCGTTGAACGGCCCCGTTCCATGATATGCTGCAGCGCACGCGGCAGCTCTTTGTGATCTATGTTGGGGAACATATGCGTCTCCTTCAGACGAGAGTGCTGGCGGCGTCGGCTATAGCGGCGCGGATACGGGCATAGGTTCCACATCGGCAGATGTTTCCGGCCATGGCGGAGTCGATCTCTTCGGCGGTCGGCTGCGCGCCGGGCGACAGCGACGCGAGCAAGGCCGTCGCGCTCATGATCTGGCCGCTCTGACAGTGGCCACACTGCGCCACGTCGTGCCTGACCCATGCAGCGTGGACAGCCGCGCCGACACGGTCGGTGCCGTCGGTTGTCTTTTCAATCGTGGAGATCTTGCCGCTTTCAACGGCGGAAATCGGCGTGCTGCACAAGCGGATTGCCTCGCCATCCAGATGCACCGTACAAGCGCCACAGAGCGCTGCGCCGCAGCCGAATTTGGTGCCGCTCATTCCTAGCGTGTCACGCAGGACCCAAAGGATCGGGGTTTCGGGGTCAACGTCAACCTCGTGCTCTCGCCCTTGATATTCAGTGAAATCATGGCCGGTAGGTTCTCCTGGGTTGCTCCACCCAAACAGGCTTCCCAAGCGGCCTGGAGCTCCCGGCCGACTGAGACATTGGCAATTTGGTGGCTAGCGCTAAAGCTAGCTCGCCGGGCGATGCTGGATTAGACAGCGCAATTTGCATGACCTTAGAAACGTGGTTTCTGAATGCGTGGCACAGGCGAGGCACGTCCGCATTTGCGTGGTTCACTGGGCTGGAATCGCAGTACCTGCGCCACTTGCGGCGAACGGCCCTGAAAAGGACTGCTGCTTCCGCTTCGAAAAGCACCTGGCAATATTGGGTAGGCGTCAGAACAAAGCGGGGCCGTTGCCGCAGGTCGCAGAGACTGCACATGTGCTCAGGGTTGGAGGCCGGCACATGACCGAAGGTGGCTCGCCACTTTCCGATAGCGGGCGGGTTCGAAAACGATGCCCGCATTCCGGGACGCAAATTCGAGTCTACTGCGACAAGGACTTCAGGTATGCGACTATATTCTGTCGGTCCTCAGGCTTAGACACGGCCATCGTCATCGTTGTTTTCGGAACAACCTCGCGGGGCGCCGCTAGAAACCGGTCGAGCGTTGCCTCGTCGCATACCACTCCGGACGACTTCAGGGCTGCCGAATAACGGAACCCCTCCATAGATCCGGCGGGCCGTCCGACAATGCCGCCGAGGCCGGGGCCGGCTTTTCTCTGGTCGGTGGTTGAATGACAGCCTGAGCAGCGTTGAAACGCTCTTTGCCCCAGCGTAGCATCCTCCTGCGCAAAGGCAGGGGCGGATATAGACAGAAGGGCCAAGGCAGAGGACGCGACGCAGAGCAGAATTCTTTTCACACGAATTGTTCCCGAATTGGACAACCAAAAGCCCGACCGGAATTGCTTAGCGAAGAGATGATCCGACTTCGATTTGCTCGGGCTTTCTATTTGGCGACGATAACCTCTGCGCCAAAGCCGGATTAGCTGGCGTTCGTTGCCTAAGCCCAGAAGTGCGATCTCTAAATACGCAGTTCCGATCGGCGAGCGTGCTGCAGGCAAAGCCCATCGAAGCGTCGGAAGGGAAATCCTCGGAGGCATAGAGGAGCGCCGCTATCAGCAGGCCCGGCGAACTTCCGCGATCACGCCATAATCAATCTGGCGAACTTTGCTACTCTTTCTTCATGGCGAACCCCAACGCCACCCGGCCGGCGACAACCTAGGCAACCCCACCTCCCCCGCTCCCTGCGGCGCCGGCCATCTTTCACGAATGCACGTCGCGCAAAAGCACGCCCTCGGGCTGGAACCGAGGGTGCGCAGCGGTTTTGCAATAACGGCATGCACAACTACAAGAGCCTAAAGCGCGCCGCATGCGTCGCATGAGTCCATTCCAACGCGACGCGCTTTAGGCAGCTACAGCGGTTACGCCGTCACGCCACCGCGACCGGTTTTCTGTGCCGTCATCCAGGGCATAGCTGCAGAGACGTCCTCGAGGATCTTGGCCGATCTCGCGAAGCCGGCGAAAGCCTCGCGTGCAACTGAAATAGGAACCTGGCCATCGTAGGCGCGCTGGCAGGCTCGGAACGCCGTTTCAAAGATTGGCCCTCTGCGATTCTTCGGCCATTCCTGCAGGAACTCGAAAGCATCAGCCAAGCATTCGACTTCCTCCACCATGAACTCCCCTTTCCTGACGAAAACAGGCCGGTCGAAAGTCCTGTCGTTCATTAGAACCTCCATTCAACTGAACGAGCGTTTGAGCTTCCACGAGAGCCGTGAGCGACGGCTGCGCGAAATATGTGAAGCGCACTTTTTGCTGTCAAGGAACGGCCAATTCGGGACTGATGCAAAACTCCTCGCAGGACTGAGACCGCATGCGAATCGTCGCTGTGTATCGCTGCAACCTGCAACCGAGGACGGTCTGAACTCCATTGCTCGCGATGAAACCGAACTCTCGCAAAGGCAGTCGGCAGCATTCGTCACGCCGGAAAGGGCCTGGACAACAGCAGAAAGCCCGCGCCCTCGGGGAGAAGACGCGGGCTGACCGGAGCTACCGATCTCGCAGCAGTTGTATGAGGGGACAATACTACGCTGCTGGCACTAAACTTTCGTCGCAGGGCAGTGTTCCAACCTCAAAGGAAAAAACCGCAGGTCTGTGTTCGCCGCTACAGAAACACCTCCCAACGAAGGACCGCGTAGACTGCCCCGGCCACCATCGAGAGCACAGTAAGAACCAGGAGCAAGACGAACGGGTACGGCTCGCTGACGGCGGCGTCAGCTTCCTCTTGCTTCTCGTTCAAATTCTCGTCTCGATCGCCTTTCCAGATGACGCTGCGGGCATTTTCCCCCTGCGTCTCTTTCGAAATTTTTGTAGCGATATCCCATGCGATCACCGGATCGTCGGGTAGATGCCTCTGAAGCCATTCAGGGAAACCGCTGCCAGTGTTCTTGTCCATTTCGCGAACAAGTCTTCTGCTTCAACCATGTCCCAACTCGCTAATATACATCTTTAGCTTTCCGCAGTTTTCAAGGCAAGACGGCCCAGTTTTTCCGGCTGCTTCAGTTCAAGGCTCGGCAGACACGTCCTGGTCCTTGGACCGCTTCAGCAGCGCTCGCGACGCCTGCACCAAGCGTTGTGACAGGGCCAGTGTGTAGCGAAGGTCGTCAACTAGCGCCCTTCCACGCTCGGCGGTCTGCCGAACGCGCGCCGCATGGATTTTGGTGGTTTCCCAAATAGGTTCTTCCACGGTGTCTGACTCCCAGGGCTGCGTCGTGGAATGGAGCATTGGCCCTTTGCCTT
Source organism: Mesorhizobium ventifaucium (assembly GCF_935822925.1). GTDB lineage: Bacteria > Pseudomonadota > Alphaproteobacteria > Rhizobiales > Rhizobiaceae > Mesorhizobium > Mesorhizobium ventifaucium. The sequence continues at coordinate 52,340 of NZ_CAKXZS010000024.1, forward strand.
ATCCGCGTAAGGACGACGAAGTTCTAGCGCAGACGAAAAGGCCCGCCGTACCCGCAGGTGCGACGGGGCGATCAAGCATTCACCAAGCACGGCTTGGGGGCTAGGATGATGTGCCCGGTGCGCGCGGACCGGCAAATCATACGCGCGCCGGCTGCCCGGCGTCTACCAACCGGCGGTTGGAAGGGATTTGTCCAGCAGCGAGCGCGGATTTCTCAATCACCACCCCTGTCAGGACCTCGCGTCGGCCGAACAAGAACCCGCGCCTCTGCCGGAAACAGGACATGAACCCTATTCGGCGCGCGCACCATGGCTCAATACGGCGCGCACATGAACGCGGACTGTTTGTTCCAACAGGCTCCGATCGCTTCCGCCCGGTCAATTCGCCTGGAACAAAACTTTCCAGAGGTGGTTTTCCCCGTGAAGGGACAGACTTTTTCGAAGGAGACGTCTCGTGAAAAAAGTTCTGATCACCAGTATGCTGGCCATCGGCGTTGGCTGTGGTGCAGCGCTCGCTCAGGAACAGCAGCCGGCCCAAACCCAGTCGGGCGCCGATACCAATTGCCCGGCCGGTTCTGCCGGTTGCCCGGACGGTGAGATGGGCGAACAGTCTCAAGGTAAGGCCGGCGCCACCACCGAGGAGCAGGCTCAAGGTAAGGCGAAGATGCAGACCGATGAGCAAGCCCAGGGCAAAGCCGGTGTAACCACCGAGGAGCAGGCTCAAGGCAAGGCCAAGATGCAGACCGATGAGCAGGCCCAGGGCAAAGCCGGCGTAACCACCGAGCAGCAGACCCAAGGCGAGGCTGGCGCCACAACCGACCAACAGGCGCAGGACAAGGCGAAGGTCCAGACCGAGCAGCAGACCCAGGGCGAGGCCGGTGCCACTACCGAGCAGCAGACTCAGGGCACGACCTCTACTCAGGATGAGACTTCGACCGGCGCGATCAGCAATGTGACCGTTGAACAGAAAACGGAGATCACCCAAATCCTCAAGCAGGAAAGCGTCGAACCGGTTGCCAGCGTCGATTTTGACATATCAGTGGGTGTCGAGGTTCCGCGGCAGAAGGTTAAGCTGCGTCGTCTGCCCCCGCGAATCGTCGAGATCGTCCCGGCTTACGAATCCTATGAGTATTTCGTGTTGGCCGATGGCCGAATCGTCATCGTCGACCCGGGTACGCTCAAGATCGTCCTTATTCTGACCTAACGCCCTTGTACGGCGTGAAGAGGCTCGCCGCACTAGCGGCGGACCCCTTCACATGCATCGATTGAGGTTGGAGAGCAGTCTCGGACGGCGGCAGCTATTTACGTGCCGGTGCATCGCTCTTCAAGCTGACGGTCTATTCCGTGTTGAGGATCCTTCCAGCCGTTATCCACATGGACAACTCCTCGACGGCGCCTTTCATGCTCAAAAAGGCCTGAGATAGGACTTCAGTCTGCCCGCTGTCCGACCATGGGCTGGCGCCGGCAGTGCTTTGGTCGGGGACCCTCTATCGCAAAAGCCTGAGATGGGAGAGTCTTAAGGAACCGAGCTCCTGCAGGCGTCGTTGCAATGCCAACCCGTGACACGAGGTTGCAATGGACCCCAGCATTCACCAGGCACGTTGGTTGCTTTTTCCGGTATTTGGCTCGGTGTTCGGGGTCGCGGCCGTCGGGCTTATTATCGGCTGATGGGCCCGATCAATGAAGGCAACACACTTGCGCAGTAATGAGTCCCTTCCTGCGCTAGCGAGACCCCACCGGTTTCTCCCCGTGGACTGGTGGGTCTTGACACCGCCTGATGATGGCGAAAGCGTGATAGATGGTGCAGAGTACACAGGATTGGCTCGGGCGAATTCGAAACAGGTAGAAATGCAACGCAGACCGTGACGGTCAGAGGATATTCTAGCGTGCTTTTGGCAAATTCATTGGCCACAGACGCGACACGGCCGCAACGCCTGAGGCTTCGTGCGACAAGAGTTCTCGGCAGGATGAATGTGCGGCCTGCGTGCTCTCAATCGCAGCGCAGGCTCAAATCTCTTCGAACGCTTCGCGTCGCCATCTGCCTCACCGCATCGACCTTGGTTCTCGTCGTCAGCCCCTATCGCGTGGCACAGGACGGCCTGTCCCTGACGCTCAGCCTGCAGGCCGCCCAGGCACAAGGGAACTCTGGGAAGTCTGGGAACTCTGGGAACTCTGGGAACTCTGGGAACTCTGGGAACTCTGGGAACTCTGGGAACTCTGGGAACTCTGGAAACTCCGGAAACGCTGGAAACGCTGGAAACTCCGGGAATGTTGGAAACGCTGGACCCGGGAACTCGAACTCCAATGCCAACGCGGGCAAGGGCAAATCAAAATCATCGAAAGGCAATCCCCCCGCAAATCCAGTTGCCGCGGTAAATCCCGGCAACAAGCCAAAAATATATGTCAACACGATCACTGGAGACCGGATCGAAGTGCGCGGGTCAAGTGTGGGTGTGGTGCATTCCAACGGGCTCAGCGAGCGCATCGACGGTGGCCGTTATGAAATGCGGGATGCGATGGGCCGAACCATCATTCGGCGGCAGGCAACGCGCTCCGATCGGGCAAGACTGCTCGCCATGATCGAGTGATGGCGAGTTCACAGGCCGCAACGCTACCTTGCTTCACGCAGGATGGGGCGCAGGCGGATGCTGATGCTCGGTCGCGTCGCGCAGTGTCATCGCGGCTTCGGTCCGGTTGCTCACATTGAGCTTGGCGAGAATTCGCGTCATGTGATGCTTTATGGTTTTCTCGTGCAGGTTCAGCTTAAGACCGATCCGCTTGTTGCTCAATCCCGCGGCAACGAGCGTCAGGATCTCTCTTTCGCGACTGGTGAGTTCGGCCAGCACGTCGGGTTTCGCGGTCGCGGTTGGTTGGCTAGACAAGTCGACCAACACGCGCGCCGACAATTGCGGGCAAACATACCGTTCGCCCATCGCCACCGTGCGCAGTATGGCGGCTAGGGTTCTCGACCCGACACCCTTCAGGACATAGCCTCTTGCCCCGCTCTGCAAGGCGGTCATGACGTGCTGGTTTTCCTCCGAAACGGTCAGCATCACGATTTTCAGATCCGGGTGCCGCTCCAGAGCCGGTTCGATCGCGCTGAGGCCCCCTCCAGGCACCGAGATGTCCATCAGGAGAATATCGAGCTGCTGGTCTCCCGATATCCGCAAGGCGTCATCTCTATTGCTGCCTTGGGCAACGATCTCGAACCCGCCTATCTGCTCAAGAGTGCGCACCACGCCTTCCCTGAACAGCGGATGGTCGTCGATAATGGCGAGCTTTATGGCCGCTGCCATCACGCCTGTCCTATTTCGACTATGTTGAGAACCATTTTCACCACCGTGCCATTCTGTGAAGATGTTACCCCAAATTGGCCGCCGAGGCTTTCTACCCGCTCACGCAGCCCGATGAGCCCCAGCCGTTCAGGGTGGATGATCTTCGGGTCGAAACCTGGGCCGGTGTCGGAAACCTCGATACAAACGCGCTCCCCGTCGAAATGTTTCCCGACCGATTGACCGGCACCCCCGGCATGGCGGAAGCCGTTGTTCAGCCCCTCCTGAATGAAGCGAAAGATGCAGATCTTGGCCGCTGGCGACAAGGGTGTGTGGCCCCCGGTCATGGACAGCATCACTTTGACGCCGGTCCGCTCTTCGTGCGCTCGCACGGCAAGCTCGAGGATTTCCGTCAACTCGGCATTCTCGACATGCGGCAGCATAAGGCCCTTGCTGACATTCCTGATTTCTCGCATCGCGTCGTCCAGATTCGCTTTAACCACCTGCAATTCCCGTGCGCGCGCCGCGGCCGGCGTGGCAGGATCGGCCAGCACGGGGCTGTCAATCCCTAGCGCAGCGAGGGCCACCAGTTGCGCCGGCCCGTCGTGCAGGTCCGCGCCGATCCGCCTGAGGTAACGTTCGTTAAGCGCCGTGGCGCGCTGCGAAGCACGTTGCACCCGCAGCCTCAACATTCTGTTTTGAGCAACCAGGACGGAAAGTTCGGCAATGCGCTGCTTCAAGGAGCGGCTCTGCGAACGAATCGTGCGGCTGCCACGAAAAACGATCACCGAAAGACCGAGGAAAAAAACCGCGGTGACGGCTGCGACATCGAACCAGGTCCGAACGAGTGCCTGCCGGAGATCCTTTTCAAAATCGGTGGCGATCTCGTCGAATTCCAAAACAGCCACGACTTCGCCCGACCAAGGCTGAAGCATCGGATTATAGATCTCAAGAAGATGCAAGCCGCTGTCCCTCTCAGCCTGGTCATCATAGTGCTTGTCCAATTCAGCAACTATGTCGCCTGCGAATGCGGCCCGGAGATTGTCGCTGAGTGGAAAGCGCTTCCCGACCAAATCCTTATTGGTAGAATAGAGGATGGTGCCATCGCGGCGCCAGAGCTTGAAGGATTCGAGCCTTGTGCCGAGTGCGCCTTGCCCCAGCGTCTCATCCAGCGCGTGCGCAACGCTCTCGTCGAGCATCTCGCTCCTGCGCATATCGGGAAGCAGCGGCGCGATGACGCTGTCGACGTAGAGAGCGGTGGCAGAAGCCGAGTTGCGGGTGACGGCGGCTTCTATCTGGCTCGTCACGGAAATTCCCACCACGATCATCGCCGACAGCGAGAACAGCCCGCCGGCGAGCAGAAACTGAGTGGCCAGCGACAGTGCATTCCACCGATCGATCAGTCTTGTCGCTCTGTATGGCGCCATATCCCCACCGGCCTGGTCGGCGGCGCGTCGCGCCAGCGGCACGATTCGAGAGAACCAGCCAATCTGTCGTCGAACGACGCTAAGTGACGCCATCTTTGATCTGCACCGATCAATAACAAGGGAACTTAGGGCCTGCGGGCTGGACGAAAACCGCAACCTTGCGGTTTTTTTGCGCAAGCGCGACCGCCCTGGTTGAGCGAGGCAGCAAATATGACGCCTCAACCACGATGCTACCGGCACAGATCGACACCTGTCGCCCCTGGCAGCGGCGGAAGGTGCTGCGTACTTTCACTTCCGGTCGCGCAATGCTCTCACCGCTTGAGTAAGGGTCATCCGATCGTTGCCGTTCTTTTTGATCAGCCTACTGACCTGGCTGGACGAAACGCCATTTTCTCGCGCGAAATGCTCCACCTCGTAATACTGGTCCACCGACAGGCGGTCGCGGTCGAGAAAAGATCGATTTTTGTTGTCGTCCATTTTCGTTTTCCCACTAAAGCTCGTTTGAACATTGGACGCAAACGAGGGACTACCCGCCAAATCGAGGAATGGCGGGTGGTCCCTTATCGGCGCAAAGGGACGTAGCTGCGCAGATACCTCGCCCATCAGACACATCGTTAAGTTCATCGCTCCTCAGCTGACAGCTATCCCAATTGCCAGGAAGGCAATGGAGACAGCGAAGACCGGTGCAAGTAGCCAGCGGGCTTGGTGAACACTATTCTCCATCGATCCCTCCCGTGAACGCACGGCGGGCAACGAGTGCTGGCAGTCGTGGTTCCGGGCCACACTCCATCGTCGCCCTTTGCGCACAACAATTCAGACTTAGGTCCAACGGCACGGCGTCTCTGGTCGGACCGAAGCCCAGCCGCGGAACGTTTGCAGCTGTCTCGTTGTTGAAGGTGAGCTTGGCGCGACGAAGATGCGTCCCAGCGCAAGACAGCTCATCAGGAAGGAAAAACTTATGAGAATGCATCTTTCCACCGCAGCCGCAGGATTTCTGCTGCTGGCAAGTGTCGGCGCCGTGGCTGCCCAGGACGTGATCATCCAGCCCGAACAGGAGACCGTCATCAGGGAGTATGTGAAAAAGAAGCCGCTTGCCTCGGTGAACCTGCTTGGCGTGGAGCTCAATATCGGCTCGGCGCTGCCCGAGACGGTCGAGCTTCATGAAGTTCCCGACGTCGAGTATCGCTACGTCGTCGTCGACAATCGGACCGTTCTTGTTGATCCAGGCACACGCAGGATCGTTAAAATCATCGACTGACTGGATGATTTGGGGAGGGGAAGCCCGCCGCTTGGAGGCGGCGGGCCTTTTGCCGTTCCGCTGTCGCCTACGGTTCATATCGCCAGGGTTCATAGCACGCAGGGTTCATAGCGGGTGAAGCGTGCAGTCGGTGCGGCCGAAACCCGCGGCATCGCCCTTGCGCGCGACGCGTCAGACTTCGGTCCTACGGAAAAGCCCCGCCGAATCGGACCGAAGCCCAGCTAAGGAACGTTTGCGGCTGCCTCAAGTTTGGGTGAGCAAGGCGCGGATGCCGTCCAGCGCAAATGGGCTAACAAGTCATATCACATAAAGGAGGCACTTATGAGAATGCATCTTTCTACTGCAGCCGCGGGACTTTTTCTGCTGGCCAGCGTTGGCGCTGTTGCCGCTCAGGACGTGATCATCGCGCCTGAACAGGAGACCGTGGTCAGGGAATATGTGAAAAAGAAGCCGCTCGCATCCGTGGAACTCCCTGGGGTTGAACTCAATATTGGTTCAACGATACCCGAGACGGTCGAGCTTCATGAAGTTCCCGACGTCGAGTATCGCTACGTCGTCGTCGACAATCGCACCGTTCTTGTTGATCCCGGCACACGCAAGATCGTCAAGATCATTCAGTGACCTGAACGCGAGGGGAGGAGACGCCCGCCGCTTCGAAACGAGCGGCGGGCGACTATGCTATGGGCAGCGTCAAATGCGAACAATCAGCAGACTTTTCGATTCTCGCGACCAAGCAGCGCGTGCCGTTGCCGCGCTTCAGGCGGCAGGAGTTTCCTACGAACAGATCAGCGTCATCGGACCTTACGACGACGAGATCAGGGCTGTCCTGCGCGGTCCGGGCGGTGCCGCGCTTGGCGCGGCCGCTGGTCTGTTAATCGGCCTGGGTGCTTTTGAGGCCACCGGCATGGATCCTGTCGGAGCGGTGGCTGGCCTAACTCTCGTCGGTGGGGCATGCGGCGGCTTTGCTGGTGGGCTTCTCCAGGCATCTGCCGATGTAGCCAAACAGCCGGGTGAGCCGAACGTTGAACAAGGCGTCATTTTTGTGATGGCGCAGGTCGATGAAGAGCAGGCCGACACCGCGCAGGCAGTGCTGGAAAATCCCGTTCCCGTAACGCAACTCGTGGCCACGGTCGGGTGAGATGCGTCGGGTTGGTTGACTACTCGCGGCTTATCGCCCGCGAAGCGCATTCAGATCAGGATTTCCCGCTGAGCCGTCAGTTTCCCTCTGACGGTTCACGAGGCGGGAAGCGTCTGCTCGACCAGATTGACGTAGTAGCGCAGCACGGTCGGCACGATCTCGTCATTGAAGACGTAGCGGTCGCCGTGCAGGCCCTCGCCGGGCCCGACATCGCCGACGCCGATCCATGCGTAGCAGCCGCCTGCCTCGCGGATCATGAAGGCGAAATCCTCGCAGCCGAGGCTCGGGTTGAACTCGGTCGAGACGCTCTCGCTGCCGACGGTGGCGGCGGCTGCCGCGATGGCGCGCGCCGTGGCAATCGCCGTGTTGATAAGCGGCGGATAGCCCTTGTGGTAGTTGAGCGTGGCCTCAAGCGCATGGGCGACGGCAATGCCCCGGGCGATCTCGCCGATCAGCTTCTCGCAACGATCGGAATGACCGGGCTCGAAAAACCGGCAAGTGCCTTGCAGCCAGACCCTGCCCGGCACGATGTTGCCGACATTGCCGCCATGGATCTGGGTGAGGCTGACGACCAGCGCGGTTTGCGGATCGACCGAGCGGCTGACGATGCGCTGAACGGCCTGGACAAAGGCGCCCGCGGCCAGGATCGGGTCGTCGCCGAGCTGCGGCATGGCGGCATGCGCGCCGAGACCCTCGAAGGTCAGCTCGAAATTGTCGACGGCCGCCATCTGTGCTCCAACGCGAGCGGCGATTGTCCCCTGCCCCAAGCCCGGCCAGTTGTGGACGGCATAGATCGCCTCGACCGGGAAACGCTCGAACAGGCCGTCTTTGATCATGCGCAGGCTGCCACCTTCGTTTTCTTCGGCTGGCTGGAAGACGAAGTAGACGGTGCCGTCGAAGGCGCGGGATTGGCTGAGCAGTCTGGCCGCGCCGAGCAGCATGGCGGTGTGGCCGTCATGGCCGCAGGCGTGCATCACGCCCTCGTTCCTGGACGCATAGGGCAAGCCGGTCCTCTCCACAACCGGAAGCGCGTCCAGCTCGGCGCGAAGACCGATGGCGCGTGTGCCCGTGCCGCTGCGCAGGACGCCGACAACCCCGGTGCCGCCGATCCCCTCATGCACCTCGTCGAAGTCGAAGGCGCGCAGTTTCTCGGCAATGAAACGTGCCGTTTCGTTCTCATCGAATCCGAGTTCGGGATTGCAATGGATATGGTGGCGCCAGGCTATGACCTCTGGTGTCAGAGCGGCGATCGGGTCATTGTGCAGCACGATACTCTCCTTTCACGCCGGCAAACGGCGGGTTTGATCCGGGGGATCACGATTAGAAGATCGCACAACAGGCGTCTTGAACCAGATTGACCGCAGCGGGACGAATGACGTGGACGCGACAGAGATCAGGAAATACTGGCGCCATCCCTGCTTTCCTGAGCTTGGCCTGTTCAAGGCGCGCTTCACGCAGCATCGCTACGAGCTGCATACGCACCCAACCTATGTGATCGCGCTGATCACGGCTGGCTGCGAACGCATCCGCATCGGACGCCAAAAAATTGTAGCTCCGGCAGGCACCATTGCGGTTGTCAATCCCGAGGAGTGGCATGACGGGGAACAGGGTGCGGATGAAGGCTGGGCCTACCGGACATTTTATCCCCCGGTGCCGCTGTTGGCGGGCCTCGCCCACGAGCTGGGCAGGGCTGACGCGCCGGTCTTCTCACGTCCGAATATCGACGACAGCGATCTCGCCGCAGCGTTGATGGCAGCACACCAGAGCTCGACCTCACCGGACGCGATGCAAGCCGAGACGTCGCTTCTCGTCGCCTTGAGGTGTCTTATCGTTCAGCATGGCGATTGGAGCGGGCGGGTAGAGGAGATCGAAAGCTCGGGATCGCGACGGAGGTTCTCGCTGTACGAGAACCTCATCGAAAGCGACCTTGGCTCGCCGTTTGACTTGCAACGGCTTGCCGACGCCGCGCGCGTCACCCGGTTCCAGGTCATCCGGGATTTCAAGAAAGCGATTGGTCTGACGCCTGCAGCTTATATCCGCGACCGGAGACTGCGTCGCGCCAGCACCTTGATCGAACAGGGGCTCGGCCTCGCCGAGGCCGCCATCGCGGCAGGTTTCGCCGACCAGAGCCATCTTTCCCGTGCGTTCCGGGCTGTGCATGGCATGACGCCAGGCATGTTCAGGAGAGGCAAAGCTCCGGACTAAAACGATTTTCACATCGAAAATAAAATGATCGGGCAGTGGCAGGACCACCAATGTCGGCGCCGATCGGTGCCCGGCGCAGCTTGCGTTGTCATTTCGCCGCCGCGCCCACCCGGCCCGCAGCGGCGGCCAGCACGGCGCGGTCGCCCTCCGCGCGGTGCGGCGAAGGCGCTGGAGCCGAACGCGACGGCGGTTGCCGTGGCCAGCGTCAGGATTTTCCACATCGCAAGCCCCTTTTGGCCAGGAGCGAAAAGCGCGGCGCGACGGATTGAAGGCCGCCGTCTCAGCGATCATCCGCCAGTCGGCCGGGCAGTGGCTTCAGCGGGTAGTGCGCCCAGTAGAAGGCGTCCGACTGGTGCATGTCGGTCAAAAAATTCTGCGCCTCGGTGAACTTGCCGTCCCGTATGCGAAACATCAGGGCGTAGAGCTGGTCGATCTCGGGACCTGAGCCGACGTTCGACCAGCCGCGATGGATGTCGACGACGAGATCGCCCTCCGCCTGGAAGAAAATCGGCTCAGCCCTAAATTTGCCGTCGGCCAGGCCACGGAAGAAGGCGACCACTTCCTCCGGCCCGCGCTTGTCGCCGGCAAGCGGATGATGGCCGGGAATGCGCCACACGATGTCGGGCGCGAGGAAGGGCCGAACGGCCTCCGGGTTCCCGGTCGCATAGGCTGCGTAATAGTCCTTGATCAGCTGGATGTTGCGGTCTTCCTGCGGGCGGCCGTTCGCGGGGGCGGCGGACACCGCCAGGAGAGCGCCGGCGGCGAGCGAAGCGAGCCTGGTCATCGGTCCTGTCTCCTTGCCTTCGGGCCGTCGCGACAGCGGAGCCCGTTCGTCGGACCAACATGACGCTTCCTGTTCACTGGAAAAACCAGTATAGTTCGACAAGGCTATTTGGAATATCCTCACAATGCGCCTCGACCAGTTCAGCGGCATCGTCGCCTTCGTGGAGGTTGCGGAGGCCAGGAGCTTCACCGCGCCGCCGCCGAACTCGGTGTCGCCCCGGCCTCGCTCAGCGAGGCGGTCAAGGGGATCGAGGAGCGTCTCGGGGTGCGGCTCCTCAACCGCACGACCCGCAGCGTCGGCCTGACCGAAGCCGGCGCCCACTATTTCGACCACGTGCGCCCAGCGGCTGAGGAGATCCGGGCGGCCGGCGCAGCACTGCGCGAGACCCGCGACCGCCCCGCCGGCACGCTGCGCCTGAGCCTGCCGTGGATCGCCGCGCCGCTGCTGATCGAGCCGCTGATGGGGCCGTTCATGGATGCCTACCCGGACGTGCGGCTTAGCCTGATCTTCGACGACAATTTCGTCGATATCGCCGGGCAGGGCTTCGATGCCGGTCTGCGGATCGGCGAGCTTCTCGAGAAAGATATGTCGGCGCGCGGCTGGGCGGGCCGCTGCAGACGGTCGTGTTGGGCAGCCCGGACTATCTGGCGCGTAACGGCACGCCGAAGCGGCCCGCCGACCTCGCCGCCCACCGCTGCATCGCCTTCGCTTTCACCCGCACCCGCGCCATTTCGCCCTGGGAGTTCGTCGTCGATGGACGCCAGGTCGAGTTCACGCCCGACGCACGTCTGGTCGTGAACACACTGCCGCTCTGCATCACCGCCGCCGCGCAAGGGCTTGGCCTGGCCTTCGCCGTCGACGGCCTCGCTGCGCCGCTTCTCGCCTCAGGCGCGCTGGTCAAGGTGCTGGAACCTTTTTGTCCCACCTACGAACCGCTCCACCTCTATTATCCCAGCCGCCGCCTCGTCCCGCCAAAGCTGCGGGCCTTCATCGATTTCGTCCGCGCCAACGCGCACAATTTGCGGATCTGAGTGCACGGCCGCGAAAAGTGGCAATGCAAACGGCAGCGACCCGTCCCGTTGAGCCAACAGTTCCGACTTTCGCGGCAAGGAGCCCGATGCTAGGGCTGCACGTCTTGAATCAGCAACGGATCGCCTTGTGACCGACACCGAACGCCCTCGCCTGCCGCTGATCGAAATCTGCGTCGAAGGCATAGATGGCCTGCTCGCCGCGCAAGCCGCCGGCGCCGACCGGGCCGAGCTCTGTGCCAGCCTCGTCGAGGGCGGCGTCACACCGAGTTTTGGCATGGTGCGCGCAGCCCTCGAACTGGCGACGATCCCGTTCCACGTCATCGTGCGGCCGCGCGGCGGCGATTTTCTCTACAGTGACGCCGAGTACCGTTCGATGCTCGCCGATGTGCGCGCGCTGCGCGAGCTTGGCGTGGCCGGTGTCGTCGTCGGCTGCCTAAATGCCGACGGTACCATCGACGAAAGGCGGATGAGCGAATTGGTGCAGGCGGCAGGACATTTGAACGTCGCCTGCCACCGTGCCTTCGACATGACGCGCGATCCGGCCGAAGCGCTGGATGCGCTGATCCGCAGCAAGGTCGGCCGCGTTCTGACCAGCGGCCAGCGCGACACCGCATTGGAGGGCGCGGCCTTGCTGGCGGACCTCGTCCGGCAGGCGGGGAAGCGCATCATCATCCTCGGCTGCGGCGGGCTCGACCCAAACAACATCGCCGAGGTGCGGGAAAGAACCGGACTGACCGAAATGCACTTCGCCGCACTCAAGGACGTGCCGAGCGCCATGCGCTATCGCAATCCCCGGGTCGGGATGGGCGGCACCGACCTCGACCGCGAGTACCGCAACACGGTGACCGACGCGGCGCTGGTGGCGGTGACGATTGCGGCGGCGAGAGCATGATCCCGAAGCAAGAAAACACGCGAGCACGCTTGCCGATCGACCGGGTCTCGCCGCAGGACGAGCCCGCCATCCTCGCCCTCAACAACGAGCACGCGGCCGAGTTGTCGTGGCTTGAGCCAGAACGCCTGTCCTTCCTGCTCGGCGAAGCGTTCTATGCGCGCCGCGTCGGCGCGCTCGAGGCCTTCATCATGACCTTCGACCAGGACGCCCGCTACGACAGCCCGAACTTCCTGTGGTTCCGCGAGCGCTATCCGCACTTCGTCTATGTCGACCGTGTCGTCGTCGCGCAAGAAGCGCGTGGCCGCGGCCATGCCCGACGGCTCTATGAGGATCTGTTCGACCATGTCTCGCGTGCCGGCCAGACGATCGTCACCTGTGAGGTGAATGCCGACCCGCCCAATCCGGCTTCAGATGCCTTTCACGCAGCGCTCGGCTTCGTCGAGGTCGGCGACGCGGTGATCCACGGCGGCAAAAAGGCGGTGCGCTATTATACCAGGCCGATCAGCGGCTGAGGCGACGGTCCTAGCAGTTGCGGTTTTCAGGGAGCCACTTGTGTCGTGCGTCTCTTCCTTCTCCCCTTGTGGGAGTAGGGCAGCACGTTTACGCTGCTCGCCGACCCAGCCAATTTTTCCTTTTCCCTATTCCCCTACTGACCTACTCCCCACAAGTGAAGAAGGAAGAAGATGCCTTCAGGCGTTGGCGGCAGCCACTGCGCGCTTGGCCATCACCGCGATCAGATTGGCCCGGTAGTCGGCCGAGGCGTGGATGTCGCTCATCAAGTCATTCGCCGGCACTTTCACTCCGTTGAGGGCGGCGGCGTCGAAATTCGTGGCAAGCGCCGCCTCGATTTCCTTCGAACGAAAGACGCCGCTGTCGCCGGCCCCGGTCACGGCAACGCGGACTCCGTCCGCGCCGTTGGCCACGAACACACCGACGATCGCATAGCGCGATGCCGGATTGCGGAATTTTTCATAGGCCGCCTTGGCCGGCGCGGTGAAGGTCACCGCGGTGACGATCTCGCCGTCCTCCAGCGCCGTCTCGAACAGGCCTGCGAAGAATGCGTCGGCGGCGATCTCGCGCTTGTTCGTGACGATGATGGCGTCGAGGGCAAGAAGAGCTGCCGGATAATCGGCGGCGGGGTCGTTGTTGGCGATCGAGCCGCCGATCGTGCCCTTGTAGCGTACCGCCGGATCGCCGATCCGGGACGCCATATGGGCGAGCGCCGGACACGCCTTCTTCAGCTTCTCGTCGCTGGCGACATCGTGATGCGTGGTGGCGGCGTGGATGGTTATGGTGGAGCCCGCCACCTCGATGCCTTTCAATTCCTCGATGTGCGAAAGGTCGACGAGATCGGACGGTGCGGCAAGCCGCGTCTTCATCGCGGGGATCAGCGTCATGCCGCCCGACAAAAGCTTTGCATCGCCGGTCTCGAGCAGCTTGACGGCATCGGCGACCGAGGCGGCACGGTGATAGTTGACTGGGTACATTTGTCTTTCTCCCTTCGGGGGAAAGGAGCGAATAGGGAGTAGTGAGTAGCGAATAGGCCCTATCCCTTCGCACGCTCTTTGTTCCCTATTCGCTACTCCCTATTCGCTATTTGCTTATCAGTGTTTCGTTGCCCGGATCGCTGCCCACACCGTGGACGGCGATGCCGGCATGGCGATATCGGTGATGCCGATGGCGTCGGTGATGGCATTGATGACAGCTGGCGGCGAGCCGATGGCGCCGGCCTCGCCGCAGCCCTTGATGCCGAGCGGATTGCCCGGGCACGGCGTGTTCGAGGTCGAGACCTTGAACGACGGCAGGTCGTCGGCGCGCGGCATGGTGTAGTCCATATAACTCGCCGTCAACAGCTGCCCGCTGGCATCGTAGCGGGTGCCCTCCAGCAGGGCCTGACCGATGCCTTGCGCGATGCCGCCATGCACCTGGCCTTCGACGATCATCGGGTTGATGATGTTGCCGAAATCGTCGGCCGCGACGAACTGGACGATCTCGGTCACGCCGGTGTCCGGATCGATCTCGACCTCGCAGACATAGCAGCCGGCGGGGAAGGTGAAGTTCGACGGATCGTAGAATGAGGTCTCCTTCAGCCCCGGCTCCATGCCGCTTGGCAGATTGTGGGCGGTGTAGGCAGCAAGCGCCATCTGGAACCAAGGCACTTGTCTGTCGGTGCCGGCGACCTTCAAGGCGCCGTTTTCGATGACGATGTCGCCCTCGTCGGCCTCGAGCAGATGGGCTGCAATCTTCTTGGCCTTGGCCTCGACCTTGTCGAGCGCCTTGGCGACAGCCGACATGCCGACGGCGCCCGAGCGCGAGCCGTAGGTGCCCATGCCCATCTGCACCTTGTCGGTATCGCCGTGGACAATGGAGACGCTGTCGATCGGCACGCCGAAGCGCTGGTTGACCAGTTGCGCGAAGGTCGTCTCATGGCCCTGGCCGTGGCTGTGCGAGCCGGTCAGCACCTCGATGGTTCCGGCGGCGTTGACGCGCACCTCGGCACTTTCCCAAAGGCCGACACCCGCTCCAAGACTGCCGACCGCCGCCGACGGCGCCAGCCCGCAGGCCTCGATATAGCAGCTCATGCCGATGCCGCGCAGCTTGCCGCGCTTGGCGGCGTCGGCCTTGCGCTCGGCAAAACCGGCATAGTCGGCAGCCGCCATCGCCGCGTCCAGCGAAGCGGCATAATCGCCGGCATCATAGTTCATGATGACCGGTGTCTGGTGCGGAAACGCCGTGATGAAGTTCTTTCGGCGAAGCTCCGCCGGCGACACGCCCAACTCGCGTGCGGCGGTCTCCATCGCGCGTTCGAGCAGATAGGTGGCCTCTGGCCGCCCTGCCCCGCGATAGGCGTCGACCGGCGCGGTGTTGGTGTAGACGGCGCGCACATTGGCGTGGATCGCCGGAATGTCGTACTGGCCCGACAGCAGCGTCGCGTAGAGATAGGTCGGTACACAGGACGAGAACAGCGACATGTAGGCGCCGAGGTTGGCGATGGTGTCGACCTTCAGCCCGGTGATCCTGTTGTCCATGCCGAAGGCCATTTCGACTGTCGAGACATGGTCGCGGCCATGGGCGTCGGTAAGAAAGCTCTCGGTGCGGTCGGCGACCCATTTGACCGGCACGCCGGTCTTCTTCGAGGCCCACAGGCAGATGATTTCTTCCGGATAGATGTAGATCTTCGAACCGAAGCCGCCGCCGACGTCCGGCGCTATGACGCGCAGCTTGTTCTCCGGCGCGACATTGTAGAAGGCGCTCATCACCAGGCGCGCAAGATGCGGGTTCTGGGAGGTCGTCCAGCAGGTATAGTGGTCCTCGGCCTTGTCGTAGTGACCAAGCGCGGCGCGCGGCTCCATGGCGTTGGGCACCAGCCGGTTGTTGACGATCTTCATGCGGGTGATGTGGGCAGCCGCCTTGATTGCCGCGTTGGTCGCCGTGCTGTCGCCGAGCTCCCAGTCGAAAATCAGATTGCCGTCGGCTTCCGGATGGATCTGTGGCGCACTCCTTTCGAGCGCCTTCGGAGCATCGACAACTGCCTTCAGTTCCTCGTAGCTGATCTCGACCGCTTCGGCCGCGTCGCGCGCCTGCCCCTTGGTCTCGGCGACCACGACGACCACCGCGTCGCCGACATAGCGGACCCTGTCGAAGGCCAGCGGCGACCACGCCCCCATCTTCATCGGCGAGCCGTCCTTGGAATGGATCATCCAGCCGCAGATGATATTGCCGATGCCGTCGGCCTTGAGCTCCTTGCCGGTCAACACGCCGATGACGCCCGGCATGGCCTGCGCCTTCGTAACGTCGATGTTCCTGATCTGCGCATGCGCATGCGGGCTGCGCACGAAGGCCGCATGCTTCATGCCGGGAACCACCATGTCGTCTACATAGCGCCCGGCGCCGGTAATGAACCGCTTGTCTTCCTTGCGCGCTACACGAGCGCCAACACCTTCAATGCCCATCGCAGAAATTCCTCCCGAAAAAGTAGGGGAATAGGGGAGTAAGGCAGTAGGGCAGTAGGGAATTAAGAGCCAGATCGTTTACTCCCCTACTCCCCTATTCCCCTATTCCCTTCATCCCTCATGCCGCTTGCCTGACCTTGCCCTTCGAAGACATCGTCTCCGATGCGGCGAGGATCGCCTTCACAATGTTGTGGTAGCCGGTGCAGCGGCAGATATTGCCTTCGAGCTCGGCCCGCACCGTGGCCTCGTCGAGGCCTTCGGGATGGCGGTTGACCATGTCGGTCGCCGCCATGATCATGCCCGGCGTACAGAAACCGCATTGCAGCCCGTGATGCTCCTTGAACGCCGCCTGCATCGGATGCAGGTCGGCGCCGTCCGCCAAGCCTTCGATGGTCACGACGCTCGATCCTGAGGCTTGCACCGCAAGCATCGTGCAGGATTTTACCGCCTTGCCGTCGACATGGACCACACAGGCGCCGCATTGCGAGGTGTCGCAGCCAACATGCGTCCCGGTCAGGCCGAGATTCTCCCTCAAGAAATGAACCAGAAGCGTGCGGTCTTCGGCTGCGCCGCTGACCCGCTTTCCATTCACTGTCAACGATATCTCCGACATGAAACCTCCCTGGGTGCTATCTTGGTCGTTTTTTTGGCGTCGGTGGTGCCCGAGCCCTCCATCTGTCCACTATTCTTATACCGCATAAAGCCCGTCTTATACCGCATAAAAGCCCGGGAAAAAGTGCCGCGAAATGCCGAGATTGCGAGAATGCAGCTCGCCCCAGAAACCGCCTATTGTACTTTCGGTCACGCAAAGACAGGCAAACGGCGGAGCGAAGCGAAACCACGGTCGCCTGGCGATGCCGCCTTGCGGTCATGAGCGGCAATGGTGCTGGCCAAGCCAATTTCAGCCGATGCCGTGTTTTCTGAGAACCTCCTGCTCGTCGCCTGACACCCAGCCAAATATTTTAGGCTCTCCGGCCAGCTTCTGCACGAGGTAGTGGACGTCGAAATCGATCGTGACGTCCGGTCGGATGAAGGCGGCGGCATAGACCGATGTCATTTCGTCCATGTCGGCATCACCGGCGAGGGATTTCCGGAAAAGCCGCTCGTACCGTTCGAATAGCTTCCTGGCCTGGGCGTCCATGGATCACTCCGCTGTGGTTTTGGATCTGAAGTTTCTGAGCGCTGATGCCGTCAAAAAACAGCAGAAAATTCAATTCCGTCATGTTCGCTCATTGCCAAAGTAGCACTTGAAGACAACAATGACTTCGACGCCGGCGCGCCAGGAGCACAAAAAAGAGCCGCGCACAAAAAGAGCGTCGGAGGAGATGGAGGAGGAAGCCGCTGGCCAGTTCACGGACGCGCTATGCATGCGGCCTATCGGTTCTCACCACCGACGAACCCGACGCGGATGCGTTCGCCCGGGCGGTGGCAGTGGAAGCCGCGGCGATCGATGCTGGGTTTGCCCTGCTGTTTTTCTCGCAAAGCCTCCTCGATGCGGCGGCCCTGTCGGACGCACTGAAGATCAACGCGCCGGCACTCCGCTATGCCGGCTGCTCGACGGCCGGCGAGATTACGCCCAAAGGCCTGGAGGACGGCCAGGTCCTGGCCCTGCTGCTTCCCTCGGCATCTTTTTCGGCAGCCAGCACCATGGTCGAAAATCTGTCCTCATCGGGCATGGACGGGATCACCGGCGAAGTCGAGGCGCTGAGGCGTTCGTTACGCGGCCGCGTCGGACACGAGCGAGCCGACAGCACTTTCGCGCTCTGCCTCATCGACGGGCTGTCCTATGCCGAAGAAGCGGTTACCTCCGCCATCCATTGGGGGCTCGACGATATTCCGCTGATCGGCGGGTCGGCCGGCGATGATTTGAAATTCGAGACGACGCGGCTGATCTCGAACGGCAAGGTTGCCTGCGACAGCGCCATCATCGTGCTGATCACCACGGAAATTCCTTTCCACGTGTTCAAGACCGACAATTT
This sequence comes from Mesorhizobium ventifaucium, assembly GCF_935822925.1. Taxonomy (GTDB): domain Bacteria; phylum Pseudomonadota; class Alphaproteobacteria; order Rhizobiales; family Rhizobiaceae; genus Mesorhizobium; species Mesorhizobium ventifaucium. Next base: position 70,276 of record NZ_CAKXZS010000024.1, read on the forward strand.
CGTTCCCACCGACGAGAAGCTGGTGGTGACCGCGTCCGACCCCGATCACCGCACCGTGCGCGAATTCAACGCCACCAATGCCGCCGAGGAATATGCCGCCTCGGTCGGCGTAATCCCGCAGATGCTGACGCCGCTGAGTTTCGCTTCGCACCCGGTGGTGGTGAAAGTGGGCGGCGAATTTTACTGCCGCTCGATCCAGAAGATGCACGCGGACGGCTCGCTGTCGTTCTTCTGCGCCATCGACGATGGCGTCGTCCTTTCCATCGCCCGCCCCAAGAACATGGTTGAATCGACGCGTGCCGCCTTCAGGGATGTCGAGGAAAGGCTTGGCGGCATCGACATGATCCTCGCCTTTGACTGCGTCCTGCGCAGGCTCGATGCGCGCAACCGCCAGGTCTTTCGGGAGATTTCGGAACTCTACAAGGTCAACAACGTCATCGGCTTCGGCACCTATGGCGAGCAGTACCGGTCGATGCATCTGAACCAGACCTTCACGGGCATCGCCTTCGGAGAGCGGCAGGCGGCGGAGTAGGAGGTTTTATGCCGCTCAGGAACATCAACGACCTGGAGAAGCTGAAGAAGATTAACGCCGCCCTTGTCAGCCGCGTCGAACGCTCGATGGACCAGCAAGGCAACGCGTTCTCGCTGTTCCAGACCGCGATTTCGCTCGAGAATCGCGTGCGTACGCGCACCGAGGAACTGCACTCGACACTGCGGAGATTGGAACAATCCAACATCGATTTGAGCGCAGCCAAGGAAAACGCCGAACTGGCGAACCTGTCCAAGACCAGGTTCCTGGCCGCCGCCAGCCACGACGTATTGCAACCGCTGAACGCCGCGCATCTCTCCGTCTCGGCGCTCGCCGAAGTGCAGACCAGCGACGAGGGTAAAAAACTGGTCCGGCAGGTCGAGCGGTCGCTGGAGACGATGGAGGATCTGCTTCGCACCCTGCTCGACATTTCCAAGCTCGACGCCGGCGTCGTGCAGCCCGATATCGGCGACGTCAGCCTGGAGATGCTGTTTTCGTCGCTGCGCTCGGATTTTCTGCCGGTCGCCGAATTGAAGGGCCTGACGCTAAAATTCCGGCCGGTCAACGCCGTCGTGCGTTCGGACCGCACCTTGCTGCGCCGCATCCTGCAGAACATCCTTTCCAACGCGCTGCGCTACACCCGCTCCGGCGGCGTACTGGTTGGCACCAGGCATCGCGGCGACACGATCCGCATCGATGTCGCCGATACCGGCTGCGGTATCCCCGACGACCAGCGCGAGGCGGTGTTCGAGGAATTCCACCGCGGCACGATCCCGACCGATGCCGGGCCTGCCGGCGGCGGGCTGGGACTGGGCCTGGCCATCGTGCGCCGCATCGCCGCCGCACTCGGCCATCCCGTGACGTTTTCGTCGAAAGTCGGACACGGCACGATTTTCCATATCGACGTTCCGGTCGGGATCGGCGCCAGCGTCGATGCCATTGCCGGCACCGCCGACATGGAGCGGCCGCGCGGCTACGGTCTGTTCGGTACAAAGGTGCTGCTGGTCGAGAACGACGTCGAGGTGCTGCAGGCGATGACGTCGCTGCTCGAGCGCTGGCAATGCCTGGTGCGCCCCGCCACCTCGACCGATGCTGCGCTCGAGATGCTCGGCGATACGGACTGGGTGCCGGACATCGTCATCGCCGACCAGCATCTCGACGGCGGCGACCTCGGCACCACGACCATCGCCGAGGTCCGCGATTATCTCAGCCGCGCCGTGCCGGCGCTGATCGTCACCGCCGACGGTTCGGAGACCGTCGCCAAAGCCGCTCGCGCCGCCGGCATCGAGCTGATGCGCAAGCCGCTGAAACCGGCACAGCTACGCGCCCTGCTGGCGCATTTGCTGGCTTGATCCCAAAGACATTGGCAGTAGACCGCGAGCGACAAGAAATGGCGCACCCCTCACCGTGATTTCCCGTCCTTCGACGGAAAAGGTAAGTTCTTGGTCAAGGTTGTCGTCCTAACGGGTGCGCCTAAAACCCCGCCTGGCCGCGGAACAGCTCGGCACTGTCGAGTTTCGAAACCTCGATGACGGCTTGCGTCCGGCTGTAGACGTTGAGCTTGCGCAGGATCTCGGAGACATGTGCCTTGACGGTGGTTTCGCCAACCTGCAGCTCGTAGGCGATCTGTTTGTTGAGCAAACCCTGGCGCAGCATCTGCAGCACCCGCAATTGCTGCGGCGTCAATTTGGCAAGGCGCTGCACCATCTCGGCGCGGTCGGTGCTGTTGGCGTCCGGCGGCTGGCCTTCGTAGGTTTCGGGCACGTAGATCGCACCTTCCATCACCGAGCGGATGGCGGCGGCCAGATCGCTTTTGCGCGCCGACTTCGGGATGAAGCCGGCTGCGCCGTAGGACAGCGCTTCGGAAATGATCTTGGGCTCTTCATGCCCCGAAACGATGACCACCGGCAGGCGCGGGTAGCGGGTCCGAAGCTGCAGCAGCCCGTCGAAGCCATGCACATCAGGCATGCTGAGGTCGAGCAGCGCGAGATCGAATGGCTTCGCATCCGCCAGAAGCTCAAATGCCTCGGTGATCGAACGCGCCTCGACAGTGTCGACGTCCGGATAGGCCATTTGCACAGCGCTGTGTAGCGCCTCGCGAAACAGCGGGTGGTCGTCGATGATCAGAAACCGGGCGCGATCGTTGACTGCGGTCATGGCGTTCGTTTCACTTCAAGGCAGGATAGAATAGCCCAGCGACCATGGCCAGATTATTGGCAAATAGTACATCGCCATCCCTGGCCGAAGGACGAAGATGACAATTTCGAGACCACCATGCCTTGCCCGGCCGTCCAAATCGGCCGAATGTGCAGGAATGAGCGACTTCGTCCTGCATAACTACTACCGCTCCTCCACCTCCTACAGGGTGCGGATCGCGCTGGAGATGAAGGGCCTGACCTACCAATATGTGCCGCATCATCTGCGCCATGGCGAGCATCTCGAGCCCGCCTATCTCTCGGTCAATCCGCAAGGACTGGTGCCGGCGCTGATCCTGGGCGACGGCACGCTGCTGACGCAATCGCTGGCGATCATCGAATTTCTCGACGAGACCAGGCCCGAACCGCCGCTTTTGCCGCAGGACGCACTTGGCCGGGCCCGCGTCAGGATGCTGGCGCAGATGATCGCCTGCGACATTCATCCGGTGAACAATCTGCGCGTGCTGACCTCACTGCGCACGCTGTTCGGCGCTGGCGACGAGGACGTCGCCAACTGGTTCCGGCACTGGGTGAACGAAGGTTTCCAGCCGCTTGAAAAGATTCTGGCTTCCTCGGCCGATACCGGGACATTCTGCCATGGCGACACGCCGGGGCTGGCCGACATCTGCCTGACCGCCCAGGTCACCAGCAATGCCCGTTTCGGCGTCGACCTGACGCGCTACCCGACGATCGCACGCATCCGCGCCGCCTGCATGGCGCTGCCGGCCTTCCAAAGGGCGGCGCCGGAGAACCAGATCGATGCCGAGTAGGGCAAGTTGGATAAAAGCATGAGGAATTGCCGATGAGAGCGGTTGTCTTCGAAAAATTCGGCGAGGTGCCGACGATCCAGACCGTTCCCGATCCGGAGCCGGCACTGGGCGGCGTTGTCATCAAGGTCGAGGCGACCGGGCTCTGCCGCAGCGACTGGCATGGCTGGATGGGCCATGACGACGGCATCCGCCTGCCGCATGTGCCGGGCCACGAGCTTGCCGGCGTCGTCGTGGCCGCCGGCAGCCAGGTGACCCGCTGGAAGACCGGCGAGCGCGTCACCGTGCCGTTCGCCGTCGGCTGCGGCCGCTGCTTCGAATGCAGCTCGGGCAACCATCAGGTCTGCGAACACCAGACCCAGCCCGGCTTCACCGCCTGGGGCTCGTTCGCCGAATATGTCGCCATCGACCATGCCGACACCAATCTGGTCCGCTTGCCGGACGAGATGGAATTCGCCACCGCCGCCAGTCTCGGCTGCCGCTTCGTCACCTCGTTCCGCGCCATTGTCGACCAGGGCCGGGTGACACCAGGCGAATGGGTGGCCGTGCATGGCTGCGGCGGCGTCGGCCTGTCGGCGATCATGATCGCCAGCGCCATCGGCGCCAACGTGATTGCCATCGACCTGACCGACGAGAAGCTGGACTTCGCCAGCAAGATCGGCGCGGTGGCGACGATCAACGCCGCCAAGACACCGAATGTGGTCAAGGCGGTCAAGCAGATCACCAATGGCGGCGCGCACATGTCGATGGACGCGCTCGGCCATCCCAGTACCTCGTTCAACTCAATCGCGAACCTGCGCCGGCGCGGCCGCCATGTGCAGGTCGGCCTGATGCTCGGGGACCACGCCAGGCCGCAGGTACCGATGGACAAGGTGATTGCCTTCGAGCTCGAAATCCTCGGCAGCCACGGCATGCAGGCCTACCGCTACCAGGCTATGATGGAGATGATCCGCACCGGCAAGCTGAAGCCCGAACTGCTGGTGGGCAAGCGGATCAGCCTCGACGAGGCGCCCGCGGCCTTGATGGCGATGGGCGGCTTCGAAGGCATCGGCATCGGCGTGGTGACGAAGTTCTAGCCGTGCGGCTCTACCTTCTCCCCTTGTGGGAGAAGGTGGATCGGCGCGCAGCGCCGAGACGGATGAGGGGTGTTGGAAGAAACACGACCTAAAATATCGAAAGATTTTAAGCGGTTACGTCTTCAATGGAGTGATCCGGCCAGCACCCCTCATCCGACCGAGCTTCGCTCGGCCACCTTCTCCCACAAGGGGAGAAGGGAGAAGGGCCGCCGCCTCTATCTCGCATATTTCTTCGCACCGACCACGCAAAGCACCACGGCAGCGGTGACGGCGATCATGGCGGGGCTGACCGGCTCGTGCAGCAGCATTGCCGCTAGGCCGAGGCCGAAGAAAGGCTGCAGAAGCTGCAACTGCCCGACCGCGGCGATGCCGCCTTGCGCCAGCCCGCGATACCAGAACACAAAACCGATCAGCATGCTGAACAGCGAGACATAGGCCAGGCCGATCCAGGCGGCCTTGCCGACATTTTCGAGCGACGGTGGCATGGTGATGAGCGTCAAGGCCAGCATGACCGGCAGCGACAACACCAGCGCCCATGAGATCACCTGCCAGCCGCCGAGTTTGCGCGACAGCGTGGCGCCTTCCGCATAGCCAAGTCCGCACACGATGATTGCGGCCAGCATCAGCATGTCGCCAAGCGGCGACGCCGAGACACCTTGGGTCACCGCAAAACCGGCAACAAGGACGCTGCCAAGGCATGAAAACAGCCAGAAGGCCGATTTGGGGCGATCGCCGCCGCGAATAACGCCGAAGATCGCGGTCGCCAGCGGCAACAGTCCGATGAAGATGATGGAATGGGCCGAGGTGATGTGCTTGAGCGCCAACGCGGTCAGCAGCGGAAAGCCGACCACGACGCCGAGCGCCACGATGGCCAGCGAAAACAGATCCTGCCGTTCCGGACGCTTCTGGCGAAAAACGAGCAGAAGCGCGAGGCCGAGGATGCCTGCCGTGGCAGCGCGGGCGACGGTGAGGAAGGCCGGATCGAAATCCATCACCGCAACCCGCGTTGCCGGAAGCGATCCGCTGAAAATCAGAACGCCTACGAATCCGTTGATCCAGCCGCCCGCCGTCTTGTCCATTGCATGCTCCTGAAGTTCTCGCCCTCTATCGGGCCGGATCTATGGCGCCGCCAGAGACAATGAGGTACAATTTGACAAAACTGTCATGGTAATTTGAGCAGTACGGATGGACGAGCAGACGACGGCAAGTGAGAGCAGCGGGACGCTTGTCGAAAGCGTCATGGCGACGATCAGGCACAGGATCGCCGCGCGCAGCCTGACACCGGGGACACGACTGCCTTCTATCCGGGCTTTCGCGAAGACTATGCAGGTTTCCAAATCCACCGTGGTCGAGGCCTATGAACGTCTTGCCGCGGAAGGCAGCATCCGCTCGCGTCCCGGCTCGGGTTTTTATGCCGCCGGACCACTGGCTCCCTTGTCACTGGCCGAGATCGGCCCCAGGCTTGACCGTGCCGTCGACCCGCTCTGGGTTTCGCGCCAGTCGCTGGAATCCGGCGACGGCGTGCTCAAACCCGGCTGCGGCTGGCTGCCTGCCTCATGGATGCCGGAGGCTGGATTGCGCCGGGCGCTGCGGACAATGGCACGCGGCGATGATGTCACGCTGACCGATTACGGCACCCCGCTCGGACTGCCGCTGCTGCGGCATCTGCTCGCCCGGCGCATGGCAGAGCACGGCATCGAGGCGTCTCCCGACCAGATCATGCTGACGGAATCGGGCACCCAGGCCATCGATCTCCTCTGCCGGTTCCTGCTCGAGCCGGGCGACACGGTGCTGGTCGACGATCCCTGCTATTTCAACTTCCATGCCCTGTTGCGCGCTCACCGGGCCAAGGTGGTCGGCGTTGCCTATACGCCGTCGGGACCGGATATCGAGCTGTTTACGCAGGCGCTGGTCGAGCATCGGCCGCGTCTCTACATCACCAATTCCGCGCTTCACAATCCAACGGGTGCAATTCTGTCGCCGGTCGTCGCCCACCGATTGCTCAAGCTCGCCGACCAATCGGATCTGACGATCATCGAAGACGATATCTTTGCCGACTTCGAACACACGCCCGCACCCAGGCTGGCGGCGTTCGACGGTCTTGGTCGCGTCGTCCATATCGGCAGCTTTTCCAAGACGCTTTCGGCGTCGGTGCGCTGCGGCTTCATCGCGGCTCCGCGCGACTGGATGGAAGGGCTGACCGATCTCAAGATCGCCACGTCCTTCGGCAGCGGACGCCTTGCCTGCGCACTGGTGCTGACGCTGCTGAAGGACGGCAGCTATCGCAAGCACGTCGATGTGCTGCGCACGCGGCTTTCCCGCGCCATGGCTGAGACAAGCACCCGACTGAAGGCGATCGGCATCGTGCCGTGGATCGACCAGCCGACCGGCATGTTCTTGTGGTGCAGACTGCCGGAAGGCGTCGATGCAGCTGAAATAGCCCGCCGCGCCTTGTCGGCCAATGTTGTGCTGGCGCCCGGCAATGCGTTCAGCCTGTCCCAAACCGCCAGCCGTTTCCTGCGCTTCAACGTCGCGCAGTCGGCGGACGAGAGAATTTTCAGGACGCTTCAAGAGGCGATGTCGCGTTGATTTTCGCTGTCACGAAATGCAGGCCTTGGCGCTTCGCCCCTCACGCCCCTGCCCGCCTGCGCCGCCGCTCATAGAGCATAACCAGCGTTTCGGCGGTCAGGGCTGGCTTCTTCTCACCTTCGATCTCGACGATGTTGGCGGCCTTCATCAGATACTGGCCGGGACCTTTATCCTCCATGGACAACAGCGTGATGCGCAGCCTGATGCGCGCGCCGGCCCTGACCGGCGCCAGGAACCGCACCTTGTCGAAGCCGTAGTTGAAGACGGCTTGCGTGTTTTCTGGCACGATGCCCATGTCGAGCGCCAGCGCGCCGATGATCGACAGCGTTAGATAGCCATGCGCGATGGTGGCGCGGAACGGGCTTTGCCGCTTCGCCCGCTCTGGATCGACATGAATCCATTGGCGGTCGCCGGTGCATTCGGCGAACTGGTCGATCCGGCTCTGGTCGACCGTCGTCCAGTCCGACACGCCAAGCTCCTGACCTGTCATCGTCCGGAGCTGTTCGTAGGTCGGCGGCGGCCTCAGCCGTATTTGCGTCATTCCTGCTTTCCCGATCGCTTTCCCTGCCTCCGGACCACGAACCGGCCGCCCCTGTCAATTCGCTGGGCGTGTTCCGCTGCGATATCCTCGGCCGGATCGCGCCAGTGCCGGCTCAAGTGCCGTGTCCAGCGCCGGAAACAGGATTATCGGGCAAGAGGAACTTTGTGCGCCTCGGCGGGCCAAGGACCAACACCAAGGCTTTCACCAGCCGGGATGACGGGAGAAAAGTCCAACTGCTCGGGAGCGGCCTACTTCTTGTCGTAGCCGCTGCGGATTTCCTCCATCGCCTCCTTGATGCGCTCGCGCAGGATCTCGACCGATTCGGTCCCGGATTTCTTGGCCAGCTCGGCCACCTCGCCGGCATTCTTCAATGCGGTTTCGAAGGATTTCCTGGCGAACGCCGTTTGCTTGGCCATCAACTCCCGAGGATCGCCCGGAGCCCTGTAGCTCTGCGCCATGTCGGCGATCTCGTGCAGCGTGTCCTGCAGCATCTCGCGCTGTCGGGAGAGCAGCGACGACGCTCCGGCAGCACTTGCCCTGGCCGACTTTTCCAGTGCTTCGAGGTTCTTGCGATGATGGTTGAGGATCGCGTCGACATCGACGTTCGGCAACTTCAGATCGCGGCCGAACCTGCCGAACATGTCCATGAAGGAGTCGGAATCCGGTCGCTTTGCCATGGTGGCGTCTCCCCTGTTGCTGCGAATGCGGCACCTGAAGAGAACAATAGGGCACTGGAGCCTCACGGTCCATTCGGCCGCGCAATACATCGCGGCTCAGTCGACGAGGAACAGCCGTTCCAAGGTATGGAGCACGACGCCGGCCAGGCCGCCGATGACCATGCTGTTGAAGCGGATAGTTGTCAGGTCCCTGCCGATGTCCATTTCGATCAGCCTGGTCAGTTGGGCAAGGTCCCAGCGCTTGACCTGATCGGCGGCGCGTCAGTCGCTAGAGGGATTTCGATTCGTCCGATTGGCTGGCGCTTGCATTTCGGGGCCGGAGCCGGACAGCTGCCTGACGACGAACGCATAGAAGAGGAGGGATGATGCCGATCCCGCCCATCGGCCCCTTGTCAATTGCAGAACTCCAAGGCCGCCAAAGACGAGCGCAATAAATGGATTCTTGAGAATTCGTAGCGCACCGAACGCATTCCAGAAGTTTTCGGTGGCGGGCCCCAATCCATGGCCTCGCGTCGCCCGGTAGGCGGCCAGACCCAACAGGCCGATTACGGTCGCTCTGCCCCCTTCCAACGCTGGGTTCCTGTCGTCCGCCTTGTCTCCGCTCGGAGCGGGCGGCTCTCGGCGAGGCGGCGGCGAAAATGTCTCCTGCAGGTCGAACACTTCGCCGTTGGCCGCAATTTGGCGAATCGAGGGCAAATCCGTCTTGTGCTCGATGATAAAGCTTCCGGTCATCGGGTTCGCCCTCAAACCGGCAATCTCCGGATAGTTCGAGAGCTTCTCGATTGCCGAGCGGAAATAGGACACGTCGCCGCGGAAATCGGAAACTTTCACCCGAAGGCGCCCCGGCATGGTGTGTTCGACTGTCGCTTTGGGAAGCATGACTCGCCTGCTCGTTGGAAGCCTGTTTGCGCCCCGATGCCAGCTGGTCTTTTCGCCGCACTCCTTTGTATTGCCTTCAGCCTCGCATATCGAGGAGTCTTGCACCAGAGCACTCTGCTCACTGATTATACAGGAGTCTCGGTATGCCGGCAGAATCGTCCTCTCCCCTTTCAATCTCCGAACAAGCCACTGACGTGAGCGCCGGGGACGACCAAATCGCCATCCGGCGCCAGCGTCGCAACCGCGCCTTCGCTAACGGCCTCCTTGGCTCAATGGCAGCAATCGTCGTAAGCACGCATTGGGTCGATAATCCAGGCTTCGCCACATTGCTGCTGCGGTCAGGCGCCGAGGCTGGCCTGGTCGGGGGGCTGGCGGACTGGTTTGCCGTCACGGCGCTGTTTCGCCACCCTTTAGGTGTCCCGATTCCGCATACCGCTATCATCCCGAACAGCAGGGATCGCATTGCGACAACGCTTGGGCGCTTCATCGAGCGGCATTTCCTCACGGCGGACACTGTCCTTGCCAAGTTGCGCAGTGTTGGTGTCGGACACCGCTTCGCCACCTGGATTGCTCTTCCTTCCAGTGCCGATGCGATCGCCGACACGATCGTCGACGCACTACCATACCTGATCCGATCTGCGGGAAGCCCGGACCTGCTGAATTTCGCCCATCGCACGCTTGGCGAGCAGCTTCGGCAAGCCGACTTTACGCCTGTCCTCGGCCGCGTTCTTCATGCGCTGACGGTCAGCGGAGAAGCCGACGTCGTATTCGACCGCGCCATCCAGGTTGCCGAAAAATTACTCCAGGAGAACAGCGGCCAGATCGAAAAACTTGTGCAGGAACGCAGTCGCTGGTGGATTCCGAAAGCCATAGACCGTCGGATAGCTGCCGCGCTTGTTTCAGGTGTGATCGAAGTATTGCACAAGCTGCAGGAGCCTGAAGGTGACGCGCGGCTGAAATTCCGGAAAGCAATTTTGGACCTTGTTCACACCCTGCAAACGTCTCCCGAGCAGCGGGAGCAGATAAATGCAGCCAAAAACCGTTTGCTCGAGCATCCCGGCATTCAGGCATGGCTCGGTTCAATCTGGACCGAGCTGTCAGAGCTTGCTCTACAAGATTTGCAAACGCCCTCGTCGAAGACGCGCGCTAGCCTTCAGCGTGGGCTTTCCCTGTTCGGACAGGCGCTTGCAACCGATGAGGCGATGCAGAAACACCTCGACTCTGCGCTGGAACGCTTAGCGCTTTATATCGTCACGTGGCGCAGCGAGATCAGCTCCTTCTTCAGCGACGTCGTCAGGAACTGGGACACGAAAGCGCTATCTGACCGCCTCGAACTGGTTGTCGGGAGCGATCTCCAATACATCCGCATGAATGGAACCATCGTGGGCGCGCTCGTCGGATGCCTACTCTATCTCGGGACATGGGCGATTTCCTAAGAAATCGCGCCGCCCACAAAGCCTGCGACTGTCATCAAGCTTTTGTGAAAATCTCCTATCTCGCTCGCGAATGGCCGCCTCGGCGGCATCAAAGTGAGCGAATCGAGATGCATCTTCAAAAAACCGCCCGTGTCGTTCACCGCACAGCGGGCCGTCTACGGATCAAAATTCCCGCAGCGCGCTATCAGGTCGCGTTTTTCGCCAATCTGCAGCGAGACCTTCTCGGTGCGGAGGGCATATCCAGCGTGACCGTCAATCCTACGGCCGCAAGCCTGGTGATCGTGCACGATAACAGTGTCGATCCGCTGGCTGCCTGCCGCGGCATTCCGTATCTGACAGTCGAATCGACTCTTCATCCGCTCGTCGTGGCGAATGGTCGGACTGACGGCATGAGCGGGCGCGAACTGGACCTGGTGTTCCTGCTGGCAAAGTTCCTGCCTATCGTCTTCGCGAGGCATCCTGCTGCCCAACTGGCAGAGGTCCTGGCCGAACCGGTACTTCGTGCGGTTGTCGGCACCATGATGCGGCCTCAATCGCATCGATCGTCGACTGTGACGCATGAGCAAGCCGAAGAACCTATGCCGATCGCAGCGTAGGGCGGCGGTGCAATTACACCGGCGCCGGAAGGTTCGCCTGCTCCTTCGCGCGCGTCCACACCAACTCGCCATCGACGGTATCACGTCGCGATTTCATCCATTCCATTGCCAGGAAGGGAAGAGTTCCGCCGGCGAGGGTAATGATGGCGTCTATTCCGGTGATCGGCGCTATTCCGAGAAGCCTTCTGAAAAACGGTATTAGGAGGCAGCCGGCCTGAACGGCCATCGACCCACCAATGATCAGCGAGAGCGCGCGATTGGGCGGTCGCGGGCTGCGATCAAAGAGGCTGTGCCTGTCGGAACGCGATGTGATGGCATGAAGAAGCTGGGCCATCACCAGGCTTTCGAAAGTCATGGTCCTCGTGATTGGAGAATCCAATCCATAGCGCGTGGCGCCGAGAAGGCTCACCGCCATCGCTCCGCCGCTTATGATCGCAGACTGAGCGGCAAGCCGCCCGATTTCACCGCGCCGCAATATCGCCGTGTGGTCTTCTTTCGGTGCCTGCCGAAGAATGTCGGGTTCAGGCGCTTCCATCGCCAGTCCGATGCCGGGCAGCACGTCGGAGATCAGGTTTATCCAGAGGAGCTGCATCGGCGAGAGCGGTGCTCCGATGCCGACCGAAGTACCTGCCAAGACCAGCAGCACTTCGCTGAGGTTAGTGCTGACCAGGTAGCGAATGGTTTTCCGAATGTTGCGGTGGGTCGTGCGGCCTGTTTCGATGGCGGTGGCGAGACCGCCGAGGCCACCGGTGTGGATGATGACATCCGCGATTTCCCCTGCGGCATTCATGCTCTGCTGCTGGCCGATCGCAACGCCCACGTCTGCAGCCTTCAACGCAGGGCCGTCATTCACTCCGTCACCAACCATTGCTACGGTTACACCTGCTTCCTGAAGAGAGCGAACGATTTGCAGCTTTTGCGCCGGGCTGACCCGACTGAACGCATGCGCTCGCCGAGCGGTCTGGGCAAGCTCGCCCGAAGACATGTCTTCGAGGTCCGCGCCATCGACAATCTCCACCTCGCCCCGACCGTTCAGCCCGATAAGCTCGCTAACGGCAGCCGCCGTTGCCTTCTGATCACCCGTGAGCATAATCGTCTGAATGCCGGCCCCGTGCAGTTGGCTCAGCAGTTCGCTGGTACCCGGACGCACCTGATCCGCCATCCCAACAAGCCCGAGCCAGGCAAGATCTCGACCATTATGCCCATTCGGCTTGGAGCCTGTGGCCTGTCCACGCGCGACACCCAGTACGCGAAGAGCCTGAGATGCCATTTCGAGATTTACTTTCCCGATGGCGGCGCGCCGTTCCGGAGTGAGCTCTCGCTCGGTGCCGTCCGGCAAGATTTCGATGCGGCAACGCGCCAGGACCTCCTTCGGGCTCCCTTTCATGGCGGTCAGCGTTCCATCTTCCATTGCATGTTGCGTCACCATGAAGCGATACGTTTCGCTCCTGCGCTGCACGGATATCCGTGCAAAGCGCTTACGCAGAGATGCAACGTCCACGCCACGGTCGAGAGCGGCCTGGACGAGGCAGCCGTCGGTAGGCGAGCCGTTCAAACGCAGTCCTTCTTCCGTCTGAACAATCTCGGCATCGTTGCACAGGCAGCACACTTCCAGCAGATTGCGCAGCGCCTTCTGCGCGCCCCAATCCTCATTGATCGAGTAGGCCCAATCCTCATTGATCGAGTAGGCATTGTCGCCAATCCTGATCGTATCGACATCGATGTGGCCGAGGGTCAGCGTTCCCGTCTTGTCGAAGCAAACGACCCTCGCTGCCGCAAGCGTCTCGACAGCATCCAGCTTACGGATCAGAACACCTTCACGACGCAGTTTCTCGATGCCAAGAGCAAAGGTGGTCGTCGCCACCATCGGCAGACCTTCAGGGACTGCTGCGACGGCAACAGATATCGCCGAGCGGGCCATCTGGAGAAGACCGATCCCGCGCAGCCAGCCCAGAGAGAAAAGGACTGCGCAAGTGCCCAATGTCAGCCAGCCGAGCCGCTGTCCGAGTTTCTTGAGCTCCCTTTGGAGCGGCGTTTCAGGGGAGAAAGTTGCGCCGACCAGCCGCTGTATTCGTCCCGCTTGCGTGAGCGAACCTGTTGCCACCACGATCGCGCGCCCGCCGCCTCCAGTCACGATCGTCCCGCGATAGATCATGTTTGAACGGGACCCAAGAGGCACGTTCATCCGTTCGATAGCACCGACAGTCTTCTGAATGGGTGCGCTTTCGCCCGTCAGCAGGGCTTCACTAACTGTCAAAGCCTCTTCGTTCAGCAGACGCGCATCGGCCGGAACTACGTCTCCTCGTTGCACCGTAAGAACGTCCCCGGGAACGATCTGCTGAACTGGGACAGTGGCAATGACGCCTCCGCGCATAATCTGGGCGGTTTGGGGCCCCTTCGCTCCCAAACTTTGGATCGTCCGTTCCGCACGGCTTTCGGTTTGGTAGCCGATGACGGCGTTCAAGCCGACAACTGCGAGAATCACGGCGGCTTCGAATGCGCCGCCGGTGAGAATGGAGACCGATGCGGCACCAAGAAGCATCGCGACCGGCAAGCTTTGAAATTGGTCCGCAAGAATGCTCGCGCGCGACCGTGGCTGAATGTTTTCGAGGATGTTGGGGCCGGTGCTTGCCAACCGCCGCCGAGCTTCATCTCCTGGCAGGCCGGCGTCTGCCGAAGCCTCCAGCTTGAAACACGATTGTTTTGGCGAAAGCGTATGCCACTCCGGCCCGGCATCGGGCATCTCGCCCGGTGCGATGATCTCACCTCGCAATAAAGCGGCGAGATAGTCGATGATGGGATCAAGGCCTGAGGTTGCGTCAAATTGGACGACGACATTTCCGGTCAGATCGCTGGCGGTGATGCTGGACACGCCAGGCGCCGCGTGGCCTCCCCGCTCCAGCAGAGTTTTGACTGAGCCTGAGCCTTGCAATCCGCCGATTTTCAGCCTGGCCCGACCCGGGACTGATGTATGGATCCGGGTAATGGACACGGCGCTGCGACTATTGGACGACTCGGGATTCCCCGACTCGGCATGCATCCCACGGCACCCTTAAGCTGACTGTTGTACCGAACTCCACCGCAAGAGCTTGCCGGGCAAAACAAATGTGCCCGCGGTGGAATCCTTTGAGGCAACGAGTGGATGGCCTGGCGTGATGCAAAGCCTCACGCCGGTCATGACCCGTTTCAGACAGTATTGATGCTTAGCTGCCAGAAGACTTTTCTGCAGCTTCGCTCTTACGGGCGCGACGCGCGCCGGTTTCGCTCCTGCCTCCATTGTCCGTTTCTCTGGTCGCTTCGGCCATCTCTGTTCTGGCTTCAGCAACCAAGTCGGACGTCATTTCATTCATCTCGGCAACGGCAACTCGGCCTTGGTCGTAAGCAACCAGACCGGCCTTGAGGACCGCTTTCGAAACAGGACGCAGCACGGATACGGCAAGCGGCGCCAAGAAGGCCGCGCCCAACCCGAAGGCCAAACCCGTTGCTATGTTGCCGCCTTTAAATGCGTCTTCGAGTATCGCCATTGAACTTGCTCCTTGTTAGTGCCCCATTCTTCCCACTGGTACAAACGAACCTCCCAAGACTCGCGAACCTCGCAAGACTCGAACCCCAAGACTTCAATCCGACAGCCGCATGTGGATGTCAGGATTGGTCAGCGGATTTCGGTTGCTCAGCCGCGGCTTTACGCGCTTCTTCCACTTCAGCCCGAGCCTCGGCCATGACGTCGCCCGTTCGCTCATTGAGTTCGGCGAAGGCAACTCGCGCTTGATCGTAAGCCACCAATCCAGCCTTGATGGCCGATTTGGCAAATGGCTTGAGGATAGGCGCAAGCATGGGGGCAATGACGCCTGCTCCAATGCCAATCGCCAACCCCGTGACGATATTAGCACCCTTCAACAACGCCATCGTCCTACTCCTTGGAGCTTTGTCGTGACGCGACTGGAGCGCGTAAGGTTGGTCCAACGATTTGCCACCGGGATGGTTCCGCGTGAATATCGAAATAGTCATCAATTTGTCACCCTCCCGTTACATTCACGACGGTCTCTGCAACACGGTCTCTGCAACGAGGGTGGCGACGAGGCCCAGCCAGGCAAAACGGCCCTCGAACGACTTGACGAGGGCAAGATGAGGACACAGCCCAGCGTCGCGCTAGCCACGAACTTGGTGCGCCTGAGTGCTGAAAGCTTGGTATCGTATCAGCATCGAATCGGACGGTGGTCATGGCGGGACCGATTGTGAGATCGCTACTGATTGGTCTCGCGTCTTTATTACGACCACTTCCGGCCAAATGCCCGCCCACTGGCTGCCGCCTCACGCTTTCCGCGGTCACGCATGCAAAGTTGACGAGTTAATTCAGCTATAATGCGCTGCCAGTCTGGAATTATTCCAAGGTATAGGCCATATTGAGCCCAAGCTACTGCCTCGTGAGGACACAATGCGGCTGACACGCCAGACCAACTACGCCATGCGCATCCTGATGTATTGCGCCGCGAATACCGATCGGCTGAGCCGCATCCCGGAGATCGCGGCCGCCTACTCGGTGTCCGAACTCTTTCTTTTCAAGATCCTGCAGCCTTTGGTCGAGCATGGTCTGGTCGAGACGGTGCGTGGCAGGAACGGCGGCGTCAGGCTCGGCCGCCCGGCCGAATCGATCACATTGTTCGACGTCGTGCGCGTGACCGAAGAGAGCTTCGCCATGGCCGAATGCTTCGAGAACGACGCGGCCGAATGTCCGCTGGTCGACAGTTGCGCACTGAATTCGGCGCTGCGCGAGGCGCTCAATGCGTTCTTCGCCGTGCTTGAGCGCTATACCATCGCCGACATGGTGGCGGCGCGCCCCAATGTGCGCCACCTGCTCGGCATCGACATGCTGGTGCAAAGAGCGCCGGCCGCCTGATTCCGGGTCATCGCTGTTGGATAGGTCTGTTGAGATTCAGGTCAGGCCGAGCCGGAGTCGAAGACGGGCGCGAAGCGACCAAACAGGTGGGTTCCGAGAACCGGAACGGAGCGTACGTTTGGGTACGTGAGTACCGGAAGCGCAGGAAACCGCCATTTGCAGGCCGGCATCACCTGAATATCAATAGACCGACTGCGGCAGGACGAACGGCATGTCACCGGCCGGCAGCACGCCGACCCGCAGCCGGCAATCGAACACTTTTTCGATCAGATCGTCGCTCAGCACGTCCTGCGGTGAGCCGGTGGCGGCAAGCCTGCCGCGATGCATGACGAAGATCCGGTCGGAATACATCGCCGTCAAATTGAGGTCGTGCAGGATGGCGACGACGCCGCCGCCCCTTCTGGCGAAATCGCGGGCGATGTTCATGATGATCAATTGGTGCTTGATGTCGAGGCTGGAAACCGGCTCGTCGAAGAAGAGATAGCGCGGTTTGCCGTCGAGGACCGGCGCCCAGACCTGGCAGAGCACCCGGGCCAGCTGCACGCGCTGCTGCTCGCCGCCCGAAAGCTCCTGGTAGAATCGGCCGGCAAAACCGTCGAGATCGACGCGCGCTAGCGCCCGCTCGGGCAGGCGCTCGTCCTCGCCGGGCAGCGCCCCCGAGCGCCCGACGAGCAGGCCGAGCCGGACGATCTCGCGCACCGTGAAGGGAAACGACAGCGTCGTCGCCTGCGGCAGCACGGCGCGCAGCATGGCTGCCTCGACCAGCTTCATCGCCGACAGGTCGCGGCCGTTGATGGTGACCGCACCCGAATAGGCAAGATCGCCGGACAGCGCCCTCAGGAAGGTCGTCTTGCCCGAACCGTTGGGGCCGACGATGGCCGCGATTTCGCCAGGCCGCATGTCGAAATCGACATTGGCGACGATGCGCTTGCCGCCGATCGCCACCGAGACGTCCCGCGCTTCGATCATGCCCGCACTTCGATCATGAAAAGCCCTCTCACAGGTCTCCCACTCACAGATCTAGGACGCCACGCTTGCGCAGCAGGATCCAGAGGAAGGACGGAGCGCCGGCGATCGCGGTGACGATGCCGATCGGCAGCTCGGCCGGCGCCACGATGGTGCGGGCGACGGCATCGGCCAGCAGCAGCAGGCAAGCGCCAAGCAGGGCCGACGCCGGCAGCAAATAACGATTGTCCGGGCCGATGGCCAGGCGCAGCAGATGCGGCACGACGATGCCGACAAAGCCGATGCCGCCGCTGACGGCGACAGACGCCCCGACTGCAGCCGAAGCGCCGATGATGGCAGTGTATTTCAGCCGCTGCACCGGAATGCCGAGATGGCCGGCGGTGGCTTCGCCCAGCGCCAGCGCGTTGAGGCCGCGCGCCAGGAACGGCATCGCCGCCAACGCCAGCACGATCACAGGCCCGACGGAGCCGATTTTCTGCCAGGTCGCGCCGGCAAGCGAGCCGAGCTGCCAAAAAGTCAGTCGCGCAACTGCCGGTCGTCGGCCATGAAGATCAGGATATCGGTCAGCGCCATGGCAAGGGCCGCCAGTGCAATGCCGGCAAGCAGCATGGTGGCGACCGATGTTCGACCTTGCGTGGTGGCGACCTGATAAAGCAGCAATGTCGTCGCCAGCCCGCCGCAGAACGCCGCCAGCGGCAGAGCGAGTGTGCCCAGCACTGAAATTAGTGGCGTCAGCACCGTTGCGCCGAGCACGATGACAGCCACCGCGCCAAGGCTCGCTCCTGCCGAAACGCCGATGAGACCGGGGTCTGCCAGCGGGTTGCGGAACAGTCCTTGCATCACCGCACCGGAGACGGCAAGCGCTGCGCCGATCAGCACACCGAGCGTGACGCGCGGCAGGCGGATGTCGAAGACGATCAGGCGGTCGCGCGCGCTCATCGCCTCAATGCCGGGTGCTGCACCCAACAGCCAATCGCCAATGACGCTGACGGTCGAGGCATCGGATGCGCCTGAGGTCAGCGACAACAGGACGGCAACGGCAAGTCCCAGGCACAAAAGCAGGATGACGATGCGCGCGCGCCGCGAACGATCGCCGTCGGATGCTGTCGCCATAGTGCCCGCACCAGCGATCGATTGATCCACAATCGGGCCCCCGCTCAGTCCGCGGCCTGCCCGCCATAAAGCGAGGCGGCAAGGTCGCGGATGACGTCGGCGGTGCGCGGCCCGAAGCCGAGCAGATAGCCGCCATCCATGCGGACCACCTTGCGCGCCGCACCCGCCGGTGTCGAGCGGATGGACGGGTGCGCGAACAATTCGTCGTCCGATACGCCGGGGCCGGCATTGTTCATCATCAGGATCACGTCCGGCCTGGCGGTGATGACAGCCTCGTCGGACAGTTGCTTGTAGCCAGAATAGCCGTCGATCGCATTGACGCCGCCAGAAAGTCTGATGATGCCGTCGGCCGCGGTGTTGCCGCCGGAAGCGAGAATCTTGCCGCCCCGCATCGACAGCACGAACAGGGCGCGCTTGCGGTCCTTGATCGAGGCGGTCTGCTTTTCGGCGGCCTTCAGCCTGGCGTCGATCTCGGCTGCCAGCGCATTGGCCTTGGCGTCGGCGCCAAGCGCCTTGCCGACGATGCGGATCTTTTCGAGAATGCCTTCACGGTCGTAACGCTCGGGCACCTCGATGAACGGGATGCTCGTCTTCTTCAGCACGTCGACGGTTTCCTTTGGCCCGCTGCCGTGCAGCGCCAGGATGCCCGATGGATTGACCGACAGCACACCTTCCGGCGATAGCTGGCGCATGTAGCCGACGTCCGGCAGCTTGAGCGCCGCCTCGGGATAACGGCTGGTCGAATCGCGAGCGACCAGCCGGTCCTGCTCGCCGAGCGCAAAGACGATCTCGGTGATCGAACCGCCAATGGCCGATCCTCGACGGATCGGCGAAGGCCTCGGTCGCTTCGGCGGCACGGGCCGGCAGCGCAAAGGCCACACAAAGGCATATCGTGGCCCCAACCGCCATTCGAAAAACACGCGCCGGTTCAAGCAAAGCAGCCATTGTCGTTGTCCTCAGGCCGCCGTCGGGCTAGGAATGCGCGGCAGGTTCTCTGCCAGAAACCGCCAGTCCTCGCGCTCGCTTTCGCCTTCATGGCGCTTGCCGAAGAACTGGATGATCATCTTGCCGTCGGCGCCATAGGCTTCGAGAGACGTGACATGGCCGTCCTTGGTCGGCTTGCGCACGGCCCAGACCTCCTGGATGTGGTCCGTCCGCAGATGCAGGTGGAAGGTCTCGTCCAGCACGTTGATCCACGCCCCCATCGGCTTGATCGACGTGATCGGGCCCGAATGGATCTGGATGCAGCCGCGATTGCCGACAAAGCACATGATCGGCATCTCGCCCTCGGCGGCATGATGGAACATGGCGCTGACGGCATCGTTGTCGAGCAGCCAGGCGAAATCCTGGCCAACCATGCGCATCGCCTGGCGGCGGTCGAGCTTCAGTGTCTTCAGCATGCCGAAGAACTGATGCACGTCGGTCAGCCGGCTCCAGCGGTCGCGCAGATCGTCGACGTCAGCGGAAGCGTCGGAAGCCTCGGCCTCGCTTTCAAGCCCGCCTTTTGAAATCGACCCCTCCTCTGATATCGCGACGGTCGACTCCTGGTTCGGCGATTCCAGTTCGCCCACCAGCTTCTGATAGGCATAGAGGTTCGACGCCGGCCGCAGATGCACCTTGTGCACCGCCTCGCCTGCCGCATCGAAGAACTGCAGGCTGCGCCTGATATCGCCGCAGTCGCGCTTTTCGACGGCAAAGCCGTGCGCCCAGACTTTCGGGAAAATGCGCAGGTCGATGTTCTCGCCAAGCACCATGGCATTGTGGTTGCCGGTCACGACCTTGTCGTAGACGCCGATCTTCTCGTGCACAGCGCTTTCGTTGCGCGTCAGCGCCATGACCTCGCCGACGGCCTCGAGGCCGGTCAGAAGATCGTTGACGCGAGGCTCGACGCGGACGACGCCGTCGCCGCAATGCGCGGCGACCAGCTCGGCCTCCGAAATGCCAAGCCGGGCGGCGAGATCGCGCTCGCGCGTCTTCGGATTGTCTGCCCGCGCCCGCCGGATCTCGTGCGGCGCGGGCTTTACGCGCTGGTCCATATTTTTATTACCTACTTGTTGAGGATGAGCTTGCCCTGGCGGGTGATCTTCAGCCGGTAGAGCGCTCCGTGATGCTCGATGCCGATCTCGTGCTCGCCCTGGAACAGGGCGTTGCTGGACAGGGTCCTCACCGTCAACGGAACCCGATCGAAACGAGCCGAAGTGTCGTCGGAACGGCGGACGCGATCGCCAAAGTCATTGCGGCGAACGTCACTGGGCCGAAAGTCATTGGGCCGAAAGTCATTGGGATTGTGCGTGTTCATCTTGGTTCAATCCCTTTCCTGGGCCGGGCCTGGTCGGCTGGCTCGACGCTTGCGTGAAATGCCGATTCATTTCTTGACTTTAATACTCATGTTTATCAGTCAGTGCAATACCGGGCTAGCTGAGTCAAGATTTAAGAAGCCGGACACGTCGAAAAAGCCGGCAAGCGTCAAGCCAGCCAGCATCGAACCAGGACATTTGGAGTTGGGGCATGGGGTTGGCGAATTGGGGTCGGCCGGGTGTGGCGAATAGCAGCCCGGATCCTTGGCATAGAATTCTGGGGCATGGCGTTCTGGGGCATCGACCGATGCCAAACGGAATGGCCGCATTGCTGGCAGGTGCTGCGGCGATCGCGCTGCTAACCCCATCGGCCAATGCTCAGTCGGCCAATGCTCAACAAGCCAATGCCCACCGGTAACTGCAACAGATCAGCAGCAGGCCGAACAGGCGCAGACGCCTGAAGCGACCGGACCGGCCGCGGCAGGCGCAACGCTGCTCGACCAGATCCTGGTCATCAGCCGCACCGGCGAGACGGCAATCGATTCCCTGGCTTCAGCCAGCCATGTCGATCAGGCGCAATTGCAACGCCGCATGGCGACGACGCCTAACGACATGCTGTTGGGTGTGCCGGGTGTAGCGGTCCAGGCCGACGCGAGGCGCGTCAGTTCCTCAATCAACATCCGTGGCTTGCAGGATTTTGGCCGCGTCGCGGTGATCGTCGACGGTGCGCGGCAGAACTTCCAGCGCTCCGACCACGGCCCGCAATCGACCTTCTATATCGACCCGGAGCTCATCAAATCCGTCGACGTCATTCGCGGCCCGGTCGCCAACACCTACGGCTCGGGCGCCATTGGCGGCGTCGTCCTGTTCGAGACCAAGGACGCGGACGACTATCTTCGCGACGGCGAGACATGGGCGGCGTCCGCGACCGGGCGCTATGAGAGCAATGGCGAAGGCTGGACGACCAGCGCTGCCGGCGCCTACGTTTCAACGAAAACTGGGATGTCCTCGGCAACATCGTCTATCGCGACTACGACGACTACAAGAATGGCGGCGGTGACACTGTGAACGGCACCGGCTTCGATGTCTTGAGCGGCCTGCTGAAGTCGACCATCCGCCCCAGCGAAAACAGCGAACTGAAGCTGGGCTGGAATGGCACGAGCGACGGCTGGAACGAAGTCAGCGGCGGAACGCCGGTGAATGATGTCGACCTGGAGGCGAATACCTTCACGGCGCGCTACAACATCACCGATGAGAACAAGAGCTGGCTCGATCTCCACGTCAACGCCTCCTACAACAAGACCAACATGGAGATGACGAGCCTGGTTCCGCAAAACCGGTTTGATCCGGTCACCGGGCTTCCCATCGTCCTGCCGTCGGGCTCGATGTCGACTTTCGATGTCGGCACTTCGGGCATCGACATCTGGAACACCTCGCGGTTCGAGACCGCCGGCATTGCGCATGAGCTGACCTATGGTGGCGACTGGGTTGGCGACGATGTCGAGACGGATGGCGTCGCAGGCGGCGCGAGTTTCTATACCCCTTCGGGCAAGCGAGACGTTTCCGGCGCCTACATCCAGGACAAGCTCACCTGGGACTGGCTCGAAATTATCGCCGGCCTGCGTTACGACAGCTACAAGCTCGAAAGCGATGTCGGCGAAACCTCCGGCGACCGGCTGTCGCCGCGCATCACCGTCGGCGTCTCGCCGTTCGAAACCGCCAGCCTTTCGGGACTGCAACTCTACGGCACCTATGCCGAGGGATATCGCTCTCCGTCGCTGTCGGAAACCCTCATCAGCGGCAACCATCCGGCAGGCGTCAGCTTTCCGATCCTCCCCAATCCTGATCTGAAGCCTGAAATCGGCAAGACCGTCGAATTCGGCGTCAACTACAAGCACGACGACATCGTCGAGGCCGGCGACGCGTTTCGTTTCAAGGCGGCCTACTTCAACAATGATGTCGACGACTATATCGATGGTGTAACGCTATCGGCATTCGACCCGACCAGGGGCTGCCCGTTCGGCCCCGGCATCCCGATCTGCTTCCAGTACCAGAACTTTGCAGAAGCCAGGATCCGCGGCTTTGAAATGGAAGCCGTCTATGACGCCAGCTGGGGTTTCGCCGGGCTTTCCGCGTCGATCATCGATGGCCACACCATCTCTTACGACGGCGAGCGGGCAGACCTCGTCACCGTCCCCTCTTCGCAGGTCACCGGGCAACTCGGCTTCCGCTTTCTGGAGGACAAACTGACCGTCGGCGGCGAGGTGCAGTATAGTGGCAAGCCGAAGCGCAACCCGGTGGCCAAGGACTACACGCTGGTCAACGCCTTCGCCAGCTACCAGGCGACCGACAATCTCAAGGTCGACTTCCGCGCCGACAATTTGTTCGACGTCAAATACACCAACCCGTTGAATGCATCGGCGACTGTTGTAGTTTACGAGCCAGGCGTCACGCTCAAGCTGGCGGCGACAATGCGATTTGGAGGCTGACGACAATGACAAGCGTGACGGCATCGCTTCGCCTGCTGACCTCGGTGCTGGCCATGCCGCTTGCGATGGGTCCGGCGTGGGCACAACAGTCCGCGCCGGCCCCTGCTCTCACGCTTGAGCTCAATGGCGCACAACCCTCCGACAAGGGCTGCCGTCTGACCTTCGTGGTCAACAACACGCTCGGCGCCGATCTCTCGAAGGCGGCGTTCGAGATCGCGCTGTTCAACGAGGCCGGCGTCGTCGACCGGCTGACCGTGCTCGACTTCAAGGACCTGCCGGCGGGCAAGACCAAGGTGACGCGTTTTGATCTTGCCGGCGCCGACTGCGCCAAGGTCAGCCGCGTGCTGATCAACAGCTCGACTGAATGCGCCGGCACCGGCATCAAGCCGGACGCTTGCATGCGCGGACTGAAGACCGAGACCAAGACCGGCATCGCCTTCGGGGTCTGAAAAGACGGTTGGACTGGAGCCCGCACTCGCACGAAACATAGTGGTGTGGTCCGCTGCCTGTTGCCGCTAGGGCAAATGAGGTTGATTTGACAAGTCCGCGCCGGTTGCGGCAGGTCTCGCCGCGAGCCATGCAGAACATCAGTCCCCTCCCCGACGCCGATGGCGAACTGGCGATTGCGCCGACCGGACCGCTTGCGCCGGCCCGACCGTCAGCCATGAGCCGCAAATGGACGGCGGCGATCGTCGCCTCCTGCCTGTTTCATGCCGCGGTGGCGGCCGCTTTTCTCATCGCACCTGCCGGCACGTTTGATGCCGGGGACGCAATCGAGATCGAAGGCGCCGATCAAACCGGCGCCAACGTGGTCGGCAGCGACTTGGATGGTCAGGTCCCGGGTGCGTTGAACGTTACCCTGGTGCCCGACCCGCGGCCAGCCAAGCCTGAGGTCAAGCCCGAGCCGCCTGCCGACCGGCCCACCGGGGACCGGCCCATCAGGGAAATGGCCGCGCAGCCACCCGCGCCCTTGCCGCGGATTGTCGAACAACCCACCGCCGCGCCAGACATGTTGATGGCCGACAGCCCACGGCTGGACGAGCAGAGCGTGGCTCCGAAGGTTGAAACGCCGGCAGAGCCGGCTGCTCCGGCCGAGAGCACCGAGGCGCCCCCTGTCGATGTCGGACAGCCGCCGATCCCGACCGCAAGGCCAAGCTCGACACCAGGTCCTCGCGGAGCCGGCGAAACGAACGGTGCCCGCGGCGCCGCGGATGGCGAGGAACGCGACGCGGTGACGTCCAGCAAGGGCAAGAAGCAGGCAGCGGCAGGCAATGCGATAGAATCCCGCTACAGCGGTGAAGTTCAGAAGAAGCTTGCCCGTGCTAACCGGCGTGTTTCGAAAGCGATACAGGCGAGCGCTCGCAACAATGCCAGGGTCGTATTCGTTGTCATGGCCGACGGCAGCATCAGCGACATACAGCTTGCCGAAAGCTCAGGTTCTACGGAGCTTGATCAATTCGCTTTGACACTGGTGCGCAAGCAAGCGCCGTTCCCTCCCATTCCAACCGAAACTGGCAGGTCAAGTTGGGTGTTTAAAGCGCGGATTGGTCCATTTTAACACCCTGCGCCTCATCGTTTCGGCCACCGTCAACCGTCACAATTCACCAATGCTGAAAGGACCGCCAATGTACATCGCCATGAACCGCTTCAAGGTCCAGAACGGCTCGGAGGAGGCCTTCGAGGACGTCTGGAAGAACCGTGATTCCAGCCTTTCGGAGATGAAAGGGTTCAAACAATTTCATCTGCTGCGCGGTCCGCTCAACGAGGCCGAAGGCTACACGCTGTTCGCTTCGCACACGGTTTGGGCGAGCCATGAGGATTTCGTCGCCTGGACCAAATCCGAGAATTTCCGCGCCGCGCACCGCAACGCCGGCTCCACCAAGCTGCACTATCTCGGCCATCCGCAGTTCGAAGGCTTTTCGGTCGTCGAGGGCGCGTGACATGGCCTCGCCCGCCGCCGGCCAATAGTCGAAGTCGGCGCCGCCCTTCTCCCTTCTCCCCTTGTGGGAGAAGGTGGATTGGCGCGTAGCGCCAAGACGGATGAGGGGTGTTGGAAGGAATGCGGCGATGCCAAGCTGGAACACCCCTCATCCGACCGCTTCGCGGCCACCTTCTCCCACAAGGGGAGAAGGCAGAGTCGCCCCGCTATGCGAAAGCCCCGGCTAAGCCTTACGCCGCGGCCAGCAGGCTGGCGTTGCCGCCGGCAGCCGTAGTGTCGACGCAGACGGCGCGCTCATGCGCATAGGCGGCCGGGTTGAGCACTTCGCTGACCAGCGGCACGATCGGCCCGGCGCGGTCGGCGATCACCTTTCGCACGATGCGAGCGGCCTCGGGCGTGCCGGAAAAGGCGACGACGTCGACACGCAGCGAGCGTGCCTCGACCGGGTCGGGCCGGCCGTCGATGGCCGCCAGCGGCAGGCCCTTGCCGGTCAGTGACGACAGTGCCGCCGGCGCACCCGGCGCGACCGCCAGCACCGCATTGCCGGCCGCCAGCGCCTGGATGGTCTGGGCAAGCAGCGTGTCGGCGTCCGGCCCCAGGCAGAGCACGCGGCCTCGCGGCGACAGCGACAGCGTGTTGGCCTCGCCGGTCGGCCCGGGCAAATCGACCTGGCCGAAATCGATGCTGGCGGCGGCGCCGATGGCCGCGGCACCCTTGCCGCGCAAATGCTTCCTCAGCACGGCAACGCGGTCCGCCCGCGTCGACCAGCCGCCGAGCGCCGGGTCCGGCAGGTTGTCGGCGAGTTCGGTCGCCGTTACCTTGCGGCCGTCAGGAATAGGTGTGCCCGCCTGCGGCCCCTTGCGGAACCGCCTGAGATAGTGCGGCCCGCCGGCCTTCGGCCCGGTGCCGGAAAGCCCCTCGCCGCCGAACGGCTGCGAGCCGACGACAGCGCCGATCTGGTTGCGGTTGACATAGATGTTGCCGGCATGGATGCCGTCGACGAGATGCTGGGCGCGGCCTTCGATGCGGGTGTGCAGGCCGAAGGTCAGGCCATAACCCTTGCGATTGATCGCCGCGATCACCCCCTCGATGTCGTCGGCGTCGAAGCTGGCGAGATGCAGCACCGGCCCGAACACCTCGCGCTCGATGTCTTCGATGCCCTTGACCCGAAAGACATGCGGCGCCACGAAGCGGCCATCCTTCGGCGCTTCGAGCTTGGCGATCAGCCGGCCCTGCAGGCCCATCTTAGTGCAATAGTCGCGGATCGATTTTTGTGCCCCCTCGTCGATGACCGGCCCGACATCGGTCGAGATCCGCCAGGGATCGCCGAGGCTGAGCGCTTCCATCGCGCCCTTCAGCATGTCCAGCATCTTCTTCTCGACGTCCTTCTGCACGTAAAGGACGCGCAGCGCCGAGCAGCGCTGGCCGGCACTCTGGAAGGCCGAGGCCAGGATGTCGCGCACCGCCTGCTCGGGCAGCGCAGTGGAATCGACGATCATCGCATTCAACCCGCCGGTCTCGGCGATCAGCATGGCGTCGGGCGCGGCGGTCTCGGCCAGTTGCTTTTCGATCAGCTTGGCGACCTCGGTCGAGCCGGTGAAGCAGACGCCGGCAATGCGCGGGTCGGCGGTCAGCGGGCCACCGACCGAGGGGCCGTCGCCGGGCAGAAGCTGGATGACGTCTTCCGGCACACCGGCTTGGCGCAGCAATTCGACCGCGCGGAAGGCGATCAGCGGCGTCTGCTCGGCCGGCTTGGCGATAACCGAATTGCCGGTGACGAGTGCTGCCGCAATCTGGCCGGTGAAGATGGCGAGCGGAAAATTCCACGGCGAGATACATGCGATCACGCCGCGCGCCTCGGTTCCGGTTTCGGCATTGGCCGCCTCGGTCGCGTAATAGCGCAGGAAATCGACTGCCTCGCGCACCTCGGCGACGCCGTCGGCCAGTGATTTGCCGGCCTCGCGGGTGGCGAGCGCGAAGAATTCGATGGCGTTGGCCTCATAGAGGTCGGCCGCGCGGTTGAGGATGGCGGCGCGCTCGGCGACCTGGCGTCTTGCCCAGGCCGGTTGCGCCTCCACGGCGATGCGCACGGCGGTCGCAACCTGCTTGGCGGTGGCCTCGCTGACCGTGCCGACCACCTCGTCGGGTTTTGCCGGATTGACAACCGGACACTGCTTGCCGTAGCCGGCGGCACGGGTGATCGGCCTGGCGTGCCAGCGGTCCGGCCCCGCGAATTCAGCCCTGGCCTTGACGATCGCGGCCAGCGTCACCGGATCGGTGATGTCGAAACCCTTCGAATTTCGGCGGGCAGCACCGAAGATCGCCGACGGGCTGGGAATCGCCGGATTGGCGGCCGGACCCTGTTTTTCGACCGTTTCGAGCGGGTCGCGGGCAATATCCTCCGGCTCGACCTCCTCGTCGGTGAGTTGGTGGACGAAGGAGGAGTTGGCGCCGTTTTCGAGCAGCCGGCGGACCAGATAGGCAAGCAGGTCGGAATGCGCGCCGACCGGCGCATAGATGCGGCAGCGCGTGCCCTCGGCCCGCCGCACCGTCTCGTGCAGCGCTTCGCCCATGCCGTGCAGGCGCTGGAACTCGAAGGAGTCGCGATCGCCGGCCATCGACAGGATGGCGGCGACGGTGTGGGCGTTGTGGGTGGCGAATTGCGGATAGATGCGGTCGGTCATCGACAGCAGCTTTTTCGCGCAGGCGAGGTACGACACATCGGTGTTGGCCTTGCGGGTGAAGACCGGATAGCCGTCGAGGCCGAGCGTCTGCGCCCGCTTGATCTCGGTGTCCCAATAGGCGCCCTTGACCAGCCGCACCATGATGGTGCGGTCGTGCTTCTTCGCCAGCGCATAGAGCCAGTCGATGACGAAGGCGGCGCGCGGACCATAGGCCTGGACGACGACGCCAAAGCCGTTCCAGCCGGCAAGCTCCGGCTCGGCCAGCACCCGCTCGATGATTTCGAGCGACAGGTCGAGGCGGTCGGCTTCCTCGGCGTCGACGTTGAGGCCCATGCGCGAATGGCGCGCCGCCAGCGCCAGCGACAAAAGCCGCTCGGCCATCATAGGCAGCATCTTTTCCTTCTGCGTCACTTCATAGCGCGGGTGCAGCGCCGACAGCTTGACCGAGATGCCGTGATTCTGGCGGATGTCGGGGCCGTTGGCGCCGGCGTCGAGCGACGAGATGGCGTCGGCATAGGCCTTGAGATAGCGCAGTGCGTCAGCCTCTGTGCGGGCAGCCTCGCCCAGCATGTCGAAGGAATAGAGATAGCCTTTCTGGGTCATCGGCCGGCCGCGCTTGACGGCCTCGGCAATGGTGCGGCCGAGCACGAACTGCTCGCCCATTTCGCGCATGGCCGCAGCGACCGCCCTGCGGATGACCGGCTCGCCGAGCCGGCGCACCATGGCGCGCAGCGTGCCTTCGATGCCGTCCTCGCCTTCGTCGAGCACTCGACCGGTCAGCATCAGCGCCCAGGTCGACGCATTGACGAAAATCGAGCTCGAGCCGCCCGAATGCGCCGACCAGTCATGCGGCGCGATCTTGTCGGCGATGAGGTCGTCCATCGTCTCGGTGTCGGGTACCCGAAGCAGCGCTTCGGCAAGACACATCAGCGCGACGCCCTCCTTGGTGGACAGGCCGTAAGCGGACAAAAAGACTTCCATCAGCCGCGGATCGGACGAGCCGCGCACCGCCCGCACCAGATCGGCCGCGCGGGCCGAGATTGCCTTGCGCTCTTTCGTCGAAAGCCCTGTCGCCTCGGCCAGCCGCTTCACGGCCTCGTCTTCGTCAGGCAAGTAATTGGCACGGATCTGCTGGCGGATGGCTTCGAGCGCTGGCATGACGGTCCTGTGGAGCGAGCATCAGTGAGCGGTCCGGCGGTCACCGGACCGAATGACGCAAGCTAGCACAAAGCGTAGTTTCGATCGGTCCAAAGAAATCGACAGGATAGGTCGATTGATCTATCATTCGGCCGGATTTCCTCCAATTTGACCAGATATTTGATGACAGAAGACCAATTGGACCGCATCGACAGGAACATCTTGTCGGCGCTAGGCAGCGACGGCCGGCTTTCGATGTCGGAACTCGCGGCAAAGGTCGGCCTGTCGAAGACGCCGGTGCAGGCGCGGGTCAAGCGGCTGGAAAAGGACGGCATCATCCGCGGCTACCAGGCGATCATCGACCGTGAGCGCATGGGCGAAGGCCATGTCGCCTTCGTCCAGGTGAAACTGTCGGACACTCGCTCGGCCGCGCTCGACGCTTTCAACCGCGCCGTGCAGGCGGTGCCGGAGATCGAGCAATGCCACATGATGGCGTCGAGCTTCGATTATCTGCTGAAGGTCCGCACCACCGACATCGCCACCTACCGCCGCGTGCTCGGCGAGCGCATCTCCGCCCTGCCCCACGTCGCCCAGACCTCGACATTCGTGGCGATGGAGACGGTGAAGGATCGGTAGGAGAGCGCTGATGCGGTAACGTCGGCGGGACAGTGCCCCCCTCTGTCCTGCCGGATATCTCCCCCAC